>CAWGJM010000033.1:0-204528 GCA_963822795.1 uncultured Alphaproteobacteria bacterium
CCAGCTGGGCAACGGCGGCGCGACCGACCGGCACGTCCCTGGCTATGTCCGGCTGCCCGGCGCACACGAGGGTCACCTCGATCGCGGCGGGCGGACGGGCTACTGCGGTCACCTCGGCCGGACGGCTGCTGCGCCTGGGCGCCACTACAGCCGGGCGAGCTCGGGCGGCACCACCGCAAGTGCGCCGGAAGCGCCGGTCCAGGTCCGGCTGCCCCGCGGCGTCACGGTAACGGCCGCGACGGCGGGGGAGGTCCAGGCGCTGGCGCTGACCACCGGCGGGCGGGCGCTGGCCTGGGGCAACAACGATTTCGGCCAGCTGGGCACCGGGATCGACCGCTGAGCCGGCCACGTACCGGTGTGGGTGCAGCTGCCGAAGGGGACGGCAGGATCCGGGCGCTGGCCGCCGGCCGCTGACTTCAGCGTCGCCCTGACCGCGGCCGCGCGCACGTCCTGACCTGGGGTCAGGACCAAGCGGTGAGCTCGGCGACGCTCGACCGTCGACCGCGCAACCCCCGGCGCGGGTGCGACCTGCCGGTCGGGTTCACGCCCATCGCCATCGGCGCGGGGCTGGGCCGCCGAGTCCGCCCTCTCGATCGGCCACGAGGAGATCTGACCACGCGCCAGCGAGACGAGAGGACAACCCGGATGCCGATGCCCGCCCCGCAGCCCGACCGAGCCGGACTGCTGGCGCAGCCCTGAGCATGGCCGCCTTCGGCCGTGACCACGGTCCGCCGTCGCCCGCCGTCACCCCGTGGCAGCCGCGCGGCCGCCGCGCCGCCCGGCCGCGGCCACGCCCGGCCAGACACGTCATCGGCTGGGGCAGCAACACGATCGGCGAGCTCGGCGACGGGACGACCACCGACGCCAGCGCACGCCGGTCTTCGCCGAGCTGCCGACGCGCTGCCGCTACACCACCGTGCGGACCTCGATCGGCACCAGCGTCGCGCTGGCCACCTCCGGCGCGGTCTTCGCCTGGGGCAGCAACGTCTTACGGCCAGATCGGCGACGGGACGACCACGCCCCGGCCGACCCCGGTGCGGGACCACGCTGCCCGCCGGCGTGAAGGTGACGGCGCTGCGCGAAGGCGGCCCGTTCACCGTGGCGCTGACGACCAAGGGCCAGGTCCTGGCCTGGGGCGACAACTTCGCCGGGAGCTGGGCGACGGGACCGACGACGAACCGGGCGCTGCCGGTGCGGGTCGCACCCCAAGGGCGTCACGGTCACCGCCATCAGCGCGGGGGCCGACAGCGCCCTGGCCCTGACCAAGACGGGCCGGGTGCTGTCCTGGGGCGGGAACGTCGTCGGCCAGCTGGGCGACGGCGGCTCGATGCCGCGGGTCATCCCTGGCTTGTGCGGCTGCCGCGGCACGCCAAGGTCACTTCCATCGCGGCGGGCACCAGGCCGGGCTTACGCGGTCACCTCGATCGGGCGGCTGCTGGCCTGGGGCTTCAACGCGGACGGCCAGCTCGGCGATGGCACCACGCAGAGATCCGTGAGACGCCGGCTCCAGGTTCACCTGCCCGCCGGGGTGAAGGTCGCGGCGGCGACGGCCGGCAGGCTCTTCGCGCTGGCGGCTGACCACCACGGCCGGGTCCTGGGCTGGGGCGTCAATTTCTACGGCCAGCTCGGCGACCGCTACGACCAGCAAGAGCGCCTCCGGTCTTGGTCAGTCTGCCCAAGGGAACCAAGGTCCGGGGCGCCGCGTGGCGGCCAGGCAGTTCAGCATGGCCATGACCGCTCGGCGGTCGGATCCTGAGCCTGGGGTCGCGACGATGTCGGCCAGCTCGGCATCGGCTCGCGCGCCAACCGGCCCACGCCCGCTGCGCGTCCACCTGCCGAAGGGTTCAGCCCCGACCGCCATCGGGGGCCGGATGGGACACCGAGTCCGGCCTCGCGATCGGACATCAGGTCCGCGACGGAGCGCTCAGCGCCGCTCCCGCCAGGCAAGCCGGGGACACGGTCCTGGCCTGGGGTAACAACCCCTACGGCGAGCTGGGCAACGGCACCACCACCAACAGCGGCCTGCCGGTCGTCGTCAAGCTGCCCGGGGGCCATCACTACACCACGGTCCGCTGCGTGGACTCCTGCTCGCGCTGACCACCTCCGGCCGCCTGTTCAGCTGGGGTCATAACGACCACGGCCAGCTGGGCGACGGCAGCCAGACCGACCGGCACAAGCCGGTGGCGGTGCGCCTGCCCGCCGACGTCAGGATCAAGGCGGCCCGGGCGGGCAATCGCTTCACCCTCGCCCTCACCACCGCCAGCCGGGTCCTCGCCTGGGGCGAGAGACTCTTTCCGGCCAACTGGGTAACGGCACGACCCGCGACCGGCTGCTGCCGACGGCGGTCAGCCTCCCCAGGGGCGTCACGGTCAAGTCGATCAGCGCGGGCGACAACAGCCCGATGGCCCTGACCACCGCCGGCCGGGTGCTGACCTGGGGCGGCAACCGGTTCGGGCAGCTGGGTGACGGCAGCACGAGGGACCGGCATGTGCCGGGGTATGTCCAGCTGCCCCGGCACACGACGATCTCCTCCGTCGCGGCCGGCTCCGCGATGGGGTACGCGGTGACCTCCGCCGGCCGACTGCTGAGCTGGGGCATCAACAACCTCGGGCAGGTCGGCGACGGTACGACCCGGGAGCGGAAGACGCCGGTGGCCATCCGGCTGCCCGGCGGCGTCAGGGTGGTCGCGGCCATCGCCGGCCTGCTGAACGTCCTGGCCCTGACCACCGACAGGCGGGCGCTGGGCTGGGGCTACAACGCCCGTGGCCAGCTCGGCGACCAGTCGACCACCGACCGGCACCAGCCGTATGGGTGCGCCTGCCGAACGGGGTGAAGGTGAGCGAGCTAGCCGTCGGCGGGACCTTCGGCCTGGCCCTGACCTCCGGTCACCGCATCCTGGCCTGGGGTGATAACCAGTCGGGCCAGCTGGGCACCGGCTCGACGGCCCCCGTCAGCCTCACGCCCGTCCCCGTGCAGGTGCGGCCAGGCTTCGTCGTGACGGGCATCGGCGCCGGGGTACGCCGCGGACGGAGCGCTCGCGATCGGCCACCTGCCACCGGCCTGACGAACGTGCCCGACCGCCCCCGGCCCGTACGCAGGGATAGACTAATATCTTTTGTTTCCATTATATTGCCCCCATGACCGGCAAGCAGATGACGGGGCAGGCGTTCTTCGTGCTCACCGCGCTGGCCGACGAGCCGCGGCACGGGTACGGCATCGTGGGCGAGGTGCCCGAGCTGTCCGGGGCCGGGTCCGCCTGAAGATCGGCAGCCTGTACGGGGTGCTGGACGGCTGGCCACTGAAGGCCTGATCGAGCCGACGGGAGGAGGTGACATGACGGCCGCCTGCGCCGCTATTACCGGCTGACCCGGCAGGGCGGGGCGCGCTGGGAGAGGAGGCCGAACTGCGCGCGGTCGACGGCCGGGTGGTGCGGGCACGGCTGGGCCGGCCGGGGCGGAGGCAGCCGGATGAGCCGGGCGAGCTGAGAGCGCCACGGTACCGGCGGGTGCGGCGACTGGTGCGCCGGCTGGTACCGGACCGGAGTAGGACAGGACATGATCGGCCGCGTGTCCTGGACGGGCCGGCTGACCGGCGACCCGGCGGCAGATGAGTAGATCAGTCAGGCGGCCGGGCCCGGCCGGGCCAGAGGTCACGAGCGTGGCGGCGCCTGGCGGTCCGGCTGCACCTGGGCGGCGCGGGCGCTGCGCTCGGTAACTTCGCCGGGCAGGCGGTGGCGCGCGCGGTGTCTTGCCGTGCTGCTGGTGCACGCGATGCTTGGCCCGTTGACATCTGGTGTACCTGGAGTGGAGCGCTGCCTGGTCGGCTGGCTGCCCTCCGCCCGGGAGTCTGGCGATCGTGCTCGGCGTTGCCTGGACACGGTGTACTACCTGGTGAGCGTCGCCTGGATCGGCGATTTTCGTGATGCTGGCCCTCGGCACTACCGCACGGCCGGATCCTGGCCGCCATGCCATCGTCCCCGGCCTGGTCGCGTTGATCAAGCCCAGCGCCCACCGGCATCATGCGGCGCCGTTCGCGCCATGGGTCTTCTGGTCCTGATCGACCTGGCGTGGTCCTGGCCATGACCGCGTTCCACCGGGACGCCCCCGCCAGCCGCGCCCGGCCCTGGCTGCTGGCCCTGCCGCTGGCGCTCTCCGGCGTACGGGCCGGTGCTGGCGCTCCAGGCGACCGGCAACTTCGCCTGGCTGCCCGACTTCTCCGGCTGGTGCTGTATCTGGTCAGCCTGGGCGGCCTCCCACGCACCCAGGGCCTGGTCCCGCCAGGCCGGCTGGCACGGGGCTGATGGTCGCTGACCTGGTCTGCTGGCCGCCGTCGCCGCGGTCGTACCGGATCGTCACGCTCCCGGCTACCTGCACGACCCGCACGCTGATCAACGTGAGCCTGGCCGACTGCTCATCGTGCTGGCCGCCACCGCGGTGGTCGCCCGACGCCGCCCGCGCCGAGACAGCCACCGCCGACACCGCCACCATATCCCGCGCGCCACTCGGCCTAGGGAGGACCCGGGACATGCCCTTCAGCGCCGGTCTCGCCCGCGGCCCGCCCCGCTATGCGCCCTGGCGGGCTCGCTAACCGTGGCTGGTGCCGTGCTCGCCGCGGCCGGCTGCGCGAGCGTCGCTCCCATCGGGCCGGACTCGGCCCCAGCGAGCTTCTCGCCCTCACGCCACCTGGGGTCACCGATCGTCTTGCAGCTCATGCGCAACGCCTGCCGACCACAGCGGGCCGGTGCCCGGCCAGCTCGGTCTCGCTTTTCGGGCTGGCACTCGTGCCGCGGGCCGTCACGGGGCAACGACCGGTCGGCTCGCCCCACCTCGTTCACCTGCACCACGCGGGCACCGGAAGCACGCCTACGCCTACGCCGGCCACTCCGGCCACTCCCGGCCACTCCGGCTCCAGAGGGTGTGGCGTGCTACCGCCGGGCCGGGTCGCCGGTGACGATCACGTCGGCTGCGGTCTCCTCCGTCGCCACCTTCCGGGTACCAGGCGGGACCCGTCACCTACGGATTCCTGGTCGCCATTTCCGCCGACTTTGTGCAGGCGGTGACGGCGGTCATCAAGCAGGCCTATGACTCGGGGGATGCCGTCGGCATCAGCGCCGCCGGCCAGCTCTGGCAGGCCCCGCACATTGTCAGGCCATTCGTGGGCCAGCGGATCCAGATTGTCCTGCTGAGCCGGAATCAGGCGATCCGGCTGCACCACCTGCTGGTCAGCGGCCGTAGCTGAGGCCCTGGTCGGCCGTGGGCTCGGCCGGGGCCGATTCCTTGCGCAGGACGCACCAGGCCGTCCGGTTGGCGATGCGGGGACGCAGGTAGAGCAGGTACCACAGCAGCCCGACGAGCTCGGCGCCGGCCAGGTAGACGGCCGCGGTGTGACCCTCGTGCGGCGCCAGCGCGATCACGATCACGCCCGCCGGCGTAAAGCACGGCGGTGAGGGCGACGGGCAGGAACCAGCGGCCGAGGGAGAAGTCCCCGGACCGGCGCGCCGGGATGGTGCCGCTTGACGTGCGCGTAGATCGCGCCGCCGACGGTGAGCAGGTAGATGAAGTAGTAGGCGACGCTGCAGATGGACACGACGTTGGCCGCGACGCCGGCCGACAGCAGGTTGATGCCGATGCCGACGACGGCGACCAGCACGATCGACGCGACCGGCGTGCGGGTGCGCGTGTTGACCCGGCCGAGCAGCGGTCGAGCCCGGGCAGCATCCTGTCGCGCGACAGCGCGAACGCCAGCCGGGTGGCCACCACCATGTTGGCCAGCACGCAGGAGAAGATCGCCAGGAACACCGACGACCTGCAGGACGTCGGCCGCGACCGACGCCGAAGTGGCTCTGGAAGATGTAGACCAGCGGGTTCTTCGACTGGCCGAGCAGCGTCGGCCGATGCCGTGCGGGATCGCGATGAGGAACCCGACGATCATGAACAGGCTCGCGGCCACCGACACGTAGTTGGCGCGGATCATCGCGAACGGCGTGACCGACCGCGGGTCGTTGGTCTCCTCGGCCAGGTCGGCCGCGCCTTCCCAGCCGATGAAGCAGTACAGCGGCAGCAGCGCGGCCAGCACGAACCCGTACCACAGCGACGCCGCCCGAGGTGCGCTGGGTCGAGATCAGGATGGCGAATCCGGCGTCGTGGTGGAAGAAGAAGATGGCGCCGAAGAACAGCAGGGCGGCGGCCACGACCGACCCGATGATCTCGAAGAACACGCCGGTGTTGTTGACCGCGCTGACGGCCTGGATGCTGATGATGTTGATGAGCCCGGCCACGGCCATCGCCAGCGTCGCGAGCAGCACGATGTCGCCGTGCGTCGGGTGACTTCCAGATGTCGCTGGCGAACACGGTCGCCAGCGCGACGGCGGTGGCGGCGGTGCCCGCCATGAACGCCAGCAGCGCGGTGTAGCCGGTGAACCAGCCGTAGTGCGGGTTGATCAGGCGGCTGTTCCACTGGTAGGCGAAGCCGGTGATCGGGATGCGCGCGGCCAGGTGCGCGTAGACCAGCACGATCAGGAAGACGCCCGCCGCGCACGGGATCCACAGCCAGACCCCGGCCGCGCCCGCGGTGCCGAACAGGCTGGGCAGCAGGAAGAAGATGGCCGTGGTGATGCTGACCATCGAGAACGCGATGGCGAACGAGCCGTACGGGCCCAGCGTGCGGCGCAGCGACTGGAGGTAGCCGAACTGGTTGAGGTCGGTGGCGTCGTTCGGGTCGGAGATCTGGACCGGGTGTCGGTCACGGCTGCTCCTTTACGGGTCCGTTCATCTAGATCGTGCTCTCGATCGCGGTCAGGACCTGGTCGAGCACGTCAAGCACGCGGTCGATCTGGTCGCGGGTGATGGTGAACGGCGGCTTGATCTTGAGGACGTTGCCCAGGCCGGCGTACCTGGTGGTGCCGAAGATGACGCCCAGGTCCAGGGCCCGCCGGTAGACCTCGAGCGGCCTCGCGCGGTCGGCGGGCTCCCTGGTCTGCCGGTCGCGCACCAGCTCGACGCCGATGAGCAGGCCTGGCCCGCGGATGTCGCCGATGAGCCGGTGCCGCGGCTGCATCGCGCGCAGGCCGTCGGTCGCGTACTTGCCCATGTCGGCGCAGGCCTGCAGCAGGCCGTCGCGTTCGAGCACCTCGAGCGCGGCGAGTCCGGCGGCCAGGCTGACCGGGAACTCGCCGAAGGTCAGCGCGTCGTCGCCGGGCTGGAAGCCGTCCAGCGCCGCGCTGGCCAGCACGCCCGGCCAGCGGGAAGCCGCCGCCGACGCCCTTGCCGAAGACGAGGATGTCGGGGGTGACGCCGTAGTACTCGGCGGCCCACATCCGCCCGGTCCGGCCGAAGCCCGGTCTGCACCTCGTCGAAGATCAGCAGGATGCCGTGCTCGGCGCAGACCTGACGGACCTCGCGGTAGTAGCGGTCGGGAAAGTCGAGCTGGCGTGCCGTTGCCCTGGACCGGCTCCATGATCAGCGCGGGCGGCAGGCCGGTGGCCCGGCGGGCGATCGCGTCGCGCAGCTCGCCGAGGCAGTAGTCGACCTCCTCGTCCGGCGCCCGCCCGGAGCGGTAGGCGTACGGCTGGGGGACCCGCAGCACGGCGGGGAAGGTGCGGTCGAAGGCGTGGTTGGTGTGCGGCCAGCCCAGTCCCATGCTCGCCAGCGAGCGGCCGTGGTAGCCGTCGGTCAGGGCGAGGAACGGGCCGGTGTGGCCGGGGCGGTTGGCCAGCGCGAGCTTCATCGCCATCTCCACGGCCAGGCTGCCGTGCAGCGTGAAGCCGACTCGCTTCAGGTCGCCGGGCGCGGCCGGAGGTCATGGCGTGGGCCAGCCGCAGCAGCGGGACGGAGTCGAAGTTCGACCGCAGGTGGCTGAGCTCGCGTGCCTGCGCGAACGCGGCGTCGACGACCTCGGGGCGGGACGCGCCGATGTTGTTCGACCAGGCCATTGACGTGCAGTCGATGTACTCGCGGCCGTCCGGAGTCCCAGACCAGCGCGCCCGCCGCTTTGGTGATGACCAGGCCCGGCTCGCTGCCCGTCGACCATCCGCTCAGCAGGGCGTCACGGCCGGCCGCCAGGTCTTCGTCGCTGTAGCTAGCTGACACTGGGGATTCCTCTTCGCTGACTATTTCGATTTCCGCTAACGATAGAGATCGGAACTCCGCAGGTGAAGGACGAATTACTCGCGTCATTGTGTCCGCTATTGAAATAATGAGGCAGGAGGCAGGACATGGAGAACGTGACGTTGCGTCAGCTCGAGGCCTTCCTGGCGGTCGCCGAGGAGCTGCACTTCGCCCGTGCAGCGCAGCGGCTGCGCGTGTCGGCGCCGTGGATGAGCCATACGGTCCGCGATCTGGAGCGCGCGCTTGGCGTCGAGCTGCTGAGCCGGACCACGCGGACCGTGGAGCTGACGCAAGCGGGCCGGGTCTTCGCGGGCCTGGCCGGGCAGTCCCTGGCCGGACTATCGGCCGCGATCAAGACGGTCCGCGCCCTGAGCCCCTCGCCGCAGGGGACACTCCGGCTCGGCTACACGATCGGCGCGGGCCTCGACATCGCGACCAGGCTGCTGCGCACCTATCACGAGCGGTCGCCCGCGGCGACCGTGGAAACCCGGGAGTATGACTTCTGCGACCCGACCGCCGGGCTACGGGACAAGCAGGTCCATGCCGCGGTCGTGCGGCCCCCGCTCGGGCTGCCCGGCCTGGTGTCGGTCGAACTCGCAACCGAGCGGCTCGTCGCGTCCCTGCCCGAGGACCACCGGCTCGCGGGACGTTCATCGCTCAGCGTCGCGGACGTGCTGCCCGAGCCCATCGTCGCCGCGCCGGTCTCCCCGGGCCCGTGGCGCGACTACTGGATACTCACCGACTACCGGTCAGGGCCGCCGCCCGTCGTCGCCGAGGCCAGCACGCTGGACGCGGAGATGCACCTGGTCGCACGCGGCGTCGGCATCAGCATCACGTCCGAGGCGGTCGGCCTTGGTACCACCGCCCCAAGGTGACATTCGTGCCGATCAGGGACCTGCCGCCTGCTCGGTAATGCTGGCGTGGTGGCCGCAGGACACGACGCTGGTCGCGGAACTGGCAGCCGTCGCCAACGAGGTTCGGGCTGGGGTCAGAGCGGGATGACGAGGCCGTCGCGGGCGGTCTCGAACTCGAGCTGGCTCGCCTCGGCCCTGGCCAGCGTGTCCGCGGACATGTGGGTGAGCACGATCCGACGGCTGGTCAGGCTGGCCCGGTGGGCGACGAGGTCGGCGTAGCGTAGGTGGAACGGGACCGCCTTGTCGTAGTAGTAGGCCTCGGCGATCAGCAGGTCGGCGCCGTCGGCGGCGGCGGTCAGGTCCTCGGTCCACGCCGTGTCTCCGGTATAGGCGATCGACGCGCCGCCATCCCGACGCGCAGGACAAGCGGCGGGCGCGCCGCTCGGGTGATCACCTCCCAGGCGGCGACTTGCGCTGCCGGTCACGGGGCGGTGGGGCCCGGGTTCCAGCTCGATGACGTCGACGCCGAAGCGGCGAGACGGCGGAGGATCCAGGGAAGAGGTATTCCATGGCGTGGCCCAGCCGGCGCGGTGCGGGCGGGCCGACCATCGCCAGCGGGCTGGTGCGGCCGCAGAACTGCCCGTCGAGGATCAGGAACGGCAGGCCGCCGAAGTGATCGCCGTGCAGGTGGGAGACGAACACGGTGCCGATCTCGCCGGGATCGAGGCGGCAGGCCTTCAGCGCGCTGAGCGAGGTCGCGCCGCAGTCGAGCAGGACGGGCCGCCGGCCTGGGCGACGCAAGTGGATGCAGGCCTGGTAGCGGCCGCCGCTGCCGAAGGCATCGCCGCAGCCGGCGAAGGTCACGACGACGCGGCCGCGTCCGGGAGGCAACCGGCTAGCCCTGGTCGAAGTAGTGGCTGAGCACCAGGTCCTCGATGAGGCCGGGGTAGACCGAGCCGAGCTCCTTGCGGGTCAGCTCGCTGGAGGTGGGGTTGTCCAGGCCCACCAGGGAGCCCAGGAAGGCGAAGCAGCCGGCGGCCTCCTCGGCGGTGACGCTGGTCGTGGGCACGCCGGTCCCGCGGCCGATAGCCTCGGCGAGCTCGCGGAACGGCACGCCCTCAGTCGCCGACCGCGTGCAGCCGGGTGCCGGGCGCGGCGCCCTCCAGCGCCAGCCGGTACACCCGCGCCGCGTCGAGGGTGTGCACGGCCGGCCAGTGGTTGGCGCCGTCACCGACGTAGGCCGACGCGCCCGTCTGGCGGGCCGCGGCGATCAGGATGTGGGCGAAGCCGTGGTGGTCCAGGTGGCTGTCCGCGATAGGGCGGGAGCCGCACGATCGAGGAGCGCACGCCGCTGTCGGCCAGGCCGATGGCGGTGTTCTCTGAGGCGAGCCGCGGGCCGTCGGCGGCCACGTCCCGCTCGGTGACGGCACTAACAGCGCGTGTATGCAGCCGCTGCTTATCCCTCGTGCTCGAGCGCCCGCCCGTCGCTGATTGGTGCGCTATGGCCGCCTCTCCGGTTACACATACACGTGGAACCTGCGGTTCCGATTTCAGGAACAATCGGGCTTGGTTGCTTGGTTTTTGTCTCGGGAACGGGACACAAACGAGCCGGTTGTCTAAGCGATCTATCGAATCGGGTGAGGCAGTGTCCTGAAAATGCCGAATTGCTATTGATCGGGCTTAGGGGGAACTGATCGCACCGATCTTCAAGATCAAAAATTTCTTGGAGGTTTCTCATGCCCTCACGAAACGAATGCGCACGCGCGGCTTCAATCGGAAACGCCTATTTCCGACCATGCAAACTTGCTCAATTTGCAAAAGCAAGTCGAAGAGTGTGTTCGTGAAGCAAAGCGTCGTGATCCGTCAGAACCTAGAGTTGGTATCGAGCGTGGTAGATATGGTCGCGCGTGCCTACTTTCGACACGCCATCCTAAAACAACGACCGCGCGCCCGGATCTCCAAAGGGCGCCGCCTCACGACCAGCAACCCATAACTGCGCTCTATCGGGTTCATCGCCGCAGCCTAATTGCCCCCCTGCTGTTTGCCGCTTACCTGTACTATGTTTGAGGTGACATCGCGGCGCCGCTGTCACGGGGTGTCGTGAAGGACCGCGTTCAAATGCGAATTATGGACCTCTAAGTCGTCGGACGCCGTCGTTATTTTCCGCAAAGCGCTGCGGGTTGTCCGAGCCCCCTTCGCGCATCTTTGACCCTCGGTGCTTCGCAAATGCTTGGGTAACTTCTGCGCCCATCAGGATGATTTGCGATGAATAATAGACCCAGATCAACACCACGATGATTGATGCTGCGGCACCGTAGGTCGAATCCAATCCTTGTTTCCCGATATAAAACCCGATCGCGGATTTTCCAACTTCAAATAACACGGCAGTGACAATGGCTCCGAGCCAAACGTCGTACCAATCAATAGCCGCGTCAGCAAGCCACTTGAACATCATGGCAAAAAGCAGAGAGATGACGGAGACGGAAACCAAGACGCTAATGAGGTGTAAGAGCCACTCCTGCATGTGCGGGGCAGCATATTTCCCGAACGCGGCCAGCCCGGCGGTGACGATCAGCGAGACCAAGAGAAGGAAGCCCAGCGCGAGGACGGCAGCCGTTGAAACAACATAACTGCGCATGAAGTGCCAAATGCCATGGCCGGGAGTTTCGCTCACTTCCCAGACGGTGTTCAGCGCGTCCTTGAGCTGAACCACGACCCCAATGGCTGCGAACAGGAGAGTGCCCGATCCTAGCACGGTCGCGAGCAGGCCTTCTCGAGGGCGCCCGGCATCCGCCAGCATCGCTTGAACGGCTTTTGCACCCGTGTCGCCGAGCGTGTCCTTGATTGAGGAAGCGACCTGCCCACTGACCGCATCGCGACCGAAAAAGAAGCCAGCAACCGCAATAGCGATCACAATGATGGGCCCGAGCGAGAATACCGAGTAGTAGGCTAAGGCCGCGCCTTGCCGGGAATCCTTATGGCTCGACCAATTCCCGGCAGCCTCTTTTGCAACTATCCAAAGCATGGCGCGCCCTTTTGTCGATTTCATCTTTAATGGGCGAAGGCGCATCCAGTTCCGGCCCAGCAAAGAGGGGGCATCGCCCGGCGGGCGGCGGATATGATCGAAGAGCACCGGTTTCAAGTCGCGCTAACTGCAACTTCGGTGGAACCAAATTGTGCGCCGCGTGAGGCGAATTAGTCGACGGTCCAAGGCTAAGGTGCCTTGGAAATTTCGATTGTTTGCCGAAGCATCTGGCACTGCTTGTCCGACGTTAGAAATGCGATGTCCGATGCATCCCGGCCGCTTCCGATCCGGACGATACCCTCTATCGACGCAAGCCTTGTCGGGTCAATCAGCCACCAAGCATTTTCAAGGTAAACTTCGAAGATGGCATGAAAGTCGGGTGGGTTGAGTTCAAGGGCGTATGCGCTTACGGCGCGGGCCGGAATACCCAGCGCTCGGGCGAGCGTTATACCCAAATGAGTGAAATCGCGGCAGACGCCGGCCCGATCTACAAAGGTCCGTTCTGCGGTTGTCTGCGCGTTGCTCACGCCAGAAACATAGTCGACGTTGCGGTGAATCCACTCAAGTATGGCCATGACGCGCGCCACCCCGTCGCCAGCGATGGCGAACTCGCGCTGCGCAAACCGCATGAACTTGTCCGATGGACAGAAGCGGCTTGGCAACAGGAACGGTAGCACGTCGCTTGGGAGGTCAGACCATAGATGCTGAAGACCGGCCTGCGGGAGCAACTGGCGACAGTTGTTTTCAACTACCGCCAGGTAACAGATGGTCACTTCCCCGGAAAGGGAAGCGCGTATTCGACGATCGCCATGCGTTGTCTTGTCGGATAGAATTTGTACCGGCGGTTGAATGTCGAGCGACTCAGAGAGGATCACTTGATCGCTTGTCTGCGACGCTTGAAGATTGGCAATGATCTGTGTCGCTGCTGCGAAGGTGTAAACGAGCTCCGCTTTGATTGACAATTTCATGCGGGTCCCAAAGTCGCGGAGAGGGCGGGACTCCCTTGCGAGATTCGCGCCGCAACGCTTGCTCCAGCGGTTTGTGCCACCACCGTCAGGGAGTGGCGCTTGTCGGCGTACGCCACCGGACCACCCTTAGTGGAACCAATTGGAACTACGAACATTAGATCCAAAGGTTCCGTGACTCCTGTCCAACGAATGCCAATTTTCATTGCCAGTTGCTCGATAGAAGGGTGACGTCCCGCTTCTACAGCACCGTCGTGCGCCACCGCAGGCGCGCGGATCCCGTCGTAAAGCACCTTGAGACCGGCTTTTCCGTAAAGCCTCGTCGGCAAGTTGCCGGGGCCCGTCCTTTCCGAAGCAGCCGGCGATCAACGCTTAAGGGTGTTCGAAATTCGATGGACGAATGCTTAAAGAAGATGCCCCGATGGTGTTCGGGACCTTCCTGCCTTGATCGCTGGTCGCGGGAGCCTTGACGTGAGCCTAAATATTAGTCCCTGTCGTGGTGAATGATCGTTTTGCTTTCAACGCCATCGTCACGGTCTTTCGTGATGACCGTCGTGCGGTTGGCGGGCTCACGCTCCTTGAACACAGTGGCCAGGTCACGATCATAATCTCGGTGACCTTCCCCAACGGTGACGCCAACCGGGCAATAGGCTAGCTTAGCTTTCAGAGTGGCTGCAAAGGTCACGCTGCGACACCGTCCTAATCGGCACCGGACCAGACGTGCTCCTAGCTCGCCTCCTTAATCGTTTCAGCCAGCATGCTGTTAGCCAATTGTGTCTTGAAGCTATCGGGTACCGCAGACCCCATGAACAAGGCGAAGTATTCAAAAGGTCAAGTGGCAACATCGAAAGGTCCGATGGCTGGACGTCGGGAAAAACAGCTCGCGTGGGCGGACACCCCCGACGATCCGCGGATCGTCCTGAAACGTCTATGCAGCGACCGGCATGCTACTCACGCCTGAGTCATGAAACGCGTTGGTTCACCAATAACCTCGACCACGACCCCAGTATCCGCCGCCGCCGAACAGCAGCACAAGTACGACAATAATCAGAATCGTTTCCATGGAGTCCTCCGTTGATGGTGTCGTTTAACGACACTAACGCTGCAGACGCCGTTCGTTTGGTCAAAACCATGTTTAACGGGCGCTGAACCAAATGTTCGATTGGCTACATTGAATTTAACGGGGGCAAGACACAATTGTTCCAACATCCTTCAGGAGTGAGCGCATGCGTCCCCGGATGCAAGCGGAGCGACATCTTGGCTGTTTCCAAGCAACTGCGTCGCAAGACCACGATCGACAAGGCGGAGCTTTCTCAAAGGGAAACATGCCGACCGGGCGAAAACTCTCGTTTCTTTGTTTTATCCCATTTTAGGCGTTCGCCGTCATATCCCTCGGCTTACGGTGACAGAGAGTGTTGTGCTCCCGCCTGGCAACAGGGAGTTCCACTATGACAGACAACACCAGAAGGTTGGAAGCTTTCCGAATTTCATGACGTGAAGGTCAGTTCATCTCGTCGACGGTATTGATCGAAGTCTGGGCACGGGATAGGTGTTGTCACGCTGAAATGCCGTGATGACCAAATTGGCTAGGTGCAGCGGATGCAGCTCCAGCCGATAGAATCGGACTTCATGGGGTCGGCGTTTATCTGCGCCTCATGGATAAGGCCGCATTTGATGCATCTCAGTGTCCAGTGCTCGAAGCCGGTACGAGCTGCGGTAGTGCGCTGGACCTCCGTGCGCGACTGGCATTTGGGACAACGAGGCCGCGCCGCCGCGCGAGGCGATAGGGTGTGTGTTTGTGAATGGGGCAACGATGCCTCCCGTGGCGTCAGGCCAAAGCGCCACCAAATCCTCTCTGTCGCCGATGGTTGTCGATGACCGCAGTAGTATGCCGACTTGGCATTACGGCTCGGTGGTCAATATTGCTCACTCTCTGAAATTTGACGTTGCCGTCGACTATTACCGCAGGCGGAGCGCTTGCGGATATTAGACATTGACTCAGTTTCCGATGCCACATTATTACTTCGATATCAAAGACGGTCATTGGCCGCGCTGGATCTGCGTCGCTGCAATTGCTTTGGGCTAGTTCCGAAAGCGGAAGCCGGCGAGCACTCCGGACTCGTTCGCGCTTATCTCGCTTCTTGCACGGTCGTTCGATATTACGTCGCTAAATACACCGCGTCCGCCGCCGAGACGTGGGCGCGAAGCAAGGGCGCAACCGAGGCTGAAATCGAAGCTGCCCGGCGTTGTCTCAGAGCAACGCCTATGCAGACGGCCACGATAACGACCCATAAACAAGCCTTCTCAGAGAGCGGCAGAATGCCTGCATATCAAAATGTCGCCGAGTTTGGGCTATCGCAAGAATATCACCTGAAAGCGGTTGAGTGCGAGAAAAAGGCCAAGAACGCGACCGATCAAACCACCGTTCAGCAATGGCATGAACTCGCAGCGCAATGGGATTCGATGGCGAATCAAGCCGCCAAAATGCTAGGCGACGCGTCGCTGTGGTCAGATCGCCCACAGGGACCGCAAGGCTACGAGTAGGATCATGGCAACGGCGATCAGTAGAGCAGCCGCCGCCAAGGTGAGCCGCCGCACTGGAAATCGGTCATGTTTCGGATGTCGCCGGATGTAGCGCAGGTCCGTCTGATTGTGGCTCTCTTCGGTTTTCGGCGACTTTGCGTTCATCCGCATAGAGGCTGCCATTGCGCTCGAAGATTGATTGATTTTCGGTCTCGCCTTTTGCATTTCCCGCAAGGCGACGCGAAATACACGGCGAAGAGAAGACGCCCGCCATCCCAGGTCTGGAAGACGTTCCTCCGCAATCGTGCCGATGGCATCGCCGCGATGGTTCCGTTCGCATCACTGTCGTTCCCGGTCGATGTGGCGCATTGATTGCACATTGACGCACCCATGCCGTAATTTTTCTTCGAGCTACTCAACGAGATCACGTTGAAAGACCCAACGGAGCTTTGGTGTCGCGACGCCGCCGACGCCAAGGGCAAAGCAATAATTATCGCGAAACATGTCGTGACCGTCGAATTGGACATGTGTGCCCCGGCTAGGCGCATCAGGGTGCGCGATGGCAAAGGGGCGAGGTTCACAGCGTTGTCTGAGAGACCGGCCCCGATTCCCGAAACCGAATCAGGCCATTGCGAAATTCAAACTGGGCCACTAGCCCATGTTTGACGTCAAACATGGGCTAGGAGCTAAAACAGGTCACTACCCATAAAGTGCCCAACGGATTATAACGATAGCAACGCAAGCCGCTCCAATGATCGTGAAAGTCTTATCTGAGCGGAATCTTCGCCGCGAACCACGAGCTAGATCAAGCCGACCACTAGTCCTGCTCTTTGCGGTAATCGTCTTCGTTGAGACGGGTCCGCGATATCCTCTGCGACGGCTGGCGTTTTCGCCTTGGCAATTGGTGCCGTTAGCAGTCGCTAGTTTCTCGCCTTCAACGTCAACCGGGAAGTCGTCGGGCTTCAGGCGCTTGTCGTTCGGCATATCATCCTCCAATGTTAAAAGAAAAAGCCACGCGGTTCTCCAGGTGGAAATGCTCGCTACTCCGGATCAGCAGATATCGCTGACGGATCCCAATTCCCGGGTAGCGAGCGGTCGAGGCTCCGGTGTCGTCGGCTACAATGTCCAGGCCGTCGACACCGCACATCATCTGAACATCACGCATGAGGTGACCAACGTCGGGACGGGTCACAGCTCTCGTCTGTGGTGGCCAAAGAGCCAAGGCGTCGGGTACAGCCTAGACAATCTGTCGCTGATGGCGGTGACTCTCGCCGTGGGTTTGGTCGTCGACGACGCCATTGTCATGCTCGAAAACATCTTCCGACACATGGAGGAAGGAAAAGACCGCAAGACGGCGTCTCTGGAGGGGTCCGCAGAGATCGGCTTTACGATCGTGTCGATCAAGGTTTCGCTGATCGCGGTTTTTATTCCACTGCTTTTTATGGGCGGCATCGAGGAAATTCGGCGTTACCGTCACCGTCGCAGTTGTGCTGTCCGCGCTGATCGCTTTGACGCTATCGCCGATGATGGCGTCACTGGTCCTGAAAAACCGCAAAAAAATCGGCATAATTGCATCTACGACGCGAGTGAGCGAGGCTTCGAAGCTATCGTCCGCGGCTATTAGCGTATTCTCAAACTGTCGCTGAGCCATCAGCCGTTCGTGATGCTGCTCAATGTGGCCCTGATAGGAGTCGCCGCGTGGCTGTTCGTCGTGATGCCACAAGGGTTCTTCCCGCAGGAAGATACCGGCCTCATTTTTGCATTCACGCAGGCCGATCAGGACATTTCCTTCGAGGGCATGACAGAACGCCAGGAAGCGGCGGCAAAGGTTGTCCTCGATGATCCCGCCGTCGATACCTTCGGCTCTCTGATCGGCGGTGGTTCGAGCTCCGGCATCAACACCGGCCGCATGTTCATTGTGTTGAAGCCGCTCGAGAAGTGCGATGTCACGGCGGATCAGTTCATCGACCGTCTGCGTCCGAAACTCGGGGCGGTGCCGGGCGTCTCATCCTTCCTGTAGTGCAAGGATCCGAAGGAATTCGAGAGAGCCGCCGGGGACGATTTCGCGTCCCGGCGTTCAGTATGATCGGGATGATCGTCAGAGAGCCTGCTCGGCCTCGACATTGACGACCGATTTCGCCAAAAGTCGTCAGGGCGGCATCGGTGGCCTTTTCTTCCTTCAGCGTCGCTTCCAGAAGTGCTGCGGCGTCCGGCATGCCGAGTTTTTCGGCCCACGTGCGAAGCGTGCCGTAGCGAGACATCTCGTAGTGCTCGACGGCCTGCGCCGCAGCGAGGAGGCCAGCGTCGAGGGCGGGCATTCCCTTATAGTCTTTCATGATCTCGGCGCCTTCGTCGGTGATACCGAGAATGGCATCGCATGTCTTGGCGCGGGCGGGCTTGCCGAGGATGCTGAATAACCGCGGGTTTCCTTCTCGTGCTTGACGAACGCTGACGCTAACCTGATCGTGGATGTCTCCAATGGTACGGCCGTTCAACGCGCGATTGGTGAGGATAATCTCGCGGTTTTCTTGCACCAGCAACAAGCCATTTGGTGGTCTCATGGTCAATACGCAGGCCGGTAAGTCGATGGCTGCGGTGATCGATCTACCCCGACAAACAGACATTTCACGACGGGTCGGCATGGGTCAAAGGTGCCAATGAGCGACATCGCAGGCTTGGCCTCCAGCACATGGCTCGACTGTTCGCGAACCAATTGCTTACGCGTGCGCAGCAGGCTGCGCATCTCCTGGGTCTGCGTATCCGGCACGGAGCTCGCTCGTATCAGACCGTGCGCCAACAGTTCGGCCACACATCGCATCGTTGACGTCGGTCTTGCGGCCGGGCACGTTCTTCACATGTGCGGCGTTTGCCAACCAACACGAACTCCCCGTCATCCAAGATATGCCACACCGGCTTCCAGTAGACGCCGGTCGCCTCCATCGCCACATGCGTGCACTCGTTTGCTGCCAACCACTTCGACAAGCGCAGAAGATCCGCCGTGGTCGTTTGGAACGTACGAACTTCGGTCGTGACCTTGCCGTCAGCTACAAGGCGCAGGCAGGCCACCACCGTCTCTTTGTGAACGTCGAGACCGCAACAGCGTCGATGCAACAGTTCCATGTCCTCCTCCTGGGTTGCATCGTCGGCGTGGGGCTCCCGTAAATAAGAAGTCTAAGAAGCGTGCTCCGGGGCCGATGAAGGCCCGTGGCGACAGTCTGAGGTGCTCCAGGAACCCCGGGTCCAACTGATAAGCGGGCTTGTTCGCACCAAGGGAATACCGACCTCGGTGCCGACGACGCGGCCGCAGAATAGCAGAAGTTTCATGCGCTGCAGGTCGGCAAGGCCCGGTGGGGAACTGATATGAAAGAGGCCGCCAACTGAGGCGGCCTTGCATCGGAACGCGCAATTCGCCCCGGAGCCAGCCTCTCGTTTCGCCGCGCGGCCTCAGCCCGGCCGCCTCATTCGCGCGAGTTTGGCGTGCGCCGCTATTCCACGGCGATATTGCCGGCTTGGGTGATGACACTTGCCGACATAAGGCACGTTCCCAGCCGCTTCACCACCCTCGAAGTTTTCTTGGTGCCGCCTCCAAAGGAAAAGCATAGCGAACAGCGGCACAGACGCTCTGGCTTCGGGGGAAACCCGGCGCTATCGTTCCCCTGACAGGGAGACGACCCATGACGTCAGCCGAGCGGCTCGTGAGAAGCGCAAGAGCGGCCCACATGGAAGAATGGTGGAGCATTCTGGCGGCTCTTGTGGGCGCCGGAGCAACTACGCTCTTCCTGTGGCAGGTGCCGGACTTTCGGCCTTCCAGCGACTTGGCCTGGGTAGTTCCCGGTTGGTTGGCGCTGGCGTATGTTCTCCTCCAGATGGCATGTTTGCTGGTCTCGGCCACACAGATACGGGCTCTTGGAGTCGTGGATTCGATTGTTGCAATTGTTCCAGTTGTTGCCGCCATTGTGACTGGCATCGAGTGGGTCCTCGGCCGGCTCGCACTATCGCCTTTTCAAATCAATGTTCTCACAACGATGCTGGTTGCCAGCATCGGCGAGTTTTTGCTTACGATGTGGACTCGGTTCGTACTCAATCGCCGGACCGTCAGTGTCGAACCAGGCGGAATCTGAGGCCTCTACAGTAAGTGACCTGCTTGTTCATCAGAATTGCCCGAACCAGGAAAAATGAAAATAAGAACAACCGCAGCGAGGTAACCCAGCGGAGTGCCGGGCATCCACGGCAATTGCGGGCCGACAATCGCGGCGACGATCGCAGCCGCGGGAACGCCGACGACGGTCAGAAGTGCGATCTTCACTGCTCTGTTCATAAGACGTCAGCCCGGGACGAGTTCCGTTTCAGCCATAGGCAAACCCTCTCCGGGTCCCGCCTTGTCGCATCACGCGGGGCACCCCAAAGCATCGGATCGCCGCGATCAGCAAGGAAGCGCTCGCCCGGTATGAAAAGCGCGGCGGAAGTCCTCCGTCACGGAGGACTTATCAGACGTGTGCCTCGTGCGTGCCGCTGTAAGCGCAACCGCTCGCGGCCGGATGTGATTTCGCCTGACTGCGATAGGCCTTCGCCAGACTCAGGATGCGTTCAGAAATTGCGGCGTCTGAGACGGTAAGCGCCATGTGTTCGGCCTTAGCCGCCTGCTTCCGAAAAAATTTGCCTTCCTTCACCATCGCACGATTTAGTGCAAGTGCATTGGGACGTATTGAAGGGCAACCCAAACGCCAAGCCCGAAAAGCAGGACATGCATCGCGTCGCCTATGAATGGTCGAAGCCGCATGATGCCCTCGCTTCGAGCCGGGGGCAAAAAGCCCCCGCCGCCTGACGCCGCCTGGGAGGAGGACGGGGAGTTTGTTTAGGCGAGGGTTCCATGACCGACGCTTAGTGCAATCATATCACAGGATTGACGGCGCGAAAATTGAGATGAGACGGCCGAGCGTCAACGCGAACCGCATCAATGCGCCACGAGGACCTGGTAATTATCGGGCGGAGTGGCGGGGGCGCTTGTTGTTCGCTCGATCTCATCGAGGTAGGCCTGCAAATCTGCGCGGGCCCGCTCAATCAACGAAAGGGCGCGAATTGCCGCGCTATAGCGAGCGGCCTGAGCCTTGCGATGGTCGGAGCTTTTAATCTGATCTCGATTGCCTTCTTCGTGTTATTCGTCGGACTGGGAGTTGATTTCGGCATCCAGTTCAGCGTTCGCTACCGTTCCGAGCGCCAGGATTTACGCCAAGCGCTGCGAAGCGCGGCCCGCAAGGTGGGCAACCCTCTCGCTCTGGCTGCCGCCGCTACTGCGGTGGCCTTCTTCTCGTTCCTGCCCACCAGCTACAGAGGCCTCTTTGAATTGGGTCTGATCGCCGGTTGTGGGATGTTGATTGCGTTCATCTGCAGCATCACCTTTGTCCCGGCGATGTTGGCCGTCCTGAAACCCTGTGGGTGGCGAAATATAAGTCAGGCGGCGATCGGAGTTCTGAAACAGACCGCGGCAATGTGGCCGCCACGCGTGACGGTCAAGCGAGGCTGGAACGGCTGAGGATACGCCGGCGCGTAGCGCGGGGGTCGAGCCGCCGAGCGAACGATGGACTCGATGCGAGTTGTAATACATTTTGTAATCGTGTAGCTTGCGCGCCAAGTCCGCGGCGTTCCAAAAAAATACCCGATCAAAGTACTCCCGCCGGATTGTTCCGATGAGACGCTCGACGAACGGATGTGAAACCGGAGCGGACGGAACCGATTTAATTTCCTCGATCTCCAGCACGCGCAAGTTTGCGAGCCAGCGGTGAAAACGAAAGAGTGGATCGTGATCCGTACTGAGGTATTTCGGGTTCGGTTGCCCAGCAGTGGCGCAATTGAACATGCGGCACACCGACATGCCATCAATGGACGTGGCAGCGATGCCGAACCCAATGATTCGACGAGTGAAGACGTCCATGACCAGCATCACCCAATGGCTCCGTAGGAGGATCGATTCAACGCGGAACAAATCGACCGACCAGACGCTGTCTTTGGCGTGAGCGATGAGAGTTAGCCATGACGGACCATCGGCACCCGGCTCGGGTCGACAGTGTGTGGCAGGCACGCGACGCACGACATCTTTGTCAATTTTGATACCAAAAGCGTAATTGATCTGCTGGGCGATGCGGACACAACCGAACTTTGGATTCCGGCGCTTCATCTCGACGATGGCCGCGATGAGTTGTGTGGAAGGGCCTTTCGGTCCAGGCTTTCGTTTCCGACGGGAAGGGGAGAACAGCAAACGGTATTTCCGATGGACCAGCGCCTTGTGGAATTTGAATAACGTGGCCGGCTTGAGAATCGCGGATAGCTTCGGAATGCGATGTGGGTTCACAAAGAGGGTAGTCAGCCCGAGCACAAGGCGATAGAGCATAGTGAGATTCGGCGCACGCTGTCGAGAGCGATTGCTGATCAGGAGTTGATGTTTGAGCAAGAGCGATTCAGCTGCGACCTGGCGCGTGCCGCCCGGGCCGAGGAGTTTCGCGAGAGTCACGAACAGATGGATCGCCAAGAGGAGCAGATCGCGCATGAGTTGAAAATTATCATGCCGGCGTGTGCTGCAGAAAACTATGGAGGGAGGAGTAATGACCTAACAACATAGGGAAGCTGTTTGAAAGATGGTGGTCGGCCCACCGGCATCGGCTTTCAGAGGCGGGTGTCAAACCGCTCCAAGCGGCGATGATTAAGTGTCATGGTCGTGAGCGTTGGAGGAAAAGTACGGATTAAACCGTGCAGGTGAGTGTCATAGAGATGAGCGCAAGCAAACCTTCCGATCACGCGTCGTAAATATAACAATGCCGTCAAAATCAGAGGCGACCGGTACTTCTGAGATAAGTCTGCTGGATATCTGGTTACTGAGCAGGCGGCGGTCGGCGTAGAGGGGGCATGAATTTGACACAGGCTTTCAAACGGAACTGCAGGAACCAGTCGTTCCAATGCAAAGGGAAAAGCACAAGTGGTCACAGCCATGAGGCGAAAGTACCGATGTGGAGCACTGGGGCGGAACGATCCGTACGAGCAATGGGATCGTGTCAGGTGTTGCATCTAACGTGCAACTGGAAACAGGATGAAACGATGGATGCAACAAAGACAAAGATGTCTGCCTGATGGGAGCAGTGTGAAGCGAGAGTTTCAAGCACTGTTCTGCGAGAAGCCGGAGGTGCAATCCCTTCGGCTTACTCTCCCAATCTGCGCAAGACTGCACCACAGCGGCGATTTATGCCAAAGTTGCCAATTCGCCACCCACAGCTTCGCGGGTCTTCCAATTTGGCGTCGGCGCCTCGTATTGCAGTAGCGACCCCAGCCGCGACTTGAAGCACGCGCTTACCAAGGCCCCCAAGGGCAACCCGCGCCCTGCGCTGACCGATCCAGACGACGTCGGCGACCTGATGCGGCGGATTGAGGTCTACGACGCCAAGAACGGCGGACTGGTGCGGTACGCGCTCAAGCTGATCGCCTTGACCATGGTGCGGCCCGGCGAGTTGCGGCTGGCCGAGTGGACCGAGTTTGACGAGAAGAACCGCATATGGCTGATCCCCGCCGAGAAAATGAAGATGCGCGATGATCACGAAGTGCCGCTCTCCCGCCAGGCGCTCGCTATTCTTGCCGAGCTGCGACCTTTGACCGGCCGCGGCCGCTACTTGTTCTCCCATGACGACGATGTGCCTATGTCCGACAACACGATCAACAAGGCCCTGCGGATCATGGGCTACGACACCGGCCCCGGTGGCGACCACTGCGCGCATGGGTTCCGCTCCAGCGCCTCGACCTTGCTCAACGAAGAAGGCGCATTCGAGGGCGATGTGGTGGAAGCTCAGCTCGCCCATGAAACGGACGAAAAAAAGAGGCGGCGCCGCGACGAGGTTGTGCGGCGCCAGCTTGCCAAGGGCGACAAGAACAAGATTCGCGGCATCTACAACCGGGCAGCCTATTGGAGCGAACGCGTGCGCCTGATGCAGCATTGGGCCAATCGTCTCGACCGCCTGCGCTTGGGAGTTGCCGTGCCGCTACGCAAATCGGCCTAAAGCATAGCCCGTGATTCAACGCGCGGCAGCGAGGCATGATATTCATCGATGCTATCGAGATCGATGAGCGTCTTGCCTCCCATCTTGTAGGCCCGGATCCGTTCCTGCGCGATCAGCTCATAAGCCTTCGTTTTTCCGAATTTGCCATAGCGGCACCCATCCTTAAACTCGACGAGCCGGCGCCGCTTGTTGTCGTCGTTGTCAGCCATGGTTCATAGAGGTGCTTCGATGATCTCTGCCATAGTGGAATCAGGGCCGGGCCGCGTGAGTTGGCATTTGGACAGAATGATCTTTGCGGACTCGCTTTGCGAGATGACGCTGCCTCCCTGGTAGCGTGCACCGTCTCAACTTGAGTTGTCTCGGCGTCATCAGGCGTAGCGCACTGCACTAATCTTTATATTGCCGATGTTATCGACCAAAAGGCCTTTCGATGCAGCCTCCAACTCCGGCGTGCAGGAGAGTAGAAATCGGACGGTCGGACGCTGTCGCCGGTCTCGTGCCCTGCCATCCCCGCGTTCATTCTGGCCATAGGCAACTTGGTGTGTGCGCGGCTTTTCACACTACGAATTTGAGGGTCGGACGTTCGAATTGTTCCGGGCGCGCCATTTATCTCATTCAAACATCAATGATTTCCGAAGCGGCCAAAAATTTGCCCAGACTAAAATTTGCTTTTAGTCTGGGGCAGTTTCTTAAGATTTTTTCGTCAGCGCTCAGTCAAACATCCGTTCGACGCGATGAAGCGCAATGGGCGCAATTTTCTATTCGACTTTTCGCGAAGGAAGCCGGATGGATAGATTCCCGATTGCGTGGCGCAGTATCTCACTGACTTCGCATCTGCACGACGGGGCGCTTCACTTCAGTCTCCGCTATTTTCCACGGTATCGAAGCGCCTCGACCAGCAGCGAGAAAGCCGGCGAAGGCTGGCGGCGACTCGCATAGTAGAGGTGGTAGCCCGAGAACGGGGGACACCAATCCGAAAGCACCCGGACCAACTCGCCTTTGGAGATGTACGGCTGCACATGTCCTTCGGTGAGGTAGGCCAGCCCGAGACCCTGGAGCGCGCCCTGAAGGAGAAGGCCAGCGCTGTTAAACACGAGTTGTCCCTCAACACGGACGTTGAGCTCTCTGTCGTCTTTCTCGAATTCCCAGACGTACAGGCTGCCGCCGTGCGTCGGTAGGCGGAGGTTGAGGCAGTTGTGGTTGGTCAGATCCTGCGGCGCCTTTGGCCGCTTGCGCATCGCGAAATAAGATGGCGAGCCGACGACAGCCATCCGAAGATCCGGCCCGACCCTTACCGCGATCATGTCCTTGGCTACCATTTCGCCGGGGCGGATGCCGGCGTCGTGCTGGGCGGCCACGATGTTCGTCAGACCGTAGTCGACGATAGCTTCGACATGGATGTCGGGGTAGTCCGGGAGCAACCTCGAGAGCGCGGGCATCAGGATGGCCTGCACGGCATATTCGGTCGCAGTGATCCGGATCATCCCCGCCGGCTTTTCTCTCAGTTCGCCAAGGGCGGCGAGTTCGCTGTCCATGTCATCGAACTTCGGGCCGATCTTCAGGAAAAGCCGCTCTCCGGCTTGGGTCGGTGTGACGCTCCGCGTCGTCCGATTCAGGAGTCGCACGCCAAGCCGCTCCTCCAGGTTTCGGATGATCTGGCTGAGCGCCGACTGCGTCATGCCGAGCTTTGCCGCCGCCCGCGTAAAATTGCGTTCCCTCGCCACTGCGAGGAAAGCGAGGAGGTCGCTCGCGTCTTCCCGATGCATTGATTAGCCTGCCTAATGATTGCATTCGAAATCTATCACCTAATCGCAGCGAAGCGGAAGTCTTAGGTTCGGTTCAGCCATCGGGGCGGTCTCGCTCTGGCAGGAAGGCAAGACCTATGACAGCAGGAATAAAGGACAAGGTCGTCGTGGTGACTGGAGCGAGCAGCGGCCTGGGAGAGGCCACCGCGCGGCTTCTGTCCGCCGAAGGTGCGACCGTCGTGCTAGGCGCTCGCAGGGCCGACCGGCTGCGGACGCTGGCGAAGGAACTCGAGACTCGGGGTGCCAAAGCGCTCGCGCTCACGACCGATGTGAGCCAGCGCGAGCAGGTCAAGGTGCTGGTCGATACCGCCGTGCAGATCTTCGGGCGGGTTGACGTCATGATCAATAATGCGGGACTGATGCCTCAAGCCCCGCTCGATCGACTGACGGTCGACGAGTGGGACCGGATGATCGATGTCAACTTGAAGGGCGTGCTGTACGGCATCGCCGCGGCGCTGCCGCACATGCAGCGGCAGAAGGCCGGCCATTTCATCAACGTCTCGTCCGTCGCCGGTCACAAGGTCGGCCCCGGCTTCGCCGTCTATGCGGCGACGAAGTTTGCCGTGCGCGCGCTCTCGGAAGGGCTGCGCCAGGAGGTCAAGCCGTACAACATCCGAACCACGGTCATTTCGCCCGGCGCCGTCGCGACCGAGCTTCCCGACTCCGTCACCGATCCGGATGCGTCGAAGCGCATCCGGACCTTCTATGACCAGGTCGCGGTGCCGGCCAACTCGTTCGCGCGAGCGGTTGCGTTCGCGATGAGCCAGCCCGAGGAGGTCGACATCAACGAGATCCTTTACCGGCCGACCAGGCAGGAAATTTGAGGCACGCATGTCGATAGCGACCATGCAAGGACCGATCGCAAACCCTCGCGCAGCGGCGACGCTGCTGCCGATCATGGGCGTGGTCTTCGTCGCCTTCCTCGTCATCGGCGTGGCGATGCCCGTTCTACCGCTTCACGTGCACGATGGATTGGGCTTCGGCACGTTCATGGTCGGCCTCGTCGCCGGCAGTCAGTTCGCCGCGTCGTTGATCTCGCGACCGTGGGCCGGTCACTACTCGGACGGCCGCGGGGCGAAGCGCGGCGTGATCGCCGGCTTGCTGGCGGCTTCGGCCTCCGGACTGCTCTATCTTCTGTCGCTCAGCTTCAGCGGTTCGCCGTTGACTTCGGTCGTAATCCTCCTGTTGGGGCGCGCGCTGCTCGGCGGGGCGGAGAGCTTTATCATCACGGCCGCAGTGAACTGGGGGCTGGCTCTTGCCGATCCGCGGAACACGGGCAAGGTCATCGCCTGGGTGGGGTCGGCGATGTTCGCGGCTTTCGCGATCGGTGCGCCGGCCGGATCTGCGCTCTACGCCGCCCACGGCTTCGCGGCGATCGCACTCGCTACCGCGGCGGCACCTCTGGGAGCCTTGCTGCTCGTAGCGCTTCTTCCAGCGGTTGCTCCAATTCAGCACGCGCGTCCGTCATTCGCCGCGGTTGTGGGCGCTGTATGGGTTCCAGGCTTCGGTTCGGCGCTCGGAAGCGTCGGCTTCGGGGCGGTGACCACGTTCGTCGCTCTCCTGTTCGCGAACAAAGGGTGGGCCAACGGATGGCTCGCCTACACGGCCTACGCCGGCGCCTTCATTCTAGCGCGGGTATTTTTCAGCCACTTGGCCGACGCGATCGGCGGCGCGAAGGTCGCGCTGGTCTGCGTGTTGATCGAAGCGGTCGGCCAGGCATTAATCTGGTTGGCTGTACGACCCGAGATGGCGCTGGCGGGAGCCGCGCTCACCGGTTTCGGCTTCTCGCTGGTCTATCCCGGTTTCGGCATGGAAGCGGTTCGTCGCGTGCCGGCGCAGAGCCGCGGCCTGGCCATGGGGGCTTACACGGCCTTTCTCGACCTCGCCCAGGGGCTGGCCAGCCCCGCGCTCGGACTGGTCGCGACCGGAGCCAGGCTGAACGCCCTGTTTCTCGTCAGCGGCGCCACCGTGCTCTGCGCCGCGTTCGTCGCGTGGTGGCTCATGGCGCACCCGGCGGCCATCGATGGAGGTCCGCTATGAGAACGCTCACAGCAACCCTGTTTTCATTCTGCCTGATCGCCGGCGGTTCGGCCGCTGCGGCGCAGACAACCATCGAAGGAGCAAATGCCATGTCGAAATCCGAAGACGTTCGTGCCGTCGCGCCCGCGCTCGAGAAGTACGCCCATGAGGTTGTCCAAGGCGACCTCTGGAAGCGACCCGGTCTCTCTCCCCGGGACCGAAGCATCGTCACCGTCTCGGCGCTCATCGCGCGCGACCAGACCGTCGAACTTCCATACCATTTCGGGCTCGCGCTCGACAACGGCGTGAAGCCAGCCGAGATTTCCGAGATCATCACGCACCTGGCGTTCTACACCGGCTGGGCGAACGCAGTAGATGCGATTCCGGCGGCGAGGGACGTCTTCAAGAGCCGCAGCATCGGCGTGGACCAGCTTCCGCCGGCCTCGGGACCGCAGCTTCCGCTCGACGAGGCCGCCGAGAAGCAGCGCGCGACGCGTGTCGGAGAGCAGTTCGGCCAGATCACACCGAGCCTCGTCCAGTACACGACCGACGTGCTCTTTCGGGATCTCTGGCTGAGACCGGGTCTCGCGCCTCGGGACCGGAGCCTGGTCACAGTCAGTGCTCTCGTCGCGACGGGGCAGGTCGCCCAGATCACCTACCACCTGAACCGGGCGATGGATAACGGATTGACCCGGGAGGAGGCCGGCGAGGTGCTCGGTCATCTCGCGTTCTATGCTGGCTGGCCCAACGCGTTCTCCGCGGCGCCGGTGGTCAAGGAAGTCATCGAGAAGCGCCCCCGTTAGCGTCGAGGTTCGTCATGAACAACTCCCTCGAAGGAAAGGTTGCCTTGGTGACTGGCGCGGGTGCCGGCATCGGCTTGGCGACGGCGCGGGCTTTTGCTCAAGCGGGCGCCGCCGTCGCACTTGCGGACGTAAACGAGGATACAGTCCGCCAGGCTGCGGATGGATTGCTCGCCGCCGGCCACAAGGCTCTCGCCGTCCGATGCAACGTCGCCGACAAATCCGAGGTCGCGGCCATGATCGATCGGACGGTCTCGGCGTTCGGCCGGCTGGACGCCGCCTATAACAATGCGGGCGTCAATTGCGACGGCGTAGACATGTTGCACACCGGCGACGACGAATTCGAACGCATTCTCGACGTCAACCTTCGTGGCGTCTGGAATTGCATGAAGGCAGAGCTCCGGCAGATGACGGCTCAGGGAAGCGGTGCAATCGTCAATTGCTCATCGATCGGGGGAAT
The DNA here is from genome assembly GCA_963822795.1 of uncultured Alphaproteobacteria bacterium. Taxonomy (GTDB): domain Bacteria; phylum Pseudomonadota; class Alphaproteobacteria; order Rhizobiales; family Xanthobacteraceae; genus Bradyrhizobium. Next base: position 28,596 of record CAWGJM010000033.1, read on the forward strand.
GGTGGGTTCGAAAGGACGAAGCGCTTATTCCGCGAGCAAACACGCAGTCATCGGCCTCACACGCTCCGCAGCGCTGGACTATGCGACGCAAGGAATTCGGATCAACGCGATCTGCCCCGGAATAACCAGCACGCCGATGTGCGTCGCGGTCACCAAGAACAACGATCCAGAAATCGTGAAGGCGATGATCGCACGTGAACCGATCGGGCGCTTCGCCAAGCCCGAAGAAATCGCGTCGGCCGTCGTTTGGCTTTGCTCCCCAGCCGCCAGTTTCATGATCGGTCATGCCATGGCGGTCGATGGAGGCGTCTTGGCCCAATAGAGCCGAAATACGACCCGCGACGGGCGGAGGACGGCGATGATCGCACGCAGAGGTCTGCTCATTTGCTGCGGCATCGCCGCGACAATCGGAGTTCGTCGGGCGCAGGCGCTCGTGTCCGAAGAAGAGAAGGAGACTCGAATGGATATCGACATCAAGAGAAATGGCTCCCGGCCCTCCCAAAAGGGGTCTGCCGACTGGTTCACCGGCACCGTGCGCGTGGACCCGTTGTTCCAGACGCCCGAGCCGGCCCGCGTCGGCGCCGGCCAGGTCACGTTCGAACCCGGCGCCCGCACGGCTTGGCACACCCATCCGCTCGGGCAGACGCTGATCATCACGGCCGGGCTTGGTCGAGTGCAGCGCGAGGGCGGCCCGATCGAGGAAGTTCGTCCTGGCGACGTCGTGTGGTTTCCGCCCGGACTGAAACACTGGCATGGCGCTTCGCCCACGACCGCGATGACGCACATAGCCATCCAGGAATCAGTTGGCGGCAAGAACGTCGACTGGATGGAGAAGGTCAGCGACGAGCAGTACGGGAAGGAGCCTACATGAGCGATTGGACCAAAGACGATTTGGACAGGATCGCCGCTTCCGACGATCTGCACGTAGCGCCTTTCCGCGACGACGGAAAGACCTACGGCACACCGACCTGGATCTGGTCCGTCGTGGTGGACGGCACGCTCTACGTGCGTGCCTACAACGGTAAGGCCTCCCGCTGGTACCAGGCGGCCTTGCGCGAGAAGGCGGGACGCATCAGCGCTGCAGGCATGACTAACGAGGTGTCGTTCGAGCCAATCGAAGGGGCTATCAACGATCGAATCGACGAGGCCTATCGGCTCAAGTACCGCGACAGTCGGTATCTCGAGCCGATGATCGGCAACCGCGCGCGAGCTGCGACGATGGAAGTAAAGCCGAGCGGCGGCATCGAAAAATAGAAAAAGGAACGAACGGCTTCGATTGCAGAACCCCGTTCCAAAGCTCTCCCACTAGGAGAAATGCATGAATCCTCGTTACGATTTCACTGGCCAGGTTGCTCTGGTTACGGGCGCAGCCAAGGGGATGGGTCTCGCCACCGCGCGTATGTTCGCCGAGAGTGGCGCATCCGTAGTCATGTGCGATGTGGACGGCGAACTCGCGGCGCATGAGGCGGAGCGGATTGTCCGCAACGGTGGCGTGGCCATCGGTCTGATGTGCGACGTTGCCGAAGAAGCTCAGGTTGCGGCGATGATAGATGAAGGGGTCGCCGAATTCGGCAAACTCGACATGGCATTCAACAACGCGGGCATTCAAGTGCCTCCATCGGATGCTGCGAAAGAACCGATCGAACACTTCGATCGGGTCGTCGCGGTCAACCAGCGCGGTGTTTGGGCATGCATGAAGCACGAACTCCGCATCATGCGCGAGCGAGGATCCGGCGCGATCGTGAATTGCTCCTCGCTCGGCGGACTGGTCGGGTTGCCGAAGCGTGCAGCCTACCATGGAACGAAGCATGCCGTGCTCGGCATGACCAAGAGCGCGGGCGTGGAATACGCGCCGCGGGAAATCCGGATCAATGCGGTGTGTCCCGGTACCATCGATACGCCAATGGTTACCGACATGCTCCAAGGTCAGGCTGATGCCATAGCCGAGATCATGAAGCAGCAGTCAATTGGACGGCTCGGTCGGCCGGAGGAAGTTGCTGCTGCGGTCCTATGGCTCTGCAGTCCGGCCGCGAGCTTCGTCATCGGCGTGAGCCTACCCGTTGATGGCGGCTTTACCGCGCATTGACGCCGGGATGCGAGCTCGAATTATGCGCCGACCTTCGATCGCCACCATCCGGAACGCCTTCGGTCTCCTGCTCATGGTGGCGACTTCCGCGTCATCAAGTGCAACCGCCCGTGCTGACGAACCCCACGCCCTCATTACGATCGGAATGCGCCGGGTGTTCGATAAAGTCATGCCCACCTTCGAAGCGAGGTCCGGGTGGAAATTTCGCATCGAATACGCGTCCACGATCGAAATCGCGCGGCGCGTGATCGCCGGAGCACGCGCGGACTTCGTTGTCGCTTCGCGTGCGGGAATCGACAAATTGATCAGCGCTAAAAAGGTGGCGGAAGACGGTCAATTCGATCTAGGCGGATCGCAGATCGTGGTCGCGGTTCCGAAGGGACGAACGGCTCCGGACATTTCGAATGTCGAGGGAGTGAAGAATGCCTTACTAGCCGCCAAGACCGTGAGCTATACGGATCCCGCTTCCGGCGGCCCGAGCGGCATTCACATGGCCCGAATGTTGGAGCGTCTCGGCATTTCCGAGCAGGTCAACGCGAAGACGCGGTTTCCTCCCGCCGGCGGGCCGGTCGGCGACATTCTTGCTCGAGGCGAAGCCGATATCGGCATCCAGCAGTCCGTCGAGTTGACGTCCTACCCTGGAGTGGACGTGGTGGGCCCACTGCCTCGCGAAATGCAAATCGTTACGGACTACTTGGCCGCCATTCCGAAGGAGTCGATCCATCCTGATGCCGGAAAATCTCTTGTGAGTTTTCTGCGGTCGGCTGAGGGCGTGCATCTTTTGAGAGAGGCAGGGCTCGACCCGAGATGAGATTCCGGGCCTTTGAGGTCGTCCTTCTGGACGAACATGAGCACATAAGGGGCTTAAAGCTCAGTTTGGAGCCGAGCTTTCAACGATCGGATCGACGAGCGCGCTCGACAACACTCAAGATGCAACAGCCGCAGGGCCGGGGAATGAAGACAGGCAGGAGATAAACATGGACGTCAAACAGTTTCTCGTTCTCGGAGCATCGATGCTGGCGGCATCGCTGAGCGGTCCTGTCGCTGCCCAAGACGCGCACCAGCCCTATGTGAGGGTGGCAGAAATCGAGATCGATCCGTCACAGATCGAGCCCTACAAAGCTGCGGTCAAGGAACAGATCGAGGCGGCCGTCCGGCTCGAACCCGGAGTGCTCGCGTTGTACTCGGTAGCCGACAAAGAGAACCCGTCGCATGTCTTCGTGTTCGAGATGTATGCCGACGTCGACGCGTATAAGTTCCATCTCGAGACGGCGCATTTCAAAAAATACAAGGCAACCACGCAGGACATGGTGAAATCACTCAAGCTTCGGGACACCATTCCCATATTGCTGGGTGCGAAGGCAAAGTAGCGCGGGCGGCCGCCGGCGAAGCGGTTTTTCAATATCGGGCCAACTGAAAGAAGCGCTCACTCGCATGGGCCGGATCGCCCGCCAGCCTCGCAGACGAGTGCGCCCCGCGGCGCGCTCGTTGGATCAGTTCGATACCCGTCGGGCCAATACGTTCGTCGTTGGCAATCGAATATTTGGGTGCAGGATCGATAGCGGTGCAACGAATGATGATTCGAATCTCTGAAAAACAATCGATTTCGCGATTGGCGCGCAACTGGCCCCAGAATAAAATTTGCGTTTAGTCTGGGGTTTAGTCTGGGGAAAATTTATGCGTGCGTCGGTCTCAGGAGAGGCCGCGCTTTGTCGCCTCTGTTGGCGGAAGTTCAACGCGATGATTGTGGACCAAAGTTCGCCTTTTTGCATCACGTTGAATGCTCGACAATTTCGATGTCCAGCGCCATGATTGGGGACGTGGATAGGGGACTGTAAGCCATGACGGCTTGTGATGATCACCTTGTCTCACGGTCGCTCCCGTCGAGTTAATATGAAGCATCTGTCGTCGCGCGCTGAAGGGCTACACGACAGCCGTTGAGCGCAGCTCACGAGGCTGTGCGTTGAGGTAGTTCCTGGAGCACGGGAATGTCCCGAGGAGTGGCGGCGGGGGACGCCAGCTCCATGATTATCGCGGCCGCTCACGGACGCTCTTCCAGTGTATGTGTTGTGAGCATACGAGTTCAGTGAGTTTTGCTGTGAAAAAGAGGCGGAGCTTTCGCTCCGCCTCTCGCACTTTTGTGGCCGTCTGCAAGGCTTTTCGCAGACGCTATCTACTGCTGCTTGCGGATGGCATCGCGTGTCTCGAGCGCGCCGGTAACAGCCGGACCCGAGCCGGGAACAACAGTATTGGCAACCGCGCCCGCAGCGGCATTCGCGGCGTGGTCGAGCGGGTTGCCCATCTCCTTATGGGTCTTATCCATTGTCTTGCCGGCACCGCAGTTGCCACAGACGGCTTCGACGAAATCGCCGATGATGCCGCCCGCATGCGCCGGGGGAGCAGTGAGAGCGGCAATGCTGCACAGAGCGAGGATAAGGGACGTCTTCTTCATAGTCACACCTTTGAGTTCGAGGTTAACTTGGTCGTGTAGAAGGCGGCTCTGGACAAGATGTCTTCCGCCGCAATCCTTGAACCATGTCGGAGAGACTGCTCGGACGGATGCCACGCGTTTCGGCCGCTCTGCTGGACAAAACGGCCTCAAAATGTCTCTGGCGGGAATGTGAAAGTTGTCGATGGCAAGCTGGGCAATGATGGATAATCATGCCCCGGGGGCTGCCCAGGAGGCGAACATGGCACTCATCCAAGATCTATTTCGGCCCCGGTCGAAACGCAATAAAAGTATGCGGCGACGCACAATTCCGTCCGAGACGTTCCGTCGCCAACTTCGGTCTCTCCTGAATGTAGGGGTTTCTCCTTCCGAGCTTTCGAAAATGCTCGGGACTACCGGGAAGAGGCCCGGTCTGAAGACTCTGGACAGGGTCTTGGATGGAGAAACAACGAACACGCACCCCATCGCAGGTGCCGCGACAGTCCAATTCGATTACCTCGTCGACGGAAAGCTGCCCGGCTACGACGTGGCGCGGGTCAGCCATCACCTTCACTTTCTCATGGCCAACGCGCGCAGGGACAAACGCAGCGACGATTTGATCGCAATTATTGAAACGAGCGAAAGTCACATCGCGACGCACCGGAGTGCTGTGACCGGCTTCGCTTCGGCGACATTAGACCTCCTGGATGGTGTGTCTAAATGTTCGCGCGTCATGAGTTCATGGAATACAGTGAACGATGATCACAAATTGACGTTGCTGGGACAGGCAAGGGACAGCTTCTTGCGATGCATAGAAGTGTGCCGGCCTCTTGCAAAGAACGCGGATAACCGCTGCTATATCCAATTGGCTCTCGTTCCGGCCTACGAAAATCTATTGTTTGTTTCGGAAGAGATCGATGAACGCACCTGCAAGATTGCGTTCAACAAGCCTGAGAATCCCCGGACTGTCAGCCGAGAGACAGCTTCTCAGCTCGTAGAATGGGGCGCGTTGCAGGTGCTTCGGGAGTATGCAACGACCTACCGCTGCTTAGTAGTGGCGTACAATCTCGCTGACTTCGCAGCATTAATCTCGAAGGATGAGGCAGTAAAAGCCTGGCTGCTTTGTTTTCAGCTCTCGCCGCCCGATGAGGAGGGCAATTGGATGTTACCCGAAATGACCGAAAATCCCCGGGCGGTGAGCTATCTTTCTGCTTCATACGAGGCAGCCCTTGCCATTTGGAAATCTCAACAAAAAAAGGCACATGGCACGAACGAAGACGAAGGCCGAGGAACAGCCCTAAGCCTTGCTTGGGGCGTGCTAGCTTACGCCGTTGGCGTGGGCGTTGCTATGTTTCTCGGAATCTCTGAGCTTGCCGCTAAGGGGATCCTACATTAGCAACACCGCTGCCATGGGGTCGCGTTCGGCATCGCGATGAACAACGCTAGCTTTCTGAGGCCGCTGCCTCGTCGGACGCTACCCCTTCCTTTTTCCTGCGGCCACGCCTTGGCTCCTCGCTCTCTCCAATGAGTTGAGCGAGTGGGACAGTGGGATGGTTGTGCACCAGCAGTGCCAGAAGCAAGCCCCGCTGAAAGTACAACGAGTTAGGCCATTTCCAAAAATAACTGGGGTATGGATTTGGGGCAGGCTTTACGTGCTCGATCATGATGAGCCTTTTTCTTCATGCAAGATCTCTCCTGGCAATCAACGGTCCCACTAAATCACGAACCCTGCATCGATCTCAATGGTGCGTTCCAGCCGCCGGTTCGAGGCGGAGCAGGGGAGAGCTGTGAGTTCCCCTAATGAAACAAACTTAGGGTGGAAGTTTGTTCGTTATGTGTGATCCTACTTGGCTCTTGAAAACAGGCGGCCACTCCCTCGAACTTGTGCCGGTCGCGGGAGTCGTCGTGAAGGTCAGGGACGTCGGGGCGAGACGGTCTATGGCTCAACGATGAGATTGCATTCACATTTGGGCCTTGGCTAATCCCGCTCTCTGAGGCCTGTACGACCTTAGTGTAGTCATCGAGTGTTGTGCGGGCACGACACCTCAACAGGCCTTCGCGGTCCCAAGACCGAGCTAACGGATAGAGGATTACCTTGCCGGTTGGTCCAGCGGCACCATAATCCTGCATTTTTCCGAGGAACGCTGAAATCGGTTTCTACTCAAAAACGGCTTTGAGCAGGAGCTGCTTGACATCGGTTGCAGCAATACGATCACGCTTTAGTAGGTGGGACTGATCCGTGATGATCAATGGACCGTCGTCGGCCTTATCGGTTAGCCGGCCGTGCGAACCACGCACGAGGGATGCGTCGAGCGGAATCACGTCCATGAGCGTCCGAAATCCCAGTTTGCGCAGCAGCAGTCGTTTGCCGATCGCCACCTTCGGCGCTGCAATCGCAGGATAAAGAAAAAGTTCGACTGGGTCATAGCCCGGCTTGCGATGAATCTCGACTGTGCGGGCGAAATCGGGCGCACGGCGATCATCATTCCAATAATAGTACACTAGTGTCCCAACGTTAATTGAATAGATTCAATTGGTTGTCAGTGTCTGAAAGAGATGTCTGCACCGGGATGTCAGAAAAGAGCTGTAAAATGTCGGTTTTCTCGAAAAGGGTGAGGCTCAAAATCTGTAACATTTCGTAGAGGCTCGCTTTGACGCTGAGGCGTTTTTTGACGATGGCGATCAGCACATAGACACACACGGCCGACCAGATTTGCGCCTTGACCGCGTTCTCGGAGGTGCCGAAAAACGCTTTGATCCGTAGATGCTGCTTGATCCATTTGAAGAACAATTCGACTTGCCAACGAAATTTGTAGAGCTTTGCAATCGTCAAAGCTGGTAGGACGAAATTGTTAGTGAGAAACACCAAGGATTTTCCCGTTTCGGGATCGTTGAATTTAATGCGGCGCAAGGGACGATCAAAACCTTGGCGGGTGTAAAAGCCGGTCAAGACGATGGTTTGGTCGCAGATCAAACCGGTGGAACGGTCGACGGGACGAGAATAGCGGCGGCGGGCCTTCATATTCGACTTCGCACGCGTAACGAAGAAACTTCCGGCATCATCGAGCCGCCCCAGGCGTTCGAAATCGACATAGCCTCGATCCATGACATAGAAAGCGCCCGGTTCGGGCACCAGATGATCGAGGATTCTGACGTCATGCATTTTGCCGTCGCTGATGAAGATAAACGACGGAATGTTGCCGCGCAGATCCAATAGCGTGTGCAACTTGATGGCGGCTTTGGTTGAACGGAATGGCGCCCATGAAAAGACTGACAGACACAGATCGATCGTCGATGAGTCGAGAGCATAGACCGCGTCCAATCCGTCAAGTCCCGGCAACGCTTCATCGATGTAGAGTTCTCGTCCGATGCCGATCAGGTGCTGCGCGAAGTCCGCGTAAATCCGCCAGTCGCGCACAGCATTCGCGTTGGCCATCGTGTTGCGGGCGATTCGCTGGCTGCGAAAGCCCAGATGATAAAGTTTGGAGGATTGCGCTTTGAGACAGGCTTCGATGTCTCTCAAGCTTTCACGCCATGTCAATTGTGCGAACGCAAAACAGCGAAACTGATCGAGACAGGAGAAGTGCTTAATCTTATGATCACCACCGTAGCGCGCGACACAACGCCGAAACACATGCCACGGCAAATGGTCCATGACTTGCGTGAAAACGTATTGGCCGGCGTACATCGGTGCCCCCGCGATCAAAACAAGCCGCAGAGGTCGGAAAACGCCCGAAAAAATTCAAGTCGATAACGAGAGCAAACGCCATTTTACTGAGAACTATCAACTGGTTATACTATCTTCCACCAACAACGTTGGGACACCAGTGCGAGCACACCATTGCGAAGTGCGGTCGCCAAACGTGTACGCCTTCGCCGCTCAACCGTAGCAAGTTCGATTTTCGGAAATCTCTGCCGGAAATCGAGCAAAGACGCTCTCAGGTTGCCCACCGAGAGTGATGTACAGAATCCAATAGCAAGCCGGCCGGTCTCACCATTTCGGGTCGATCTTGCTGTGGCTATCAGCGTCTCACATTCCTCAAGGATCGTTCTTGCCATCCTGAGAACGCTCCGACCGGCGGGTGTTGGCCTCACCCCACCGCTCGAGCGATCGAAGATTACAGCGCCAATTGAGTGTTCGAGCTGCCGAATGCAGCGGCTGAGCGTGGACTGCTGAAGTAATAGTGCTTCCGCCGCTTGTCGAAAGCTTCCGTAATCGGCAGCTGCTACTGCGTACCGGAGATGCTGCAGGTCAATAGCCAACATCCGGCTGTGAAGTGCCGATCCGGTGGAGTGCTTATCATCTATCATGCTTGCAATATCATAAGAGAATGCATCGAACGCACAGAAATGACGCCCAATGTATTTGGCTGCGAACGAGAACTTCGAATCGAGGGATTTGTGGCAACCGGATTCACGAGGCGGCCAGCTGGAGAAGTCGGTGTCGTTAGTAGAAGCAGATTAGCGACTTGCTGCCGCGCCAGATCAAGACCTGCGCGAGCTCGGCGCCTCCGACGTCAAACAACTCGTTGAGGGTGAAGCGGGTTGTTGTTAGTTGGACGGCGGCTCCTGTTTGTCAGTTGAGCTGCCAGTCGGCACTCACGAGCCGCTCCCGCAACATCTCCGCGCGAATGCCAAGCCCGTCGTCGAACCTGTTCCTGCGAAAATGGCTCCCCCGGAGCACGGTCTAGCAAAGCAGTCTGAGGGAGACGCGCCGCGCCGATGTCTGTCATTTCAGGACGCTGGGAAAGCTGGGTCGCATTCCGGTGGCGAGCCGAAAGAATTTCGGTTCCATAGACGCCCCTATAACCGGCTGCGCAGATTTCGCGGAGGAATGCCGGAACGTCCAACTCACCCTCACCGGGCAACTCACGATGATGAATTGTATCGATCGCCATTAGAGCCAAAGTTGGCGAGTTTGTCAGCCCGAGGCTGCCGCCGCTGACGTCGAGAAAACAGTAGACGCCCAGCATTGGAGCGAGCCCAAAGGTCGACTCCAGCGACAGGTCGAATTTGCCGGCGATCAGCACGAGGGTTAGGCCCATGGTAAGGACGCCGAGCTCGCTCGCCTGCTGCATGACGCCGTAGATATTGTCAAAGGAGAGGAAGCTCGGGTTCAAGATCGCGCCGACAATGATAACGACGATCAACACCGGCAATATCGCCCATTCGGGCTGAAACAAATTGCCGACGGACCTTCTGTTCGGAGTGGCGCTGATGCCTGTGAGGGGCGGCGCCGGGGGGGTGATATGTGTGCTGTTGCTCATGATTTCTCCGAAGGCAGATTGAAACCCTCCATCGCGGCGACGAGTTCTTCCTCGCTCATACCGCTTTTCTCAGCGACGTTCTCGCCGCGAACCCAGACCTGGACCCTGTCACAAAATGCGAGTTCTTCCGGTTCATCGCTGACAAGGATCACCGCCAAACCCTGCCGACGGCGCTGCTCGACGATGTCCAGGATCGTGGCTTTGGAGGCAATGTCGACGCCCGCGGTGGGATGCAGCAGGATCAAAATGGTCGGTTTCGGACTCAAGGCTGAACCCAGCAGAACCTTTTGTTGATTGCCGCCGCTAAGCTCACTCACATTCTGGGTGACCGAATGACAGGCGATCCCGAGGTCTCTGCGGTTCGTTTCCGCAAACTGACGTCGTGCTTTGTGGTCGATAAACACACGTCTCGAGAATGCTTTGAGGCTGGGAAGCGTGATGTTGTCTTCAATGGAAAGGCAGCCGACCAGGCCGGTCTTGATGCGATCTTCTGGGAGCAGGCTGATGCCTGTCCGTACCGCGGTACTGGGATTCCAAGTTCGCGCTACCTTCTCGCCCTTAAGAAGAATCTGACCCGTCCAGTTCGAATTGTGGCCAGCCAAGGCCAGAGCAAGTTGGCGAGTCCCCGAGCCAGAGTGGCCGGCAAGGCCAACAACCTCACCTGCTCGCAACGATAGGTTGAATGTGTCCTTGCACGCTGCGGCTTTGATGTGCGCTTCCAAGACGACCGGCGCATCAGACGGTAGCGGAGCGCGTGCTACATGCTCGCTCGCGGTCAGGGCGATGCCTGTCGCCTCGTCGCCCACCATTGCGGTTACGATCTGGGCAGTGGTGAGCTTTTGCGCGTCCCCGTGCAGGACATCACGACCGTTACGAAGCACCGTGACCGTGTCGCACACCTGCGGTATCTCATCGAGGTGATGAGAAATAAACAGGAAAGTCACCCCGCGCTGGCGGAGTTCGTTCACACGCAACATCAACTGGTCGATCTCGCTTGCGATCAATTGTGCTGTTGGCTCATCCAGAATGACGAAGAGAGAGCCTTGGCTGAGCGCGCGTGCGATCTCGACCATCTGAGCCTCGCCAACGCCAAGATCTCTGACTTTCGTGTTCGGTAGGATAGGCATGTTCCAGCTATCGAGCTCGGCGGCCGCCTTCTTGTTCAACGGCGGTGCCCGCATTGTTGAACAATATATCAATACGGCCATCGCGATCGATGATCTCCCGTACGATGGATTGCCAATTGGAGAAGTCGGTTACGTCCAATCGATGTTTTACGACGCCATCCATGGCGACGTCCTCATCGAAGCGAAGATCGCACGTGTGGACTTTTGCACCCTCCTTGGCAAAGAGCTTCACCGTTGCCAAGCCGATACCGCGCGCGCCGCCAGTGATCAGAGCGACCTTGTTTCAATCAGGACGAATTTCTCGTCTTTTGCCGCGGCAGTCCCCGCCATCCCGAACACCGCCACTGCGGAAAACGCAACGGAAATCAGTGTCAACTTAACGCTATCGCGCATTCAGTTCCTCCTTGATAACCGGCTTATCCCGGCATTTCTCATGATCGACAGCACTCATCGGTGCTGCGTCCCCTCTTCGCGTATATTCCATGTCGCGCAGTGCGGGATAAACAAGGTCAATCGGGAAACACTCTTGCGCAGGGCGCAAAAAGGGTCGGCACCAGGCTGCGCGCGATCGGCGTGACTGACTGCGATTGACCTTGAAGCGACGGCGCATCGGCGAAGAGGTCAATCACGCGCGAAGATTCAGTCGTTGTGTATGGACACTGCGATACGGTCGGCGAACCGAGATTCGAACGTAATCCGCGTCTCACTCAAGGTTGGTTTGCGACTACTTTTTGCACCAAACACAACAGTGTTTCCCGGTCCAACGGCTTTATCCCAAACAACGGTCCCGAAAACGAGCGGTCAGGAACTCGATGAAGAGGCGTACCTTGGCAGGAAGATGTGCCTTGGTCGGGAATGCAATATTCATTGTGAGCCTTGGAAGATCCCAGTCCTCCAGTACGCGGACCAAGCGTCCAGCTTTTAGATCGTCATAGATGATGTAAGCTGGCTGCGCTAATATGCCGAGGCCGTCGAGCGCAGCCGCGCGAACGATCTGCCCGTCGTTGGCTGATAGCAAGGGCCGCACCGGCACCACTTGTTCCTCGCCCTTCTTGCGAAGGCGAAACTCATAGGGCTTGTCCGCGAGCGTGTAGAGCAAGAACTTGTGTTGGGAGAGATCAGCGGGTGTTTGCGGCCGACCTTGTTTTTCAAGATAGGACGGAGATGCCGCTAGCAAGCGCGACGTTTCGGCCAGCTTTCGTATTGTTATAGATAAATCGGCTTCGAATTGCCGGGTACGAATGGCGATGTCGATACCGTTTTCGATCAGATCGTAGTATCTATTTGCAGCGACAATATCGACCGAAATGTTTGGATATTGGGAGGTGAACTCCGGCACGAGCGGAGCAAGATGCTTCAGGCAAAAGGAAAGTGAGGCGGTGACGCGCAAGGTACCGGTTGAATTTATGGCGGCCTCACTCACGGAAGCTTCTGCTTCCTTCATACTCGCGAGAAGGTCTCTCGCTCGCAGAAAGAATTGCTCTCCCGCTTCAGTTAAATGGAGACGGCGCGTCGTACGATGGACCAGACGAACGCCGAGACGCTCCTCCAGCGCCAGCAAATGGCGGCTCGCGGCAGAGGTAGAAATACCGAGCTGTTCTGCCGCCCGGGTTAGACTACCGAGTTCGGCGGCCTGAATGAACGCCTCGAGTTCGTTCCACCGATCCATGGAGCAGGCCTATGGCAATATCAAGCCACGGGGGTTCCAGCGCAAGACGCTGACTAGGATCGCGCAGGCTAACGAGATTCTCGAAGAATATGCCGAACAAGGTTTCGTCATGACCGTGCGCCAACTCTATTACCAGTTCGTCGCGCGCGGCTTGATCGAGAACACCTTCAATAATTACAAGCGGCTCACCGTCATTATAGACGACGCGCGACAGGCGGGGTTGATCGACTGGGACCACCTGGAGGACCGCACGCGCTGGCTCCGGACCTATCCGTCGTGGGAGGGTCCCGGGGACTTCCTGCTATCCGTCGTGCGCCGGTATAGGGAGGACCTTTGGGAAGGGCAGTTATACCGTCCCGAGGTTTGGATCGAGAAGGCGGCGCTGCTCGGCGTGATCGAGCCTGTCTGCCGCGAATACCGCGTTCCGCATTTCCCAACCATCGGCAACAATTCGCAGAGTAACATGCGGGAGGCCGGCGAGCGCTTCAAGGATTACTCTGCGCGCGGCCTGATCCCGGTGCCGCTGCATCTAGTCGATCATGACCCGAATGGCATCGACATGACGCGCGATCTTCAAGAGCGGCTATCCCTGTTCGCTGGTGAAGAGATCGAGGTGCGGCGGATCGCGCTGAACATGGATCAGGTCAGGGAATACAATCCGCCCGCGAACTTCGCCAAGGAGGACGACCCGCACAAGGCTGGCTATGTGGAGACATTCGGCACCGAGGAATGTTGGGAGTTGGACGCGCTCGCGCCGCCCGTGATCGCCGAACTGATCCGCGTCGAACTGGAGGGCATGATCGACTTCGACGAATGGAATGCGCGCAAGCAGGCGGAGCAGAAGAACCGGGAGCTCCTGGCGAAGGTCGCGCGGAACTGGCCGAAGGTTAAGGAGTTGATCGACGAGGTGCCCGATGACTAGACGGCGCTTTTCGATCTGGGTGACCGAGTTCGGCTCCGCCCGCGAAGTCGAGCTATGCGGAGTCGATGGCGATCCCGCGCCCACGGTCGCGGGTTTGAAGGCCAAGGTGCTGGTGACGCGCACCGGCCGCGCTGGCGGCTATCATATTACGAGCGTGCCGAAGTACACCAAGGTCCGGGTGGTCGATAATGGAAATGGAACAGGAGGATGAATGATGAAGCGCCCAAAGATTGCGGACATGACCGAGGTCGAGCGGGTCCGGTTCAGGTGTTTTCAGATGCGTCGCGCCGCCCAGCGCGAGCTAAAAACGCTGGCGTGCGTTAAGGAACCATCAAAGCTCGCGCCCGAGATCCTGGCCGACATGCAAGAGACCACGGTTCTGGCCAAGACAACTATTGCGGCCTTGAAACCGTCGTGGATAAGGACGGCTTCTCGCGATGAACTGTTCGCGGTTATGAAGCACCTTGTTCTGGAGGACCGCCGGAACTGATGACTCAGCGAGAATCGTGACTCGCGAATCCCCTGAAGTCATGCGGTAGCCCTGTCGCTCGCATTATCGCGAGGATAGGGAGAACGGCGATGACCGAAATGTCCGATAGGGAGTTCGATAAATATATGAGGAAATTTCTAGACCCGAAGGCTTATAACGGGTTCGTGGCGTGGCTCGAAACCAACAGGCCAGAGCTTACCGCTGAACAGAAGATTTCCCTGTGTGAGAATCTCCAAGCGCTGGCCGGTGCGTGGGCCAGTCTAGCGCAGGATTTGGGTATTCCGCTTAAGCGGCCTTCTTGACGATCGCCTCGACCAGCGCCGCCACCGCCTCGAACGCGGCGCGCTTTTCGGCGAGGAACTCGTGCCGGTCGTAAACGCCGCGCACGCCGCCCATGACGTGCCCAAGGCAACGCTCGGCATGATCGGTCGGCACCTTGGCGCGGCTCATGAGGCTGCGGGCGGTGGGAGAGCGCGTTGGCTGTTCCAACCCAAAAACTTCACAAGCTCTGCCGGCGCCCAGCCTCGAAACTTGCCGCAGCCAAAGCATCGAAGGCTTGCGGCATGCGTCGTAGTGCCTTCACGAACGATAGCGGTTGTTGAAGCGCAGGTGTTGCAGGGCCTGTCCTTGGTGCGGTGTAATTTGACGTGCAAGCCGATGATCGGCGTGATGTCGATGCTGGTGTTGGCCATGCGGAGAATCTTGCCACGAGCGACGCCAAAGAAAAGGGGCGGCGCAAAAGGCTTGTGGGGATAACTCAAAAACCCTTATTTTACCGGACTAACTTTAATTTTGCGGAGAACATTGTGCGGCGACGGCGCTATCACCAATCCGTGGATTCGCATCGTTCTGATGATGCTGCAATCAGTTACATGGACCTATTACTTAATGTAGCAAAATAGAAGTCTGTTCAAGTAGCGGACTACTTTGCTCCACGCCCAAATCAAGATGAGTTTTAGACCATTTTGTGCAGGGGATTGGCGGACTCCTGGGCGTCGATATCTCTCCCCCCGAACGGACAACTACGCACAGGCCGGGCCTCTCATTTTGGTCCCTCACTGTGAGAGGACCAAAATGTGAGGGAGACGATACCATGACCGATAAGCGCAAAGCTCTAGAACCCATCTTGGACAAGGTTGAAAAACTGTTTGGGATGCTGGGCTCTGATAATCGCGAGGAGATCGCGACCGCCGCGACGAAGATGATCGATGTCCTGAAGAAGGCCGGGCTCGACTTGCACGACTTGTGGAAGCTGGGATGGGCCGACAAGAAAGAGGACATTGCTGCGCTTCTCGCCGCGTTGCTCGATAAAGACATCGACGTGCTGCTCAAAATCGGAAAGGAGCGGGCTTCATATTTTCTCAACGATGAAGTCTTCGCTGATGTGGATGTTCACGGACATCGCAAGTGTAACCCATGTGTCCGGTACGTTCTGGACTGCACCCCATGTGTGAGACACGAAATTGGTAACAGATCTCGGTGATCGAGACTTCAGGCGGGTGCCGGTTGAAAATGCTGCGGGGTAACCCGAGAGGCGCTTCTTTGCATTGTTGGCATGATAGCCACTTGCTTGGCCGCGCTGAGCGGTCAACCCCCGAAGCCCGTAGGGGCGCGCCCTGGGCGCGCGGGGTTGACGGCGACAGCGCGCGCCGAGCCACAATGGCCCATGCCATGGATGCGCCTCGCGGGAGTTGGTACTGAGCGAGCATTTTCAATTCGCTGCTTTCAGGTGTTCGCACCCGCTGCGAACAGCCAACGTTGCTTCGTACTCGTCAGGCGATCGATAATCCAGCGCCGAATGCAGCCGCTGACGGTTGTAGATGGTTTCGATAAAGGCCCCGATGGCGCTTCGGGCCTGATTCAAATTGCGGTAGCTGCGTCCGTTGATCTCCTCCTGCTTCAGGGTCTTCATGAAGCTTTCGGCCTTGGCATTGTCGTAAGGATTGCCGACACGGCTCATGCTGGGCTGGATATCGTGTGCCGCCAGGATTTCCGTGTATTCGCTGCAAGCGTATTGCACCCCACGATCGGAATGATGGATCAGACTGCCTCGCTTCGGCTGCCGTGCTGTGATGGCCATCACCAGAGCCGAAATCGCGAGTTCCGCTCGCAGATGCGTATCCAGCGCCCAGCCGACAACCTTGCGGCTGAATGCATCCAGGATGACGGCCAGGTAGCCAAACTCCTCTGCCAAATGCAGATACGTGATATCCGCCACCCAGAGCTGATCGAGGCCGTTGAGCATCATACCACGGGTCAGATTGGGAACGACGCACCAGGTGTGGCGCGAGTTGGTTGTCATGGGCACGAACGGGGTTTGGCGTAGACACAGAAGATTGTCCTCGCGCAGCAAGCGCAGAACCCGCTTGTGATTGGCTTGCCAGCCTTCACGCCGCAGGAGAGCGCCGATCCGTCGGTAGCCATAGTAGCGATGCTTAAGGGCCAAACGCTGAATCGCGTCCCGAAGGCCAGTCTCTTCCTGGCGGGGCGCCGATCGCTGCCCAATGCCGATAATAGCCGGATCGGCTGATGCCTCCGAGCTGGCACATGCGCTCGATTCCGATCTCGCCTTGCGACCGAGACGTCGTCATCGCTTGGATGACTTCGTAGATGCCGTCCCGCCAGGCACGCCGCTCCGCAGGCGTTGATCCCTGACTTGCCGCAAGGCTTGCTGAAAAAAATCGAGCTCGACTTGTTGCTGGCCGATCTTGCGTTCAAGCGCAGAAATTCGCCGTTGCGCCCGGGCCAGCTCCTCCAGTGAGGTTCGTCGAGCCTCCTTGTGCGGCTGTTTCTCTGCTGCTGGCCTCTCCTCGTGAGCCAACAGATCGGCGTTGGTCATACGACCGCGGCCACGCAAGGCTTTGCTGCCGCCCAGACGATACCGGTTATGCCATTGATAAATGCTCTTGCGAGAAACACCGAGCTGCCGGGCCAGATCGCTCACGTTCTCCCCCGCCTCCATCCGGCGCAACGCCTCGAGCTTAAATTCCCGACTGAATCGGCTTGGTTCGTTGGTGCTCAAATGGTCCTCCTCAGAAAGGAGAACTGTCACCATTTTTCTGTCCCAAGCTAGGGGTGCACTCCAGTTCTGTCACCTATGTCTCGGGCCGCTCAAAATACTTATACTTTCGGTGATTTTTGTGCGCAATGAAATGCGCAATGATTTGAGCCATTCCAATCATGTCCATCGCTCTCAAGGCCTACGCAAAGGACATCGAGGAGCAGGCAAGTCCACGGGAAATCTCTCGCTCCTCGAAGTCGGAAGGAAGACGACCGCTCAGCGTGAGCGGAACGGCTTGTGGCGAGGTGTTGCACAGGACGTGATCAAGAGCCACAAGTCCTCGCTCCGGATCTGCGAGCTGATTTTGGCGAACTCTGGGGGGCGAACGGGACGCGCGCGGAGAGTTCTGTCAGCGCTTTCTTCCAAACGCTTCCGCGGCCTGTTCCTGGAACTCGGGATGGCCCGCGCGCGGGTCAGGCCCGCCAGCGGGGCCAGGTCGCTCACCTGCGTGTTGTTCAGGTCGAGGCTTTGGATCATTTTTCAGTCGCTAACTCCGGCTGATGATTTGGCGACAGCTTCGGCAAATTGACGGGCGCGATGGCGGCCCGCTTCGTCAAGGTCGAGCGTGCCGCCACGGGCGCGGTCGGGTTGCGTTCCGGCCGCCAAGGCATCCAAGACACTCGCGGCGTCTGATAATCTTGCGTTCGACAAGATGGCCTCGATTTTTAAAGGATCGCGTCGATTCCCTTGCGATGAATGACGTTCAGCAAAACCAGCGTCGGCCCTTTCGGCCGCTCCGCGCCGCGCTCGAGCTTTGAGACATAGCCAACAGTCACGTTGAGATAATCCGCAAATACTGCCTGACTGAGCTTTGCTTTCTCGCGCAGGGCTTTGATCTCTTTGGCGGTCAGCGGTTGCGTCGCCGTCCGCGCCGCCTCGCCGAGGTGCCGCTTAGTGATCTTCTCATACCCGCGCGTGCCCATGATGCCGCCGTCATGCATGTCCTTCGCCGTGGCAAGGATGCTTTTTGTGAGCGGACTGAGCTTGTCTGTTTTCTTAATTGCCATGTTTCACCTCGATCAATCGACCGGCTTTAAGTTCGTCTTCAATCTGCGTGGGGCTGGTGCCGAGCCAGTGCGACGCGATTTCGCGGAGCGACCGCAATTCATCGGCGGCGATGTTTCCCCGGTCGTTTTTGGCGAAGCAGTAGAGAAAAAACGCCCGATCCCCCGCCCGCAAAGCAATCACCGTCCGATAGCCGCCCGAACGTCCCTGTCCTGGCCGGGACAGGCGTTGCTTGATCAGACCGCTGCCTAGTTCGGCATCGACCAGACCTTTGCCCGCGCGTGCCACTGCATCGCTTAGCGCCCGGTCGGCGATGTCGGTCTTGCGTATCAGCCGCGCAAACTCCCGTGTTTTGAAAACCCGCACAGTCCCCCCTAGTCATATAAACTATAGTTTTTATGACTATACTTCAAGACAAATCGGCGCAAGAAACGTGCGTTTCGCAGTGAAATTCGCCTAAAAACCTCGACCTAGCCCTTTGTTCGACGCGCCGCAGGCGTGGCGACTTTCTTACTGTGACCCCTTCGTCCCGACGCCATCAGACGGGCCACACAAAGCGGCGCAGTCAAGGGTTTAAGCTCTTGCGGCCGTTGACCGCACTAGCCGCGCCGTGTGGCAGGCTTGGCGCGGCGGTCGAGCCGGGCCCTGCGCGAGGGGGCGTTACCCGAAGGGGCGGAGACGCCGCATCGGCTCCGTGCAACACATAGCACCCGGTCCCGCGAGGGTTCTTTGCGGAGCCAGCGCCGAATGCGGAAGCTGGTTCAACCACGACAACCGGCACGTTGGCCACTCCATGGGCGGCATGGTCAGCCTCAAAATCACGACGGCACTTATGGCTGGAAGTTCGATCCGTACTTGCGCGCCCGCGCGCCCTATCGGTTGTCGCTCGAAGACCATATCGGGCCGTGGTCGCGCATCGCGTGTCCGACGCTTCTCGTCAGCGGCAGCGAAAGTTTTCTGCCCGACCCTGCCACGGCCGGCGTGATGAAGCATTTTGAGAACGCCGAATTGGCAAGGATCGAGGGCGCGGGTCACTGGCTTCAACACGACAAGCCGGATGAAGTCCTCGACCTTCTCGAGAAATTCTTTCGAGTAGGCAGAATCGAAATAGGCGGCCTTGAAGTTTCGCCGCTGGCTATTCGCAACTCCTGACCAATCGCCTGCCGGTATCCCTTGCCGGGATAAAAGATCGGCGATAGCTCTTCCCGGTAAACAAACCGTGCGCCGAAAGATGCGTGCTTTTGGGGCAAACCGGGGTCGCAGCGAGCGCCGTTCTCCCGGAGAACGCCGCAGCGAAATCGCAACGAAATGGGTGAAACGAACGTGAACAAAGCGAGACGGCAGCACCAGACAAGCGCCAGCCTATCGAGATTTGAGCAAGGCGAGATGACCTTCGTTGCGAGAGGCCAATCTTGAATTTTTATTCAGGTGAGCCCGGCCTGACCCGACGACGGTTACAGCAACTCTGTGTGCGACAGCGGCGGACAGCTGCTGCCGGCGGGTCCACGGTATATGATGGGCTGCATCAGGGATGGAGAGCCCATGCCGGCAAAGCGCTCTTCGCCGCGTCCCTCTCATGCTACGACTTTCTCCTTCGAACGAGCGCAGGCAGCAGAAGTGCCCCGACGTGACTGAACACGAATACGACACGATCATCATCGGCGGAGGTTCCGCCGGAGCGACGCTAGCCGCGCGCCTCAGCGAAGACCCAGCGCATCGCGTGCTGCTGCTCGAGGCCGGGCAAGATCTGCGCACCGCGACCACGCCGGAACACATCCGCATCCCGAACCCGATGCACGCCATCGGCGATGACGACTTCCGCTGGTCGAGGCTCTTGGCGCGACGCACCGAGCGGCAGCAGCCGCTGCTGCTCTGGCGCGGTCGCGCCATGGGCGGCAGCTCCACAATCAACGGCCAGATCGCGATCCGCGCCGTGCCCGACGACCTCGACCGCTGGGCGGCCGCCGGCTGCACGGGCTGGTCGTGGGACGAGATCCTGCCCTATTTCTGCAAGCTCGAGACCGACAAGAATTTCCCCGAGGCGCCCTATCACGGCGATCGCGGTCCGATCCCGGTGTATCGAGCTCCGATCTCGGATTGGGGCAATGTCGACCGAGCGTTGCGCTCGTCCGCGCTCGCCCTCGGCTATGGCTGGTGTGAGGATCACAACGCGCCGACCGGCACCGGCGCCTCGCCCTACGCCATCAACAGCGAGGCCGGACTGCGGATTTCCACCAATGACGGCTATCTGGAGCCGGCGCGCGGCCGCGCCAACCTCGACATCGTCGGTGATGCCCTGGTCGACATCATCACCTTCGAAGGCAACCGGCTGCACGCCAGCGGCGTCCGGGTCCGCCTGAACGGCCAATCCTACGCGCCCCGCGCGACGCGTGCGGTGATTCTCTGCGCCGGCGCCATCCATTCGCCGGCCATCCTGCAACGCTCCGGCATCGGGCCGGTCGCCCTGTTGGAGACGCTCGGCATCCCGATCCGCGCGGACTTGCCGGTGGGCGAGAACCTGCTCGACCATCCGATCGTGAACGCACTGCTGCATTTGCGCGAAGGCAGCCAGGTGAGCACGCTGATGCATCGGCACACCAATTGCTGCCTGCGCTACTCGTCCGGCCTTGCCGGCAACAACGATATGATCATGATCGCCGGCAATCTCGCCCGCTCCCAGCAATCGATGGCTGATGTAGCGCTAGGACGCATCGCGGTCTCCGTCTATCAGGCCTTCAGTCAGGGCTACGTCCGCATTACAACGACCGACCCGGAGGTCGATCCGGCGGTCGAGGAGCGCATGCTGTCCGACCCTAGCGATCTGGTGCGCCTGCGTGACGGCGTCCGCCGCCTGCGCGATATCTGCCTGCAGCCTGGAGTGACCGATATCGCTCACCGCGTCGATTATGGCGCCAGCGGACGTCCTATGGACGAGCCGTTCAGCGACGCAGAGCTAGATGACTGGCTGTTCGCCGAGTGCAGCGACGCGCAGCATGCGAGCGGCACCTGCCGCATGGGCGCGCCGGACGAGCGCGCTCGGTCGTCGATCACGAATGCCGGGTGATCGGATGCACGGGGTTGCGCGTGATCGACGCCTCGATCATGCCGGAGGTCCCGCGCGCCAACACCCATTTGACCACGGTCGCTATCGCTGAGCGCATGGCGGATCGGTTGAAGGGCGTGAGGTAAGAGGCAATGCCGCCGACCACCGATTGACCAATGAAACCCCACGAACTAACGGCGATAAAGGTGATCAATCGCGAGCAAACTTCGGACGTTCGGGACGTCGCGGACCGTCTCTTCGCACAGTCGACGGCCACCCACGGCAAAGAGTCCGGGTTAACGCCGATCAAAGGCTGAGGACCTTGAGGAGGAACTCTGGGCTCCAGGTTGCGATCAGACGACGAGTTTTGACGCTTCCCTTGGCTTTGTGAGCGCGGACGAGGTCGAGAGCGAAGCGTCGAACGACGGCCATGTTCTTTGCGCCGTGCCCTTGTCGGTATCGGGAGAGATCGTCCTTGAACTGGACATCGAGGATCCAGTGCATGCTTTCGATGATTGTCCTGGGCGAGGCGCATCTGCGTCGCATCCTGAAATCTTACGCCTGCTTTGGTGGAGGCGACATAGCGGCGGGTCTCTATGCGCCCATGGCCCTTTTCGACGGTGGTGATGGAGACGATCTCAGCGGGCGGGGCGGTTTTGAAGTAGTCACTCGCAGCACACCAGAGTTGGCTGGTCGGCTCGGCACGGACAGCAGGCACCTCCAGGAAGGTGTTGCGAGGGCACTGGCTGCGCCGGCTGAGCGTCGAGAATCCGCTTTTGGGAGCACCACGCATTCACGGCGCGACTCCCCCCACCTGAGAGGCTAGCAAAGCCCTCTGAAAGAGGGCCAGCTTACTTTAATGCGACGCGCATTGTATGGCTCACCAAAATTTATATTTTATGCGCCGGCACTATGGAGCGCGTTCAGGCCGACGAATTTTGGCCCCGGCATGGGTGCCTCGTTCGCCTGCCCGATCAGGCCCCCCGGTCCCGCGCCTATTGCAACGCCCGCCAGATCGTGGCCTCGCCGCATTCGTACTCGCGGGCAAGGTCGGCCATAGTTTCGCCCCCAGCGTAGCGCTCTGCGATGCGTTGGCGTTGGCCCGCGTCAAGTACAAAGGGGCGGCCGAACTTAGTGCCCTTGCGCTTGGCGCGTTCGATCCCTTCCTCGCATCGCTTGCGGATCAGGCCTCGTTCGAACCCAGCGATGCCGCCCATGATGGTCATCATCAGCCGTCCGACGTCGGTGGTGGTGTCGCACCATGCTTCGCCAAGGGAGACAAAAGCCGCACTCGCGTTCAGCAAGATCGTGAAGGATGTTGTGCAGGTCGCGAGAGGAGCGGGCGAGGCGATCAAGCTTGGTGACCACAACGGTGTCCCCGGGCAGTACAGCGCTTTAGCTTCTCAAACTCTCGCTTGCCATCGGTGGATTCGCCCGACGCCTTTTCACTGAAGATGCGTCGGCACCTAGCGGCCTCAAGGGCTGCCACTTGTCCCGCATAGTCCTGGCTTCTTTGAGCTTACCCGTGCATAGCCATATCGCATCGTTTAGCTCCGTTTTGAAAGTGAGACTTTCGGATTCTAAATCGCGCGGCGAATCAGCGTCAATCTTTCTCCTTCGAAGCGGCGGACCTCTGCGCGACAACATCACGTGGCCCGCGCTCTAACCATTCGAGAACACCATCCGTCCAAATCGGGCTGTAGATAAATCCGCCCGCCTTCGACTGTTCCATAACACTCGATGTGCGACGGTACGTCCATCCACCATCGCAAATGGCCCATCCGTTTCAGTGAGGATGCCAGCATGAACGCGGTGTGGAAGGACGGTTTAGAAAAAGGAATATCCGCAGCTGGATACAAGCCACTCCGTATTGATACCAAGGAGCATGCAAACAAGATTTGCGATGAAATTATTTCTGAAATTCGTCGATCGCGTTTCTTGGTCGCAGATTACACGGGGCATCGTGGAGGCGTCTACTAGGAGGCCGGATACGCTGCGGGGCGAGATCTACCTGTCATCCTCACTTGCAAGAAAGAAGAGATGAAAGAGCATTCCGCTCACAGCAAGAGAAGCACGAACTTTCCGATCTCTATGAAGCGAAGATCAAGAGAATGGGGAACGCCGGCCGAAACGGTGGCGAGTACTACACCCGCGACCGCTCATTCGTGCCATCATCCGAGTCGTGAAGCCGAAAATTGTGGGGCATTCATGCAGGATCAGGTACGTCCGACAAATGGGGCCGGGTTCGAGCGGCGAGTGCTTGAGATATCTTCGTGGTGGCCTAACGCACCAGCGGAAGAATGTCCGGCCGACAGCGTACCGTTGCATTTTGTTCCGATTTATTCGGCATCTCTCCAAACTGGGGCGCGCTTGGTACCGACCTGACCTTACTTGAACAGGCCAGTTGGGTTGCAAAATGGTAGCAAGAAGTTCGCACAATGTTCGCATTTGGCTACTTGGTGCTGTCGGTGTTCGACCCCCGGTGTCCTAAGCTGAATTTCTGTGAACTGCTTCACTCGGTCCAGTGTGAAAAAGCTGCTATCGCGGGGTTGTGGCCTGACAGGCCTCGCGCCGTGCTCACGGGAGGGGGCTTGGCAGAACCCCTACAATTCAAATACCGAGCGTTCCTGAGCTACAGCCATCGCGACACGGCGTGGGGCAGGTGGCTGCATCGGGCGCTCGAAGCCTACCGCATCGAGAAGGACCTAGTCGGGCGCACGACGCCGGCCGGGCCGGTGCCGGCGGCGCTGCGGCCGATCTTCCGCGACCGCGAGGATTTTGCCGCCGGCCATTCGCTCACCGAGCAGACCTTGGCGGCGCTGGCGGGCTCGCAGTTCCTGATTGTCATCTGCTCGCCCAACGCGGCGCAGAGCACCTATGTCAACGAGGAAATCCGCCGCTTCAAGGCGATGGGGCGGGCCGAACGGGTGATCGCGCTCATCGTCGACGGCGAGCCGGGCGATGCACAGCGCGAATGCTTCCCGCCGATGCTGCGGTTCAAGGTCGGACCCGACGGCGCGCTGACCGAGGAACGGGAGGAGCCCATCGCGGCCGACGCGCGGCCACACCGCGACGGCAAGGCGATCGCCGTGCAGAAGGTGGTGGCGGGGCTGATCGCCGTTCCGCTCGACGACATCCGCAAAAGGCATGAGATCACTTGGCGGCGCCAGACGACCATCCGAACGTTGATCGGGCTGTCGGCCGCGGTCCTCGCCATTGTGGCCGGATATTTTACTTGGCTTGCAAGCGAGCAAAGCCGACGCGAGGAGCTGCGCAGCGCGGAAAGCATCAAACAACAGGTAGAAATCAAGACGCTTGTCAAAAAGCTGGTGGCCCTTAACCAGGCGCCAGCAGCGCCGGGCCGCGAACAGGCGGTCGGCGAGGCGGTCGCAACTGCTGCCAAGGGCGCGGCACAGGGCGACGATCGGCTGCGACAGGCCTTGGAGCTCTTGCAAGAGAACAAGGTGGCGGAGGCGGAACCGCTGTTCCGAGCGGTAGCCGAGGAGAAGGAACAGACCGCGGCAGCGGCCAGGAAGACCGCGGCAGCGGCCAGGAAGACGGCGGCATCGGCCGACAAGGAAGCCGCCGCGGCCTATCGCAACCTCGGCGCCATCGCTGGCCTCGCCGATCCGAAGCGAGCACGTGAGGCCTATGCCCGCGCGGTGGCGCTCGATCCCGACGATCGGGAGGCGCTGTACTGGCATGGATGGCTGCAATTTCTTGCAGGCAACCTGGACTTGGCCGAGCGCGATCTCGGCCGGCTGCTGCAAGCGTCGATCAGTACCCAAGACGAGCGCGGGATATACCGCGCCCATCTGCGCCTGGGTGAGCTATTAATCGAGCGAGGAAATCTCGAGGCGGCGCGCGAGCGGCAGCTTCAGGCCCTCGATATTGCCATACGCAATAATGCGCGCGATCCAGGCGACCAGGAGTGGCAGCGAGATCTCTCCGTCTCCTACATCAAGCTCGGCGACATGCTGCGCGCGCAAGGCAATCTGCCCGAGGCGCTGAAATCCTTCCGCGACAGCCTCGCCATTTTCGACCGTCTCGCCCAGGCCGACCCAAACAACGCCTCAGGGCAACACGATCTCGGAATCTGCTACGAGAAGGTCGGCGACGTGCTGCTTGACCAAGGCAAGCTGCCGGAGGCGCAGAAATTCTTTCGCGAAAGCCTCGCAATCGCGGATCGCTTCGCCAAGGCCGATCCGGGCAACGTCGAGTGGCAGCGCGAGCTTTCCCTCCTCTATGACCGCTTGGGCGACGTGCTAGTTAAGCAAGGCAATCTGTCCGAGGCGCTGAAATTCTTCCGCGACGGCCTCGCCATCAGAGACCGCCTCGCCAAGGCCGACCCCGCCAATGTCCAACGGCAAGTCGATCTTGTGTTGGCGCACTGGCGGCTGGCGTCGCGCGGCGACGACCCGGTGGGGCATTGGACTCTTATCGTTGCGGTGCTTCGCCAGCTGAAAGCGGAAGGTAAGCTCACCGATGCGAAAGCCCAATTGTTGCCTGAAGCGGAAAAACAGCTGACGCAAGCCCGGCTTCGGTAGTTTCAGCCCCTTAGTTTCGTCCCCCCTCCATCTTGGTGTTGTAGGGCTGCTCGCCGCTCAGTTGGTGCTCGGCGCGGGTGATCGGCCACGGGCTGTCGACGCGGAGACTTCCCAGGTTCCGTGCCAAGAACTTCTCCACGTCCACAAGGACTGGCTGAGCGGCACGCGCCAACTGGCATGTCCGCATGTCCGAGCATCACGGTGCTAGTCGCCCAAGTCATTCGAACTGAGGGTACAGTCTCTTCAGCTTGACGCGGGCGTCGGCGGTTTTGAATTGCCAGTTGGCCTTGGCATGGTGCTTGTTTCGGTGGTCCTGCCATGCGTTGACTTCGCGGGCGAGGATTTTCTTGTCGGCGATGCGGCGGTTCAGACATTGGGACGCGAGAACGCCGAGCTCGGATTCGGCCATGTCGAGCCAGCTGCCGTGCTTGGGCGTGTAATGCCATTGTGTGCTGCAGAAAACTATGGAGGGAGGAGCAATGACCTAACAACATAGGGAAGCTGTTTGAAAGATGGTGGTCGGCCCACCGGCATCGGCTTTCAGAGGCGGGTGTCAAACCGCTCCAAGCGGCGATGATTAAGTGTCATGGTCGTGAGCGTTGGAGGAAAAGTACGGATTAAACCGTGCAGGTGAGTGTCAAAGAGATGAGCGCAAGCAAACCCTCCGATCACGCGTCGTAAACACAACAATGCCGTCAAAATCAGAGGCGAATGGTACTTCTGAGAAAAGTCTGCCGGATATCTGGTTACTGGGCAGGCGGCGGTCGGCGTAGAGGGGGCATGAATTTGACACAGGCTTTCAAACGGAACTGCAGGAACCAGTCGTTCTAATGCAAAGGGAAAAGCACAAGTGGTCGCAGCCACGAGGCGAAAGTACCGATGTGGAGCACTGGGGCGGAACGATCCGTACGAGCGTTGAAGGTTCTGTAATGGAACTGGAGCAAAGGGATCGTGTCAGGTGTTGCATCTAACGTGCAACTGGAAACAGGATGAAACGATGGATGCAACAAAGACGAAGCCGTTTAATATCGACAAGAAGTTAGTGTACGACGCCTACAAAGCGGTCAAAGCCAATGCGGGCGCGGCCGGGGTGGATGGGCAGTCACTCGAGATGTTCGACAAAGATCTTATGCGGAATCTTTATAAGATCTGGAACCGAATGAGCTCAGGTAGCTACTTTCCGCCACCGGTGCGCGCTGTTTCCATTCCGAAAAAGACTGGCGGACAACGCATTTTGGGGGTGCCCACAGTGGCAGATCGTGTGGCGCAGATGGTGGTCAAGAAGATCGTGGAAAGAGAAGTCGAGCCTATCTTTCTGCCGGATTCCTATGGGTATCGGCCGAATAAATCGGCCATAGATGCCGTAGGGGTAACGCGCAAGCGGTGCTGGCAGTACGACTTTGTGCTTGAATTTGATATCCGCGGCCTTTTCGACAACATCGACCACACACTGTTATTACGTGCCGTTCGCAAACACGTGAAGTGCAAATGGAGTTTGCTGTACATCGAAAGATGGCTGACAGCGCCGATGGAAATGGAGGATGGCACGCGGATCGAGAGGTCCAAAGGCACTCCGCAAGGCGGTGTTGTCAGTCCTGTACTCGCGAATCTTTTTCTGCACTACGCGTTTGATGCATGGATGGCACGAGAGTACCCAGACCTCCCTTGGTGCCGGTATGCGGATGACGGGTTGGTACATTGTCGAACAGAAGCTGAAGCCACAGCCGTAAAGGCAAAGCTTGCAGCTCGGTTCGCCGAATGCCACCTTGAAATGCATCCGGACAAAACCAAGATCGTCTACTGCAAAGATGCGAAACGCAAAGGTAAATATCCGAATACGATGTTTGACTTCCTCGGATATCGCTTTGGACCAAAGGCTGTGAAAAACAAGAAAACCAAAGAAGTTTTCACAAACTTCATACCACAGGTCAGTGCGTCGTCTCTCAAGTCGATGCGGAAGACGATCAAGGAGCTACAACTTCGCAGACGCACGCATGTAGAGCTGGCGGATATAGCTCAGGAGATCAATCCAGTCCTTCTAGGCTGGTTGAACTACTATGGAGCCTATACCCCGTCAGCTTTGCGACCGATATGGCATTACGTCAACGCCACATTGGTCGCGTGGGTCATGCGAAAGTATAAGAGCTATAGAGGCGCGAAAATACAGGCCGGTCGGTTGATTGAGTCCATTGCTGTCAAACGACGCAGACTGTTCGTACATTGGAAGCTCGGTATAACCGGCATGTTTGCCTGATGGGAGCTGGATGACGCGAGAGTGTCACGTCCAGTTCTGCGAGAGGCCGAGGTTGCAATATCTCGGCCTACTCTCCCGAAGCGCTCGACGAGCCGGCGGGCCTCAGGAGCGGGGAAGGCTTCGTAGAGCGAGGCTGGCTTGTGGGTGTTGAGATTGTCCTGCACCAGCACGATCTTCGCCGCGTCGGGAAAATGCACGTCCGACAGATCCCTGAGCGTATGAGCATAATCGATGGCGGTGTGCCGGTCGCTCACTTTCACATGCCGCCAGCCTTCCAGCGGCGCGAACACCATGAATAGATTGGCGACACCATTGCGTTGGTATTCGTAATCGTGACGCGCCTTGCGTCCCTGCTTCGCAGGGATCGGCGCGCGCGTCTCAACGATCAGCTGCTTGGAGGTCTCGTCGAGACACACGAGCGGACGCTGCGGATCGTGCGGCCTCTGATAGACCTCCAGCACGTCTTCCATGTTGGCGACAAAGGCCGCGCTGGCGTCCGGTGGAATCACCCATTGCTGCTTGAGGTGCGGTTTGAGAATGTTTTTTTTAGCGTTCGCCCGATCGTGTTGTCGCTGGCGCGCTCGACAATGTGCAGTTCGACGACCTTCTCCTCGAGCAGGCGCAGGCTCCAACGGGCGAAACCCTCCGGGGCCGGAGAGAGTGTCAGTGCGATCAGCTTTGCTTCCGCCGCGCCGTCGAAAATGCGTGGACGGGCGGAATTGGGATTGTATTTACGGGTCAACACTGCCTCGAACCCTTCCTCGACCAGCTGGCGCCTGGTCCGCTCGATATTGGCGATGCTGGTGTCCAGCGCCGCGGCAATCCGGCTGTCGCTCCAGCCTTCGCCCGCATCCGACACGTCCGCCTTCAAGAGAATGCGCGCCTTCGTCAGCAGCTGCGCAGAACGCTTACCTTTGCTGATCAACTCATCGAGTTGGGCACGTTCCTCCGCGGTCAACCGCACTACGTACTTCTTGACGGCGATCTCTTTCCCGGCCACGAATCACCTCCATCGCTGGCTTGCGGCGACAGAGATTCAGAAGTTGCCGTCATTTTCAATGACGGAGGCGACTAGCCATACTTCGCGCAGATCGGCGCCTAGAGCGAGTAAGCGACCACGCTCTTCAGTGCTGAGCGTCCTGGGGCGCCGGTGTTCGCGCCGTACCAGTTCCGCTCTTGCAGTCTCCAGTTCGCGAAGCGACTTCTCCCATTCGGCTTCGAGGCCACGGGCGACCAGGCGGTTGTCCGGATCGATAGCACGATAACGGCGCTCGGCGCGCTGCGCCTCGTAGCTCGCCCGCTCCACCGCAAGACGCCACTGTGCCAGCGCACCGTCGTGATCGGCCTCGATCCGCTCGGCGGCGGCGAGTGCAGCTTCGATGCCCAGTGGCGCGAGTGCGGTGAGCACAGCCTGCGCCACCGCGTCGTCGATCTGCACGGCGCCGATGTTGAGGCAGTAGACGCCGCGTCCATTCGCGATTGTCTTACCGGCGCAGTGATAGCCCGGAGAGGCGGTGCGGCCGGTGTATTGGGTGCGCAGCTTGCGTCCGCAGTGTCCGCAGACGGCGAGACCTTGCAGCAGAGCGGTTCCTTCTCTCACGGCGCCGCTGCCTGATTGATGTGGGCGTGGATGCGTGTTGGCACTGATGCGGATGCGATTGGTCTCATAGGTACTCCAGTCGATAAAGCCTTGATGGTGGTTCTGGATGAGCACGGACCATTGCGATTGCGGTAGCTTGCGCACCCTCTTCTTGCGCGCGCCGCATTGATCGAGAGTGACCTCATGGCGGCTCTTGCCATAAGCGTAGGCCCCCGCATACACCGGATTCGTCAGCACATGATAGACGGCGATATAGCTGGGGTCGACCCAGCGGATGCCGCCGCCATAGCGGGTCTGCAACGGAAACGACAGACCTCGCTGCGCAACCACAGCCAGACGCGGCGGACCGATCCAAGCTCACTGAACCTGGCAAACACGGTCCGGATGGCGGTGCAGACCGCTTCATCTGGATGGAACAGGACTTCGCCATCCTCTTCGCCCCAGATGAAGCCAACGGGAAGGCCGCGACGCAGCTCGCCGCGTGCCGCCTTGTTGCGAATCCCGCCGTTGAGGCGCGCACGCAGGACATGCAACTCGGCCTCGCTCATGGTGCCCTTGTGGCCGAGCAGCAATCGGTCATTGAACATGGCCGGATGATAGATGCCGTCAGCATCGCCAATGAGCGTGTCGGTGAGGCCGCAGAGATCGAGCAGGCGATACCAATCGGCATTGTTGCAAGCGAGGCGGGACACTTCGAGACCGAGCACGATGCCGACATGTCCGAGCGCGACTTCGGCGGTGAGACGTGCGAAGCCGCTGCGTTCGACGACGCCTGCGCCGGACAAGCCGAGGTCTTCGTCGATCACGATGACTTGCTGCGCGGGCCAGCCCAGCGCGGCGGCCTTGGATACCAAAGCATATTGTCGTTGCGTCGATTCGCGATTGTGCTCGACCTGTGCGGGGGAGGATTGTCGAAGATAGACGTAAGCAGCGCGGCTCAAATGCGAGGCGCCGATCTTTGTGGTGTCATTCATTGGTTGTCTCCGTCTGATTTGTCGCCTGGCAGGCTTGCGCGATGATGCGTGCCAGAATCTTGAGCGCCTCGGCGCGTGCTTCGGCGTCGCGCAGTTCTCGACTCGGCGTTGGTTGCGTCGGCGGGGGAGGTTCGAGAAAACCCAGGGTCAGTTGCATCGCAACTCTCCTCATCGGCCGCGGGCTTTGTTTGTGGAATCAGGCAGCGACCGAGGAGAGCGTCCACGATCCCTCGCGCGTGAAGCAAATCTGCCAGCGATGCGAGGCAGGAATCACGATGTTCAGGCCGGGATTGCGCAGGCTCCTCGGCGGTCGCCGTCCAGTCCGTCCAACTGGCGGGAATGAGCGCGCGGCTGCCGTCGGGCAGCACCACCAGCAACGACAGCGTGCCGCGGCGCTTGATGGCAGACATAACCGCCAATGAGCGGCCCTCGAACGGATGCCGCTCACGCAGGATCGTCACTGACCGTGAAATGTCGTGGAGATGGGTAGTGTGTGGTAACTTCCATGATGAAATGAGCCGGATGCGTTAAAGGCGCAAGTCCGGTTCGATGAGGGGAGTGTGGAAACAAGGACCAGGGTTAAGCCGCTAAGGCACCGCCAGACGAAAGGGGCGGAAACAGATATGTTGGGCCTAAAGTTCACTGCGCCACACTCCTACTCTACCGCCAAGGATGGCGCGTGAACGAATAACACCGTCGCGCTGTACCGAGCGAGATACGGGCGCATCCCTGTTCAAAGACTGATGCGTTCTGACTCCGTTGTAGTATCGGGCGTAAGATTTCAGAATGCGACGCAGATGCGCCTCGCCCAGGACAATCACATGATCGACACTCTCGCGCCGGATCGAGAGGCCGGTGCGTAGGCTTGTCCCGGATGCCCATGGCACGCAGTCGGCGTGTGACGACCGCACCATAGATGCGATCCCGGTCGCGGATCATGTAGCGCGGAGCTTCGTTCCACGGGAATGCTTCTGTGATCTGGCGCGCGACCCAATCGGCGGTTGGATAGGCTGTGACATTGATCCAGACAAGATCTCTGCGACCGAGCCGGACGATGACGAAAGCATACAGCAGGTCGAAACCGATGGTCGGAACAACGAACAGGTCCATGGCGGCAATGTCCGGCGAGTGGTTATGCAGGAAGGTTCGCCATCCCTGGCTGGGCGGCCCGCGTCGTTTGACCATGTATTTGGCGACACTCGACTGCGCGACCTCAAACCCGAGTTTGAGTAATTCGCCGTGGATGCGGGGCGCACCCCAAAGCGGGTTCTCGATGCTCATCCGCCGGATCGGTGCGCGCAGCTCCGTCGCGATCTGCGGCCGATAGCGGCGGGAATTTGGAAGCTTAGCGACGAGACCTTTGGCCCGAAGCTTGGAGAGGTCATAGCGGAGGGAGGCGAGCGTATAGCGGTCGGAAGGGCATCCAAGTGCCTTGATGACGTAGGGCTGGATTTCCGCAGTTGTAAAGGTATTGCCAGCGGCGATGTGCGCGAAGCGCACGAGAGCATGCATCAGGGCGAGTTGGCGGGGGTGATCGAGCCGCAGTCCGGGAATGCGTCTTCCGGTCGGGGTTATGGTCGGTTCAGCGAGGCGTCGTAACTGGCCGCGATCCACGAAGGTCTCGAGGATATCCTGCTGCACGTTGAGATAGTTGTCGATGATCGCTGAGAGGGTGTTGCGGAGCGCCGGCAGGTTCTGGATCGATTTGTTCACACCATAGTCGTGGACATTGTTGCTCGCGGGCTCAGTCCGAAGGATGAGGTGATCGCGAACATATTGCTTGATGAAGCCGTCGCCGTAGTGGCTGCGGATCACTGGATTAGGCAGGTTCATGTCTTCAATCTCAGTTTGCAACTTGCCTCGATGATGTCTGCTGATTCTGCGACCGAAGATCATGGTGATCTTGTTGGGCTGCCCGATTGTTCGATTGGCGTCCAACAGTCGTTCGCCGAGCTTGTCCAGCGCCGCACGGCGATGAAAGATGAGGTTGTCGCAAAATTCGACTGCGAGAAGAACAGGCGATGCTGACAGCCTGCCTCCTCTCGCTGTTTCGCGGTAAAGAAGGGTGTCAGCCGCGCCAACCACTTTTGGCCGCAGGTTGACAGCTCCCGCGGGTCGAGCGAGTTGGCAAGTTGCTGGAGCCGCTCAGGCGTCGAGCATCGGATGAAGGCATTGGCACACTGTCTAAAATCGATGCCTTCTTCGCTCATTCTGTTCGCGAGCTAATGATGTTGATTGAGGCAGACGCGGGCGGAGAACGGAAGATAAGGACAGATGCGCACGAACATCCGTCCCCACCGCTGATCATTGATGTAGAAGTTGTACTGTACAACCCATCGGTTTGTGATCTGCAGATGCCATCGGTTGGTCTTGCTGTCGCCGACTGCGGTCATGATGCGGGCGGGTTCCCGCGCCTTGAGGATCACGACGACTTCGTCCGGCTTTGCTCTGTGGAAGTAGGGATCGACGAAGTCATCGCGGCGGCCTTGCGGAGCTTCCATAACTGGGATGTTCCGCTTGCCTGCCCAAGCCTTCAGCCAAGCTTGGAACTGCTCGGCAATGCCCCGCAGCGTGTTCCGGCTCACTGGGTACAGTTGCCGATACGTGTTGAAGAAGCCAACGAGGCGCTCTGGCTGTTGGAAGGGCTGAATGAGTCCATTCAGTAGAATGCGATCATAACAGCGATAGTGCCAACGAATGCTGTCCTTGTGGTGTTCGTAGAAGGAGTTCATGAGTACCTCCCGCTGACCCAACATCAGAAGGGTACTCCCGCCTATTGGAGTGCTGCGTCATTGCTTCGCATGGCGCATCTCGGAAAGTTGCTATTCTACCCCACCTTGCGGTGGGCTTGATCTGCCACTCATCGTGCTGCAATTCGAAGGTCGGCTATGCGCTGCGATCTTCGCTCTATTTTGGTCCTTTCTTTCGCAATTGCATTTGCATCGGAGGCGCACGCTGACACCTCGGCGAA
Organism: uncultured Alphaproteobacteria bacterium; assembly: GCA_963822795.1. Taxonomy (GTDB): domain Bacteria; phylum Pseudomonadota; class Alphaproteobacteria; order Rhizobiales; family Xanthobacteraceae; genus Bradyrhizobium. Next base: position 62,040 of record CAWGJM010000033.1, read on the forward strand.
AGAATTTCTCGACAAGGAATTGAGTAGCCGTCCTGCAGTGCAACGACAGCGGACGGAAGCGACTACTAAGCGTGTCTGTATCCCGTATCGCATCCCCAGGTCCGCTGATGGCGGGACTGGCTATGATTGCCATAACGTTTCTGAAAGTCGGGTCGTGACCTTCGCTGATACACCGCGCGTTGTCGATACTTCCGTCCTGGAGGTGCTAAATCTCAAATTCGCAAACCACCTCGCAGCATGCACGAACGCGAGGAGTGGCAAATGGTGATGGAAGTCCTGCTATTGGCGGTTGAAGGCCGTGAGCCGGTGAGATTGGTACACATCGCTCTGACTTTGGCCTTGAGAGCAAACGATCAGGGCAGCGCGACGCAAAGCCCGGCGAGGGCCCGACGGCGGCAGCAAATCCCAAATCGTTGGGGATTTGAAATCGGCAGCGTCAACACTACCGAACAGGCCAAGGCTAGGCGATCTGAAATCCTTGTCGCGACCTCCTTGACCGGATCAGACGCAGGGTGGGCATACCTGTGGTCTGAACCTGCGTGTGCCCTAGCAATTTGCCGATCATGGCCAGCCCTTCGCGGACGAGCGGTCCGTCAGAGGCGAATGTATGGTGGAGATCACTGAATTCGTACGTCGCTCAGTCCGGCAGCTTTGCGGATGCGTCGCCGCGAAACTTCTGAATTTCCGTCGGGCGTCACTAAACGACATTGCCTCGCGCCGAATAATGGAAAGTGTGAACTACCCCACACACGTCCAGCGTTCTCTCAAATACAGTTGCCACCGGATATCGAATTCAAACTGACACTCAAGCATGCAAATGGAGGGAATGGTCATGGCATCTCAGAAAGGGCAAGTCGCATCCAGCGCGAGAACAGGTGAGGTTTCCATAAACCTCGACAAATTGAACAACGCACTCCAGGGAGCCATCGCTGAATCTTTGCGCCAGCTGACACAGGAAACGCGAGGGACGGCTAAGATTGCGGTGGTGAAGACCGTGGCACCGGCGGAGGCGGAGGCGGAGAGGATCCAGATCTACGAAGACGACCCATTCCTTGAGGCGGTGGCTGGCTCAAGCCCCGTCCCTGCCGATCCCATTCGGATCGACGAGCCTTCCGACACGCAGACATTGCTCCAAACACAAATCATCGGTCAGCAACCTGACCCGGAAGTCTACCAGCCTCCCACTGCGGAATTCCGCTACTGGGATGCGGACTCCGCATTGGCTCGGGCGATCAACTTCTGGGGCCCGTTGCTTCCTAGCGGCACACAGTGGTCAACGGATCAGCAGCCGATGCAGGTCAATCTGGACGAGGGGGAAGACTTCAACGCCTTCTATGCCCGAGACAGCGGGCTCAACTTTTTCCATGGTCAGGTCGATAACGTCGCCCCGTCCGTGATGGTCTTCTCCGGCGCAAGTCCCGACGTGTCCTGCCATGAACTCGGCCACGCAATACTCGACGCAGTGAAACCCGAGCTTTTCAACGCAATGAGCCTGGAAGTCGCCGCCTTCCATGAGGGCTTCGGCGATATCAGCGCGATGCTCTCCAAGCTTCAATTAGCCTCGCTACGTGACTTCGTGCTTCAGCAAACCCGCGGACACCTGGGTTCGAACTCGCGACTCTCCCAACTCGCACGTCAACTCGGCTGGGCCATCCGGGTCCAGGTCGATCCCACGGCAGTCGACCGCGACTGCCTTCGGAATACCTCCAACAACTTCTTCTACCGGGATCCCGCCGGCCTGCCGCCGATGGCTCCCGCCACACAGCTCTCCTCGGAGCCACACTCGTTCTCTCGCGTATTTTCCGGTGCGTTCCTTGACGTGCTGGCAGCCATGTTCAAGATCGGCCCAGCCAGTTTTGCCGGGACCGACTCTGACAAGCTTCTCGCCGTTGCGGTCGACGCAGGGAAGCTCCTCATCGAGGGAGTGCGGGTGGCTTCCGTGGCGCCGGGCTTCTACAGCCAGGTGGCCGCGGGAATGATCCAGGCCGATCAGTCCCTCACCGGAGGGCGTTACCGGACGGCCCTTACGAGCAGCTTTGTTCAGCGTGGGATCCTCTCCCCCACGGCAGCTATGTCCTTTGTCCGGACTTTACGGGAGCACAGCGACTCCTTCGGCGTCACCGGACGTGCGCCGAGCCGTCAGCAGCTTCAGTTCGAGGGCGAAGGCGACGGATACAAGAAGACCGGGCAAGACGCGCCGAACCTTCCGCTCCGGCCGCTCGCGACCCGCTTCGGCGTCACTCTGCACGTGCATATGCCGGCGGAGGGCGCGCGCTTTCCTGTAGCGGCCGCCGCCCTGGTTGGCGGGACACAAGCGACCTCAAGCGCCGAGGAAGATGCCCGTTCCTTCGTCGAGGACCTGATCCAGCGCGACAAGATCTCTCATAAGGGGGCTACGGACGTCATTCCTGCCGAGCTAACCTCGCCGGGCGAAGCATCGCCCAACCATAAAACTCACTACGTGATCCGTGAGGACGGAAAGACAGTGCTTATGCGCCATCACTTCGATTGTGGGTTCCGTGGCTGCAACCACACCCACTGAGCGTTCCCGGCATCCGCTCCCTCTTCGGGAGCGGGTGCCGTCGCGTCGGTTCAGATTCGGTAGCTTTCGCAGAGACGACATCGTAAACTAGTAAATAGGTGAGGAGAGCCAAGGGAAAGCCCAAAATGACGACCGAGGCTCCCAAGCCGCTATCCGAGCAAGACAAAGAGACGCGGCTGTTTATCGAAACGCTAGAGAAGACCGGGCAGATCGTCGACGTCGACGAGCATCAGGATACATCCCTGTTGCCAGCGCAAGTAACGCACGTCCGCTATCCAGACGGCACCGTTAAGCGCATCCGCTTCGCTGGCCCTGGACGCCGGTGAACGATCGTCGTCTCGCTGTGGCAGCGATTACGCGCGAAACCAAACGCCCCAGCGCCTAGCGCTTTTTGAGTTACTCCAAGATATTCTGCGATTTTCCACGACATTCCACTATGTCTGAAATATTATGTCAGCGGTTCTGCATATTTTTTGTGAAGAAATTCGATTTGAGACTTCAATCGTTCAGTCGTTCGAATGATGTGGTCATCAAAATCAAGCGGGTATTTGACTTTTGGGTGATCGGCCAGTTCACGAGGACCTCACCATTTTCCGTTGACGCAGCGTACATACCGAACACAACTGAGTTTGTAAAAATCTAACGAAACAATCAGGCATCTCCGCGCCCTCGATTAAGTGGGTAATAATGAGACCTATGATCTTGTTGTTGTTTTCGTTCAAATATTGCTTAACTTTAAAATTGACGTCGTTCATTTTTCCGTCGATCCACAATCCATGAATATCTGTTTGTGTCATTATTATCGCGTAGGCGGGACCATAGAGTTCAGACAATTGGCGTTCTCGGTAGTCAAGCTCTGAACGCCAAAGAACCTCCTCGCGCGAATACGATCGTTCCACCCGTTTAGCTATATTCGTGTTCTCTTCAAGTTGCTTTTGAAGGTTTATATCGGCCTTGGTTCTGCGAGGCGGCGCGCCATGCGGCCGCCCATGATACCGGTGCCAATGAAAGCGATCTGGTTCAAAGTCACATCTCCTGACTCATGTGGCGACATGGAGATCGACGACTTCGACGCACTACATCCGGCCTATCTGACCCAACTCTCCGATGATGGGCAAATGATTGCGGCGCTCCAGCGCCCCTTCCGGATCGACGAGAATGTCGGCGATATTTTGTGCGTCACGTACCTCGCAGTCGCCTTTGCGGATCTCAAGCAGCGGATTATAGGCCGCGCTGGTGGGATTGGTCGGATCGAACAGGAGCACGGACCCAAACCGCGCACGCCAACCGGAGGTCAACTGGAAATTCTCGCCCTTTATATCGTGGACGATCGTGGAATATGGCCACGTCAGGAGGGTTTGGGATGACGAGGCCGACGCCCTTCCCGGACCGGGTCGGCGCAAAACACAGCACATGTTCGGAACCGTCGTGGCGTAGATAGTGGTCGCCGAGCCGGCCAAGCACAACACCATCGGGTCCAAGAAGTTTAGCACGCCGCACCTCGCGCCAAAGAAGCTCAGCACGTCACGACCTACGGCTCGCAGGGCAACGAGTCGAGGTTAACGGCGCATTGGTCCGAGGATTTCGAGCAGGTATTGCGGATCATATGAGGCACGTTTGCAACGCGCCCTGAATGAAGATCCTTGGCGCGTAGGGCATCAAATTTGAACCACCAGATGAAGAACGCGAGTGGCTGATAGATCGGCCAGCGACCGATCATGAACCAGGCGGGCCCCAGCTGCGGCTGGAAAGCCAGACGCCAGGCAGTCCATTCGGTGGCCGCCCAGAGAAAGGCGAGCACGACCGCCGAAACCAATAGAAGTTGGGCCCCAGACGATCTTGGTTGCAGACATGCGCAGAGGAGATCGCGCCGCACTTCCGCTGGCAGCCGGAAGTGACGGTCAAGGGCGATACATCCAAAGGCGACCCCTTCCCAGGTCACAAGCCTGAAGACGAGGTGGCCTCCCGCTTGTAGCTGCCTGCGATCCCGCCGCTCGCGGCGATGCATCCCCCTCGCCAGACCGAGAGGATGATGGCGACGCCCATGCGTCGCCGCTCGATCTTTTTAAAAAAAATCGAAGGGCAAAGAAACCCCTAATCCTCATTGGATTGAGCGTGAGATCTTTTTTAAGAGCGATGGGGCTTAGACGGACTCATGATTCGAGCTTGAGCGTACCCGTCATTCCGAACTGATGAACCACGCACCAGAAATTGACGTCGCTCTTGAACGTGTCGAGAACCTCAAGCTTCATGCTGCCCCTGAACGCGATCCCAAAATTGGACTTGGCGCCGCACTCGATCTCGCGGAGCACCGCATTGGGTTTGGTGGCTTTGTCTTCACCGCACGCCAGCACGGGGTCCTTGATCTCGTTGTCCGGCACATCTGCGAGCTGCTTGATGGTAATAAAGCCGTGCGAGATTCCCGGACCGATCTGGATTTCGACCACGTCCCCGATGTTCAAGCCGTCGACGATGAGGGGCGTACCGTCATCCTGCGAAGACCGGCCGTTCGACGTCCAGGTAAGCGAGACCGCCTTGATAACCCGCGTGTCAGCCGCGGCGGCCGGGCCCACGGATGCAGCAATGCTGCCCAAGGCCGACCAAATGACGACAAAGGCTGCCAAGGATTTTCGCATCTTCCGCTCCCTGTTGTGAAATCTATTTGAGCAGTGACACTGCCTGCGGCTCCCAAACCTCGATCGGAGCCATCAACCCTTTGTCTTCATGCTTGAGTATGTGGCAGTGGAAAACGAATTTACCGATCTGTTGCTTGGCGTCAAAACTCATCACGACGAAAACTTTCTTCAGCGGAGGCAGCGGAATGGTATCGTGCCATCGACGAGTCGCGCCCGGATCGAGATCGCTCGGCCCATCGTCGTAGAAGGCATAATCTGGTCCTGCGCAGGGGCCCGTCGGCGGGCAAACGTGCGAAGGGCTTGGCGGCTTGATATGGTACTCCTCCTGAAGCTCCCTCCGCGTCGCCAAGCGGAACTTCATTTGATGAATATGAAAATTGTGCAGGACCCCCGTTGCGTTGAAGAGGACCCAAAGCTGCTTGTGGCTCCCGCGGTGTGTGCCATGATCGATCTGGATGCAGACATGTTGCTTGGTCCAGTCGACCAGCCCGTCCTTCTGCGCGTATTCTTCGAACGGCATACCCCCGCCATCGGGCCCAGCGATCGTTGATGTGTCGGGATCGGCAGACGCGTATTGTCCTTCATCTTTCAGATCCGTCCCTATGGGGCGTATGATTTCGGTGATGATGCTCCAGTCGGTCGGAGTTTGGTCGCTCGTATGGCCTCCCTGATTGAAAGTTACGCGGCGGTATTCTTGAAACGCGGGATCGAGGTCGCGCACACAGCCTGTAGGCATGGCGGCGGTTTCGTTGATGCGTGCCTCGGCCGCAACTACGCTGGGAATTTTCGCGATGGGAACGTTCAACGTGACCTGCGTGTTGCTCGTGGTGGCATTCGGCTCCAGCACGATCCGCGCAAGCTGGACCTCCGGCCACACTTCCTGTCTCACCTGCTGTTTCTTTGTCCGAAGAATATAGACTTGGCTGTCCGTATGGGGCTTCTCGTCGTTGCGGACGTAGATCTCCGCCCGGGCGGCCGGCATCAGCAACAGATCGTTGTCGTTGAGCGCCTGGACAGGTTTCTGCGCCTGTCCCGGAAGAACGGGCGTGGCTGGAACCACGCCGTCGATACTGAGCAAGGTGAGCGGCAATACCGTATCGTCAGCCTCGTTCTTTAACTCCAGCCAGTAGGGAAGATTGGCGCTGAGATTGCCCAGCCGAATGAGAAGGTTCTGTTCCCCTGCTACGGTGATCGTTGGAAATCTCTGCCCGTTGAGCGTAAACAGGAATGCCGAATCTTTGTCACGCTGACAAAAGCCGGTCCGGATTTTCACATTGTCGACGTCTACCTTAGAGGTATCCGCGTTCCACACCCCACACGGAGGCTTGGCGAGAGAGAAATCCCGTGCGTCGGGACTTTGATCCACTTCCGCCGGATCGCCGTTGGTCTCGCCGGGCAGTTTGGTGATCTTCAATGGAATGTCGCGAAGAATGGCGTACCGCGCTTTTGTGCGGCTTCGCAGATCGCGCGTATCCTTGTCGACCTCATTCAGGCATTTGTTCGCGTCATTCGGATCCTTCACGCAGGCCGCCTTCACGTTGGCGGTGGCATCGCCGACGGACAGTAGGCCCGACATGCCGCCCATGACCTGGTCGGCTGAAATGCCGTGCATATGCGAGTGGTACCAGTTCAGGCCAACGGGATGCGAAATCAGGCCCGTACTCTCCAGCACGCGGGCATCCAGCATTTGGTCACCCGGAATCGGAACATCAAAGTCGAAGCTGTTCGGATTTCCCCGCGCGTCGAGGCCGGACTTGAGATGGACGTAGATATTGTCGCCATTGCCTGTCTCCGGGCCGTTGGGTCGGACAGCGTTGTTGGGCGAAACGATTCCGCCGTGAAAGTAATGAAGATTGGTCGGGGTGTCGTTGGCGCCTTCATGCTGCATACCGTTAAGCGCCATGGGGGCCAGCGCATTGACGAGATGCGCGGCCACGATGTCGCCGGGCAGGGCCTCGACGACCGGCGTCAAATAATTGCCATTGTAGTTTTCGGTAACGACCTTGTAGCCGCCGATATCGACGGCCGCGCTTGCGGCCGTCAGATTGACCTGTACGCGGTTATGACCGTTTCCGACCGATGTGACGGTGCAAATGCCGTTGAGTTGGCCTGCCGTCCCTGCGGAGCAAATTGGCGGTTGGATGAGCTCGGTGACCTTGTCCGCCGCCATTACAGACTGCAAAGAGAGGCTGGATCCAGCGCTCAGGGCCCAAATGCCGAGTACCAAAATTCCTCCCGGCCGAAGCGGGCCATCAGACCTAAGCGCGATACATGGCATCGAATGCCCCTCAAGCGAACTCGGTAAACCAAGCGAACTATCGGCGCCGGATGTCCAGCGATTGGCGAACGGCCGCATTCTCCCGTTGTGATATACTTTAACTTCGCTTTATTAGTGTCGTCAACGCGTATGTATTGAAGTGCTGGTCGTGGGGCATTGTCTTGACGGTTGCCACGCACGCAGCGACCATCCGCTGCATGGCGTGCAAATTCTGTCAAACGTTGGCCTCCCGGAGGAGGCGGAGCCGTCTCTGGTCCGGAGCATTGATGCGCACCGAGTGTCGCTGCTTATGCGGACCACTGGTCGAAGTCGATGGGAACTGAAATCGATCCACGTTTCGGTGTTGACGCGGGAGCAGGCGAAGACCTTGCACCGGGCGAGCGACCAAGACCGTAAAACCGTCGCCACACGGGTCAGCCTTTGGGTGTCGCGCTATTCCGCCGGTTGAGGTTATGACGCCGTAAGGGGCAGCCCGCGCGGTGGAAAGCTGATCAATCTGTACCGGATCGCACGGACCACCGACTGCACACCAGGCCAAGCGCTCCGTGCGTGGTTTCTGATTTGATCGCGTGAGCCCGGACTTCAGGCCGTGAAGGTGCGTACTTCCAGGAAGAAGCCGCTTTCATTCTTTAGAAGGGTACCGGTGACGGCAATTGAGGAGTCTCGCCGCTTCGGGTCTCCCAGAACCTGCTTCAGTCTGGCGTAGGCGCTCGCTTCATCCGGTTCCAAGGGCCAATTCACTTTCGTGGCGAAGTCCCATTGCACTTTGTTGACGACATCGAGCGGTGCCAGCAAGACCGACGGCCTCGATTGGTTGCCGGCGAGCCTGAGCAGCCCGTCGGTCTCTTCGATCGTGCCACTCAAGGTCATTTCGATTCCGCGGAGCGAGTAAGACGCGTTGGCAATACGCCTAAATTCCTGACGCCAGACATCGATATCCGGCAATCTGTCATCCTTCAGGAACACCGACGCGGTCGAGGTGTAGGCATTCGCTTCCTCAAGGACGGTTTCGATATCGGTTAGCCGACGCAACGCGCCCTTCGCGCCGCCCCAGCACCCGGCGAGCCCATACAAACAAGTTGGCGTGATACCGACCGTGACCGGCGATTTGGTCGCCGTCCGCAGGGTCTCGGCGTCTTTCTCCACCGGGCTCGGTCTCGCCTCGTTGAAAACCGCGCCGCTGTGGGCCAACAGCGCCGCCGCCACATGACCGGCGGAAATGCGCGCGATATGCCCGACCGAGGGCGTTCCGTTGCCGTCTACCACGAACAGCATGTAATGGCCGGGCGGGCAGACATTGGCATTCGCAGGCGCCGTGACATTCAACGCGCCCGCGCTCCTGGTGAAGGCTAACGCGTTCAAGCGCTGGTTCTGATTGAACGAGTGCGTGACCGAGCCCAGTCGGATCCATGTTACCTTCGCGATCGCTCCGGCGTTGGCGACCTTCAGTTCGAACGCCTGGCCATACACGAGCTGATCCGGCGCACCCGAGAAGGTCGGACGTTCACGAAACATATAGGGCGGCGAGAACAATTGCGCTTCTACATGCGTGTCCTTCGCCGGATTAGCGACGTTTTGCACGGGCGCGTACTCGCCGCCGCCGGCGCTGAACACGCGACCGTCCGGCAGCAGCACCGCGGTCGCGTGATAGCAACGGTCAAACGTCTCCTCGGCCATGACCGTCCACGTTCCCGTGGCCGGATCCCACAGCTCCGCCGCGTGGATTGGCGAACCTGGATCGACGTCATTGAAGGTCGGCCCCTGGGTCCCGCCAGTGACGAGCACCGTTCCGTTCGGCAGTATCGTGGCATTGTGCTGGCGTCGCCGGAAACGCATGGGCGAGGTCGGATGCCATGCCGGATCGGCGGCGGTGAGGTCGATCGTTTCGGCGCCGTTCGCGGGCAGATTCGTTCGATCGTCATGACCGCCGCCGATGAAGATCACCTTGCCCGTGTCATACATCACCGACGGCGCGTAGTCCCTGAGCTTAAGCGCACGTGTCGGGCCCGGAGTCCAGATGCCAGCACCGTTGGTATCGAGGAAGAAGCTTTCACCCAGCGCCCCCGACATGAAGACACGTCCCTGCTTCGGCTCGATGTGGAACGTCGGAAAAAGGGCCAGACCGTCCACGAAGTCGGTGAGCGACTGCCACCCAGTCCCGCGCCAGACCTGCGGGGTCGGGTTAGTGACGGCGCTGTTCGGCGGCGGCCGCAGCGGACCTGTTGCGAACGATCCGGAGAGCACCAGTACGCCGCCGTCGGGCAGCGTCACGGCCGAGGGGTACCAGCGGCCATTGTTCATCAGCGCCTCGGCCGTCCAGCTATCCGTCGCGGGATCGTAGATGCAGCTTTGGTTGACGCCCTGGCTGTCGAACAGGTGTCCTCCCACCACCATCAGACGTCCGTCCGCCAGGAAAGTGTGGCCGGAGCAGAACAGGTTGACGGGGGTGCCATCTTTCAGGGCCGGCAGGTTTTTCGTCTCGCGGCTGGTTCCGGTCGCGGGATCCCAAAGGTAGGTCTCGCAGGCGTGATCGTTGAGCGTCGCGAAGACATTCGAGCCAAACTCCTTGCGACGGCCCCAGTAAAGAATCTTGCCCGTCGGCAGCAGGTGCGCGTGGATCGCGACATTTTCGAGTTTGAACGGCGCGGACCATTGTCCGGTTTTGGATGGATCAGCCGGCGCAACGATGGTCTCGGGCGCGAAATCCCGCGGCGCGGTGTAACTGACCGAGATTTTGTACGCCTGATCGGGGCTCGCCGCCGGAAGGCCAGCCGCGGTCACCCGAAGCGCGTAAAAGCCTTCCGTATCGGCAGCCGTCCGCAACACTGGCTCGCTCGCGCTGGTGATGGTAACCATCGCCTTGCGGGCTGCATCGGGAGTCAGCAATTCCAGCTCCACCGCGGACGCCGCGCTCCAGCCGGCGCGGTCGAGTGTCGGGGTCGCCGCGATGGTGGAGCCGGCGGCGCACCAGATCCGGCCGGCGCGAACCGTCTTGCCGCTCGTGCAAGGAAGGATGTCGAGGTCGGCGGCGCCTTCAAAATCCTGCGTCACGCCATGCGGCGCCGGCGTGAGTACCCGGTCCTGACCCTGGCGGCTGTAGCAGACATATCCCAGGCCATTCAAATTCGCCGGCACTGTCACCGTCATCGCGCCGGTCGCGTCCGTCGCCAGGTCCCCCGCATGTCCGGTATAGTCGTGCAATGCGAAGTTCGGGCCGAATCCGGTCGCGACGCGGATGGTCCGGGGACCATCGGGATCGTTGTTCAGGGCCACCAGCAGGTGCGGCCCACCCATCCTTTCGTAGGCGAAGACGTCGAAGTCCTTCCATCTCTGCACCGTTTCGCCTGCGGCCAGAACCTCGTGAATCCAGATCAGGTTGTCGATTTGCGGTTTGAGCCCGTAGCAGCCGGGATCGGTGCTGTAGTCCTTATAAAAGACCGATGGATATCCTTCAGAGGTCAGAATGTAGGCGTAACCCAACATCTTGTTGGTGACGATCCTTTGCGCTCCCTCGAGGTCGGTGTCATGGTTTTCGACAAAGGTGACCGCGTTCATCGGCGAAATGCCGGCAAGCCCCGCATGGTCGAGGTCGGCCATGTTGAAGCGGCCCGGATTGTTGCACATGTTGGTGAGCAGAAACTTCAGCGGAAAATCAAACGCGCTCGGGCGCCCCGCCATTCCTTTGGGATTGAAGATCCATTGATTGACCAGCACGCGATTGCCATCGAAAAATTCGCCGACCGCGAACTTTCCAGCCATCGCCTTGCTGTTCAGGAATGGCAACAGGAAGTCGGTGGAAAGTCCCTTGACGTCGTCGATACGGTAGCCCTGCGCGTCGAGCGCGCGCGTCTGCCAATCCGCGGCCGCGATCAGATTGTCGAACACATATCGCGGCGGCTGCGCGTTGATGGGGGCCAGTTCCCGCCCGAAGGAAAAATCATCAGCAACCGGACCGCCGAGGTTCGGATCGCGCGCAACCTGAGGCAAGAAGTTGGACGAATTTTTCGGAAAGCGCCCGGTATCCGGCGTTCCGTTCGCCCCGGGATAGCGAAACACGAAAGGGGTCACGTCGCCGATTCTCTGGTGCTCCACCATGTCCAGGTAAACGTCGAGACCGTTGGCGCGCAGGATGGCGGTGCAGCGTTGCAGCTGGTCGCGCGATCCGTATCGGGTTGGCAGCGATCCCTTTTGCGATCTGGAACCGATGTCGTAGTCGTCGAATGGCCCGTACCCGTCCGCGCCCTGGCTCGCACCGGATGCGGTCTTGAGCACGGGAGGTAGCCAGACCGCGGTGAAGCCAGCGAGACTGAGAGAGCGAGCCTGAGCGGCGAGATGATCCCACCACCAAGGAACTTCCTGCTTCCCATCCACTGGCGATGGCAGCGCATTGTTCGGTGGCAACTTGAAAAAGCCCTGAAGAAGTACACCCATCTGGTGACTCCCGTTGGTCAGACGTCAGAGATATCCGGGATTCGCATCACGCGTCGAACAGCGGAATTCGGATTTCGTCACAAGCACCTTGCTCAGCGCGCGTTGCGGTAGGACGGGCATCGTGGCAATCGGCACACTCGTTTACGTAGAGTTGTGTGCCGCGCGCAACTTTTTTCAGATCAAGCGTGCCGACGATCGACTCAGGCCAGCCCGGGGATCGCAGATTCATCAGCATCCGCTGTCCCAGACTACGTTGTCCATCTCGATCCCATGCACCACGTTGGCTCCGAGTATCGTTTCATACTGGATCGGTGCCAGCACGCCGAGGGCTTCGATGACGTTGCGCGCCAGCGGCTGACGGATTGAGCCGTTGTACAGCACCCAATTGAAGCGCGGAGTATCCCACAGCGCTGGATATCTGACTGGCGCGGTCGGGGGGGCGTAATTCTCGTTCTCCCCCAGGGGAACCGCAAAGAGCTGGTTGAGGCCTATCCCATGCGCATCCAATCTGCCGTATCCCGCCGGCGTGCCGAGGTCTTTATTGCTATAGAACTCCTTCTCGGCAGCCAGGACCTTGGCAAAACAGGCCAAGCCCTTCCGCACGTCGGCCGCCGGAGCCCTGACGCGCTCCACAAAACTCGCTAGCGCTTGCGGGTCTTGCGCGAACCTTCCGAGAGAGAGTTTGAGTTGTCTGACAAAATTCTCAATGTCGATACGGGAAGGTCCCCCCTCGATACGGATCTGCTTGCCGAGGTAGTTGACTTGGCCGGTGTGACACCCGGCGCAGCCCAATCCAAGCCAATTGCCCTTCCAGCACGCGTACTTGCCGTAGTCGAAGTTCACCGCCCATTTGTAAAGCCCGACGGGAAGGCCGTCCGGATTGTTCTGGCCGGCAGGCTCGTTGAGAAAACCCAGCCTCTGCAGATTCCCGGGTGAGCGGATCAGCTCCTTTTGATCGGACTGTTCGAGCGCGAGAAACCACTCGTAGGGGATGAGCGTCGTGCCCTGAGAGATGAAGTGCCACCGATCGATGGTGTCGGCGCTCCATCCCTGCGGCAAAGCCAGCGCATTTCCACGAACCGCGTCGTTTTGAGCCGCCACGACATCGGAAAAACAGAAGAAGGTCGCAATCGTGAGTAACGATACGCGCAGACATACCTTCATATTCAGCCCCGCGGGCACGTTTCTAAATTTTTACCACCAGAGCGCGATCCCGAAAAATACATACTGATTTTCAAAAATCCATGCCCGGGTTTTCGAAAAAATCCATGCCCGGACAAGATGTTAGAGCGGGTCAATAAAAGTGACCCCCGGTTTAGTGGCAAGCGCCAATAACCTGCAATCGAGCTTTCGCTTCTAAGGCTAACATCGTCCGCTATTTGCAGCGTGTGGTCCAGTTCACAATGCAGAACCCGGACATGAAGTAATTTTGCGACAACTTGTGATGAAGGAGCGCACCGCACTGCACTCGTTCGGCAGATGACGAGGTCCCTTGTTGGGGACCAAACGGGACGTGAAGTGTGATCGAGTTGCCCAACGCGCCAGCCTGCGAATGAGGGCAATTGGACACTATAACGTGGACACATGGTAAACCAAGCCGCAGTCTTTCTCGCCGCGACTTTTTGGCATGCTTCCGATCGGCCTCGGTGTCGGATTAGCGGTGCCGACCTTGATGAGGGTTAGTACGTCAACGTCATGGTTAAGATTACAAAAAGGGTTGTCGAAGCGGCTGAGCGTATCCGACCGGCGCGCCAAGGTGTTGCGTTTGACCCGTGCCGGGGAGAAGCGCCTGCAGGCGGCGCTTATCGCATGGTCGCAAGCGCAAGAACGGTTTGAGTCCCACTTCGGCAGCAAGCGCTCGGCCGAAATGCGCGCGTTAATGCGCGCCATCGTACGGAGCTCGTTCGCGCCGACTGGCCGTTCCGTCGAACATTAAGGGCAGGGCCGAGGGAACGGCGAGCCGTACGCAAATAGGTGCATATACGTCTTTATTCGAGCTAACGAAACGTACTGGAGCTCAGCATGGACGCCAGGACAGACCTAAAGACGCTGAGTGAGTCGAAGAAGAGCCGTCCTTTGAAGACACCGCTACGCGTTAGCTTCAAGCAGTTGAGCGTCATCGGCCTGGTCTGCGTAGCCGCTATCGCAAGCTGCAGCTACGGTTATTACTGGTGGACGGTCCGGAACGTGTCAACGATTTTGAGACAATCCTGTTTGGTATTTAGACTGGAATGGTGAGCAGGAGCACGCTTTTGATGGACATTGCGAGCAGAGCTATTTGATGCGTTGCCCACTTCCGCCTTCCCGCGAGGGCTACAGAATTGACGGGAAGCGGAAGTCGGCAACCCACCGACGGGCGCCCCTCCTTCGACCTGGTGGCCCGAGTATGGCCTCGTGGCAAGCCCTGTAAAGGCTGCCCTTCGGTCCCCGCCTCCGGCGGCTATCGGCCTTGACACGGCTTGCCACGAGGCCTTCGTTTGCCACCAACGGATCGATGGCGGGATCCGGCCTCCGCCCCTCACCATCCACGCCGAAAAGGCCCCCTCGATCTTTGCGCAAGTCCCTAGAATGGGCACGCACAGGCTCTTTGAGGTTCGTGTGATCACGCTTGTCGATGGATGCCGTTTGAACGAAACCACTGCTACCGCGCAGCGAGGTTTTTCAAGCTGTTGTCGAAGGGCGCGGTGCATTGGTCCCATCAATTACCTAGCTCAAAATCTCGGAGGGTAATTCCACCAACTGCCGTGCACAGGCTCAGAATGGTTGGCTGGCGGCTCGGTGGATTGATCCAAGTCGCGATCGGCTTTGCGGGCGGTTTGGGCTCCTTTCTGACGAAGCGTTCGGGGTTTCTGCTGAATGCGCCGTCGAGTGTGATTTGGCGGGCGGCGTGGACTTGGTCGGCTTGACCGTAGTGCACCTGGTCGGGCGTCATCAGGCCGATGCCGGCATGGTGATGATCCTGATTGTACCAATTAAAGAAGCCACGGCAGAACCTCTTGGCATCCTGAATACAACCGAAACGTTGCGGAAACTGCGGCTGGTATTTCATGGTTTTGAAGTGGCTTTCCGAGAAAGGATTGTCATTGGAGGTGTGCGGCCGGCTGTGGGATTTGGTGACGCCGAGATCGGCGAGCAGCAGTGCCGTGGCCTTGGCCCGCATCGGACCACCACGATCGGCGTGCAAAGTGAGCTGGCCCTTCGGCGCAGGATGTTTGGCGGTGGCGTCCTCGAACAACGCGGCGAACAGGGTGGCGCTTTCCCGGTCGGCGACACACCAGCCGACGACGCGCCGGCTGAAAATGTCGATGATGACGTAGAGATAGAAGTAGGACCATTTGGCCGGTCCCATTAGCTTGGTGATGTCCCAAGACCAGACTTCGTTGGGCGCCTGCGCCAACAGCTCCGGCTTTTTGTAGACCGGATGCCGCAGCTGCTTACGCCGCTCAAGCACTTCCTGGCTTTCGGCCAGGATGCGGTACATGGTGCGGATCGAGCAGTGGTAGATGCCCTCGTCGAGCAGGCAAGCGTAGATCTCGGCGGGGGCCTGATCGGCGAAGCGCGGCTCGTGCAGAAGGTCCAGCACGGTTTGACGTTCGGCGGCACAAAGGGCGCGGTGCGGCTTCGACCGGGGGCGAGGCACGGCCTGTGGCCTCGCCAAATGCCCACGCTGGCGATAGACGCTGGCACGCGACAGGTTCAGAGCCGCGCACGCTCCGGCGGTGAGACCAGGCGTTGGCGCCAGCGCGACGACGGCATCGATCATGATGCGTCGTCGCTGTCGGATGTCGCCAGCGGGAGACCCAGCAAGGCTGCTACTTTTTTTTGGATGGCGATGATGGCCTCGGCATGCTCCAGCCGGCGCACCAGCCGCGCATTCTCCCGGTTGGCCTGCGCCAGTTCGGCCGTCAACGGATTGCGTACCGCCGGCTTCGGCCCTCGTTTGACCGGCGTCCTTGCACCGAGCGCGCCAGCCTCGCGCAGCCGGCGCCATTCGCTCAGGGTCGACGAGTACAGGCCTTCCCGGCGCAGGATGGCGCCGGTGCCTCCAGCGGGGGCGCGATCGATCTCGGCCAGAACCCGCAGCTTGTCCCCAACGGTGAACGTCCGCCGGCGCGGCCGATCCGACAGCTCAGGAGCCGCTGCCGCTGGGGCTGGCACGGCGGTTGGTCTCAGGCCTCCCACCGCGCCAGCCCCAGCGGCACCATCCAACTTCTTGTCTTTGATTGGCATAACCATGTGATCTCTGTCCTACGCCCCGAGGCTAAACTCTTCGGACTCAGATGTCTCATGATCATTGGCACGGAGGGGTCGGCCGCTACTTCCAAGGCACCGACGACGCCTATGTCGGCGGCAACGTCACACCTGTGGCGCCGCACATTTCGGGGTTCATTGCGCAGATCTTGGTGACCGACAATCAGGAGGTCAAGGCCGGCCAGCTGTTGATTCGCCTCGACGATCGTGACGCGCGCGCCGCCGCCGATCACGCCGAAGCGGTACTCAGGCAGCGCCAAGCGACGCTCGCAAGCTTGCGCGCTAAATACGTGTTGCAGCAATCGACGATCGAACAGGCCGGCGCCGACGTGAATGCCAAGATCGCGCAAGCCGCCTTCGCGAAGATCGACGCCGAGCGCTACGGGCTGCTCGCTCAGACGGCTTCCGGCTCGCAACAGAATGCGCAAAGAGCGGCTTCCGTCGACCAGGCTGCGCGCGCTGCAGTCACGTCGGCCCAGGCCGGACTCGCTGCTGCAAACGAGCAATTGAACGTCTTGAGCGCGGACATCGACCAAGCTGCTGCCGCGGTTGCGCAGGCTAGGGCGGATCTCGATACCGCGCGCCTTAATCTCGGTTATGCCGAGATCCAGTCACCCATCGACGGCTATGTCGGCAATCGCGCCGCGCAGGTCGGCGCGTATGCGTCGCCGGGTACCTATCTGTTGACCATCGTTCCCGCGCATGGCCTGTGGGTCGACGCAAACTTTAAGGAAGACCAACTCGCGGGCATGCGGCCGGGCCAGCCGGCAACCATCGTCGCCGACACCTTGCCCGGCCACCTCTTTCACGGCCATCTTCAAAATCTTGCTCCCGCCACGGGCGCTGTCTTCAGCGTGATCCCGCCGGAGAACGCCACCGGCAATTTCACCAAGATCGTGCAACGACTCCCGGTGCGCATCAGGCTCGACGAGAGCGACGCGAACTTCGGCAAGATCCGTCCGGGTCTTTCGACCTATGCAACCGTGGACACGCGCTTTGCGGCATGGCGGCCTCGCGGGCGTGGTGGGCGAGCTTGTACCATTGCCGTCTCCGCCGCCCGCGTGGCCGGCGTTGAATTGTGCCCCCCTCAGGGACACTAAAATGCCCCCTATAAGCGCGGCCCCGGTCGCAATGACGACCTTTAGTCAACTAAATCTTCGCCAAGTCTAAAAAGTGGATTTTTGCCGCATCGACCACGGTCCAGGCCGTTGTTTGAGTGAGGTCGTAGAATGGCGTTAGTCAAATCCGCTGCGATGGCGGTCGCTGTCATATTCGGTCTCACCTTGGCGGTTTTCTTTTGGTGGGAAGTAGCAGAACTGATCCGGCGCATTGGCTGGAGCGGCCTAGTTGAACAACGGTTGGCGCTCGCTTCGTTAGCTTTGGGCGAATGCGCAACATTTGTGGGCGGCGGCGCGCTCCTTGCTCTTTTGCGACACGGTATGGCGGGACGATCGAAGAAATCGCGTTTTGCCAACGGTTCCCTACCTAACGTCGTAGTTTTCTTGACCTCAACCCGCCGTCCCCAAATCATCAACATGGGCGATGCTGCTCCTCGGCTTCGCTAGCATTAGCTTCAGGGCCCATCGTCGGAAGTCGGAGCCAGCATTGATGGCCGCCTGATACAACTATCGTCAGTTTGAGCCTTCCTTAACGCTCTGGAGTAGTTGTCGCGCGGAAGTAAAGTAGCCACGCCATTCGATTAGCGCGCGGGAGTTCGGCCTCGTCTTGACCGCAAGCTCGGTCCGGTCGGCAAGGACGGGTCGAATTTGATGCGACGCGTGAAGGCGCAGCCCAACCAAATGCGCAAGACTTTGTTGGTCGGTTCGAAGCCAAAAAATGAGAACCGAAACCAAACTAATCTACTTGATCCTGATAGTAATTTTGTCTGAAACAACCGGGGGGTTGAACGGATAATGCTGAGCATCGCCTAACACCAGCTGGAGAGTGTGTTTGCCTGGCGGCAGCTCGATACGCGCCTCGGTTTGCTGCTCCGAAATGAGATGGGTCTTGTCTTGTGGGATCGGTTCGTTGAGATCGAGAGGTTCATTCACATCGACTAGCAAATGATGATGACCGCTGTTCTGAAAATCGTCACCGCATGAGTAACGCCCATGTTGCGCAGACCGAAACGACACCAAAATCCGCCCTTGATCGTCGCCCGGTCCTGCGGCCACACGAAATAGAGAAGGGCATCTTTTCGCGCGGGCTTTCCTTGAGCGTGGGCAGTGCACGACAGACATGCCAGCGCGGCCGATAGCACGATGAGCCGGCGATCCCCATGAACATGCTCCTCTGAAATTCTTAAGGAGAAAGAGCTACCCGAAATCCGTGAGTTGGATATCGAACGTTCGTGTCGTAACTGTCGCGGCTCGATGGTCGGACATACCGCGCGTCATTTTTCCAGGAGCCAGACCTGATAACGTGTGAGGGGCATTCACCCTCGAGCCACGGTGAAGCGTCCGCTGGAGCGCCCTGGTAATTTTTGTGCCAGCAGTCCTCGACCCACTGATCGACGCCGCCGCCCATCTCATACAACCCAAACGGATTTGGCTTAAAACTCCCTACCTTGATCGGCTGCTCGGTGGCTGCGATGTCGGTGCAATTCTTGCAATTGGCAATGCCAGGTTCAAACTGGTCGCCCCACCAGTACTTTGTTTGCGTTCCTCCGCGCGCAGCATATTCCCATTCGGCTTCGCTCGGGAGTCGGTATACCTTTCGCGTCGCGCCTGCGAGCCAAGCGACAAACTGTTTGGCATCGCTCCAGCTCACGTTCGTGACGGGCGCACCATCCTTGCCGGTAGCCACGAAACCGCACGCCTTCGCAGCTACGCATTCGTTCCATTCGCGGACAGTCGTGGGATACTTGCCGATCGCAAACGGCTTGATTGTGACCTGGTGAGTTGGCTTCTCTGTTAGATCGTCGTTGCTCCCCATTATGAAACTACCACCGCGAATTGGGGTCATCTCGGGCTCTCGGACCGCCAACACCGGCTGTGCGGTGGGCGTGGCCGAAGAAGCGGATTGAGGTTGCGGCGTTGCTGGTTTGAGAGCGGGAGCCCCTGAAGGGGCGGCTTGAGTTTGCGGCGCTGCTTGCGGGGTGGGAGCCACTGGGGCAGACGAAGGTAGAGGTAGCGGCGCAGCCTGTTTCGCGGCAGGTGCCTGCGGTGAGAGCACGTTTGGAATCTCCACCGGAGGCGAAACCGGGGCTGACGCCTGCTTCTCGAGTTTGCCATACGGTTGCAGGTACCAGAGCGCTCCACTGGCGATAGCGAGCAAAGTGAGACTCAGCAAAAAAATTAGAATATTCTCGCGTCGCCTGCGGTGCTCGAGAAACGCCGCCGGATCCGCGAGCACTCGGTAAACTCTCACCGGTTCGGTGATGTTCTTAACCTTGTGATCTCCGAGAGCCTCGTACCCGCAAACCAGTTTGTGCTTTACCTGCTCATAAATGCCGCTTGAAATGTAAATTTGGCCTGGATCGGCAATACCCTCAAGACGCGAAGCAATGTTGACACCATCACCGTAAACGTCATCTGCTTCGATCATAATATCGCCGAGATTAACACCAATCCGAAATTCGATCCAATGATGCTTCGGCAGCGATGCGTTGCGTCCAACCATGTTTTGCTGAATGACAATCCCAACTCTTACCGCCTCGACAGGACTATCAAAGATGGCAATGAAGCCGTCGCCGGTAGTCTTGACGAGTCTTCCGTGGTGCTCCGCAATGCAGGGCTCAATGAGGTCTCGCTCGATCCGCTTGACGCGAGCGTGCGTCCCTTCTTCGTCGAGTTGCATTAGGCGGCTGTAGCCCGAGATATCGGCAGCGACAATCGCTGCAAGACGACGAGGTGTCGCCTCGCGTGGCCGCTCTTTGCTCCGGCTGAACTTGATGTCACGAATTTCGGCCATGGCTCGGATTGCTTTTGCTAACTGATAACTGCAGCCTTCGGCACACAACTACCCTGGAACGAAAACTTCAACTATCCTGGAACGAAAACTTCAACTTTCCTGGAACGAAAACTGGAGGGTATCATATTGCCGGATATCGACAAGCCAATTGAGGTCATCAAACGGGTCTGCACTCGTTAGCTCAAACCGCGATATTCGAATGTGAACCGCTAACATCTCCGAATTCAGCGCCTGTAGCATAGCACGCCTGGCGACCCGTTCCGGGTTAGCAGACGCTCGCAATGCTTCCGCAGCACGTCCGCTTTGATCCAGAAAACGGGCTCGCCTCGCTCGGGCTCCTTCAGCCAGGCCTTCAACACGTTCACGGTCTGAGAAGTGAGCGGCGTGCAGCGTTCCTTGCGGCCTTTGCCCAGGCAGCGGACATATGGGCCTTTGCCCAACTCGATATCGCACCGTTTGAGTCTGGTCATCTCTGATAGGCCCAGGCCGGTTTGAATCGCCATCAAAAGAAACGCGCGATCGCGGCGCCCATCCCAGGTTTGGAGGTTAGGTGCGGCGAGCAATGCCTCGATTTCCGTCCGAGTGAGAAAGTCAACCAACCGACGATCATGTCGTTTGCTTGGAATCGACAAAATCTGCTGAATCTGTCCTGAACTCGCTGGCTCTTGATAGGAAGCATAGCGGAAGAACGATCGAATCCCAGTGAGGCGTAGATTTCTAGTGCGCACGATGACGCCGCGGTTATGTTCGAGGTCATCAAGGAACGCACTGATCAGCGGTGCATCAAGGTCCGCCAGCGCTAAGGCGGAAGGAAGTTTGCCCAGCCGCTTTTGCGCAAACTCAAGCAAAAGGTGGAACGTATCGCGATATGAAGCAATCGTGTTTGAGCTGACCTGCCGTTGGGTCATCAAACGCTGTGTGAAGAATCGCTCGAGCAGGGCGGCGAAGTTTGCGGTGAGTTTCATGTTGATCACTCCCACCTTTGCTCGAGTCGACGGGCGGCCTCTCCCATGAGTTTAGGGCAGGCCGAGATGTACCAGTATGTGTCGCTTGTTCGGGAATGCCCCATGAACGTGGACAGCGCGGGAAGCCGTCGTTCGATGTCCTCCCCGGACCGATACGATCTCAGCAACGTCTCTGTTGCGAAGCGGTGGCGATAGTCGTGCAGGCGGGGTCCGCTGCGATCCTTTGGTCCTCGGAGTCCGATCTGAACGGAGAGCTGGCGGAAAGTTCTGCGAACGGTCGATGTACTCAGTGCCTTTCCCACGTTCAGAGAGTAGGAAATTGGCAGCGACAGCATGATCGAACGCCGCATCTCTCCGCTGGGCATACTGCGCCAGGATACCTCGTGTGGATTCATGAAGCGGAACTAATCTGGACTTGCCAAACTTGGCTCCGCGAATGGTAAGCAATCCTTGCTGCAAGTTGACGTCATGACGCTGAAGAGCAAGCGCCTCGCTGATGCGCAGGCCCGCCACAGCGAGCAAGCCGAACAAGCAATAATAGGTGTGACCCCGAAGGCCGCTGTCGGAGTTCAGCGCGCAAGCGGCCGCGAGTAGATTCGAAATCTCGCTTTCGGAATAGAGGTACGGTTTGGCTCGCCTTTGGCGATTCGCAAGAAGCCCTGATTCGGGAATCTCCCGTAGCACTTCGCCGATCTCTCGCAGAGACGCATCTCTGCGCAGCATCTCGGTGGCCAGACTGTGGCGGAAGAGATGAGCGCCTTCGCGCAGACTCAATTCCCGAACCCAACAATGCCGATCTGACGACCGCAGAAACACACGTTGACGCTGAGAAGCCCGTCCGCGGTGCGTGTCCTCGGCAACCGATGGCACGCATGCTGCAAAGTCGATCGAAATCTTCCCTGTATGTCGCAAGTATCGCAAAAACGCACGCAGTGCAGTCACGAGGTGCTGGACACTGCTTTGGCCCAAACTGCGGCTATTACGCTGGACGAATGCAATAATGTCGTGGGCGACCAGTGTTTCAAGCTCGATGGTTCCCTCTCCGAAGCGCTGCCTCAGGAATAGCGAGATGTAAGGCAGATAGACTTTCAAGGTGGTCGGTGAGAGTCCGCGTTGCCGCAACATGTATTGTTCAAAATCATCAACTACGGTTTTGCGTTGACTGACCAGTGACGAAAAACAAGTCGCCGGCACCACACCGATCTTCTGCAGCCAGGCAAGCATTTTTTGTAGCGCCCGACGATCATCCTGACCGACGGTTCTGGCGCGGGCGCCATACAAAAAATGCCGATCAAGCAGTTTTGCATCGATATCCCTGGCTGCGACGTGGCTCCCCTGGAGCCAGCGACTCCAATTCGCTACAGCGCAAACGGATCTCTGGCCCGAGAAGCGTGAATAGTGTTGCTCCTGCAGCCAGCTCGCAAATTCGTCAACGTAGGGCCCCAACGGACCCGCATGGATGCGCCGAAGCGTCTTCGGAGCTGAAAAATAGGCCGCCGTATTCATGCCTTCTCCTGTCAACCAAGTTGAGGGGAAGGCATACGAACATGAAACTATGCCGCATGAGATGCTGGCGAGCCGTGTGCATTGCGGGCATTGCGGGCGCATCGTCCGCTCGATGCGGCATAGTTTCCAGTGCGGCATAGAAGGATGACATCGTGCGCACCACGGATCGCTTGTTACGACTGGGCCAAGACATTCTCGCTACATCCGAGGCGCGAGTCGCACGTTCAAAATCGTTTCGGGCGCGTCATTCAGGCGTACCCTATCATCATCGAAACCCACAGTTTTTCCGCCTCACGGCGCCAGACACGGCGGCTCCGCGTGGTCGCCAATCGCGGCGATCGTCTTCAGTGGAATTTGTTCTTGCAATGAACAGATATCGCCATCGCAGTAGTCCTCTGGCGGCGGTCGCTGTCGATGGGTCGAAACCGGCTTCCGAGTTGCATCCTACGGCACAACGTCGATGTCCAAACGTAAGTCGTCGCACCGTTAAGGAAACGATCGACTGCTAAAATTGCGCGCTCTGCCACCAACGTGCTGCAGCTCATCGCGGACTCCTGCGACGGTTCATTGAGAATGCTGAATGTAAAGCGGCGTATCGGCGCGACCGAGCTTTCCACCACCCGCCCTGCCGAGCCGGTCGACCGGTCCGCCTCCCTGCGGCAGGAAATGACGCGGAAGCCCGCCAAACGCGTGCTTTTTTGGGTGCTTTGTTTTATAGTGGATCGGTTTTCATGGTTTTTTTGCTGTCCCGGCTCGGTGCCGTTCACTGCAAGCTGCGTGATCTACGCCCTATTTGAAAACGCAGATCCTCTCCCCGTAAGGTCAAAAAACTGAAACGGCAGAGAACACGGTCACTTATCCACGGGCCGGATAGCGGTTCTGCAGACCGTCCGGCACATTCTTGGGGCGATCAATGGCGCCGCCATTCAGGGACAACAGTCGGGGCAAGGGGACCGTTATGGACTGGACGCGCATCCTTGCCTACGTTACCGGGACGGTGGATCAAGAGCTGCTGGCGCGGAACGAATATCTGGCCGCGGAAAACCGCATCCTGAAGAGCCAGTTGAATGGGCGATTGAAGCTCTCGGACGCCGAGCGAGCCATACTCGGGAAGATCGGTCATCGCCTGGGCCGCCAAGCCCTTGCCGAGGTCGCGACTGTCGCGAGACCGGACACCATCCTTGCCTGGTACCGCAAGCTTGTCGCCGGTAAGTTCGATGGCTCAAAAGCTCGTCGAGGTCGGGGCAGACCGCGGGTTACCCGAGAAGTCGAGCAGCTGATCGTTCGCATGGCCAGCGAGAACCGCGACTGGGGCTATGACCGGATTGTGGGCGCTTTGGCCAATCTTGGGTATGTGATTTCTGATCAAACGGTTGGCAATATCCTGCGCCGCCACGCGCTGCCGCCGGCGCCGGAGCGCAAGCGTACGGCCGGCCTTCATTCGGACCCACTTGGCGCTGCTGGCTGGGACTGACTTCTTCACGGCGGAGGTGCTGACGCTGCGCGGGCTGGTGACCTATTACGTGCTTTTTTTCATCCATCTGGAGAGCCGCCCGATCGACATCGCCGGCATCACCATTCACCCGGACGAGCCGTGGATGCGGCAGATTGCCCGGAACGTGACCATGGAGGGATGCGGCACCCTGCGGGACTGTCGCTATCACCTGCACGATCGGGACACCAAATACACCAAGTCGTTCCGGGCTATTATTGTGTCAGGTCGCGTTGAACCGCTGGTGCTGCCGGCGCGCAGCCCGAACCTGAATGCCTATGCGGAGCGCTGGGTCAGGTCGGTAAAGAAGGAGTGCTTGTCCAAGGTAATCCTCTTCGGCGAGCGCTCCCCGCGGCGCGCCCCGAGCGAATACGTCGAGCATTACCATGCTGAGCGCAATCATCAGGGGAAGGACAACGTCCTGCTGTTCCCCCGCGATACAAGCGTCCGCCGCACCGGGCCTGTGCAATGCCGTGAGCGATTGGGTGGGCTCCTGCGTTATTACCATCAAGAGGCGGCGTGATCGCGCGCCCCGGGGCTCAATCCTGAACTCTGTGCCGCGGCTATCAGGAGATCGAAAAGCCGCGGAAGACCTTTAAGACCCGTCGTCCCAACTCACGCGCCCGGTAAGCTTGCCGACGCGCTACGACCTACAGGTTCGTCCACCGTTCGAATTTTTTGACCACACGGGGTGCGGTAATCGGCTAGCTTGGAGTGCATATCGGATGTCTGACGCGTACGATGGCCGCCCATATTATGTTGGTCAGCTTGGGCGAGTAAGAAACGGGCTAGGCCCTTCTCGTGTCGGCGAAGAGTCAATGATTGAAATGCGATACGATTCGAGAGCAGTGCGGGCTCTTGCTTATCCGCCTACGGGCTGCAAATGTGATGGCGGGAGCCGAGGGCAATCGCATGGAGCGCACGCTAGCTTAGCTTAGCTAGTTTTTGTCACGAAACGCATTAAAGTGCTGCAAATAGCGTGTTTATTGCGTTTTCATCCGCGTCGTTTTTGCTTGACGTGTGCGTGCGCCAATCATCACATGTTTGGCATGAAGCATATTGATTTGGAATTGCCCTCTGATGTCGCGCGCTGGCTGCAGATTGAAGCGGCTGACATTTGGCCTGCGGTGCTTGGTTCGCTGAGTTTGCGGCGGAGTTGGTGCATCCGGAAGAATTGCCCGGCGTGTTTGTCTGGCGATCAGCATCAAAGTTATGTCCTGTACGGCCGCGCGAACGGACGTCGTGTTTCCGTCTACGTGCCGGAAGCGCTTGTGCCGGAAGTTCAGCGCAGCCTGGACAACGGGCGCGCTCTGCAGGATCTGCTGCACCAAGCGGCACCGCGATACATCAAGGCGCTGAAGCGAGAGCGCGCCAAATCGAAGAAGAGCGACGGGGGCTGAGCGGTGTCGAGGACAGCGCAGCAACAGGTCAGTTTTGCCGATTGGGAGCTGACGCGTCAGGGTCTGCGGCTTGATCCGTTGCTACAGGCCATTTCCGATTTTCTTGACGACCAAAAGGATATCATCGAGCAAGTCCGCTGCGATCTGACGCGCGATTTGAAGAACGCCGAGACGGGGCGCCCCGGTTTGACGCCGCAGCAGATCCTGCGCTCGCTGGTTCTGATGCGCATCAAGAACTTGAACTATCGCGAATTGAGTGAGCGGATTGCCGATGGATACACTCTGCGCCAGTTCACAGACTTCTATTGCCTGCCGGTGCCGCGACACGATGCATTCCACCGCGGGTTCACTCGGCTCACGCCCGAGACTTCTCAAGGCGATCAATGACCTTGTAGTGCAGGCGGCGGTCGAACTCGGACTGGAGGACGGCCAGAAGCTGCGCGTCGATACCACGGTGGTGCAGACCGACATTCATTTTCCGACCGACAGCACGTTGATTTGGGATGCCATTCGCGTCGTCACGCGCTTGATGGGTCAACTCGCCGCGGCGCTGGGACGCCGGCGTATCAGGGGTTTCCGAGATCGGACGCGATCGGCGCGGCGCCGGATGCAAGAGCTTCAACGGATGACCGCAAGGCAGCGTCAAGATCAGCAGACCGCGACATATCGCGAACTGATCGGCATTGCCGAGGAAGTCGTCGAAAGCGCACGAGCCGCACTCAGGCAGACCAGTAAAGCGGGCGGCAAAGACACTATCACCGAACTGGCTATCGCGGAGCTGCGCAAGCAGATCGAGCACTTCTGCGGTCTGGGCGACCGTGTGATTGATCAGGCGCGCCGCCGTGTGCTCAACGGCGAACAAGTTCCAACTGGCGAGAAGATCTATTCGATCTTTGAGCCCCATACCGACCTGATCAAACGGGGCAAGGTGCAGACGCCGGTTGAGTTCGGCCACAAGGTCTTCCTTGCCGAAAGCGCGCGCGGCTTGATCACGCAGTATGACGTATTGGACGGCAACCCCGTCGACGAACAGCACGTGGTCGCTTCGCTGGAACGCCACAAGCAGACCTTCGGCGACGTGCCCGAATTGTATAGTTCGGATCGCGGCTTCTTCAGCGAAAGCAATGTAACGTCGTGCGAGCAGCGAGGCGTCAAGGTGGTGTGCATCCCACAGCGGGGCGGCACCAAAACGCCCGAGCGCGAAGCCTATGAGAAGAGCCGGGAGTTCAAGAGCGGCCAACGCTTTCGCGCCGGCATCGAGGGACGCATCTCGGTGTTGTTCCGCGGTCGCGGTATGAAGCGTTGTCCCGCTGAAGGTCGCGAGCGCTTCGAGCTGTGGGTCGCGGCGGCCGTGCTCGCCAACAACCTCATGAAGATTGCAGCCTTGTTGGCTGAGCCATCATCGCGCAGACGAAAAGCCGCCTGACAATATCCCTCGCGCATTGTTGTGGCGGAAGGATATCCGCCAGAACCTTCATGGCAATCACCGCGCCGCCCAACTGCGCTGTCAAAAATCGCGATGAAAATCGGGCCCAGAATACCTGGCGAACGCCAGAATCCGGCGTCAGTTTGTCCCAATTTTATTGGCGAACCCGCACCATTCACCAAAATGCAGGCGTTTCGCGACGGAAACTAGCTAAACGCCCCTTTTTGGCCAAGCCCAAAACTCCAGCCCAAAACTCCAGGCTTGGCCGACCAAGCGAGGGACCTTAAGGCCTTACGGGATGTCGTGGTTGATGCCGCGGCCGTCAGCACGGGGCTGTGGTTTAGTTATATCTTTGTTCTTTTGTATTTTCTCATTGCTGTAGGTGGTGTAACTCACCGCAGTCTGTTCCTCGATGATCCCATTAAGCTACCATTCTTGGCGACAGGCTTTTAGATTGGTGTAGGATAACCCGCAACTACGGTTCATAGTGGTCATCGCCCGAACCTTCGATGGCTTATTTACTTTCTAGGGCGATTGCCGACGCAACCTCGGTAGCCAAGCCGCAAGTTAAGACACGAGCGGAAGCGCTAGAGCGTCGGAAAATGTTCGCTTCGAGCCATCTTCGGGCGTCTGATCGTCGGTATAGGGAAACACCGCATGAGTTTCTTGGTCGAACTTCCCCAGAGTGAGTACAACCGGAACGCCTTCGCGCAGTTCGCGCCGACCGGTGGGCTGGACAACGGTACTGGTACCGCGTTGGCCATGGCTTGGATGTCGCAGCTGGCCTACGAGACGCGGTTACCGGACAAGATCCGCGCGATCGGCGCGCTGTTTGGCCTCGCCGAGGTCCGTATACTGCAGCAGCCCGCCAAGAGCACCCTGCCGCTGTCAGACACGCGCGGGATTATCGCCAATAAGGAGAATGCTCTCATTCTCGCGTTCGCAGGAACCGACCCGCTCAATCTGCTGAACTGGGTGAGCGACTTCTACCTCGGCCGACCTGGCGCAGACGCGCACGAGGGCTTTCAGGATGCGGCCGATGCCGTTTGGCCGGAGGTCGGAACAGCGATCGAACGATGCATGGAAGAGAAGCGCCCGCTGTTCGTGACGGGCCATAGTCTCGGCGCTGCGATCGCATTGGCGACGGTGGACCGGGCACGACGCGAAAAGGGTCTCGATAGTGCTCAAGTCTTCGTCTTCGGCGCGCCGCGTGTCGGCCAAGCGGAATTCGTCGCCAAGTACAACGCTGCGTTCGGGCTGACAACATATCGCCTTGTCCACGGCAGAGATATCGTCCCAACCGTTCCACCTGCGGAGCTTGGCTTCCACCACGTCGGCCGATACCTCAGTTGTGAGAGCGGCGCGAAATTCAATTCGACTCAGCTCCTTGCCGCATCCGATTCCGACGAGCCCACCAGCGGCAGCGACTTCTTCCGCGGTGTAGCAGACCGATTGCGGAATCTTATCGGAAGCCCCTCGCCAACCTCGCGGGTCGATGCGCTGGGCGCGCTAACGCTGCTCCTCGCTCCCTCCATCGGCGACCATCTTCCCGATCGCTACTATACCGCCTTGACGCCATGAGACCGAATTGCGGATTATTAGGTCCATCAAAAAAGCGTATGCACGCCGATCAATGCCGGTGCCCGATCGCCGCCTTTCTAGTAAACGACACGAAACGCTCCATTCAGGGCGCTGAGAAGCCGGCTTTGGTCAGGTGCGAGGCCATCGTCTGGTCATTTTCCAGGTGCCGCGTCAAAAACGCAATCTGATGCGGAGAGGCCGGCATACCGGCTAACGTGAGCGTCGGGCGGGCGACGTCTCCTCAACATGGGCCGATTCCATCACCGAAAGCCGGTGCGGAATTCGGGAAAACCACTCATATCAGTTCATAGATGGGCTGTTCTGCAACCACGGCGTTGACTCCTGCACAATTACGGCAGCAATGGCTTCTGCACTCAAGCATCCTCTTCGTGATGAGCTCCCTTCCGATAGTGCAACGCACGTCCAAGCCTTGGCCAGATAATGTTGGTTTGCTCCGTGGCGATGTCGCCCGCCACTTCCCCCATGACCGAGCCGAGCGCGGCTCCCGCCGGGCCACCCATCACAAATCCGACGACTGCTCCTGCGAAACGCAGAAGTCCGGCTAGGAAGGACGTTTCATGCTTCGGCTCGTTGGATTGGTCCTCTCCCGCCAGAACTTCATCAGTTACCTCCTCGGCACGCTGCTGCCCCTCATGGCTAAACCGCTCTTGAAGCGACCATTCCGGCAGGACGGTAACCTTTGGCTCGTATACGAGCGGGTTTAGGAATTCGATGTTCTCGGGTGCCACAATCAGCACGGCGCTATCCCCCGTAGCGACGGCGATCCGTCTGTCGTTTCCTCTGTGGGCTGGATTCGGGATCATCCTGCTTCCTCCTCGGCGTCTGTGTAGGTGTTGCTGACGAGATCGCCGACCACGCGACGCTATTGCCTGCGCGGACCCCGCGTCCTTAGGACGCCCTTACATTTCGCTTAGCTTTCTCTTATGATCGGAAGCATCCGGACTGTGAGGGTCGCAGCCGTGAGAACAGGCGAGTTTGCCTTTGGCCAGTTTAGGCTTGATCGGGCCAACGCTCTGCTGTGGCGAGGACAAGATCGTGTTGTGCTGGCGCCGAAACCCTTCGAGGTGTTGTGCTGCCTAGTCGAACGCCCTGGAGAATTGGTGACGAAGGACGAGCTGCTCGACGCCGTCTGGTCCGATCTGCATGTAAGCGAGTCAAGCCTGACCGTGGCGATGAACGCGCTTCGTTCCGCGTTAGGCGATGACAGGCTGGCCCCACACTACATTGAGACCGTAACGCGGCGCGGATATCGGTTCATCGCATCCGTCACCCCCGTTCGATCTTCCAGTAGTGAGCAACCCCTCGGTGAGGAAGCTTTCGTTTCAGACGAGGTAGCCGATCAACGCCGCCGTTGGCGTGTCGGACGGGCCGTTCCGCTGGAGGTTTTGGAAAGCGTACTGCAGCAGGTCCTGGCCGGACACCGTCAGGTCGTTTTCGTCACTGGCGAGGCCGGGATAGGTAAGACGACTTTTGTCGATATGGCGATGGAGCGGATGGAGCAGCGCGGCATGGGCGTGCTGCGTAGCGGTTGCAACGAATTGTTCGGAACCCATGAAGCCTTCCTGCCGCTGATCGAGGCGCTGCGCGAACTATGCCGCGGAGCCGATGGAGCCTTCCTGCTCAAGTCTCTTCGCGATCACGCTCCGACATGGTTGGCGCAGATGCCGGGGCTTCTTCGCGAAGAGGATCATGCTGCATTCCAACAAGAGGTCTTCGGAGCCACACGGGAGCGCATGCTTCGCGAGTTCGGCGATCTCATGGAGAGCCTAACTGCCAAACGACCCTGGGCGATTATTCTCGAAGACCTGCATTGGAGTGATTTTGCGACGGTGGACGCGCTTTCGCGCATTGCCCGGCGAGATCGAAAAGCGGCCATACTTGTTCTTGCCACATATCGGCCCACGGATGTCGCAGTCGGGGGGCATCCGATTCGGACCGTTCATCAGGAACTGCAGATCCACCGACAATGCACGGAGCTTGCTCTCGATCGGCTCACACGAACTGAAGTCGAGCAATACCTTGCTTTGCGTTTTGGCTCGGCTGACTTGGCTAAGGAGTTGGCGGAGCGGGTCTTTGCGCGAACTGGCGGACAACCACTGTTTGTGGTCGCGCTCGTCGATCATCTCATTGCGCTAGAGGCGATCGTCGAGGTCGGTGGACAGTGGCGACTAGTACCTGAGGACGCGATTTTGAAGGACAGTATGCCGCGCGATTTGCGGGAGATGATCACGAGGCAAATCGATCACCTCACCGCCGACGAGCGCGGCTTGCTGGAAATCGCGAGCGCGGCGGGCGCGGATTTCTCGGCGCTGTTGGTGGCAGGGGCGCTGGATCGCAACGTCCTGGAAGTCGAGCAGCTCTGCGAGGAATTGGCTCGGGTGGGCCGCGTGGTAGCCTCGGCCGGCATGACCGAATGGCCAAATGGGGCGGTCTCCGGCTGCTACACTTTCCAACACGCACTTTACCAGGAAGTCCTGTATCAAAGACTTGCGCCGGCGCGGCGAGTGAATACGCACCGGCGTTTGGGCGAAAATGTCGAATGCGGATACGGGACCCGGACGCCGGAAGTGGCTTCTTTGCTCGCGTTCCATTTCGAACTCGGGCACGATTTCCCCAAGGCCGTGCGCTACCTGGGCCTAGCCGCCGAAAGTTCGGCGCGGCGGTTCAGCACACGAGAAGCCGCAAGCTACCTAACCCGGGCTCTGGAACTTGTGGCTCAGCTACCTGCTGTCGTGCAACCGGCTACGCGCTTGAAGCTCCTTCTTCAGAGGGGCTGGGCGTGGCGCGCCGGGGGAGATTTTGTCCGCTCGCTCGAAGATCTTGCTGCAATGGTCGCCTATGCTGTTGAGACCAGGCATCTTCGAGAAGAAGTCAACGGGCTCGTCGATCTTAGCCGTTTTTGCCTTTACGTGGATCGACGGCAATGCCTGCCATTTGCGGAGCAGGCATTGGCAAAGAGCCGCGCGATCGCTGACGGTGCATTCAGAGCCTTGGTACAGGGCAACGTCGCCAACTTGTATCTCATGTTGCGGGGATGGAAGACGGAAAATGCGGACTTCTGCCGCCATGCGGTGAAGCTAATTGCCGAACCGCAGGATCTTAGCATGCTTATGAGACGCTGCTCGATGGAGAGCGTACTCGAATTCCTGAGCTCGAACTACCCGGCATGTTGCGACGCGACCAGAAGAGGCCGGGAGTTGGCTCGCATGGTCGGTGATGTATATCTCTTCGTTCTGTACAACACGATTGAGGCATTTGCGCTCCTGTATCTCGGGGAATGGGGCAAGGTTCAAGCGAGCGTGGCCGCTGCGCTGGCCATCGCGGTGCGAAACGTGAATCCGCAAGCCGACGCTTTGTGCCAACTGACAATCGGATGGCTGCACGCCGAGGCGCAGGATTTTGAGAGCGCCGCCAAGCGCGCGGAGGAAACACTCAATCCAACCGTCGAAGCGAATCCGTTCAATTTCTTTATCGGCAGGAACCTGCTGGCTAGGGCGCATATCGGGCTGCGCAATTTGCCTTTGGCACGCAAGCATCTCGATGCGATTGAGCGGCGAATTGAAATTGACGGCGTGGCGATGGAGTCGTTGATAGTTCCGCACTATTTTTTGAATCGTTGCGACTATTGGCTTGAGGCCGAGGACCTGGAGCAGGCCCGAAACGAGGCTCTGCGACTTCATGAGTTTACGGCAACGGCGCCCGATCGTCCGTTTCTCGCGCTTTCGCACAGCGTGATGGCCAAGGTCGCCCTGGCTGCGGGAGACTTGCAAGAGGCCAGGCATCATTTGTTTCAAGCCATCTCGATTGTCCGCAATGCCAAGCTGCCGCTTGCGGCGTGGAGAATATACTCCACCGCAGCCAATTTTTATGAGCGTGTCGGAGACGCAAAGAAAGCTGCCAAATGCCAATACCGTTCGGGCCGGATTGTGAGATCGCTGGCAAATTCGCTCGAGATAGGTGCCCCACTGCGATCAGTCCCGTTTTTTGCCCGAGCTGGAGTTGGTGGTCATATAAATCTTTGAAATCCGGACGGAGTATCCTGATCGGAGTCAGTCCGGAAATTCGGAGATGCTCTGCGGCTCCTTCATAGGCTGCTGGTTCTTCTCATGGCGAAAAGTGCGGGATACCCGGTAGGCCTCCTTGCGAAGGCGCATGATGGAGCCCAGCGGTTGATGATCGGCAAGGCATCGCCACGGATCGAACGACAGAACGTCGTCCGCATAGGCGCGGCGTGTCGGGCTGTCCGCCGCTTGAGACCGAAGAGTGATTCGTCCCAAAGGCTGATATGGCGAAATTTCTTCGGGCCAATCGATCGAGGCGTCCTCGACGGGAGTGCGTTGCAGATCGGTGCAGAGTTGAGCACGAACCTCGTACTCTGCGGAGTTTCTACTGAAAAACTCAACGACCGAATTGAGCAAGGCATTGTCGTCCTTGTAGCCTGGCTGGCCTGTGAGCCTAAGAACCGACTCCGAGACAGGGGCAGCACAGAGCTTCGCGACATAGTCGCCAAAGCGGATAGCCCCCTCCGAATAAAAACTCTCTCCGAGAATGTTGTTACCTGCATCGCCGAGCGCGTTAAGCACCATTGGAATTTGGAAACCGACACAGTTGGACAGCTTGATGGCGCTGCGTGCCGCAAGTCCAACCGCTCTCAGCGCGAAATCCGGCGTTCTCGGCTGGAGTTCGAAACTGTGCTGCGCGCTTAGATAAGCGGCGGCATCCGAAAAATAGCTCTTATGATTGACGAGGAGGAAGTCCTGATTGGTTGAATCATCCTCTGACAGCGCTTTGGGGCCGCTCACGCCCAATACCTTGACGGCCATGCCACGCGGGACGCGGATGCGGTCACTGCGGATGTCGCCAAATGCGGTAGAGAGGCGGACTATGATCGGATAGCTGCGCGCCGTTGCAAACATTCCTTGGCGCAGGTGATCGGGCAAGTCGTCATAAACAGTCAGTTCGCCTTTCAGGAATCCCTGGCCTTTAGCATGTTGCTGTCGGATCGCGTGGGAGCGCGCGGCGAAACTGGAGGCATTCGTCCGTTCGATTGAAGCTATAATTGTCTTGATGGTTTCCGGCTCATCGGGCCGCGGTTGCTCGATGAAAGGCTCAAAGCGAAGGTATCCGTCCCGTGGCATGACGTTCTTCCTCTGACCGCGTCAGCGCGCTCCCAGTGACCGTTCGCACCGCGAGGCGGGATCGATATTAGACGTATACAAGCACTGTGAGCAATTGGTTAGGACGCCGCGATTGGCAGGATGTGCGGATCGAACCTCCGATGGGACAGCTTTCCTGACCGGAGGGCCGACACTGGATTGGGGCGATGCAGAACTTATCGACATTTGGTCTGTCTTTCGAGCGTTGGTCTCCAAAGACTGAATGGTGCTGTAGGATCTGAATGTTTCCTTACTTTTTTCGCCGACAGTTGGTGGTCGGATAACCGATAAAGCTTGAGAAAGAGAGGTTTAGCACGAAGCCGGCTTTATTGATGAAATCGTCCATGTAGGCCTCATGACCACCGTCGTAAGTTGCTGCAGAAGAAGCCGCGGCGGCACTGGTCGAGGAACACCCAGTGTGCGAAATGAATGGTCCCGATACGCCCGATAGCCCCGCGGGTGTAGATGTGGCGCGCCACCCAATCGATTCCGTGGAGGATAACGATCTCCGTCCAGAGACGGAATTGTCCCGGCTTGATGGATCCCATTGCGGTGTATTGATTGGTGACGTCGTGATCCTCGGCTTCGCGCAGGAGTGCCACCCAACCGGCGTCATAAGGCTGAGGGACGATCGGGTCTCCCTGTTCGTGGCGACGCAACAGGATGATGAAAATTAGCAAAGCGATGCAGAATAGCGCGATCACGATGAAAGGAAACAACGCGAGGCAAACCGCCGCAACAACGAACGGAAGTAACATGTGCACCAGGTTGCGGAGACGCCAACCCAGCGGCGTCTGAGGTGTGTTGGTCAACGCGCATTGCGTCACCTGTGATTTCAAGAGCGCGAATATTTCTTGCGGATTAGTCGACTGAATTCCGCGCAGGGCGTCGCGCAGCAACTCGTGCAGACAAGCCTCTTCCCGTACCTGGGGGACACTACGCCCGACCCAGTTGACGTAGGAGGCCATCGGCTTGACCCGATGTGCTTTCAACCAGGCAAGCAGGTCGGTGGTCTCATGAAATTCCTCGCAGTGACGGAAGATGTCTCGCAGTCCGTCGGTGTTTTGTGCCAGTTGCTCCAGCAGCTTGTCCGCCGGCCCGTCGCAATCCGCCATGAAGCAGAGGTAGATCGGTTGGTCAGACACGGGCATCCCAAAAGCCCGGCGGTCGTTCAATGAGTGGTCCTCGAGCACAACGAACCGAGCGAAGTGGATGGCCGCGTAGTTGCCGAACGGTACGAGCGCGTTCGTCGGGTCTGCCATGCCCGTTTTGCCCCGGCGCCTCATCGTGCTCAGCTGGCTTCTCAGCGCGCCGAGGCACGCCGGTCTGACCTTCGCAAGGATAAAGAAGCGATCTTGCGGAATCATGTCTCGATTCCGGTTCTAGTTCTTGAAGCCGAGTGAAAAATCAATCAGACGCGCATTGTCCCAATACACTTTGCCAAGATAGAAACCAGGTTCGATTTGACGAATTTCATCTCGAATATGCGAGGCGACGAGGGACGACTCCGAATAGTCGAGTACGATGCATTCCTTGCCGTCGAGTAGGCTCGGAGCCTTGAAAATGCGTGCGATGATCGCCTTCAGACCCAGCGGCAGAATGTGGTTTCGCAACAAGCCCGCCTCGGCGTCGAACACCTTGCCCTGCCAGGCGAAGATGTTGATGAACGCGGCGATCGAAACGCTCATCTTTGTCCCCGGCGCGATGATCGCAGTCCCTTTAGCCTCGCCGTCAGGGATCGGGCCCGCATCATGTGCGCTAAATAGATCGTCAAGGTGTTGTTGCGACATTTGGAGTAGCTGCTTCGCGTCTAGAGCCATTGGCGTCTCCCCGCGTCATCATTGAAACTCTCTTTGTTGTGTGCTCGCGGAAAGCTTTCATCTCATTTTGCTGAACCGCAGTCGAAATGCTAAATTCATGCATGCCGGCCGAGATAAATGTGAACCGAGCTGTAGAAGGCCGGCCTTGAACTTGTCTTGTTCAATGTAAACTGCCGTATTGCGGCATTCGCGCGAGGGACGACAGGCCGCACTTATAAACGGACAAATTGTATAGCAAAAAAGGCGTCCCGCCACTAAATCTTGCCAAATTTTTACAGCCAACGTCTGAGGCCGTTAGCATATGGACGTCCGCGTTGAGGTCAAAACTATGGTCGGCGGATAGAGCCGCCACACGCGGCCATCGGAGGCCGGACGTGCTTCACGTTCCGGATGCCGCTCAAATGATAGCTAGGCGCCGCGACGGGCGCCATTGATCGTCGCAAAAGAGTAGCGCACGATAGGCGGCGAGGTTACGCTGAACGCGGATACTGCCCACGCTGCCTGCCGTTTCAATTTTTTGACCATACGGGCTCGACCAGCCCAATCTCTTCAATCGAACAAGCAATCTGTCGATATTTGTGACTAGCCTTGGCGCTCGTCCCACCGAGAGCGGAGTTCAGCGCCGACGCACATATCAAGATTGTGGCGGCTTGGACTGGGGCTAACGAGCGTACCGTGAAGAACTGGTTCTCAGGCCTTGACGCTCACGAGAATGGACCCAGGGTGTGCTCATTTTTCTGACCCACCAACCTGGCGCGCTCTGGCGAGTCTCCCTTGGGCATCCTCGCGCTGGACACACTCCAACGTGGCCGTCGGTTGGCCGAGCGTGGCCGGGTGATGGTCCCTTGTAAAGACTGGCCTTCGGCCACCGCCTCCGGCGGCTGCGGTCTTGACAAGGGACCATCACCCGGCCCTCGTTTGCCACCAAGAGATCGACGGCAGGGACCGTTGGCGCGCGCCAAACAGGGGGAACGGGTCGGTCCGCTTTTTTGAGCACACCTGGGTCCATTTTCATGAGCGTCGAGGGTCAGGACACTACGGCCCCAGTGGCGATCATCTCATTACATTAATTAGGCACTGCGACGCGGTGTTGAGCACAGTGCTCATATTGGCGGACCGTCGCCAGTTGCTCGTTGGGTGTAAGCTGGATGAAGTCGAAAGCCGGCTGGCAGAATTGATGGAATTCCTTCGAAAAAGAAGGGATGAGTAGCGACGAACGGCGGTTAGGGCTCCCACGACTGGAGGACCTTTAGTGCAAACGGTCACGGCAATTGGTCTAAATATGGCGAAGTCGGTCTTTCAGGTGCACGGGTATGCACGGGTGGTCTCAGGCGCCGTTCATGAGCGCGTAAAGCCCGATGCTTCCAAATCGTCCAGCAGAGCCCGGGCGTCTTTCAGGTCGGGAGTATCGAAACCTTCGGTGAACCGTCGGTAAACCTGCGAGAGAAGATTGTGCGCGTCACCGTAGCGGTTATGATCTCGCCAAATTCGCCCTAGGTTCGTTGCGGCGCGAAGTTCGAAAGAAAGTGCGCCTTGTTGCTCGGACGTCTCAAGAGCCTTTAATAGAAGCGCCTCGGCTTCCGCGATCCGGTCGCGGCCTCGATTCTCGAGGCACATGCCCAACAGGCGATGTACCTCGGCCTCAAATAGGCAATTCCCACTGCTCGTGATGCGATCGAGGGTTTCCTGCAGCACTTGCTGCGCGTGATCCAGCTCACCAGCCTTCAGGAGAGCTTCCGCAAACACCACAAGCTCGTACTCAAAATAGAAACGTCGGGCTGACTGGCGCGTGGCCGCCACTGCATCCCCCATCTTCTGCAAGCCCTCAATGGCCTCACCGGACTCGAAGAATGTCCAGCCCAAAAGAAGCGGGCACATGAAGAACATGTTGCTTCCCTGCTCACGTCCGATGCGCATTGTCAGTTCCGAAAGTTCGCGACACGACCCGGGTGCGCGAAGGAGTTGCTGGAGTGTGGCCGACCACCACGCCGCGTGCTGCAGGCTGGGGGGATGTCCGAGCCGATGCCCCAATTCGAGCGCGGCATCCGCCATTTGTGCAGCCTGATCCGGAAAGCCAGAGATCCACAGTGTTACGGCACTATGAGCATAGGCGCACACGCCGGTATCGTGACCCCCATAATCGTAGGTGTGAGTGTGATGTCGCTCGGCGTCATACAGCGCGATCCCAAGCTGCGTGTCAGCAAGCACAATCGAATTGAGGCCCATCACGTGGGAATTCGCCCAGCGCGAGTGATACGCCTCAAGCATCAGATCGGGATCGGCGAGCCTCCCTGCCACCTCGACAAGCTCGTTGGCTATTCCAAGCGCGTGTTCGGTCTGCCCGATGATTAGATTTGCGTACCAGCTTCCCCACATGGCTCTGAAGAGCTTCTTGTCGTCGCCAAGCCCTCGCCCGAGCGCCACGGCACGTTCGTAGTGTTTGACAATTTCGGGGCCCAGCGAACGAAAACCACGCGCCGTGATCAGGGCAGTCCCTAGACCAAGCCGAACGTCTAGCTCCTGTTGCCATCGGTCCGTCGCATCAGGCAACTCCTCCAGAATACTCAAGGCGCTGGAAAAGTGCTTTAGGGCTTCACTCCCGGCGGAACGACGCAGAGCAAGTTCGCCTGCGCGTTGCCAATGGATTGTGGCAGGCCTCTTCAGACCCGCTTCGGTTCGGTGACGCGCCACTACTTCCGGTTGACTCTCAGCTATTTCTGGAAACACTTCCTCGATCGCCTGCGCGATGCGCGCATGTAGAGCCCGGCGCGGGCCGCGGAGCAATGTGCTATAGGCAGCATCCCGCAACAGCCCATGCTTAAACAGAAAGCTCGACCGCGGCGATTCGCCACGCTGGAAAACGAGGCCGGCTTCAGCCAAGCGGCCGAGAGTATCGTTGAGCGCCTGCTCGGGTCGCTCGGCGACAATAGCCGTGAGTTCGTACGAAAACTCTCGGCCGATCGTCGCCCCGATCTGTGCAATTTCCCTGGCTATCGGCCCAATCCTATCGAGCCTCGCTAATAATGATGCATGCAACGTTGTCGGAACCGAGAGTGGCGGGCGCGGCGCCCCTGATCCCAGCTGTTGTAACGGTTCGGCATCCACGACTGTCTTTGTTACCTCCTCAAGAAAGAGGGGTACGCCATCACCTCGCTCGACTATTTCTCCGACCAAATCGCTCGGTAAAGACACGGTCTTTGCGGCAAGCTGTCGAACCAAGGCCTCACTATTGGCTCGACTGAGGCGATTAAGACTTGAGTATGGTGACGTGCGGCTGATCTGCCCATAGGGGCGTAAATTCCGGCCGGGAGGTTGCAATCAAGAGAACAGGAAGATGTTCGATCCGCCGGATGAAAAGATCCAGCAGCTCTTGCGTTGTCGGATCGATCCAGTGCAAGTCCTCAAATGTCATCAGCACGGGCTTGGTTTTTGCCAAGCCGGTGAACTGCCGCCCTAACGCCTCGAAAACCTCCTCCTTCCATCTTCGCGGGTTGTGCTCGACGTTTGGATACCGCCCGGTCGGCAACAACAACAAGTCGGCAAGCACGGCGACGTCCCGCGTGGCTGCAGAGGTTTCAGCCATTAGCGCTTCCAGCTTGTCCAGCTTAACCCCGGGTGTATCCTCGCGGCCGAATCCTGCCGCACGCTCGAGCAAGTTGATAATCGGGAAGAGGGCACTGTTCTGGTGGTGGGGTGAGCAGAAATAGTGCAGATCGGTGTACGGCTCCCCACCGAGCAAATCTCTGAGCGCCACCGTGAGGCGTGACTTGCCGATTCCGGGTTCGCCCGAGAGGAAGATGACGCGACCTTCGCCGGTTTTTGCCTGTGCCCAGCGCCGGAGCAGAAGCTCAAGCTCCTCCTTGCGATCGACAAGAGGCGTCTCGGCGGAACGCAGCGCTTCGAAGCGGCTCCTGAACCGGTTTTCGCCCAACACGCGCCAGGCGCGTTGAGGTTCTGCAAAACCCTTGAATTCTTCGAACCCAAGGTCCTCCAACCCAAAGACGGATCCGACCAACCGCCGCGTGCTATCCGCGATCACGATCGAGTTGGGTCTGGCCACAGCCTGAAGTCGTGAGGCGAGATTCGGCCCCTCACCCAAAACTTCCGTGTCGTTGGTAGTCCCCGATCCGACAAGATCGCCGACGACCACGACGCCAGTGGCAATGCCTACGCGCACCTGAAGCGGTTCCCGACTCTCCACGAGTCCTATTCCGTCGACTAAAGCCAGGCTTGCTCGCACGGCCTGCTCCGGATCGTCCTCGTCCGCATTGGGGTAACCGAAATAAACAAGGACACCATCACCCACGCGACGAGCGACAAAGCCGCCGAACCGGGTCACGATTTCGGCGACGCGCTTCTGGTAGGTAGCGATCACTTCATGAAAGTCTTCGACATCAAGATGTACTGAGAGCGCCGTCGAGCCGACGAGATCGCAGAACATCACGGTGAGGTGGCAACGTTCAGCAAACGTCACACGCGGTGACAAGCTTGGAGCGAGCTCGGGACTTGCTGGAACTCCGCTCGTCACATGGAGGCTTACGCCGCACTTGGTGCAAAAATTCGAGCCCGGCGCTTCGCTGTTGCCGCACGAAGGACAATTGAGCGACAACGCTGAGCCGCACTGGCTACAGAACTTTGCGCGCTCCGATATATACACGTGGCAGTTTGGGCACTCCATCCCGCACCTTACGAACTCAACAACCCTAAACATGGCGGAGTAGCCGCTCAGCGCCTACCCTCAGAACCGCGTCGCGACCTGACCAATCTCTCGAACGACCCTGAGAGCATTTTGGTCATCCATCGGATATATATTTCGTCAGAGGTATTTTCATGCGACGCCTGCAACCAAGGTGGCTTAGCTCGCCCACTCAGGCAATAGCGGCCTTCGATAAGTCTGCCGAGCCATGGCAAGCTTAGAAGTGAGACTTCGCACTGTCGCAACAGAAAGAAATTAGGCTTGTGTTCGCACTCGGCTTGGCTGTTGAATAGGATTTTGACACAGACGATCTGGCAATTGTCGGGAATTAGAACGTTAGCCGTCTGAAGCGCTCTCTCCCGTCGGCCCAACAAATTTGAGAAGTTGGAGCATCCTGCCAGCTCTAAACGGAGGCGTGGCTATGAGGGCGACCGCGTTGATCCCATTGGTTTTTCTTACGATAACTTACTCCGCAAAAGCCGCAGCGGCGTCCTACCCAGAGTACCCAACCACCCCGCCCGAAACTCATTTCCAGGGGACATGTGTCAGTGATCCTGACGGAACTAAATTCGCGGAAAAAGCGTGTTACACCGCTTTTT
The DNA here is from genome assembly GCA_963822795.1 of uncultured Alphaproteobacteria bacterium. Classification (GTDB taxonomy): domain Bacteria; phylum Pseudomonadota; class Alphaproteobacteria; order Rhizobiales; family Xanthobacteraceae; genus Bradyrhizobium. Next base: position 102,752 of record CAWGJM010000033.1, read on the forward strand.
ATCCGGGCCGATCTGGCTTCGCCCCTTTTTACCGGCCGCCGACCTGCGACAAATCTACGCCGGTGGTCCAAGCCCAAAAAGACATCCTGGCGAAGACTTACAGCCGGGCGCCGGACTACATGAAGGGCAAGCTTTGTCGACTGACGCAGTTGTTTGTGACTCGATCTCCGTCATGGGGCCCTATGGGCTGGGGTTTTTGGGAGGGGCCAGATCGGCTGCCAGATAGCAAGAGCGTTTACGTCGCCATTTCCGATCGGGAGCTGACAAACAAAAAATCGATTGTGGACGTCGAGAACCAAACCATAGGGGATCTTTTGCGATATTCGGATGGAGATCGGGATAAGGGAAAGGGCCTGATACAGTTAAAAACGGGAGCCGCTCTGGATCCGGAGTTGACGGTTCTGGCCGAACTCGCCCACGAACTGGGTCACGCGCTGGTTGCTGACGCCAATATGGATGGCATCAAGCGTTATCACCCGCGACGGAGAGTGAGTGGTCCGCCCCGGAACGCGTGCTTTGAAGACGCTTTTATTCATGCGTCGTGGGATGAGGAACGATTTAATCGACATTTGCGGCGATGGGTCGACTTCGGCAACCAGTATCACAACAGGGCAAAAAATCCCGACCTCAACTTCAGCCTGGAACGTCTGAGGCACGATGTAGGACGAGGAAAATTCGACGCTGCAAATCGCGTGATCAGAGACGTGTATTTTAGCAAAGAATTCGTCAGCTTCGCCGCCGCGATTAACGCATTAGAAGACGTCGCCGAAACGTACAAATATAAGGTGCTTGCTGATGCGATGGGGAATCAGAAAGTTGGATTTGACTTGGGCGGTCGAGACATCAACGTGTTCGATCTTCTCGATTCCGGAGTTCTCCAAAAGAAGGTGCAATGTTTGGGTGATATTGGATTCCTGTCGGGCCAGCCATGAGGGATGTCGAGAAATTTTGGCTCCTCGGTCAACGGTTGGCATGCGCCGCCAGGTCGTGCGCCATCTCGATCCGTCGCCGAGCTTCCTCCCAAGCGAAAGTGTGAGAAAATTCGTAGGAAACCTCCAGCGGGACCACGCCACCTTCAATATGCGCCGTAATGGCCTGGAGCATCTCACTCGCGTCAATGCGCTTTTGATCAACTTTTCCACCGGGAAGCCAGGCCGCGAAGCGACGAGCGGCCTCCGGCGCGAGACCTTGTTCTGTCGCGGCGTTCAGGATCGCCTCATACGTCCTGTCTTTGTAAAACAGAGACTTGCCAATCGAAACAAGCCTCGCCGCGAACGCGGGCTCTACGATCCCTAGCTGGAGCGCGCGGTCGATCGTGGCACGCACATTGACCATCGCGTCGGTGACCTGCACGTAGTCAATCTCCGCGGGCCCGTGTAGCACTGCGACCTCGTCGTCATCCGTCAGTTGGCCGGCACGGAATTGCCGATAGATATGACCGGTACCCTTCATCCCGAAGTCTGTGAGCTCTGCGGCCCGCAACGCTCCAATACTGGCGGCGCCGTAGACATGGATGCCTTGGGCCATGGCCCAGAGGATTTCCTTGTGCCAGACCGTCGGCACGATTTCGAAATAGCCATCGGCGACGCCAATAATCGTGGGGCCCGACAAGGCTGCCAAATATAGATCGCCTTGGCGCACCGGTGGTCGCCACTCAATTCCCGCAATCGGCGGAGTGGGCGGCGGCATCGATGGACCTGCAAAGATAACGGCAATCATTCGCTGCGACCGCTCACTTGCTGCGCTCGAGGACCCGCGGCATAGTTGGAGTGATTGCAATCCCATTCGAGACCGGGAATCACCACTCTGACCACGGGAATGCCAAATTCCGGACGCGTGAGATCCACCGCTATCACTCGTTGAATCCCGATCGCGCGCAATCGCTCAAGCTCCCATCGGAGGTCAATCGCGACATCATCCGTATTGTGGCTGGGAACGTCACGAAATGAGCGTGCCTTGCTGGCTTGCGAAATGGCGTCGAGCAGGGCCGCGCCCAATTTCTGTTCTGTCGATTCCATGTAATCTGAAGTCGGAAGATCATCACGAATGCCAGCGATATAGGTGAGCCTGATCTGCGCCGCCTCAGTCAGCGCTCGAGCAAGGGCAACGCCACGATCGGGATGACAACCAGATCCTCGAAATCTTCGCAGACCGTTGGAGGCGTCGTCGGTCGCAGCCGGAATGTCACAAAGGAACGCCGGGATTCCAATATCAGACGTCACGTCCCAAAGCCGCGGTCGTATTTGCGCAGTCTCGTACAATTCCAGGAGCGTGCGGCAATCTCCATCGTCTATCGACCCGGCATCGAGATGGCAGCACGAGCGCTTGCGAATATTTCGAGCATGCCACACGGCGACGGCGTCGCGCTCGACGAGCTCACAAATTGCCGAGCTGACAGCTTCGACGAGATGATTGCCAGAAGCTAATCCATTGGAACCGGAGAGGAAGTGGTGTTGCTCGATACTATAACGAGTTAGCAGAGTGTAGTCGGTATGCACAACATCCCAAGGAACCCAACAGGTCTCGCGCGCGAGAAGATCGTATCCCTCTATCCATCTTATTCTGGTTCGGTCGGGCAACGAAATCTCGCCGCCGGAGAGCAAACCGGGGCGCACAACGCGGGCGTTCTCTGATAGCTCCAGAAAACTCGCGTCCACGGCGCGTCCCGCAGGCTCTTCGGCGTGAAAGAGCTCGATCGCCTCCATCAGGGCGGATGCGAGCGCCTGGGAAAGACCGAGCCCCTTGCCTTGCGAAACCGAAACCGAGCGCGAATTCGGGCGGATAGCGACGGTGACTGGAATTCCGATTCGATCGAGGCCTGTCACATTCCCCAGACGGGTGATGCCAATTTGCGGTGCCCTGGGCGCGATCCGAGCCAGCGTATCATCCGGCGAAATTATCCGGTGTGTGCCGCGCTTAAATAACTTCAGAACCGGACCATCGAGCCCTTCGGCAAGGCCGACAATGTTTGAATCCTGCACGGATTAAAGCAATGCTCGAGAGGTAAGCTGCGGTTGCAACGGAATCATTTTCCGTTTTCCGAGCCGCGCGGTGTCTTTTGTTTGGATTTCCAGCCCCATCCGGATGCGCCGCCGCCACCGCCTGCGACGATCGTGGAGCCGATCGGAACAGAAACCGACTGCCCCATGCCACCTGCATCCCGCAAGAGTTTTCTCAAATGTACCGCCTCGAGCGTATCGCCTAAGCGCAATTCTTCGAACGCGCCTCCGCCTTGGGAAAAGTAGATATTTTCGCCGTCAAGCCGAAGCGCAACTTCATCCGATCTGGAAGGCGATTGTCCGGATAGATCTGGTGTCAACTCTGGCGGCTTCGGTTGATCCGCCCGGGCATTCCCGCCAATCAGCACTCCGAACCCCAGCATGAGCGCTCCCCAAGCCGGCATCCGCAACCAAACATTCTTCAGGCTCGCGCGCGACATGAGATCCTCCTCGCATGAACAATCGATAGGATAGCCAATAGAACACGGCTCGCGGTCATGGAGTCAAGTAGATGGTATGTCTGCGAATGCTTTAAAACGCCAACTCATGCCGCGAGTTGATCCCCAGATGTTGCTCGGCCACGATGCTGGGCCAACTCCGCCTGTCGCCGACTGGGTGCGCCGTCGTAAAGTTCGACTATCTTCAGTGTTCGGACGACGTTCGGTTTGGACTAGGCTGTTCACTCCACCATTCTGGCCACCTGACTCTATGGGGTGTGCGAGTGGCCTGCACGATGGTCCGTTGTTCGGCCGGGCTGAGAGTCCGCGGGAGGCGGGCCAGAGCGGCTTCGACGAGCCATGGTTCTAGCGCCATTCGAGCAGTCTCGGTTGGCCGCGTTGGATGCGGCGAGCCTGGCACAAGTAATCGGGCACTGTGCGTAGACTGCGCTGATGATACCGTCGGGCGCGAGTTTGACGAAGATGGCCATCGGGATGGAGGCGTATGTGCGTGCGACCGAAGCAGAAGGCGCCGGCATAGCGCGGATGATGCAAGATCCAAAGGACACGGGAATGCTGGAGCTCATTCCACACGACGTCGCCTTTGTTTGGTCCATGTGAGATGCGCCGCGGGAGCTGCAACCCTTGCTCTCGAAACTCTTTTACGGTTGCAACCGCGGAGCCGGTCCGACGGAAGGTGCTAAACAACTGACGAATGCTTGTCTGGATACTGGTGTCGGGGTCCAAGCGCACCTGCCCGTCGGCATCGTAGACAAATTGAGCGTCGCCAACCGCAACAGGTCTTCGATGCGGAAGTGCGAGCGACCGGCCGACGTCCGCACGAACGGATCCGGCGGCGCTAGGCTTGTCCATGCTGTCGGCAGGTATCGAAGCTCGCCCCGTGCGTCGCGAAACGCCTGCATTTTGGTGAATGGTGCGAGTTCGCCAATAAAAATGGGACAAACTGACGCCGGATTTTGGCATTCGCCAGGTATTCTGGGCCCGATTTTCATCGCGATTTTTGACAGCGCAGTTGGGCGGCGCTGTGATTGCCATGAAGGTTCTGGCGGATATCCTTCGGCCACAACAACACGCGCGAGGGATATTGTCAGGCGGCTTTTCGTCTGCGCGATGATGGCTCAGCCAACAAGGCTGCAATCTTCATGAGGTTGTTGGCGAGCACGGCCGCCGCGACCCACAGCTCGAAGCGCTCGCGACCTTCAGCGGGACAACGCTTCATACCGCGACCGCGGAACAACACCGAGATGCGTCCCTCGATGCCGGCGCGAAAGCGTTGGCCGCTCTTGAACTCCCGGCTCTTCTCATAGGCTTCGCGCTCGGGCGTTTTGGTGCCGCCCCGCTGTGGGATGCACACCACCTTGACGCCTTGCTGCTCGCACGACGTTACATTGCTTTCGCTGAAGAAGCCGCGATCCGAACTATACAATTCGGGGACGTCGCCGAAGTCTGCTTGTGACGTTCTAGCGAGATCACCACATGCTGTTCGTCAACAGGATTGCCGTCCAACACTTCATACTGCGCGCTCAGGCCGCGCGCGCTTTCGGCAAGGAAGACTTTGTGGCCGAACTCAACCGGCGTCTGCACCTTGCCCCGTTTGATCAGGTCGGTATGAGGCTCAAAGATCGAATAGATCTTCTCGCCAGTTGGAACTTGTTCGCCGTTGATCACACGGCGGCGCGCCTGATCAATCACACGGTCGCCCAGACCGCAGAAGTGCTCGATCTGCTTGCGCAGTTCCGCGATAGCCAGTTCGGTGATGGTGTCTTTGCCGCACGCTTTACTGGTCTGCCGGAGTGCGGCTCGTGCGCTTTCGATGACCTCCTCGGCAATGCCGATCAGTTCGCGATATGTCGCGGTCTGCTGATCTTGACGCTGCCTTGCGGTCATCCGTTGAAGCTCTTGCATCCGGCGCCGCGCCGATCGCGTCCGATCTCGGAAACCCCTGATACGCCGGCGTCCCAGCGCCGCGGCGAGTTGACCCATCAAGCGCGTGACGACGCGAATGGCATCCCACAACAACGTGCTGTCAGTCGGAAAATGAATGTCGGTCTGCACCACCGTGGTATCGACGCGCAGCTTCTGGCCGTCCTCCAGTCCGAGTTCGACCGCCGCCTGCACTACAAGGTCATTGATCGCCTTGAGAGTCTCGGGCGTGAGCCGAGTGAACCCGCGGTGGAATGCATCGTGTCGCGGCACCGGCCGGCAATAGAAGTCTGTGAACTGGCGCAGAGTGTATCCATCGGCAATCCGCTCACTCAATTCGCGATAGTTCAAGTTCTTGATGCGCATCAGAACCAGCGAGCGCACGATCTGCTGCGGCGTCAAACCGGGGCGCCCCGTCTCGGCGTTCTTCAAACCGCGCGTCAGATCGCAGCTAGCAGGTCGTCGGGGCGCAGCTCTGCTCAGCAGCTCCATTGCAATCCATCGACCATCCGCGGGGACTGAGGGAGATTGATGCCAGGACCATCAGAATCGAGGATGTGCCGAGCCGGCGCGCGTCGACTGATTGCCCAGGCGGTAGAGGCAGAATTCGAGACGTTTCTGGCAGCAAAATCTTCCGCCACTCAAGACGCGAAGACGCAAGCCGTGCCGCGCGCGAGATTATGAACGCGCTGTTCTATATGATCCGCTTGGGTTGTCCTTGGCGGTTGCTGCCCGAGGACTTTCCCCCGTTCACGGCGGCGCAGAACCGGTTCTACGCATGGCGCGACAGTGAGCTCGCAGAGCTGGGTTGAAGGCATCCACAACGGAGACACTTGACATGTTGGGCGGAGAAAAAATGCGGCGAATCTAATCGCTTATACAACGCGATTGCGACGCAAGGGAGGACCGACAATTGCGTGGATCCATCTGCACCGCACTGACTTTTGCATGCCTGCAAGCAATGCTGAACTAGGCATCGGGCATGGCGGTCATAGTGCGGGAACGGCTGCTCGAATGAGCCTTTCCGGGCTCCGAAACAGGGTCTTCCAGAATCATGGCGGCACCCTTCGCGCCGATCATGATTGATGCAGCATTGGTATGCCCTCCGATGAGTTGAGGAGTTGACGACGCGCAGGGCCTCGACGCCGCGCACACGAAGGCGCGGATCAACAACAGCAGCCTCATCAACGCCCATCCGACAACTTCCGACAGGTTGGTAGTCCGTCTCAGCCGACTGTCTGACGTACTCCAAAATCTCCTGATCGGTCTTTATGTTCGCAAGCGGTGCATAAGCCTCCATAGGGTTTGAAAGCATTCGATTCCATGATCTCGCGGCCGATCCGGACGCAGGCGATCATCTTTTTCATATCTATCGGATCCGCCATTTAGTTCGGGTCAATTAGGGGCGCGTCATTAGGATCGTTTGACGCAAGCCTCACGTCGCCCCGGCTCAGCGGCCGCATGTTATTGTTGTGCAGGGTAATGCCGTTGCCTGTCTCCTTCTTGAAGCCGTGTTCGATGACCCAAGTTGTGGACCGGAGGAGGGCGAATCGCTCGATGGGATAAAAGATCGGCGATAGCTCTTCCCGGTAAACAAACCGTGTGCCGAAAGATGCGTGCTTCTGGAGCAAACCGGGGTCGCAGCGAGCGCCGTTCTCCCGGAGAAGGCCGCAACGAAATCGCAACGAATTGGTTGAAACGACCGTGAACAAAACGTGGCGGAAACCCATGCCACGACAAGAAAAATCAATAACTTAGAAGATATTCTGGATATTCTGGATCGTGTCGAGGTTTGCCATTTGGCGTCGTATTGAACGATGTTCTAGACGCGATTGGCAGCGGCCGTACCTTGGCCGTATTCAACTAAGACATCTAGTCGCGGCGGCCCAATTGTATATGATCGCCGGTTGTCGCGAGTTAGCTTCAGGAACGGGCAAAGCCCGTCTGCTCCACTGTCAGTAATTCAGACCTCGATTCAATTCCATTGGCACATTCGGCACCAATTGGCCTATTCTGTTGCCGTAGTTCGGCCAGGTGAATAGCGGACGGAGACCTTATTCGGAAAACCGCGGTCCGCGTGACGTGGGGATCTTAAAGGGAGGCGGCGATGGGAGAATTTAGGCAACGAACTGTTCTGCAGCAGAAGATCAATCAAGCATTTAGTGCTGCTCAAATTAAGCAGTCGGCAAACCGGGTTGCGAAACTTGGCCCTCGAGCTGACTTCCTGGATATTAGCGAAGCGCTAGGCTGCATAGCTCACATACAGTATGACGATCTCAAACGATACCGTCGTATCCTGACAATTCCAGCCCTTATTCAGCGCATATTGACCGCAGCATATCGTGACGCACTTTTTCACCAGCCTAAACCAATTCCGTTGCGCATAAAGATCAACAACGGGCGCAGTCACTCCATAGAGGTCAAGACCACCGAAAGCTTAATCACCGTCACATTAACCAGGCCCGATCCCAAGACTCGCGCTAGTACGAGAAAATGAGTTCGTGGTCACAAGGCATCGATCAACGCACAAGCGCCAACGTGCGTTTGGCATCGGAGACATCAGGGGCGTCAGCTTCCTCTTCTAACGAACTCAAAACTGGCTCTAACAGAGCCCGGGCTGCCGCATTCCTGCCCGTCCGAGACCAGTATCGCGCCAAACTTGCGGAAGCTCGCAACTCCCACAGTTTTGCCGCCTGACCTCGTGCAATGTTGATGGCTTGTACGAGATCCTCTTCGCCTACGGCCTGCTCGCTGGCCGATGCCAAAAGGATTTCGCCTTTGATCCGGTGGAGTTCGGCGTCAACCCAGACCTCGCCAGTTCGCGACGAAACCTGTAAGGCGGTGTCAATGTGCCGCAGCGCAGTTTGGTTGTCGCCAGCGCGAGCATAGGCCTCTCCAACTAGTCCGTGTATGTTCCAGAGCGCGACACCTGAAGCACGGAGACTTGAAAGAGCCTCGTTCATCAAGGAAATACCGTGATCGAATTGACCGCGGTGCACCGCAACCCAGCCAACGTAACAGCGGCCGCGCGCGAGCCAATACGGAAACCGCTGCTCCTCACACAAACCGACCAGTTCCGTCGCTCTTTCAGCGAGCAAGTGGTCACTGCGAGTTAGCCAAGCTTGCCGGCATCCCACAGTTAGGGCAACCGCGAGGGAGGGCATGTGCGGCAAATTGCGAGCCCGTTCTATTCCTTTTACCACCTCGAACGCTGATTGCTCAAAACTGCCAAGGCAAGCGAGCTGGAGCGATAGAAAGCATCGAGCAAGAACTTCATTATCCTGTGGATGGAAGCCTTCGAGTATTAGCGATCGATCGCTCTTGATTTTCGCAAGACAACTCTCAAAAATTTGCCGTGCTTCGACAAATCGTCCAGCGAAGCCGTAGTTCATGCCAAGCGCTGTCGCTGCCTCGCTCCAGACGAGCGGCTCCGCCAGCTGCTCCGCTAGCGCAACCATTTCGTGCGCGACGTTTAAAGAGCCAGGCAGATCACCTATATGAGACCTGTACGCCCACTCTCCAAAAAGAGCACGAATCAAAAGTCGATCTTGCCTCGCGCGACGCGCGAGCGCTACTGTCCTCTTGATGGTGCTGGCAGTTTCTGCACCGCCATATCCGTGAGTGATCACGGAAACAGTTCTGAGGGCGAGCAGCAATTTAGCTTCATGCCCACAACGTGCCGCTCCATCGGGCAGGGACTTAATGAGACGAATCCCTTGGTCTAAATGAGCGCGCGCCTCTTCCATCGCAGATCGTGCAATCGATAGTTCGGCTGCACGGACGTAGTGGCTTACAGCCTGTTCAGTAAGCCCAGCCTGCGCGCAGTGATGGCCCAGCAATTCGGGGCAGGTGTCGTCCGCATGTGGTACGAGCTGATGAATGGCTTTCACTGTTCTCGAATGAATCGTGCTACGGCTCGCTCGCAGAAGGCTCTCGTAGGCAGCGTCCTGCACCAACGCGTGCTTGAACAAATAAGTGGCATTGGGCGGTTCGCCGCGACGGAACACCAGACCAGAAATGACAAGCTGGTCTAACCCCTGACGCAGAACATCTTCTGGCTGCTGGGCTACCGCAGCGAGTATTTGATAAGAGAATTCGCGACCGATCACTGCCCCACATTGTGCAGCCAGCTTCGCGCCAGGCAGACGATCTAGACGCGCCATGAGCGAAGCTTGAAGCGTTTGCGGTATAGAGACGATTGGCTGCGCCGTTGCCGGAGCGCTGGCGCGCTCCACCACGCTTTTGGTCAGCTCCTCAATAAAAAGCGGTATCCCCTCTGCCTGAACTGCTATTCGGTCGAGCAGCTTATGATCCAGGGCTGAAGCCCCTGCGACCTGAGCTGCGATTGTAACCGCGTGTCGCCGCCCAACCCGGCTCAGGGTCATCAAAGTCACGCCGACATGATCTGTCCAAGGTACACGGAACCCTGGCCGTGATGTTGCGATCAGGAGAATTGGCAGCGCTTCAATCTCGTCTACCATAAGCTCAAGGAGCTCGCGCGTGGTTGGATCTGCCCAGTGCGCGTCCTCGAGGACTATTAACACTCGCCGGCTTGCAGTTAGGTACCTCAATTGCTGGATAAGAGCTTTAAGGGTCTTTTCCTTCTTTCGCTGAGGGCTTAGCTTGACCGCGGGAAATTCGTGCGGGAGAGAAATGGAGAGCACGTCGGCGAAGAGCGCGATCTCCTCTGCCGATGGAGCGCTAGAGGAGAGAAGCGCCTCAAGCTTACCGAGTTTTTCGTGTTCCAAATCATCGATGTCGAGTTTGGCAGCGTGCCGAAGCTGAGCAATGACTGGATGGAGCGCGGTGTCCTGACTATGCTGCGAACAGAAATACCGCAGACGAACGTATGTCTCAGCTCGCAGACGATCCATCATCGCTTGTATTAGACGAGACTTGCCTATTCCCGCCTCACCCGAGATCCAAATAACGCGCCCCTCACCCGCGCTCGCCTGCTTCCACCGTCGAAGCAGAAAATCAAGCTCTTCGTCTCTGCCAACCATTGGGGGCAACGGAGCTGAATGCAGAGCTTCAAAGCGACTTCGAACTTTGCTTTCGCCGCAAACCCGCCACGCATGAATAGGAGCAGCAAAACCTTTGATCTCTACCTCTCCTAGGTCACGGCAGTAAAACATTCCTCCGATTTGCTTACGCGTCTCCTGCGACACTACCAGCGTGCCTGGTTCTGCCAAGGTCTGAAGACGAGCTGCGAGGTTTGGCGTATCCCCAACTATCTCGTGCTCGGAAGAGGCCCCTCGTATCAGGAATTCACCGGCTATTACTAATCCAGTAGCGATGCCTATTCGGACCCGGAGCACTTCACCAGAGACCGGAGTTCGGTTAAACGTTTCGATTACCGAGAGCCCCGCTCGGACAGCTCGCTCCGCGCAAGCCTCGTGGGCGGTTGGCCAGCCAAAATACACAACTGCTCCGTCACCTATACGATGCCTTACAAAACCTTCGAACTTAGCGACCGTTTCGGATATACAAGCGTGATACCCGGCTAGTATCTGGCGAAAAGCTTCTGGGTCCATACGCGATCCGAGCGCCGTCGATCCCACCAAATCGCAAAACATGACCGTCACCTCCCGACGCTCTGCGTTCGGAAGAGGCGTGCCGTCCCCGTTCTGCTGTGCCAAAGATAAGCCGCATTGGCTACAGAAGTAGTCGCCTCGCAGGTTCTCGCGGCCGCACGCCCCGCAATGTTGCACGAGCGATGAGCCGCAAGAGCTGCAGAATTTCTGGCCTTCGATAATACCGGCGCCACATGTCCGACAGATCATGGGCAGTCCAATCCAAGCAGCCGATGGTGCACCCAATTTGCATATTTTATCATTTTTCAATTGGATTACTAGTTGGGCTGAGGGCCGTTCATTTTGTTGCGACACTGTAGCAGAGGTAGACCTGATCGGAGAGAGACCATGACAACGATTACTAGCAAGACGCCGCCGCTGGACGGTATTCGTGTGGTTGATTTGTCCCGGTTTGTCGCTGGGAACATGCTTACGATGCTTCTGGCCGATTTCGGAGCCGACGTAGTCAAGGTCGAAGATCCGATTAAGGGCGACTCGCTTCGCGAGTTGCGAGACAATGGCTTAAGTACGCATTGGAAGGTCTATGGTCGCAATAAGCGTAGCCTTTCCCTGGATTTACGTTCCGAGCAAGGCAAGGCAGTACTACTCGACCTTGTCGAAAGCGCAGACGTGCTCGTCGAGAATTTTAAAGTCGGAACTCTAGAAAGGATGCAGATCGGGCCAGAAACGCTCTTGGGACGCAATCCAAATTTAGTGGTGGTACGAATATCAGGCTATGGGCAGACAGGTGCCTATAGGGACCGTCCGGGATTCGGAAGCCTGATTGAAGCAATGTCTGGTTTCGCTGCAAAGAATGGCTATTCCGATCGGCCGCCGACTCTACCAAACATGCCGCTCGGCGACATGGTGGCCGGAGTCTATGGCGCATTCGCTACTACTATTGCTCTGCGGCATCGCGAGCGCGGCGGGCGTGGCCAGATCATCGATCTCTCGTTGTTGGAGCCTCTGCTTTCGATCTTGGGTCCAGACCCAGCGATATATGCACTCACCGGCAAGATACCGGAGCGCACCGGCAGTCGCTCGGGAGCAGTTGCTCCACGCAATGTTTACTACTCCAAAGATGAACGATGCCTCGCGGTATCGGCGTCCACCCAATCGATGGCTGAACGGCTGTTCGCTGCGATCGGTCGACCCGAGTTGATCTATGATCCCAGATTCCGCACCAACTCGGATCGACTCAGAAACGTCGATCAGCTCGATAACATCATCCAGGCGTGGATTGTTGAGAGAAGTCGAGACGAGTGCCTCAACATTCTCTGGATGGCGGAGGTAACGGCGGGACAGGTGTACAACGTTCGGGAGCTCATCGAGGACGAGCATGTAAGAACCCGTGAGGCTCTCATAGAATTCCCCGACGAACATGCCGGAGCAATTCTGATGCACAACATTGTTCCGCGTCTATCGGATACACCAGGTGCCATACGTCGTCCTGCCCCGGAGCTCGGCTCTGATTCAGAGGCGGTGCTTAGCCAGATCGGCTACAGCGCAGAACAGATCACGAAACTCGTGAACTGCGGCGTGGTAGGCATCCCAGAGAGGTATCCACAAAAAGAGTAGGCCACTCCGAGCGGCGACTATCGGTTGCCTGGCGATCAAAGGAACCTGATTACGTCGTTCGTCGAAGCCTGATCCGCCACGATGAATGTGGATCTTGGCCTTATCCAAATACAGGCGAACGGTCCTCAGGTCTCTCTTTATTGGAGCCGGACTCAAGATCCCACTCGGCATGTGGCCCGTCCGATTGGAGCTCGATTGTGGGCCAGTTCACTCGCGCTCATTACAATCTGTTGTAAAAGATTTGCCTACGAGTGATTGACGAGCCTCCGCACAACGCCTCAGGAGGGACGTTGGTCGTCTCTAGCAGGTGAAGCGTCGCCGCCGGTTGAACGGATCGGCGCGGGAATGTGCGATAAATTGCCGACGGAAGGAGAGTCCGACAGGGATGGAACCGATCCACATTGAGAAGGTTTTTGATGATCCCCTCGTAATCCGTTCGCTCGTCGAGCGCCATGGCCCCTATCGAGCAATGGCGAGCTATCTCTCTGTTTCGGCCACGTGCGGCGTTAAGGAGACGGCTGCCCACGATGGGACGCTCCCATGGTTTCGCGGCACTTGGGCTGCCAATGGTTTGCCGTTGGTAAAGGGCGCGGAGGTTATTTTGGAGAACTCCCGTTTCCGGGAGGCGGCATCACAGCTCCTCCATGGAGCGGAAGTGATTCCCAGCGCGATCGTCATCAATGTTAACGCGCCAATGCCGGCTGGTGCGATCCACGTAGACATCCCATCCTTCCGAGGTGCAACCCGCGATTGCTGTTCGATTCAGCTGCTTCAAGCGATGGGAAGCTCAGGACTGTTTGAACCATGGCGCATACTCGAAGCGGGGGGTATCGTCTGGTTTTATGATGGTCCGGGCGGTCAATACGATTATTGGCCCAATGGTTTGGCTGGCCCCATGAGAAGCGAGTGTCGGCCCCTTACGAACAGGGCACTCATGACTGATAGCGGCCGGATGTATCACCGTATCGGATGGATAGGTGAGCCGACCGCGCGGATTCCAACGATTTTTTCAACTGCCCAAATCGAGCATACTGGGACCGGCTGGACGATCAGCGATAATGGTTGCGAAGTCGAACGGTACCGCGAGGAGCAGATCCGAATCTCGATTCTGTGGAAGGGTTGCGTTAGACCTGCCACCAATGCGGAAAATGGTGAAAAAAAAGGTCCGCTCACGCCTGATCGTGTCGTGGACATCTTTCGCTCTGACCTCGCCTCGCGTGGGGTTCGCATGCCCACTCCATTTTCACTGTCCGATCAAACCTGGTTGGATCTCGTGCACTCAACGTATTACTCCCCGGTCAATTCGCCGGAATAGCATCGAACAGGAACCGATGCCGTCGAGCAAGCGGCAGCGGTTCCGCTGTTGCGAAGGGTTTCGGATGCTGGCCGCTTGAGGGACGACGCCGCGTGTTCGGCGGCCAATGTCCGCAAGTCTCCAAAGGAGGAAATCGTGATGGGTGAACGTAGGACGGTGCCGCGTGGGCGCCGATCGGGTACTCAAGTCGACTTCGCACTCGAACTGAGCGGTCCTGCGCGAAAAAAGACCTCCCGTCGATCGCGTGGGGGTTGCATTATCCTTTCGGCATAGTCGACAATTCTGTCCTATACGCTTAGCCACAAGCCGCCGCTCCAGTGTGCGAACGAGATCTTGTCTCTCGCTACTCCTATAGTACCGCTCGGAGTTGTTTGGCATTCGTCGGTCTTGAGGAGACGAACCATGGCTAATGCTCTTCAGATCTTTCGACTGCCTAAGTTAAGCCGGCTCCGCAATGATCTAGCTCCTGCCGCCTTCGGTGCCGCTGGTGAAACAGGTTACTGCCGTCGGTGACGATGAAGTCTGTCGTTCAAAAGAGCCGGTCAATACGATCGCCATCAACGGCAAGGTGGTGGCCGAGGTGTTCGATAAGGACCACGAGGGACGGCAGTTGCCGACGTGGAATGGCTGTATGCGACTGATCGACGGTGAATTCTTCCTGTTGCAGCCGCATCCTTATTCGTTCGACTCAAGGTATTTCGGACTGGTCTTGCGGTGCGATGTTCTGGGCGTCGCGCGTCCGCTGTGGACCTGGAATCCGGACTGATCACGAGGGTGGAAACAACTGAGGAAAGTGGCGGACGCTAGTGCGCGCGCCCGGATACGCGATAGGTCGAGGTGATATGCGCACAGGGCTCCGAAGAACCATCCGACGTCAGCCAGCATTCAAGGTAGTGCAACCTGCCGCCGCGGCGAACGATGCTCGCCTTCGCGATCAGATCGCGGGCCAGCGCCGGACGCAGGAAAGTAATGTTGAAATTCACCATCACCGGGATCACATCCGTCCCCATCGACGCCATCACACAGCAGTACATGGCCGTGTCTGCGAACCCCATCACCATCGGCCCCGAAAATACCCTGCCGCTGCCGTCTTGCCACGGTTCGGCGCCCATGAACTCAGGCTTGTACGGCAGCCGGACACGAATGGAATCCTCGCCAACCTGCTCGACAATTTCATCGTGATGATCAACGGGGGGCAGGTTTTGGATGATGGCCCGTTCCGCTTGCTCGGCCGAAAGCACAGGCTGTGAGCCACAATAGTTCGTTTGTTCTTTCACGGTGATCTCTCGAAATCGGCTGTTTTGTTGGCCTGGAAGTGACACGTTTAGTTGGAGCCAAGTGCTAAAAGTGGCCTTTACTCGGTAATATAACAGTGTTATTGGTGAGATACAACGTTATTGGGTTGCCGATGTCCGCTTTGAAATCCAACGCTTATCAAGGCGCGCTCGATGCGCATCGTCGGCAACTGATCGTCGACGCGGCTCGACGTGTGTTTGAGCAGTCTGGGTTGGAAGGAGCCTCGATCCGGGCCATCGCGCAAGCGGCCGGCTGTACAACGGGTGCGATCTACCCGCACTTTCAGGCAAAAGAAGAGATTTTCGCCGTCGTCCTGAGTGAATCCCTGCTGGCGGTGAGCCAGGACGTAAGCAGTGCCATGAGCGAAACCGTCACGCCGGCCAAAGCGCTCCGGCGGGGCACGAGCGCCATCTACAAATACTATGATTTACGACCGTCAGAGTTGACCCTGGCGCTTGTCTTGTTCAATGGCGGCCGTCCCAAGAAGCTCGGTCGGGGCCTGGATGAGACACTGAAACAGCAATTGGATGGGCTGCTGGCCCTGCTTGCCGAACAGGTGCGCAAAGCAACGAAAAAGCCGTTCCTGCCGATGGTGCGGATCGAGGCGATGGCCCTGTTCACGTATCTTGTCGGGTTACTCGTGCTCAAGCATAGCGGCCGAATCGACGTGCTGGGCAACAGCGCTTCCGTGTTGTTGGCGCACTACATCAAGAACATGGTCGCGCGGCTCGCCGGTAGCGGATCGGGCGGGTGATAATCCGTGGATCAGAGCCACCTGGCCTGGCCGTTTTTCGAGCCGCGACATCGCGAACTTGCCGTTCAGTTCGCAACATGGATGGCGGCCAATCTCAGGGAATTCGAGAACGACGATGGTGGGGATGGCGTTGCGGCCCGTGAAATATTCAGACGGCTCGGTGCGGCCGGCTGGCTAGAAGAAACTTTGCCGGATCCGGACTCCGCCGACGACCATGTCAGCCTGGACCTGCGTGCCGCCTGCCTGTTGCGCGAGATTCTTGCCTACGAATCCGTCATCGCAGACGTGGCTTTGTCCGAACCATGGCTCGGAATTCTGCCAATCTGTCTGCACGGGACGCCCAACCAGAAGAGCGCTATTCTGCCGGCCTATCGCGCTGGCAGATTGTTACCAGCGTTCGCATTGTCGGAGCCCGAAGCGGGTTCCGATGCCGGTGCGATCACAACCAGGGCGCACCGCGATGGCACGGGCTTCGTCCTTGAAGGGCGCAAATCCTGGACCTCAAATGCCGGTCTGGCAGATCTCTACGTCGTGTTCGCTCGCCTTGACGACGGCGGACAAGGCGGGATTTGTGCGTTCATTGTGGACGGCAACGCCAGCGGAATTGTCCTTGAGCAACATCACGAAGTTCTTCCACCGCATGCCGTTGCGACCTGGCGTTTGGATGGCTGCCGTGTGCCGGCGGACCGGCTGCTTGGCCATCCCGGGCAAGGCCTGCAGATTGCCTTGACGGCGCTGGAACTGTTCCGGCCGACGGTTGGCGCTGCTACGCTCGGCATGTCACGCCGGGCGATGGACGAAGCAGTCAAGCAAAGCCTGCAGCGGACGGCCTTCAAGAAGCCGATCGCTGAGCACCAGCTGATCCAGGCCAAGATTGCGAATATGGCGGTGCAGGTTGATGCCGCAGCGCTCCTGGTTTATCGGGCGGCCTGGCTCTCCGACACGTCATGCGGGCGTATCACCCGTGAGGCTGCGATCGCCAAACTCTATGCAAGCGAGGCCGCGTCCGAAATCATCGACCAGGCCGTGCAGGTGTTCGGCGGCCTCGGCGTACGGAAAGGGACGACGGTCGAACGGTTGTTCCGTCATTCGCGCGCCTTTCGCATTTTTGACGGCACGAGCGAGATTCAGCAGCTCGTTATTGCGCGCGAAATGCTTCGCGTCTGACGGCGGAATTGCGGTCGTCGCGTCTTCGTAAGCCGCGAGGAAGACCTCGCCCATTCACCATGATCAGGAGTTCGATCAAACAACAGACAAGGTGTGGCGCGCGGACGAAGGAGAGCAAGATAAAGCACTGGCGCCTGAGCGGGCTTAAGCCGTTGTCTGCACATCCAGGATTTGTCGCCAACGTCGAGGCGTTGTCGACAGGCCACGGCTAACGGCCTTGCAATATTGACGAAGCATGTCGCCATCTTGACACGGCGAAGCTGCGCTCCACATGGATGCGCCGTGGACGGAGTGCGACCATGGCGGACACCGAGGATGAATTTAGGATCAGACTTGGACGGATCGGCAACCGCCGCGGTCGCAAGGCCATCGGCTATGTCAAGCGCGTCCGCAAGATCGCAGAAAAAGCGAGTGCGGGTCGACCGCACCGGGCTTCCGATTTCACCGGCTCGCGCATCGGCCGCGGCCATGCGCAAGGAACGGTGTCTGCGGGCCGCCGTCCGGCAGGCCAGCGCCGGGTCGCCATCAAGACGCGGATCGTCCGCATCAAGGCGGGGGATACAAGCACGCTGCAGGCGCATCTGAGGTACGTGCAGCGCGATGGCGTCATGCGTGAGGGCGCTCCCGGCGAGCTTTACAATGCGAGCAGCGATCGCACCGACGGTAAGGCGTTCGCCGAACGAGGCGAGGGCGACCGTCACCAATTTCGCTTTATCGTGGCGGCGGAGGACTTCGCCGAACTCGCCGACCTCAAACCGTTCGTGCGCGACCTGATGCGGCAGGTGGAAACCGATCTTGGCACGAGGATGGACCGGGTCGCGGCGGATCACTTCAATACCGGTCATCCGCATAGCCATATCGTGGTCCGCGGAAAGGACGATCGGGGCAGGGACCTCGTTATTGCCCGCGACTACGTCGCACGGCATGCGGGCGCGGGCGGGCGAACTCATCACCCGCGAGCTCGGCCCGGAAAGCGAGCTCGACCAGCTGCGCAAGCTCGAGCAGGAGGTGGCTGCAGAGCGCTTCACTCGTCTCGACCGCGGCATCTTGCGGGATGCAAGCGATGGCGTCCTTGCGCTTGCCGCGAAACCGGAACGCGATCCACGGCGGGCATGCCTTGCGGATGGGGCGGCTACGAGCGCTGGAGCGCATGGGCCTGGCGGAAGAGACCACGCCAGGATCGTGGCGCATCGTGCCGGATCTCGAGCCGACCTTGCGGCGGATGGGTGAGCGGGGCGACATCATCAAAATCATGCACCGCGAGCTGAAGGCCGCAGGAATCGAACGCGCAGTCAGCGATCACGCGATCTTTGACCCGCATCGGATGGCCGCGTCGTCGGGCGGCTGGTGGCGGAAGTTTTTTCGGACGAATTGCGCGAGCGGCGCTATGTGATAGTCGATGGCGTCGACGGCCGGACACACTATGTGGAGCTCGGGCTGCGGAACGCCGATGACGCGCGGCTCATCCGCAACACGATCATCGAGTTGCGGGCGCGGGAGATTGCACCGCGGGCCGTCGACCGCACCATTGCGGAGATCGCGTCCCGCAATCATGGCCTCTACAGCATCGGCCTTCATGGTGCCGCCGATCCGGGCGCCTCAGCTGAATTTATCCAGACTCACGTCCGCAGGCTCGAGGCGATGCGGCGGCAGGGCTTGGCCGAACGGCTGGCCGATGGGGCATGGCGGGTCGGGCCGGATCATCTCGATCGCGCGGCGCGTTTCGAGGAGGCGAACCGGTTGCAGCGTCCGGGACCGTGCTGTCGTGGCAGAACCTCGAGGCGTTGCCGAACGCCGTTGGCGCGACATGGTTTGACCGGCACCTTGTCGCTAAAGCACCCGAGACGATCGCGCCAACAGGAATGGGGTCCGAGACCGGCGCAGCGCTTCGGGCGCGCCGGAAATGTTGCTCGATCAGGGACTCGCCCGCGAGCAGGGCAGTCGCATCGCCTATGCGCGCAATCTGTTGCAAACCCTGGAGCGCCCCGAACTTGCAGAGGTCGGCGCGCGGATCGCCAGCGAAACCGGCCTTGGCTATGCGTAGATCAAGCAAGGCGACCGGCTGAGTGGGACCTATCGGCGGATGCTGACGCTCAACAGCGGCCGTTTCGCCCTGATCGAGCGTGCGCATGATTTTGGTCTCGTCCCGTGGCGACCAGTGCTTGAGCGCGCCAAAGGGCAGAGCGTCACCGGCGTCGTCGGTGGGGAGGGGATTCCCTGGTCAATCGGGATCAAACGCGGGTTAGGTCGGTGAAGGACCGTAGTCCAACAGTTGCAAGCGTCAGCGTTTTTTTTTACGCGAACCACCCTTTGGTCCGCCGGACGATGCCACTGGCGCCGCCCCAGAAATCTGCTTCAATAACTTGGGGACGTCCATGGTCTTGATCAGCACCGCGCCGGGTTCTTCCACCGGCCACGAAAGATATTTGGCGCGGGCCATGAGTTCGATCTTGGATCTGTTCTTGAGAAATTGCTCAACGCGTCCGTCTTGCCCGAGACCGTCGGCGCCAAAGTGATCATCGAGCGCTTCGCGGCTGACGGCACATGTGACAGGACTGGCGAGCGCGGTGCCTTCGAACGTCACGATATCTCGGCTGAAATCATACCGAGCGGGCGGATTGTTGAACGTCAGGTCGAGCCCCGGGATCATCGATCGGCGGCTATCGATGACCTTGAGCAGCAAGTCTCGAGCGGGAGCGCCAATTTGGCTAAGACCTTCAATGAGCAGGCTGCGCCAGGTCGGACCGCGCGCGTAGGCCTCGTGCCACGCGAGCTTCAGTTCCTGCGGCCGCCTCTCGGCAAGCACCGCAAGCAGCGTTTCGGCCTGTCGGAGATCCTTATCGCGCTTAGCGAACCCTTCAGGGCGCCGCTGCGAAACAATCAGCTTGTGAACGGCAAATCGCGCAGGCGCGGGAACGTGAAGATAGATTCCGGCATCGTGCAGAATCACCGCTGGCTCCGGCTGGTGGATGAGGTAATCGAGAAATGGCAGAGGCTGCGCCGCCGTTTCCAGAGACGGAAGAGGCTGCGGTTTGTCGGAATTGGTCCCGCGGCTGGGCGTGAGAAAATCGACTCGAATGCCATCCTTGTCGACGTAGCTCGTTGAACGTCGGCTGTCTGATTCGTTCGGGATATCTCGAAAGCTCTTGTCAATGTTGCGGAGGATATCGATGATAGGCGGAGTGCTGTCTTCGACAGCGACCGATACGTCCTTGAATTGCGCGATATCGACATCGGCCGTTTGCAGGAGCGACGCGGACAAGCGGATTCCAAGCATCGCCGAATAAGTTTGATACGCAGCCGTACCCACCAGCACGCCACGCAGCCGAAATACCCCGGCCTTCGCTAGTCCAGCGATAATATCGCCGATCCGAGGGATCGGCCCTGGCAGGTTGTACGACCGCAACAGCGCGGAAACGAGCGTTCGGCGTTGGCGCTCGTCGTTACGCATGGTCTGGTGGCGCTCGATCTGCGCCAACAATTCGGGCGTTTCGGGTCCGACATATCGTTGTGTGCGCGCGTCGCCAGTGCCGCTCTGAAAGTACCAGTAGCGGCGCCCCTTGATGGTCTTGGCGGTAAAGGCGCCTTCTTCGGCAAAGGCGTCGTCGAACGCTGCATTCGCGCAACGCTCCAGGAGTTCGGCGTAGGTCGTCTGCGCGACCAGCGGGGGCGCTGCCATCACGATCCCTCAGTTATACTCATTTCGCGGTATGAGTTTAACCCGGCCAAGCTGACCCCGTCTAGCGGAGTTATACTCAATTAGCAAAATGAGTATAACGAAGCCCAGATGGGGGGACATACAAAAATATATGAATGTTCACCTGCCGGCGCGGCATCGAAGGGCCGCTTAAGTGTCAAGCCTCTCCCGCACGTAGGCTAATCGCCAATGGCTGCCCAACGTTTTAGAACGCTATGGTGGGCGCGTCCGGCTTCGCCGGAACTGGCTCCATTCGCTGCGCTCACCGAGCCCGGCAGATCCCGAAGACGGGAAGCCGGTCTCGGCCTCCGGTGACGATCCCTTCGCGCAAGATCGTCTGACAGCCCCGGCTGACCTCATTTCCTTAAGCGCGGGGTCTGCGACCCCCTGGCCGTCAAGGCCAAGCCCGTTGCGCAAAAAAAGCGGGCCGTGTTGTCGCCTGTCACTCGCTCGCGAGCGACAGGCTTCGCCCGCACCACCCCGCGTTGTTGCGCGACGGGCACTATCAGATCGACCTGAAAACATGGGCGCGGTACTATTTCTACGGGCACGAGATCATCGGTTTACGCTGCTCATCGCGCCCCACGGCACGCTCGCCCAGGGGCCAGCGCCGCCAGCTTCGCTCGACGAGCCATGCTCATCGAGAAGCTGAAGGAGCGGATGCGGCGTCTCGAGGTTCTCAAGGTAGAAATGCTCGCCACACCGGACCAGCAGATCTCACTGACCGATCCGGATGCTCGCTCGATGGCGACCCGGCCGAGGCTCACATGAAATTCCACGTAGCATTTTGCCGAGCGGCCCGCAGGGTGCTGTTTCGGCTGTGTCAGGGGTCCTGACCGGCCGCCGCCTAGGTTTTGCTGTGCGGAATTAACTAGCTTTATTCGCGCTGAAGGGCGCACAGTGAATTATCACCGTCCCGCTCTGGGCAATATCGGTGACTGAGAGTGTTGCGCTCCCGCCTAGGCGAAGGAGCGATCATGCCAACCGCCGAACAGTGCAGAACCTACGCAGCCGAATATCAACGCCTCGGACAAGAGGCTGATATTTCAATCCAACGCGCCTTGGGGCTATGGAATTGGTTGGAGGAGCGCGTACCAAAGAAGCGGACCTCAACGCCAATGGAAATCCAACCGGTAAGCGGTCCGCGACCCGACGCGATTCCTATGGGATCGTCGCCTTCTAAGTCGAAACGGTCGAGCCGTCCGCCACAGTCCGCCGGCTCGCAAGCCACAGCTGAAACCTCTAGGCGAAGCTCTCTCCGAAATCAGCGCAGCCAGATGGAGACAATCAGACGGAGTTCTTCTAACTTTGACCCAATTCGGACATCAGGTGGCTGACTGCGGGGGGATGTCGCGCGCGAACTGTCAGCCGTTGAAACGGATTAACCGAGGAGCCTCTCTCGTCCGCAATTCGACAGCATCTTCTGGAGTATCGCCTCGACCGAGCGCGGCGAAATCCCCAGTTCAACAAATCCAGGCATCTCCGGCGATGACACGGTGTCGATTTGCATCAGTTCCACTTGATTGCGCGTGAGGAGCGGGCTTGGGAACATTTCGGAGGCCCATGCGAGTGCATTCCAAACAGCAAACGGGATTGGAAGCAGTCGGGGCTGAAGTTCAGCTTGGTGCGCAACGGTTCTAAGAAACTCCTTGTACGAGTAGACGCGAGGGCCGCCGAACTCGAAGATAGCTGAAGGCGTCTCAGCTCGCTGCATGACCCGGCCGATCGCCTCCGCAACATCCTCCACATAGGCCGGCTGCAATCTGGTCAGGCCGCGGCCGAACATCGGATAGACCGGAAGTTGGCGGAGGAGCTTGAGGATGGTAGTGAGAAACGCGTCGTCCGGCCCGAACATCACCGTCGGGCGGATGAAACGTGCCTCGACGAACTCGGTTTGGACCGCCAGTTCGCCTTCGCCGCGCTTTCGGATGTACCGCGATTGTGAGGCGGCATCGGCGCCAATTCCTGAAATGTGAACGAGTCTTTTGACCCCGGCCCGGTGCGCTTGAGCTGCTACCCGTTGGGCAGACTCGACGTGAACGGAATGAAAAGTCTCCTGTCCGCGCTCGACGTAAAGGCTAACCGCATTTACGACGCCGTAGGCGCCGGCAAGCGCATCCGCGACTGACCGCTCGTCGTGAATGTTGGCCCCTACGGATTGAAGCTTCGGATCATCGGGACCAAACAGTCTGTGCCCTCGATCCGGATGCCTTGACGCGGTCCGAACAGGAAATCCGTGAGCGCGCAGATGTCGAACGATGCGGCGGCCGAGAAAGCCGGTTCCGCCGAACACGGTGATGGTGCGATCGTTCGTTGGCACCATGATTCAAATTCGCCAATACATGTGGGATCGAACGGTCCTCCGGATGCGGTGGGCCGCCCGCCGTTAGCTACTGATTCTTTGTTGGTGCGCCCGGAAGCACCGCCGCCACACCTTCCGGGTTGATGTTGAAGGCTAAGAATATCAACGGCTCGTTGCCTGGGTTTCCCCATTGGTGCACGAGAGCGTACGGTTCATAGATCAGGGAACCTGGTCCCCTTGCTTCCGTCTTACCGTCGACCGTGTTGGCCCCGGTGCCGGAGATGATAAAGTATAGAGCCGCGCCTGACCGATGGTGTGGCGGGTTGGAGGGCATCTGCGCCGGAAATATAACTCGCGTGAGATTGAGATCATAACCACCTGGCTTCAGGTTGGGGACCGGATCCGCTGTGCGATACAATTCTCTCACGACGGCAGGTGCCGTCGCGGCAGGCCGACCCAAGTCTCCAGCGGGAGCAAGGAAGAAGTGGAGGAGGGTCGATGGCCCTCCGCGCCCCGCCGTTAGCTCCGCGGCCTTTCCGTTGGCGATGAACAACCCGTCTCCGGCGTTGAGCATTTTTGCCTCGCCATCGAGCACGACCTCGGTCGATCCTGACATCTGGTAGAGGATGCCGTTCGCCGCCGAGACGGTGCTCCTCTCGTCCGGCTGAAGAGTGATGCTCACCGCTTTGAAATGAAGCGGGACGTCCGTGACGGTCGGCAGTTTGGTTGCGGCAACCACTGTTCGTGTAATTGCCGGTGGAGCGGGGGTGGTTTGCGCGGGCCCGGAGCTGGGAAGCGCCATCGCGCCGAGCAAGAGTAGTCCGGTTGTCCTGAACTGCATGGTTGCCTCCCAAGTTCAGTGGACAATCGGAGCAACATACGCTCTCCCGGCGCCTCCTGGAACGGCAGGCCGCTTCGAGCTGCTATTGGACGGAAACCGGAAGCAAAGGCTTAGCGAAACTGAGTTCGTGGCCGTCGGGGTCAATTAGGTGGAAGAAGCGCTCACCCCAGTCGGCGTCGCGGGGCACGGTAGCTGGCTGGTATCCGGTTGCGAGCGCACGGTCGTAAAGTGCGTCAACATCGGCAACGTCGACCCGCCCCACCAGGACCAGCGTCGCTCGGCAGGCTGGGCGATGAGATTGAGATAGCTCGTCCCTGCTCAAAAGCTGGTGGATGAAAACTCTTCGCCGCCATACAGGACCTCAAACCCTAGCGCGTGGTAGAACCGAACAGCTCGTGGCATTTCGTGGGTGCCCAGTGTGATCGCGCTGATTCCCTCAATCATAGCAGAACTCTCCTGTTTCATTTCCCGCGCCATTCATAGTCGACGCCTCTCCACGGGTCAGAACAAAGCCGAGTGCGCGACGTACAGGCTGACCGCCACCTGATGGATCGACTGGATCAGGAATATCCGCAATGGACGAAGCCGCTTCATGGGCCCGAATTGCGACGCTACCATTCGTGGAATGGGTAGCGGTGTTCCCGGTTTCGTCAGCCCATGACCCGGATCAGGGACTTGCAAAGGGTAGGTGCCAGGATGCAGACTGCGAGCGCTTGATAGGTGTCAACATCTACGGTTCCGGCGCCCGATTGGTGATCACGGTCGCGCTTTGAACGAGAGGAGCATGACGCCATGCGAGAAATCGAAATCCATGACTATGCGCGACAGTTGCTGGAAGCACACGGCGCTAAGGCCATTGCGGAAGCCGCTCAGAACGCCATCGAACTTGAAGCAAAGGGCGAAGTGGAACTGGCCAAAGACTGGCGGCATATCGAAGACGCCATGAAGCTTATGCGCGGGCCGCACCAGAGCTGAAGCTGCCGGATCGCGTGTGACAGAGGCGAGCCTGAATGCGAGCGCCGCCATGCCGGATCGAGGCTGGTGCGGCGGCGGCGCCGAGGTGGAACGGGTACCGAAATCGGTCCGAAGCCGCGTGGCAGCGGCTGAACGGCAGCACGATCTTCAAGCGCCGCTCTAGGTTGCAGGAGTGAAGCCATGGTTCCGATCTGTGCGACAGCCGAAGATCTCCTGAAGGCGATCAAGGACGATAAGGTCCAGATGATCGATCTGCGGTTCACCGACCTGCCGGGGGTGTGGCAACATTTTTCCGTCCCCCCGAGCGCGGTGAATATCGATGCTCTCAATGAAGGCATCGGATTCGATGGCTCATCGATACGCGGCTTCCAGGAGATCCAGGAAAGCGACATGCTGGTCGTCCCAGATCCGACGACTGCCTTCGTCGATCCGTTCACCTCGGCTACGACACTGGTCCTGATTTGCAACATCAGGGATCCAGTGACCGGTCAATCCTATAGCCGCGACGCCCGCTATATCGCCCAGAAAGCCGAGACCTACCTCAAGGGAAGCGGTCGCGCCGATACGAGCTATTTTGGCCCGGAGGCCGAGTTCTTCGTATTCAACGACGTGCGCTACGGACAGGGCATCAACTACGCCTTCCACGAAATCGATTCCAGCGAGGGTAGCTGGAACACCGGTACGAAGGAAGCGCCGAATCTGGGCCACAAGCCGCGCCCGAAAGAAGGATATTTTCCGGTTCCTCCGACCGATAGCATGCAGGATCTCCGCACCGAGATGGTGCTGACGATGAAGTCACTCGGAATTGCGATCGAAGCCCATCACCATGAAGTCGCGACCGGCGGCCAAAACGAAATCGACATGCGCTTCACCACGCTCACCCGCATGGCCGACAACCTGATGATTTACAAATACGTGGTGAAGAATACCGCCCGCCAAAACGGCATGACGGCGACGTTCATGCCCAAACCGCTGTTCGAGGACAACGCCTCGGGAATGCACGTTCATCAGAGTCTGTGGAAGGGCGAGACTAACCTTTTCTACGGCGGGGCCGACTACGCCCAACTGAGCGAGCTTGGCCGCTATTACATTGGCGGACTGCTGACGCACGCCTGGGCGCTATGTGCACTTTGCGCCCCGACCACGAACTCCTATCGCCGTCTGGTGCCCGGTTACGAAGCTCCGATCAACCTGGTCTATTCCCAACGCAACCGCTCGGCCTGCTGCCGGATTCCAATGTATTCGCCGAACCCGCGGGCGAAACGCGTCGAGTTCCGTTCGCCGGATCCCTCATGCAATCCGTACCTCGCCTTCGCCGCGATGCTGATGGCCGGCCTCGACGGCATCAACAACCGCATCGATCCGGGCAGCCCGATCGACAAAAATCTTTATGACCTGCCGCCCGCCGAAGCGAAGGAGGTGAAATCGACGCCCGGATCGCTCGACCAGGCGCTTGATGCGCTAGAACGTGATCACGCGTTCCTACTGCGCGGCGATGTGTTCACCCGCGACGTGATTGAAACCTGGCTCGACTACAAGCGAACAAAGGAGGTCGATGCCATCCGGCTGCGCCCCCATCCCCACGAGTTTCATCTCTACTACGACATCTAGCGCAGGTTCCGGCGAAAGCCTACCCTGGAGATGATCCGGGATGGACACCGGCTCGCCGCTTGATTTTGCGGACGTTCGGTGGGGTTGAGCAAATTGAAACCCGTTGCTTGGCTGGGTCACGCGAGGGATGTGTGTACCGAAAACCTTATCTGACGATGTTCTGACGGTTCGGTGAAAGCCGAAAATCATGATCCAGGCGGGTTGTAGTACCGA
Organism: uncultured Alphaproteobacteria bacterium; assembly: GCA_963822795.1. GTDB lineage: Bacteria > Pseudomonadota > Alphaproteobacteria > Rhizobiales > Xanthobacteraceae > Bradyrhizobium. The sequence goes on from CAWGJM010000033.1 coordinate 129,454, forward strand.
AGCCTTATCTGATCTGGGCGCTGTTGTCCGCCTTGGACGATCACCAGGCCGGCTACTGCTGTGGCCGGTCCAAGGAGCAGGGGCCCAAGATTTTGTTCGATCCCGGCGAGCGCTCGCCTGCTTGCCTCCTCCGCTCCCGCGAAATTGTTGAAGTCGCCGATCGCTGTCACGGTGTCGTCGGGCGCATAGATGACATAATGGGCCATGAAGCCTTCAACATCACTGATGATCAGAATGGCGCCCTCCTTGATCCCGCGGGCCAGCTCCTCGGCCGCGCCAGTCTTTGCCTTGGCCTGACGGATGGCGGCGTTCATGAAAACTTCCTTCATCGGCGAGGCTGCCCGAGATCGCGACAACCATGGTCATTCGTCACGCACCCTCATAGCGGACGCGCGAGCATCGGAATCCCGCGCGCGGAACATTGCGCTAACCAGCCTTCGCGGTCGGTTGGCTGCGCGACCTGGTCCACCGGACGGCGCCGGCAGATCGACGCCGCATCATCTCGGGTTCGCACCGACGCAAGGCAGAGCACTTCGGCCCCACAGCTTTTCGCGCCGTGCGATTGTTGCATGATAAAAGTATCGCTCGGCTTCGTCTCAACGTCTGATCGAGCAGCTATCGTGAGAGGAGCGCTGGCCGTGTTTCAGTGATGGGTCGAAACGCTCTTGACGCACTCGGACAGCAAATTACCGGGCGCAGAATGGCTGACGTCACCCAGACTGATCATGCCGACCATCCGCTTGTTCTTGTTGATCACCGGCAGCCTGCGGACCTTCAGCGTCTCCATGTGATGCACCGCCTTTGCGAGGTCATCGTCCTCCCGGCAACAATGGATGCCTTCGGTCATCACATCGCGTGCCATCGCGCGGCGAGCATCGAAGTTGTTGCTCGCAAGCCCTTTGCAGACGATATCGCGGTCGGTCACCATCCCGATCAGTCGGTCGTCCTCCCCAATCGGAATGCAACCGATGTCATGCTCCCGCATCAATTTCGCGAGTTCGGTGACGGGGGTGTCAGGGCTGACCCAGTCGACACCCTTGTGCATCACGTCTTTGACTTTCATGGCGGACCTCCGTTGCTGGTTTCAGGTGCACTTGATGCAATGCAGCACAGCCCCCATTCTCCTAACTATACAACCGATCGGGTGCGACGGCACCGGCGCCTCAAGAAGAAAGCATCATTCCTACGCGATCGGACCAGACAAATGCCGCCGGCGTCGCTGCCACCCTCCTTAACAATTGACAGCGACTTCGCGGCCGCGGTTCCCGCCAGACATCGCAAAGGCAATGGGCCGCGCCCATCCGACGCGGTCTACGTCAAGTTTCACTAAAGCCTGTGTGAGGCGCCAGCGCGATCAGTTGCGCGTCCGGAAATCGGTTGCAAGCGGATTAGTGGAATCTGGCAAATCCAGGTGTGTCACATTGGACAGGGATCGGTTCTATCCACTAGCCTGATAGGCTACGTTGTTGCGCGCCTCCAAATGAGATCACAGGGAATGAAAGAGAAAACGGACATCGTAGAAGACTGGCTGCCGCGTTACACCGGCACGCCGCTTGCCGAATTCGGAGAATATGTTCTCCTGACCAACTTCGACAATTACGTCGAATGGTTCGCCACGGTGCACGGCGGTTTGGTAGCGTAGATCGACCGATGCCCAACGTGACTGCCGACGGAATCACTCTGATTAACTTCGGCATGGGAAGCCCAAATGCCGCGACCGTGATGGATCTGTTAAGTGCCATCGCGCCGAAAGCCGCATTGTTTCTTGGCAAATGCGGCGGGTTGAAACGCAAAAATCAAATTGGCGACTTGATTCTACCGATTGCGGCCATTCGGGGCGAAGGTACCTCGAATGATTACCTGCCACCGGAGGTTCCCGCACCGCCCGCTTGACGCGCGGTGTCAACGATGATCCGCGATCTCGGCCACGACTATTGGACAGGCACTGTGTACACGACCAATCGTCGTGTCTGGGAACACGATGATCGCTTTCGGGATATGTTGCGTCGTACACGAAGTATGGCGACCCAACAATCTTTGCTGCAGGGTTTGCCAACCACATTTCGACTGGCGCGCTGCTTCTTGTGTCCGATCAGCCAATGATCCCCGAGGGTGTGAGGACTGAAGCGTCGGATCTGGTGGTGACCGCGAACTATGTCGAAAGGCATATCAAGATCGGGATAGCGGCCTTGAAGCTTGTCCGGCGCCGCGGCTGCAGCGTAAAGCACTTGCATTTCGAAGACGATTTCGATGCAGGACACGAAACGTAAAGAGATGTCGGCTTCAGCTTTGGCGCGGCCCGCGCATAGCCTTCATGGCGTCTTCGATATGCCGCCAGGTCTTGGCCATTCCGACATCGCCATTCAATTCGAGATCAATGGCGTTCTGAGCGGCTTCCCAACGGCTTGGGCAGCGTGTGCTTCCAGCAACTGCCGCGCATAGTCGTGGATTTCGATTTCTCGCATGGCGTCACTCTCCTCTCTTTCCGTGCGATCAGGCGCCACAGAAATTCGCTTGATGCCAGTTACCCGTGCGTGAAGTCGCCGGGTTTCAATCCGAGAGCTTTGACGGCTACTTCCGGAAGCGGGCCCCACGCTTCGACCCTTTCATTCGGGGCCATCATTGCACCGACAATTGCCTTTGCCTTTGCCGGATCCTGTTCAGCCACATAGTAGACCGAGCGAACAGGCGAACCGCCTGCTAACGGTTCAGTTGTTACGAGGACAACCTGACCATTTGGCATACCCCAACATACCACCGACGCGGTGCCGTTTCCACGATGGAAAAGGTGAATCCCCCGCGGTGCAGCAGCAGCCACGCGCCATCGGGCGGACCTATCATGGTCTTGTATTGTCCCGGGCCAGCACCAATTACGAACTTGGGGGCAAAATCGCTCCAGGAGCGAGAACGTGGCCAGCAAGAAAATGGCAGACGGAGGGCTCCCGGTGATCGCGCGCTTTGAGGTGCGCCACCGCAATTACCTCGCGCCAGACGGCTCGATAAACCGGCCGCTCCCTGCATTCGCCTCCGATGCCACGCTGCTCGTCGCGCTCTATCGAGCGATGGTGCTTGTGCGCATCTTTGACCGAAAGGCTGTTGCATTGCAGCGCACCGGCCGGCTTGGGACCTATGCCGTTTCGCTCGGCCAAGAGGCGGCGTCCGTTGGGACAGCCAGTGCGATGCGAGCGGAGGACGTCCTGTTGCCCTCCTATCGCGACAACGGGGCGCTGATCTGGCGTGGTGTCAGGCTGGAGGACATTCTGCTGTTTTGGGGCGGCGACGAACGGGGCAATCAATTCTCCGGACCGGTCCAGGATTTCCCGTTTTGCGTTCCCGTCGGATCACAGGCGCCGCATGCCGCCGGCGTTGCCTATGCCTTCAAGTTGCGCCGGGAGCCGCGTGTCGCCGTATGCATGTTCGGCGATGGCGCCACCTCGAAGGGGGATGTTTACGAAGCGATGAATTTTGCCGGTGTGCACAAATTGCCGGTCGTCTTCGTCGCCACCAACAATCAATGGGCTATTTCTGTGCCGCTACGACAGCAAACTGCTGCCGAAACACTTGCGCAGAAGGCCATCGCCGCCGGGTTCATCGGCGAGCAGGTGGATGGCAACGATGTGGTGGCGATGCGCGCCGCGGCAAAAGAGGCAATTGCCGCAGCCCGTGACGGCCAAGGCCCCCGCTTCATCGAGGCGGTCACCTACCGGCTCGGCGATCATACCACCGCTGATGACGCGGCACGTTACCGTCCGGCTGAAGATGTCCAGGCCCATTGGAAGGAAGAGCCGATTGCGCGCCTACGGACTTTCCTTGCTGGCCAGAAAATGTGGAGCAAAGCGGAGGAGGAACAGCTTGCCGCCGAGTGCCATGAACGCATCGAGGCGGCGGTCGAACGCTATCTGACAACGGAGCCGCGCCGGCCGGAAACCATGTTCGATCATCTCTATGGCGAGCTGCCCGAGGCCTATGTCGCGCAGCGGCGTGAACTCGCGGGAGAGGACGATGTCTGAGGTGACGTTGGTCGATGCCATCAATCTGGCGCTCGCCCGAGCAATGCAGGATGATCCGAGTGTGGTCGTGCTGGGCGAAGATGTCGGCGTCAATGGCGGCGTTTTCCGCGCGACCGTCGGACTGCAAGAGCGTTTCGGATCGGAGCGCGTCCTTGATACACCGCTTGCCGAACTCCTTATCAGCGGACTCTGCGTCGGCATGGCGGTGCAGGGCCTGAAGCCCGTCGGCGAGATTCAGTTTATGGGATTTCTGTACCCCTGCATCGATCAACTGGTGAATCACGCATCCCGAATGCGCAACCGCAGCCAGGGACGGCTTACCTGTCCAATGGTTCTACGAACTCCGCATGGGGCCGGCATTCGCGCGCCCGAGCATCACTCCGAAAGCACCGAGGCAATGCTCGCCCATATTCCCGGCTTGCGCGTTGTCATCCCTTCATCGCCGGAACGCGCATACGGGCTTCTCCTGGCCGCGATCCGCGATCCCGATCCGGTGGTGTTTCTGGAGCCAACACGCATATACCGCTCGGCGAAAGGCGAAGTGGAAGACAATGGCGAAGCCCTGCCGCTGGATTTCGCCTTTGTCCTGCGAGAGGGACGCGACATTACGTTGATCAGTTGGGGCGCCATGCTGAAAGAAACCATGGCGGCGGCCGACGCGTTGGCTGTCGAGGGCATCGCTGCCGAGGTCATCGATCTCGCCACGCTCAAGCCCTACGATGAAGACACTGTGCTCGCTTCGGTCGCCAAGACCGGTCGTTGTGTCATCGTGCACGAGGCAGCACGCACTGGAGGATTCGGAGCCGAGATCGCCGCACTGACCGCTGAGCGCGGCCTGTCCACTCTGCTTGCACCTGTGGCCCGCGTCACCGGCTACGACACCATCGTTCCAATGGCGCGGCTTGAACAGCACTATATGCCCTCGGTCGACCGGATCGTGACCGCCGCGCGCCAAGCCTGCCAGTTCAGTTAGACTTCAATGGACTTGTCCCATGCGCCAGTTCAAGTTGCCGGATCTTGGAGAAGGCCTTGAAGAGGCGGAGATCGTCACCTGGTATGTCAACGAGGGCGATCACGTTGTCACCGATCAGCCACTGGTTTCCGTCGAGACCGACAAGGCGGTCGTTGAAGTGCCGTCGCCGTCAAGCGGGCGCATCGTGCGTCTATTTGGCGCCAAGGGAGATATGGTGAAGGTCGGCGCGCCGCTCGTCGAGTTTGCCGAAGGCGCCGAGCAGGACACCGGCACAATTGTCGGAGAACTGGGCACCAGCGAAGCGTCAGCGGCGGCGGCAACGCCTTCCGGGCGAGCTGCGGGGCATAGACCTCAGGTGTTTCCGGCGGTGCGCGCACTCGCGCGCAAGCTCGACGTCGATCTCGAGGCTATCGAGGCTACAGGGCCCGGCGGCACCATGACACGTGCCGATGTCGAGCGGGCTGCGAAGAGTTTGTCCCAGGCGGGACCCGCTGAGCCCCTGCGTGGCTTGCGGCGCGCGATGGCTCAACGCATGACGGCGGCGCATGCCGAAATCGTCCCTGCCACCGTGACCGACGACGCCGACATCGACGATTGGCGCAAGGGCGAGGACGTAACCATCCGGCTGGTGCGCGCGATCGCTGCCGCCTGCAAAGCCGAGCCCGCGCTCAATGCCTGGTACAATTCAGGCGCCGGAGAACGGTGTCTGATCGAACGCGTCGACATCGGCATCGCAGTCGATACCGGGGGAGGCCTTATCGTCCCCGTCATACGCAATGTCGCAGAGCGGGACGCACCGGGCTTGCGAACCGGGCTCGATCGGCTGCGGGCTGACGCAATCGCGCGCTCAATACCTCCAGGGGAGCTGCGCGGTGCGACGATTACGCTGTCGAACTTCGGGATGATTGGAGGTCGATTTGCCAACCTGATCGTCGTTCCGCCGCAAGTGGCGATCATCGGCGCCGGCCGGATTGCCCAACGGGTGGTCGCGCATCGGAGCCAGCCAACGGTGAGACGCGTGCTGCCGTTGTCGCTCACCTTTGACCATCGCGTGGTGACGGGCGGCGAAGCCGCTCGTTTCCTGGTAGCGCTCAAGTCGGATCTTGAGCAGGCTTCGTGAGACACCTCTTCGCAACAGCTTCCTCAGCACACGATCAATTTCGGCAACGACCTACCCCTCGCTCTAGGTGTCAAGTTTGATATTGGCCGAGACCAGTGCGTTTGACCGGCGATCCGGACCTCTCCAATCCTCTGCGTCACCGACGGTTGTCTTCGCAGATTCATGACTGCAGTTACGCCAATCGAGCGATGCTCACCCGAAGTGTCAAGAGCCTTGATCTATCTATGCCACCCGATAATCGGCTAGAATACTTGAAGGATCGACTAACGCTGACAACCAGGGAGAGTGACGATGGTAACTTATGTCGTGCTTGCCAACTTCACCGACCAAGGTATCCGTAGCGCTAAGGAGTCACCGAAGCGGGCAGAAGCTTTCAAGAAAATGGCCGAGACTTTTGGAGTGGTTGTAAAAGAGTTATTCTGGACGCAGGGACGGTATGATGTTGTGACAATTCTCGATGCGCCGGATGAGTTTTCCGCCACGGCGCTTAATTTGAACCTTAGTGCCTTGGGCAACGTTCGCACCGAGTTGTTGCGAGCCTTCTCGGCGGCGGACATGACGAAGATTGTCGACAAGATGTTCTAACAGTCGCGTCAGTGTCAGGACCTGATATCTTCCGCATGTGAGTCCAGTTGACGCGTCGAAGACGCGGCGCTTCTGCGTGCCGGCGGCCTCGTCGGGACGCAACAGGACGTTCTCCTCGATCCGTCCCAGGGAGGACTGGGTGGGCTCCTGCGTTATTACGATCAAGAGGCGGCGTGATCGCGCGCCCAAGGCTCAATCCTGAACTCTGACTCCGCCGCGGCGATCAGGAGATCGAGAAGCCGCGGAAGACCTTTGCGACCCGTTGTCCCAACTTACGCGCCCGGTAAGCTTGCCGACGCGCTACGACCTCCAGGTTCGTCCGCCGTTCGAATTTTTTTACCACACGGCATCCGGGACAAGCCTACCGCACGGGCCTCTCCCTGGCAGAATGGCTTTGCTGATCGGCTCGATCCGGCGAGAGAGCGTCGATCATATGATTGTCCTGGGCGAGGCGCATCTGCGTCGCATCCTGAAATCTTACGCCCGTTACTACAACGGAGTCAGAACGCATCGGTCTTTGAACAAGGATGCGCCCGTCTCTCGCTCGGTACAGCGCACCGGTGTCATTTGTTCACGCGTCATCCTTGGCGGACTTCATCACCATTATAGTCGGATTTAAGTTTTCGGTACACACAGGGATCGCGCAAGCGAACTGCACCAGTGCGCGGATGCAACCGACGCTGCTGCTGACGGTTAGGTTATCGGCATCAGAATGACGTCGGGACGCGGGTCTGCGCGTTCGTGGTGGTGGCCCGAAGCCCGACGGTGGGATGGGTGAGACCGTCAATGCGATCCAGATAGAAGCGCGCGGCCCCATCCCCTGAGTTGCGGTCGAGAAGTCCAGCGAACCGTCCACGCGCCAAGCCCACATCCCCGCCGGTGTACAGAGCGAGCGCCTCGGCGAATTCGTGCCTCGTGGCCCACTTGGAGGCGGCGACCTCGTCGGGATCGCCGTCGCAGATCTCGATCAGTCCGACCTCCCTTTCGCGACCTTTAACGCGAATCGTCCCCAAAGAACGCGAACGGAACTGGTTCCCTTCCTGCAACTCGTGAAAGGTCCTGTCGCTCAAAAGGATGCCGGCGCAGTAAGATCGGCACAATCCCTCGAGCCGCGACGCCACATTGGCAGCGTCCGCGATCAAGTCGCCCTGCAGGCGCTCCGCTTCGCCGACGATCCCAAGCATTGCGGTCCCTTTGTGCACCCCAATGCCGACGTCAATCGGCGACCGTCCCTGAACTGTTTGCTGCTCGTTGTACTTGAACAGGCGCTGCCTGATCTCCACGGCGGCTCGGACCGCATCGTCGGCCCGTCTCGGAAAGAGGGCCATGACTCCGTCGCCAGTGTACTTGCCGATGAAACCGCAATTGCGTCGGATGACCGGTCCCACCTGCTCGAAATAAGCGTTAATGAATTCGAACGTCTCCCTCGGGGTCATCCGCTCGGACAAGCTTGTAGATCCCACGATGTCGGTAAATAGGATGGTCATGTCCATCTGGACGCAATCCCCGAGATGGGCGTCGATCAGGGACCGCTTATCAAGCGCCAGGAGAAACTCGTGCGGGACGAATTGGGTGGCGGACTCCGTCATTTGTACCTGACGCTCATACAGCCGGGCGTTCTCTAGCGAGATGGCGATCTGCCCTGACAGGAGGTTCAACACATTCACGCGCTCCGTCGTGAATGCGTCTGCCGTAAGGTAGTTCTCCAGATATAGGAGCCCGGTCAGCTTGCCCTGGTTGGTGAGCGGCGTGCAGAGGACTGACTTGGGCCGCTGTCGCACGATGTACGGATCCTGAGTGAACAGGCCCTGGCGCGCCGCGTCCGCGAGGACGACAGGCTCTCTCGTCCTCACCACATAGTGGATGACGCCCGCCGGCAGAGCCGGGTGGTCTTGCACAGGGATGGACCGAAGCGCCGTAACGCTGGCGTCGGTACCTGCAGAGCGTTCAGCTTTGACTTCCAGACTGTCACCGGTGTCGAGGACGAGAACGCCTCGCTCAGCGCCGACGTTTTCGATAAGAATCTGCATCAACTTGTCGACGAGCCGAGGCAGTTCGATCTCAATCGAGATCGCCTCGGACGCCTTCATAACGGTTATCAAATCCAATTTTGAGTCAATTTGGCCTGAGAGGACGCCGGTCCGATCCCCGGGCGCCGAGGAGGCAAGAAGCGCCGGGTATTGTTCTTCGAGCGCGCGCACTTTCCGGGCGGCCCCCCATCTCGAGTAGGCATAGCGGCTTGCCTCGAAGTATCCGCTTGCGAAACGATCTTTTCCGCGCGCCAGATAGAAACGCGCCGCGAGCTCGTTCGCAGCCGCCTCGACATGAACGAACTCCTGCTCGCGCGCCTTGCGAATGGCGGCGTCATACAAATCGGCGGCTTCGAGGTGGCGGCCACGAAGGCGTTCGATTTCCGCCGCCACGAGCAAATGCCGGGGAAGGAAGTTTTCAGGACAGCTTCGCGCCCAGCGCTGAAGCTTCTTGGCCTGCTGGCGGAGCATCTTGAAATGCCGCGCCCGCGCGCGACCTGTCGTGGATGAGCACAGAGAAGACAACAGGAGCGCATGATAGAAGACGTATTCTGGAATTCGAACGTCGGCTGTAATTTTGATGATTTCGAGGGTCTTTTTTCCTAGCAGCACAAACTCGGGAACGACTTTGTAGTCGCCGAGCAAGTAGAGAATCTGAAGCTTGGCCCGATAGTATTCGAATCGAGCCAAATCCGCGTGAAGCAACTCAACGCAGGTTTCCTCGTCGAAGTTCTCATCGGTGAGGCTGGTTGGCTCCTAAGTCTCCCCTTTTAGGCATGCGATCTCCTGCCGTTGGACTATGGCCGCTTGCCCTTGCGCGGTCGTGAGATAGTCCAGGCCCTTCGTTCGGCGGAAAAAGTCCAGGTATTGCTCGCAGCGGTTCAGCGTCTCATCAAACGCATCGCCTTTGAACAAGCTATAACGACAAAGCTGATCGGCGCAGTCGCCGACACAAGGTCGCCGACTTCCAGCGCTTTCTCATAGGCCGTCCGAAGATGCTCCATGTTTGTTCTTGAATGGCTTTTCCAGTGGTTGATCGCGGTCGCGAACAGAAAATGGAGGATCGGCTGGATCCGTTTGTTGCCAAGGCGTTCATTCAAGGCAAGCCCGAGCCTGCCGAACTCGTACGCAGTATCGAATTTTCCTAGGCCTGCGTTCACGACACCGTAGACCATGTACGCATACGGCGCTTCACTCGAAATCCCATATTTCAGCGAAGCATTGAACATCTTCAGTGAGATAACGATAGCGAACGCCTCGTTAGAGAGGAACGCGGGCGCAACCAAAGTGCTCAGGAGCACCATGATCGACAACTGGCGCTCGTCGGTCATCGGCGGCAGGTTTCCCAGATCCTCAAGCCGTTTACCGCGCAAATACCATCTGGCCTTGAGGAACTCCAGGGCGATCGCCCCTTGCCCGGGCGCGACGGGCAACCGTACCCCGAGCGCGCGGACCGCTTCGATCCCAATCTGAACCGCCTCGCGATAACGGCTCAGGCTCGTATAGAGAGTAATCTTGACGAGGTAAATGCGCGTGCGCTGGCGGTCGTTTGTCGCTTGCCGCAAAAGCGCATCGCACATCGCGTCTGCAGTTGCGGTCGTCTGGAGGCGAAACGGGAGAGCCAAGATCGCGCTGGTATTCATAGCTTTCGCTCTTGACCGGTCCGGCGTGGGGCTGGAGCAATCACGGATTGGCGAGCTATTGGGCTTTCGCATCGATGCCCGAAGTCGCGAATGCCAAACCGGTTACCGTCGAGCCGATCGAGGCGTTCCTGCCGAAAGAGGAGCCGGCGGTCGAAGCTCAGCTGGTAGCACAGGAGGATTGGGCCCGCGCCAACCTCTGGATCGGGCCCGCGCCAACCTCTCCAACTATCCGCCGCGGCCAGCGGACTTCAAGGCCGACGCCGCGCGCGACGACCACGCTCGCCGACAGGCGTTTCTGGAAGGCTCGGCCAACTATCCGCCGCGGCCAGCGGACTTCAAGGCCGACGCCGCGCGCGACGACCACGCTCGCCGACAGGCGTTTCTGGAAGCGCTGCGCGTTGCCCCCGACATCAAGCTCGCGTTGTTCGTCCAGCCCGATCCATCGACGAGGCTCGATCCTGCACGAATGCTGTCATACGCAGCAGTCAGCATACTTCCCGAGCGGCCTGTATGTACCGAAAACCTTATCCGCGTTGATGAGGTGAAGGAATCACCTAAGCTGATGGAATGATCGGGCTACTACGTTTGGTTCTGGAGATTTTGACCTCGCCATTCAAGTCGAAGAGCCGGCTTGAAGCTGAGAATGCTTTTCGTCGCGACTCACGAGCCGCAACGTCTCCGCAGAGTCATTCGCCGCCGCACCATTCCGCGTCGCTGGGTCCGCGGCGATAAACAACACTTTGTCGGCCGCCTCGATCCATCGTCGAGCCGCCACCGTCAGATGCGCGCGAACTGAATTCCAGTGCCAACGATGACTAAAGACCCCCTTTTCGAGCGGTCTCCGGGGCTGGCGTTTCGCACTGAATATCAATGACGCTGAGCGATCTCGCTCAAAAACGTCTTCTGATCCGTTGTCAGTAACATATCCTGGTCCTTCTGTGCAAGACCTTCGCGCTGCATCAGCCCCTTCGGATCGGCTTTGAATTCATCCTGAAGAGTTTTGCTCTTCGCGACCGCAACGAGAAAATCAAGCATCTTGCTGTCTTTGACATACCAGCACATGGACATTCCCCGCTGTTGGATGATGTTACATTTTCAAACCGCGTTCCTGGACGCCTGGCTAAACAAGGCCCCGATGCGATTTGGTTCCGACTTCTGATTGCATCGTTCTCCGCGTCGGAGAGAGCCCACGCGCTCAGGACGCGCTCGGATCCGGCGCGGAATTCCTCAAGCGCTAACGGGTTTTCGGCCATCTCGATCAGGAAGCCGAGCACGCCACCGAACTTTGTTCGCGGCACTTCGTTTGGTGGAGCCCGCACGTCGGATGGACGATAAACCATATATCAACGTTATCAACCCGCGATTGTTACTGTCAAGCACTCCGCTGGGGCTGCTACAGCTCGCTTCGCCGGTCGACCATGCGCTGCCGCGACTTGATGTGATGGCCGAGATCAAGCTCATGCCGTGGCGGCTGCCGGTCGATAGGACAACCGGGGTTTCCCCTTTTACGCCCCAGGTGCCGTCCGGCGTGATGATCTGAGCGGATATGGGCGGCATCGCCAATATAGATGTCCGCACCCTGTAATTGGCCATGTTCTTGATTTTTGGGTATTCGGCCTTAAGCCGTTTTTGTACCAAAGCCTCGTCTTATTCGTCGCCGCCCCGGTGCTCCCGTAGGGCCAAAATATTGATCCGGGGCTCCTGTTCGATCGAGGAATCCTCGTGTCTGAGGACTTTGAGGATTGGTCGCAAATGGAGTCGGTTCGCTCACTGATAAGGTAAGAGACAAAACCTTTTCAGTTGGCACAGCTTCGATCCTCAGTTCGTTTAATGAGCGGTTGTGAATTGGTGGTTGCTTCTCATGGATGCTTTCGCAAGAACGTCATGAGATCTTCGATGCAATGGGTCGCGTATCCGTCGCAGATATTGTGGGCCGCCGTGTCGTAGTAAAGAAGTTCGGAGCCCGCGATTCTCTGGTTCATCTCCTCGTAGGCGCTGGCTTGTCCGATCTTTTCCTTGCCCGCCGCCACGATGAGCGTGGGAGCCGTGATCGCCGAGACCTCGTTCACGCTCTCTTCGGGTCGACGCCGGGTCTCAAGAATAGCCATGCGCCGACATGGATACCGAACATCAAAGAAATCGGCTTGAAGCACAATTCCTCGCCAATACCATTGACGAGCGGTTTGATTCTTCGGCTGATCCTGACTTGGTCAAATGGTTCATCGAACAGGCGGGTTCGAATGACTTTGCTTCATCGCCCGCTTTGTCTGCTTGACCTTCCCCCGTCTGAGATCCGTCATCTTTTGGCGAGCCGCAGCGAAAGAATGACGCGTTTGCGTCTTTCGTCGCCGTTCATTCTGGCTGAGGGAATCGACTTCAGTGACACGGCGTTGCGTCGCCGTATCTGGAGGGCGGCAAAACGCGTCGCTCGAGGGTCGCCGACGTTCGCGGAGCTCCCGCGGATGGTTGCGTGAAGCAACCCTCGTTCGTCCGAACTTTCGAAGACCTTGTCGAGACGGTCCGAGCGATAGCTCGGCTGTTCAAAACCGACAAGGTTTTCATGTTGACTCTCGCGGTGACCAAAGAAAACGACATTCTCGTTGCTGCTTGAATGCCTGCGTCGCGCGCCAGCGTATTTCTGCGAGCCCGGTGGTAGATAAAGCTGAATCAGCTGGGCGCCGCGTAGTAAAAATACTTGCGTGTTTCGCAGAAACGTTCAACATCGATTCATCCGGTCGTTACAGCTTGTAAGGCGCTCGGACACCAGGATTGTTATCCGGAAAATCCTTGGTGTTTCTTGTAACGAGCAGCATGGCATGCACTTGCGCTGTCGCCCAGATCACGGCATCTGGCAGTTTGATCCGATGGCTTCGACGAAGGCTAACAGCGCGTTCCGCAATCTGTTCATCGACTGCGATGATATCGAAGCCGTGCAGAAAGCTGCGCGTCGCCGCTTCAAGATCCTGATCGGCGCCAACCATGACCTCCATCCACGTAATGATGCTGACTGCTTTTTCAGTGTAGCACTGAAGTTCTGTGCGGGCTTCGGGAACGGCATTGAGGTAGTCGACGAGAATGTTGGTGTCGAACAGTGCCTTCACCATTCGCGCCGCACTTTCTCCTGATAGGCCAAGCCGTCCACCTTGCGGTTACCCCACAAGCCAAACGCATCGCTTTCTTGTTTGCTGTGTCGCTCGGCGAGATAGTCATCGATCGCCTGACGGATGAGAGCAGCGCGCGACCGCTTTTCCTTCTTCGACAACTCGTCCAGCGCTTGGATTTGGGTATCGCCGAGATCAACTAACGTTCGCATCGCCTTCGTCCATGATATATGATATCAACAATATATATCAATTAAGCGAAAACGCCAGCCCAAACCTTGGCTATTTTGCAATGAACCGCAGAGGGGCGCACCAGGGCCAAGGCCAGAGGCGTGCACATGTGCCGGCCTTCAGCGCTCAATCGGGATCAACAGCGGGAAGCCCTTGCATGGCGCGAAGCGGGCGAGGCCCTGACGCCCACCCATTTCACGGGATTTTCCATCGGACAATTGCCCTTTTCCAAGGGCGTCGTACGTGCAGGTTGAACAATGCAAGGCGTATGTCTGCAGCAAGTCAGTGACTTAACACATCACCGGTGACGCCATTCCGACAGGTGGGGTCGGGCGGCTACGTCGCGTAAGCCAGTGCCTATCGCGCGTCAATCTGGATGAGACTGCGTACTCACCTTGATTGTCGCGCGGCACATTGCCTAGCTCCCGGGTAGACCCACAGCTCCCTGTCATGATTAGTGTCGGCGCAATCATTCTCCGATCGGGTTGACACTCCATCAGTGTTCTTATTATGTTCTCATCGCGAGGACCCTCGAAAGATCACGGGCGAACGGTTGGGATGGCAACGACAACCACCATCCTCCATGCGGACCTTGATGCCTTCTATGCCTCGGTCGAGCAGCTGCTCGACCCTTCGTTGCAAGGCAAACCCATCGTCGTCGGTGGCGGGGTTGTCCTTGCCGCTTCTTACGAAGCCAAGGCCTTCGGTGTCCGCAGCGGCATGTCGGGACGGCAGGCGCGTGAGCTCTGTCCGCAACTCATTTTTGTCAGCGGCCATTTCACGGACTACCAACGGCTGGGCGACGCCGCCATCAGGGCGATCGGCGATTTCACGCCCCTCGTCGAGCGTATTTCCATCGACGAGGCCTTTGCCGACGTCGCGGGCTGCACCCATCTTTTCGGTTCGCCTGCCGAAATTGCGAGGGCAATCCGCCAGCGCGTTCGGGCGGAGCTTGGCCTTGCGATCTCGGTCGGTGTAGCGCGCACCAAGCATCTGGCAAAAATTGCTTCGCAAGTGGCCAAGCCTGACGGGCTGGTGGTCGTCGATCCCGACACCGAGCTGGAATTTCTTCACCACCTGCCCGTCGAGCTGATGTGGGGAGTGGGGCCGGTCACGAAGGCGCGGCTGGCCGAGATCGGCGTGCTGACTATCGGGCAGCTGGCAAAGACACCGGGATGGTCGCTCGAGCGGTTGCTCGGTCCCGCGGCGGGAGAGAAGCTCGCGGCGCTTGCTTGGAATCGCGATCCACGGGAAATCAAGGCTCCCCGCCGGACCCGATCGGCAGGAGCGCAGTCGGCAATCGGTCGGAAGCCTGCCGAAGAGCGAGTTTTTCGACCCACCCTGCTTCATCTTGCAGACCGCATCGCCACCCGGCTCCGGGCCAAATCCAGGCCCGGCCGCACCGTCACGGTCCGCGTTCGCTTCGCTAACCTGAACTCTGTCACTCGCTCGGTAACGCTCGACGCGCCTATCTCCGCGACCGTCATCCTCGCGGAGTTCGCCGAGGAGCTAGTGCGCGCGGTCCTCGCGGATAACCCAGACGAGAAATCCATCTCGTTGCTGGCGATCTCTGTGTCGCATCTCGAGGAACACTGGGATCTGGAGCTTGAACTCCCGCTTGGACTTGAAGATGAACCGCGCCGCCCTGGTACCAAAATGGGCTTGGCACGTTGGGCGGCCGACTGCGCCGTCGATAAGATCCGAGATCGCTTCGGATGGGATGCGATCGGATACGGTTCGGTAGCGCTGGGCATCTCCCGTTCCGTTCCCGACGAGTTTCGCAAACTCGCCGAAAAGGACCTGTGACCGTCACCAGTTGGGGATTACGCAGTGGCACCCACGACCGAAGATTTTCAGCGGGTCTACTAAGCGGACCACCGAAGGGATGGCCCAGCCGGGGCGTTCTCCCTGAGCCACTTTTCAGCGAACCGGGACAGATATTGGGACAGAAACGTCCTTGATTCTCCCAACTCTCTAGAAATGCGAAGGGCCACGGCGGCAAACGGTAGCCCGAAATCGCAAAGTCTTTCCCCACACCGAAAACCCTAGTTTAGAGTCCCCTATAGGGGATCTGTAGACCCCACGCCTTTAGGCAGCATGGGATCGAGTCGCAAATGAGTGTCGTCGAGAGTGCTTTAGCATTCAAATCAAAACTCAGGGCTGCTTCACCATGCGGTTATTACGAAGGCCCCGAGCATGAATGTTTCGGAATTTGCACCAGTCGGCCCATGGGGCCGACCAAATCCGGCTTTCAGCCGTAACTCGAAGCCACCGCCTTTAGGCGGTGGAGTATTCACTGACATCCGTTTTTCAAGCGCGGAAGACGCGCCGGCTCCTTTCTTCTCGCCGCGCGAGCGCCTGCACGAGCGCGCCTATCCTGCGCAAGGCTACCCTCGATAATAATACAGATTCGTCACGACGGCGGTTTCTCGCCATCACCGCGGCGGCTAGTGCCGTCGGCGCAGGATCCCTGGCTGTGGCGGCCACGCCAACGACAGCCCATCAGTGCTTCGCGGCTGACGACAGCGAACTCCCGCAGCTGGAGAAGCAAATCTTCGAGCAGCTCGAGGCGGCGCAAGCCTACGACGACGAAATCTTTCGGCTTAGTGAGATATGGGAAGCCGAGCTCTCGCGGCTTGAAAATGAATTTTACGCCGGACGTTCCGCCCTGACCACTATGGAACGCTGGGCCATCATCAAGGCGATGCCGGAAAGCGCGGAGCATGAGAGGCTGACGAAGCTGCAACGACCCTACTACGACGCGTATGACACATTGATAGAGCGGATGTTTTCTATTCCGGCACAGACGGCGGAGGGTCGCCGCAGCAAGGTGGCTGTCCTTCTCAGCTGTATCTGGGCGAAGATTTGCTTAGCGACGACGAAGACACGGACTATCCTCTTCGGACCGCCCGAAATCTTCTGATCGAGTTTGTCGGAGGTGCGCCGGGCGAGATGCTGCGCAATCAGTTCGCATAGGTGCTATGATGGGGAGAGAGCCGGATCCGAAAGACGTCTTGGCCGATCTATTCAGCGACCCCGACTTTGCGGTTGCTATCCTTGACCCCAAACGGGCGGCCGACATCGTTATTAGGTGGCTACTGGCTGCCGGTTTCGAGGTCGTTCCGGTAAGGGGGCTAGAATGAGCGAGGACAACGACAGGGACTGAAACAACCCACAGCCCCGCCGGCTCACCCCCGACGGGCTTTTCGGTTTAGCCACCACCCCAATCGAAAATGTATGACGAACTCTAGCCCTTGCTGTGCGTCTGGCCCGGCCCGTTTCCGATCAGCCAAAAACCAACCAACCAAAACCAACCTGAACCAAATGCTCGGAAATGTCCGGCAGCCTTGTTTCCCGGCTTCCCGGCCCGAAAAACCAAAACCCGACCAAACCAACCAAAACCACCAGACCCAAAGCCAAAAACCATTGGCACGCTAACCAACAAACCAACCAAGTAATTGAAAATACGCCTCAATTAGAACCGCGAAAATTAACATGCCCTTTGCTGAGTCTAGGACGGCCGCTGGCGCGGGTTTGGCCGGCGGTCTCCCCAAGTGCGGCCCGATCCCTGCCGTCGCATGGGCGGCTCCGCGTAAGTCGGTGCTGACACAAGTCCGTGCGCACCATAGTTCCAGCTGGGCCGCCGCCTAGTTCATGCCAACGACGTTTTTCTGCCTTGGGGGCGCCATCGTGCCGGCCGGATAGCGGATGAGGGTGGACCGATGAGTTACTATCAGATTGCCGAGATGGCGATCGCTCTCGGCTTTGGTCTTTGCGCTCGTCGGCTGGTGGGACATTGTAGGACAGATCTGGAGGCGCTCTTGAGTGACATCCTGCGGCGGCGTGAGCGCGAGACGGAAGCCCTGCGACTTTTGTCGCGCGGCAATTTTGTAATTTGACTCTGGGCGGATTCAGTACTTTCTTGTTTGCAAGTTAAATTTATGAACTATCCACAGACTATCTTGAGTTGTTGTTTCCTTTGTAATGGCTTTGGGGGCGAAAATGAGCCTCAATTTGAAGAGTTTATCTATCGCCAACGCGCGGCTTGAAATGCTCACCCGGACAGAAACTGATCTCCACGCGCAGTTCCTCGAACTAACTGAGCTGCGCGAGCGGTTGAGAGAGGCACAGCTTTCGGCGGATCTACAAAAGGCAACGCGGGCTCGAAAGCCCGCGCCAGTTGTTATCGCTGCAGCCGCCTAGCGCGTGTCGCCAGCCGCTGGCGGTTACGCTTCCGGAGTGATCGGCGCCAGCGCTTCATGGTTGGGCTAGCTCCTAGGCCTTGATCTCAAAGCCGGCGTCGATCAGTCGCTGGATGACGATTTCGGCCGCGGCCTCCGGGTTCGGAACCGGGAGATCGCCATCATCGAACAGGTCGGCCACCAGCTGCAGCGGGGTGAGCTCGCTCATGTTGACCGCCTCTCGCCGTGCCAAGCAGCGTAATAGTCCGCCTTGAGCTTCTTCAACACAACCGCGACCGGGAACACCGCGAACATTGCCTTTTCGGGCTTGTCGTCCCTGCCCTCGATCGCGTGCTCGGCCATCTGCACTGCGATACTCGCCATGTGCACACAATCGGAGATCCCACTTTCCAGATCGCGAAATGCTCCGGAGTGGAGCTTGTCGATCTTGTCTTCCGTGATCGGCTTCTCGGTGGTCGGAAACTCGACAACGTTACTCATTGCCGGTCCTCCTTGTCGGAGGGATCGAGCTCGCCGGCCATCTTCCGCAGTCCCGCCGCGAGGCTTTGCAGCAAGGCCATTGGCCAGGGCCGCTCGCCGATGTTGTCGGGCAGATACATGCAACCTTGTTTGCAGCCCTCCAGGTCGTTGAACTGCGAGGCGGGGAGGCATCGTGATTTTTGAACGCTGACCGTTGGATGCCACAGGGTGTCAACTGGCGGCCGGGCTAGAGCGGGACAGCAAGAACCCCCTACATCATCCATATAAATCACCCCCACTCAGGCTTGTTTCGGTCTCAAGGAGATATGGCGATGAACGCAGACGCTATTTCAACCGGCACCGGTCTCGCGGGTGGCGCTGTCGCCACAGCTCTTCTTGTCGACAAGGGACTCTCGAAGAATCGAGGGATGTCCTCGCCAGGGCAATGAAGAGCCTCGCCCCGGTCATGCAGACCGAACCCGGCCATCATGCCTCCCAAATCATCGGAGCCCTGCAAAGGGGCAAGTTCTCCGCACGAGGCTAGGAGAACTTGTCTAAGGACCTAACCCGTTGTCGAGACACAAAAAGCCTAGGAGCTAAGGGGGATCGGGGACTGTGGCAGATTAGCCATAGTCTCCGCTCAAATCAGCAGAATAAAGGCCAGAGCCATAATCTCTGCCCAGAATTAGGGAGAATAAGGCAGAGCACGTCAGGATAGGTGGGCAACAGCTAAACCCTAGAAGTGGCGTATTTTCTAGCAAAGGTTGTAAATCGTCTGTTCTACACTTGCGTGCTAAGTCTCTGTTTTGACTATCGTTTAGGGGACTGCGGGAAGGAAATATCAACTCAGTGCATAGCTCAGGAGTACTTAATGATGGGACAGTCCACTACTAACGGTAACATTTTGGAGTTGGCCAGCGTCGAGCACGACATTGCCCAGGCGCTAACAAAAAGCCAGCCGTCACGCGATCAGCGTGCAATTGGTTTTCCGCCCAAAGTCCGAACGTCATCGCCGCCGAT
Source organism: uncultured Alphaproteobacteria bacterium (assembly GCA_963822795.1). Classification (GTDB taxonomy): domain Bacteria; phylum Pseudomonadota; class Alphaproteobacteria; order Rhizobiales; family Xanthobacteraceae; genus Bradyrhizobium. The sequence goes on from CAWGJM010000033.1 coordinate 148,828, forward strand.
GCCTCCCTACGTTGAGCATCACGCCGATGTCGATCAGATTGGAAAACTCAGTGCCGAAGCGGTGATCGCCCAATATGAGGGTGCTGTTAAAGCCCTCGAGGACATGGGTACAACGCTTATCGATTGTGTCAAGCGGGCGGAGAAGATGGCGGCTGGATGCAAGGATGCCATTAACTACGTCCACGACACCGCACAAAAATATCGTGAAGAGGCGAAGCTGATTTTCGAGCGCATCGAACAGGCATCAGTGGTGACCGCCGAAGTCAGATCGGTCTGCGACGAGATGCGAAAGAAGATAGAGCACCCAACGCAATCCGCGTGACCGTTCTCCGCAAGCGAAACAGGGTGTTGTGCGGCCGCCGCGACCGCCTCAGCATGTGCTCGACCCCGAGATGCGCGAGCCCCACCGCCGCAATCGGTAGCGGCTTCCCTCTCGGCTCGATCGGCGGAATCATGGGCGCATGCCCGCCCTTACCCGCCGCCGATCGCACGACGCCCGCGATGAATGCTGGCACGTCCTCTACGGCGACGTGCGCGTCGGCACGATCGCGATTCGCACGGGCAATCCGGACAGTACAGATCCATGGCAATGGAACTGTGGTTTCTATCCCGGCTCGCACCCGCGGGAATGCACGTCCGGCACCGCGGCTACGTGTAACCCTTAGGGGTTTCCTTCCGAGCAAACGCTTCAGGTGCTAACACTGCGATTGCTGCTGCCGCCAAGAAGATAACTATTTGCATGGAAGCCTCCTTCGAAACGCTTCAACGCGGCATCAGGATGTTCCGTCTTCCCCCAAAGTCAATCCACTATCTTTCGCCCTGACAGCCATTGACTCAACCGGGGCGTGACGGGTGGGATAGGCGCTCAAGGGTTGGGTGACGACGAACGGCGATTACGGGATGGTGAGAAACGCGCTGATATTTTTGGGAACGTGTGGAGCTATCCTATTCGTATTTGCTTGGTCCGAAAACGAGATCGCATCCTCGTTTCAGTCCTGCATAAGCAAGCAGGCCAGCCAGAATTCCCCCGAACACGCCAATGATCAGGGCCAGGCCGTCGTCGCTATCATCAGAGCGCAGGCGATCTGCTCTTTGCGTCTCATTGATCAACACAATGGATTTTTCGCTGCGCTCGCGGCTATCGCGGTTGCGGCTTTCACCTTCACCCTCTGGGTTTCCACAGACAAACAAGCCCGGCTGACTGCTCAAAATACTAAACTTGCTCGCGAAGAATTCATCGCCACTCACCGCCCGAAGATCAAAATTCACGCCGTGGAAATTACCCGCACGGAAGTTGATGGGGATAATAGGATTGGAGCCTCCATATTGTGCTTCAACGTCGGTGAATCCATCGCGAAGAACGTCGAGGTTAGAGGCGAAATATTTATGGGTCCCCGCTTCGCCATCGACGTTCAGCGCCCGATAGTCAGAAGATTTCCCGAAGTCTTGAGCGGACAAAAATTTCGGGCCGAAATGAATTCGGATTGGCAAGTTGTCTATGCCGCCGCAGGCAAGCGAACGGGTATCCACTGCTACTGCATCGGCTGGATTGCTTATTGGGACGAAACTGGGCATCGACGCGAAACAGGCTTCTGTTTCCAAACCGAATTTAGCAATGAAGGCGACCGCTGGGTGAGCGCCGGTAAGCCAGAGTACGAATATGATTATTAAAGCACCGCCGCCGTGTCTCAGCCGACGTGGCGGCTTTAACGAATCACGCGTTCCGTAAAGCCCTCCGATGCCGCTACCGCGCTGGCGAGGTGCCGTTCAAAACTCATCGGCCTTATCCAGTGACGGGGGGCCAGCCACCTTTCTGCGCCGTATCCTCGCGGGGGCACGGTCAGTTCAAACTTCGGGTAGATCGCCGTATCTGCTTGCGCAGGGGCTCAGATTTGAATCGAGCATTTGGTGTCGGGGTCCAACACCCGGGGGCGCCTTCTCGGGCATAGGCCTGCGCGGTTTCATTAATCGCGGTGAACCGACTGGAGAGCCATTCCGCAGCCGCGCACCACGCCCCGGTGAAAACCTTCTTTTGCATGATGGTTGATCGCAGCCCGAAACATCTCAAGGGTCGCGGCGTGCACCGCCGCGGTAGCCGCGATGTTTGACGTAGGCCGCACAGGTCTGAGCACTGACCTTCGACAATTTCTTGCCGCTCTAGAATTCGTTAAGGCGTTCAATCCTGGCCTCGATCTCGAATTGGGCCCGGCTCACCGATATCGGTCATATAGATCGACAGCACGTCAGCACAAATCGATGTCCTCGATATCCTGCCGGCGCCGTTCGGGTTGATATTTTTGTGCGATGTAGTCTGCTAGCGCTTGTTCTGCTTCTCGAGGAGGCTCCGTTTCAGACGGGCTCGCAACGCATCCTGTGGCGATATGGCGGTCTCCATCCTTGATGATCCAGACGGCCTGGTGAAGGAGTTTTCCGTTTCGCTACCGCGTCTTGCGTTTGTAAAGTCTGACTCCTTCTTGGACGCGGCATAACTCCCTCATAGTCCTGATCGCCTCGAGGGACTGGTGGATCGTCACCGCCTCGATGCTCGCGACGGCTCTATCGTCTCAGCTCTACAACGCCAAGTTCCGCCCATAGCCAATCGAAGCTGTCATGCGCCATTTCGTTGTTACAGTCGGCGGAAGCGGCCGTACTATTTTCGATCTTTCTAAGCCAGTCGACGACTTTTACGCGATCCCTCGGTGTGCTCTTTCGTGGAGTGTCAAGTGGCGGGCCGCTGACGGTGTAAAATGCTGATTGCCGGCTTTGGTCATCAAGCGAATCAGCGTAAAGAAATACCGGGCTGACGATGCATAAGTAGAGGTGCGCGATCTGCGGACCGCGCCGTCGAAGCGTGGAGGTCGTCATGGTTGCCGCCGTCGGGCTCCGGAGAGAGACTACCGTCGAACCGCAGGCGCTGTCGCCAAACCGTGGCGAGGTGCTCGCGCGGTATCGCCATCTGCGCGAAATCAGCAAGCGGCATCTTTCGGACGCAATGAAATTCCTATCTCGGGATGCGATCTTGCACCACGCGCGCCGGCTCGGCCTGACTTTTGGCAAGACCCTTATCCTCGACAATATGGACGAGATTACACTAGCCTTCGATCTTGCAATTCACACCGCTCCCGATGGCCGTTCCCGGGCGATCGATCGTTACGCCAGATCGGCACAGTTTGCGTCCGGATCTGACGAGGCTCTGATGCTTGAGGCCATGCGCGCTTCGCGCTTCGCGGTCATATTGGTTCGGCGCCGACACCCATCCGTTGGGCTGATCGTGTCCGATCTGTTTCGGAACATCGAGCTCTGGCTGGTCGATGAGGGCCTTGAGATATCGCTGCCAGCTGGAGCTGCGTTTGTGACCCGGTATTACAAGCCCGATAATTTTGTCATGACGGCCGGCGTCGGCATACCGATCGATCTCCGCTTGGTCATTGGCGCTGTCGAATCGGCGCCTCAACTGCTGCGCAAATCTCAGGTCGAGATGATAGAGGATCGGCGCTTCGCGGAAGCCGTCTATCGAGCCGCCATTGCGGACGGGCTCATGGAAGGGGTCGCCTACCAGGACGTTCCCGGTCCCGGCGAACGCGGCCTGAAGGCTCGTGTCGAAAGGTCGGCGTGACTTATAACGAAGTGGCGCTCCCGTCGATAAAGATGGACAGCATGTGTCCGTCGTACCGCTATGACAGGCCGTGCCATCGCGCGCGAAGCTGCCCGCCGGCTCGCGTCTTCTCGCAGGCGCCACTGCAGCGGGCAGCCGCTCGTCTAGCCGAACGCCCGCGGGTTGATGTTCAATGGTGGATCAAGCCGGTGGACTCTATCCGCCCTCAGCTCGACCTGTGTGCGCCGCCTTTGTGGAGAGCTCAGCCACCGCCCGACACGAATCATCTATGATTGCAGGGCGACTAGAAATGGCACGACACTCATCGAGCATTGCTGCATGCGCATATTCCTCGCTGGCGTCAGCTGTGTTGGCAAGACCACCATAGGGGCACAACTGGCTGGCCTCCTTGAATGTCGTTTTTTCGACTTGGATATCGAAACCGAGCGTTTCTTCGAGACGTCGATCGGGCGCCTTCGAAACCGTCACCTGACGTCGCACGATTTCCAGCTCGCGGCGTCACAAGCCTTGAAACACGTGCTTTCTCGGGAGGACAGCTACAATTGCGTCATTGCGTTGCCGCCGAGTGGCCTCTTGGGTGGCTACTGGAAGGTTGTCAACGAAACGCGGGACGCCACGATCGTCGTGCTTCGAGATACGGCGGAGAATATTCTCAAGAGGATCACGTTTTACGACATCGATTCCCGTCCGTTGCAAAAGCACTTGACAGATCGTGAGAGGGGACTCTGCCTGCGGGAAATAAAGCGTGATATCGCCTACTTCGACCGTTCCTTCCGCAGAGCGCATGTGTCCGTTGACATCACCGGCTGTAGCCCTAATGAGGCGTCGCGCAAGGTTAGGGACTTATTGACGTCAGCCCCGTTGAACGACCAAAGCGAAGCGTCGTAACGGCGCTCTGCAAGGATGTAGGTGCTGATCTAGCTCCAGCCCTAAACGGTGAAACAATGGCGCGCGCGAGAGATGAAATACGCGAGGAACGAATTTCCATGGAGGCCGTCGTCGATGCTTACGGTTCCAGCGAACGTGCGATGGGCTGGTACTACTACCTCGATGGCAAGATGAAGGTTCCATTCGCGGCGCGATGTAGGTTCGCGCGGCCAATCTCGGTCCTCAAGGTTAAAGAAGTAGTGGAAGTTCTCGGCATGGCGCCGGAAGAGGAGTGCGAGAGCGAAATGTTTGTCTGTGTTGGGCGGGGCGGCGAGCAAGTTGCTGTTCCTTTGGCTCAATTGCAACTATTGTCGAAAGATCAAGAGACACAGGAGGCAGTCGGCGATTGGCTCTACTGGGTGGATCGCGGACACGAGCTTTGAGCGCCGCAATGTCCAACTCGTGTGCCTCTGACCGACTCCGGGCGCAAAACCGCGAGGATTGTCGTCGGTAGCGTTCCGAGGTGCACGCCCGCAAGCGTGCGAACCTGTGACCTTTGCGTTCGGAAGACGGCGGATATCAATATCCGTGACGTCGCGGATGATACAAGCATTTATCAACCCAGCGCCCACCTTGAAGCCGCCGGCACTGGGTTAGTTTAGTTAGGATGGATCGGCAAAGACTCCGAGGCTTACGTCCGTTCCCATGTCCGCCCAGCTGGAAGTGTTGCGCCGCGCCGGCCGTGTCGAGTGCATCATGCGCAATGCGGGCGGCGTCGAATGGGGTTTCGCCACGAAGCGCGGGCCAGGGCTGTGACGGTGACCTGCGTCCCCACCTGCTTGTCGCCATGGGGCCGGACCGGCGCCATCCGGTAAAGGCTCGTGCTGTACGCGCGCCGCCCGGCTCCGCCGGCTTGCGGCCGGCTGGCACCGGCCCGGCAGGGGCGCCATGCAGATAACGCAAAAGCGCCTCGCCGCATGCAGGCAGTTCTACGCCGCAAGTCGATGGCTCGAATTTCTGACTTTCGCTGCGCGTTTCCTCGCTGTTTCATCCGATGGACCCTGGCGAGGGAGCGTCGGCATGGCAGAGGAAGAGGAACGGCAGGGACCCTGCCCAACCAACGACAACGGCTCGCTCAGCGTGAGCCCTCGATCCCCGCATTCGGCGAATTGCCGAAGCCATCGGTCGACAGCTGGCTCGCACTCAGGGCAAGCCTCCGGCCGCCGCCAATGACAATAAACCACGGCGAAGGTAGGCTTCGCCGAAGCGACCTCCCGAGTTTGGACTTGGCATTCCCCGACCAGCGACATCTTCATCCTGTGTGACCTGCTCGAACAGGTATCGGCCAAGTTCGCGGGATACGTCGACAGCGACAGCATCTGGCGGCCGCTCGATCAGCTTGTGCCTTGATATCGGCGTAAATGGTTGAATCGATGTGAGGCTCAATCTGGAGACGAGGCCATGCCAAAGGTTGCGCTTTACGCCCGCTACTCGACGGACAATCAGAGCGTGGTGTCCATCGAGGACCAGTTGCGCATCTGTCGTGAGCATGCGGGCAGGGAGCGTTGGCAGGTCGTCGATACCTATCATGACGCCGCGATCTCCGGCGCCCGTGTCATTCTTCGGCCGGGCGTCCAATTGTTGTTGCAGGACGCCCAGCATGGCAGGTTCGACATCGTGCTCGCCGAGGCCTTGGACCGCGTCTCTCGAGATCAGGCCGACGTCGCGACCCTGTTCAAGCATCTGCGCTTTGCCGGCGTGCAGATCGTCACCCTAGCCGAAGGCGAAATCTCCGAGCTTTATGTCGGCCTCAAAGGCACGATGCCTCGCCGCCAAGACCCATCGAGGCCTGCGTGGGCGGGTGGAGAAGGGTAAGGCGGGCGGTGGGCTCTGCTATGGCTAACAGGTGGTGAAGCGGACCGACAGTGAGGGCGAGCCGGTTCGGGGCGAACGCAAGATCAATGAAGCGGACGCCGCGGTCGTCTGCCGCATCTTCCGGGAATTTGCGGCTGGAAAATCGCCGCGTGCCATCGCGACCGATCTGAACCGGGATGGTATTCCCGGCCCATTCGGCCGCACTTTTCACGCTGGATCGCAAACTACTGGCCCCGAGCCTCAAGCCCCAGCCTGGCTCGCCTTTAAACTCAGGCGGACTGCCAACGACGATGTTTGGTTTCCCCGACGCAGAAAGCGGGCCCCGTCGCGCGGAACGCCAGGCTGTGTTGGCCTTGTAGCGAAAAGATTTGTAGGGTCTCCTTGTCTCCACGCAAACCTCCTAGACCGCTGTCGCCGAACCGGGGGCTTGGCGTTCGGCGGTTTCTCTCGAACCATATCGCGAGGCGGCTTTAGTCTGAAGTGGGGCATTCTCGACCAACCTGAAGCGTCCACGTCACGTCCGGTTTACCCCTGATAGTAACCGAACTGCGGACATCGCCGGTGGCCAGGTTCGTGCCATGAAGAGACATCGCCGCTGCGCGCCGTACCACTGCCAGTGGTCAATCACGATGAATATATATGCCGCTGCAAATTGCCTCTTTGTTGCCGCAGTAAATACCTGCGACCCAGTAGGAGGACCCTGCTCCGAGTTGGCTGCCAAATACGTTATCAGCTAGGATGTACGTCGAATAATTAATAGAGAGGCGGGGGTTTGCTATGCTGTCGTAGGCAAAATTCTTGCGGTCGGTCTCGTGGGGCACGTAGTTGTGGGCCCAGTGGTAGAAGGCATCGGCATCGTCCTGCACCACCACCGCGTAGGTGTAGATGCGGTCGCTCCTGCGGATGCCGACGACCTTGCCGTTGAAGGTCACTGATAGTTGGTCTTGGCCATGTGGTTTTCCCTTTGCTTGCCGAAGTGGCAGGAGCAGGCGCGACGGCCGGGTTGTGGATTGGAATCTTTGCTGGCGCGGAATGCTGCGGACGTGACGGCATACACAAAAAGAAAGGCCGCCTGCGTTGCCGCAAGCGGCCCAAGTCTAGGGAGGAAACGCCCAAGGAGGGCAGCGATAGCGCGAAGGGCGCTACCACACACCCCAGTTAAGATGATGGCGATCGGCGGCTCAATTGAACGTAGGTAAACGTCGGGCATCCAAAGGGGTCACGGAACGATACGAAGGTTTATGGCGCTCGCCCTTAAAGCCGACCACTTCCGCAAGGGGTCAAAAGCGTCGCTTAGACCCTGCGCCGATCACTTCCGGTCTGCCCGATCAACAGACATTCACGGCGCTCGCCGGCATGTCTCAAACGTGCCAAATTCGGAAGTGGCGGCACATCCGCATTAAGTCCGCTCCTTGAGCACTTGTTGATGGGTCTCTGCGACACTCCCAAGATGATGTCGCCAGAGACGAACGCCCAACGCCCCACTAGGGTCCATTGACGACCCAACCACCGTGTCCGCCACGATAGTCGGTCGCAGTCCAACATCAAATAGCGCAAGGCCTGGCGCAAGCACGCATGTCTCAGCCTGAAGGCCGCAAACAAAGACGCGCTCAACTGCTTCGGTTCGCAGATAGGATACGAGTTGCGGCGGTGGCAAATAGCCATGCTTGATAAACACGCAATTTACATCGACAAGACAGTCGTCGGAGGTACCGGGGTTCTAGCCGAGCTGCTTTTGGAACGGGACTACGGATTGGTCGTGGTGCTCAACGGTCGCAACTGACATCATGTTCGGAAACCACTTTCGGACGCCGGCCACGATGCAAGCCGTATCGCTGCGATCAGCCGGCATCCGAAACACTCAACATAAGGAGACTTCCGGAGTTCGCAAATGGCGGAAGCATAGCTGCTCTTGCCATCTGCTGCTTCGGGTCTGTAGATATTATGGCGCGTCGCCGTACATAGCCTTAAGTTGGCCGTGGGCGAAGGCGAGGGCCGGCGGCATATCCATTTTGCCGCCAATGATCTCGATATACGCCCCGGTTTGGCTGGCGCGTGCGGCCTTCATTGCCCCGTCGAGTTCGCCAAGTGTGGTCACGCGCGCAGTATACCAATTTGCGCATCCTAGCGCCTTCGGCAATTCTGCATAGCTCCAAGGCGCGAGGTCGTTGTACGTCCAGTCCGGATTTTCCTCCAGCGCGCGCTCGATGAGGTAGCCACTATTGTTGAGTACGAAGACGATGACGTTTGCTCCAAACCGTCCCATGGCGCCGACGTCGTTCGCAGTCAATTGATGCGAGCCTTCGCCAGTGATGAGAATTGTGCGCCGGCTCGGGTCGGCAAGCGCGACACCGAAGGCGGCCGGGGTCGCCCAACCGATCGACCCCCATAGAACTTGCGCTTCCACCCGCACGCCGTCCGGAAGGATCGTTGGTGTCACGCCGAGGCTTGAGCTACCGGTCTCGAGAACGACCGTGTCTCCGGCGCGCAGAAACGCCGCGTAGCGCGGATAAAGCGCGGCCATCGTGATCTTGTCGGACGGCCTGCCGTTTACCGGCGCGAGCCCCTGCGGTTTTCCCTTGTATGGCGCCGATGATGGTTTGAGCTTGGCCAGCTCGGATAGAATGTCCTCAAGCCGGACATTGGCGATGACTTGGTCTCCGATCCTGACGTCGTCGAGGTAGACAGTAACAAACCGCGACAGATCGAGTTGGCCAGAATAGGCTGCCGTGGTGATGTCGTTCAAATTGACGCCGCCCAGATCGAGGACCAGATCGGCGCCTTCGATGATTTTGCGCGTTTTCGGCTCGGACACCGCGCCGGCATACATGCCGGCAAACTGCGGATGACTTTCACCGATGACGCATTTTTCCATGAGCGTTGTAACGAAAGGACAGCCCAGCGCTTCGATCGCCTTCTGTGCCTCTTTCTGCAAGCCGAGCCGCGAAATTGTGAAGGCGGGAAATGCGACTATGGATTTCGCTTTGTTAATGCGTTCTGCGATGATCGCCATCGCCTTTTGTAACGCTGCTTCGTTTGATCGAGGCACGATCGGCTTTACGTCAGCCGACACGACTGGGGATAGCGCGTAGTCCGACGGCACTGCGATATAGGCAGGCTGATGGTTGCGGCGCGCCTCCGCGATGATGCGCTCCATCTCGACCACGCAGTTCTCCGGATTGATAACCGCATGACAGCACGCGGCAGCGGCGGACAGTTCGACGAAATTGCCGAAGACGCCGTCGCCGAGCGTGTGATGGGCAATCTTGTGCAAGCGCTGATGCTGATAGGAGGGCATTCCGACGACGTGAAAAACCAGTGATCGTTCCGCCTTAGCGCCCATGACGCCGTTTATGGCGGATAGCTCGCCGACGCCATAGGTCGTTGCCAACATCGCCGCGCCCCGGATGCGCGCATAGCCATCCGCGGCGTAAGACGCATTCAATTCATTGGCACAGCCGATCCACTTCACCTTAGCGCTGCTGTCGACCGCATCGCAAATTGGGAACACGTAATCACCGGCAACGCCAAAGCAGTGGTCGATTCCTTCTGCGGCAAGGCGCTCGACGATGTAATCAGCGACGTTGACAGTTGATGTGTCAGTCTTTGGAAGAAGCTGTTTAGTCATGACCTTCTGCTCCTTGCTACTTTCTGCAATTAGTGCCGCCAATTAAGGTGGGCCTCCGACTCCGGATCATGCTCGGTAGTCGGCCACAGCAAGACGCCGATCCGTTTTATACGGTCGCTCTGCTGCGCAAGAGCAGCGATTGGCGATACGACCGCCGCGCCGCCTAGAAACGTGATGAACTCGCGCCGCTTCATTTCATTGCCCGAATTGGCAACGGATGTAGCTTAGCACAATTCGGCGCCGAAATCGCGAAAAGCAATGGCGCGAAGCGGACTTTCGCAAGATCGGCTACCAGCGGGTGTGGGCCTTGTCGATGGAAAACGTCCATCCCCGTGATAGGACAATGTCGAAATGCAGAACGCGACGACCCGGCGGGTCAGAGAGGCAGGTCGCGACCAACAGGTCTGGACGTAGTGCGGCGTTGAGCAGCCTGTCGGTGGTATTGAGCGGCTCGTGAGGAAAATACATCTGGGTGACCAGCCGCTCGAATCGGCCGTGAACCTCGAAGTGAATGTGAGGTGGCCGCATCCAGTCGGGACCTGCGGGATAGGCGCCGGGCTTTGCGGTCTTGATCCGGTAGATGCCGTCCTCATCTGATCGAATGCCGACGCAACCGACAAAGTGTGGGTCCAGTCGCGTGGGATTGGGGTCATTGTGCACATACCGGCCGAAGGTATTGCCCTGCCAGATCGTGACAAGTTCCCCGCGAACCGGCTCGCCATCGAGATTGAGCACCCTGCCAGTAAGATGATCTCTCCCCGCGCAAGCCCTTCGATCCCTTTGACCGAGGTCAGGTCGACTTGTGAAGCCGGCATATGCTCCATTGGGAAGTAGGGACCAAGAATTTGGTCAGGTGTCCGGTGCGCCGTTGCGGAAAAACTCGCGTCGAAATGATCCCCGAGCGGCGCATAACAGGGCGTAACCTGTGTCGAATGTTATCTGCGTAGCGATGTTATGCAGCTCAAATACGGCTCTGTTGCGATTGGGGGCCCGGCCCAAGCAAGCCGACTCGACCAAATTGATCCACTGAGTTGACGGATCATGTCGTGGCTAACGTGACAAGCTGTGGTTGTCCAGGCAATCAGCTAGTTGTGGCCTTCGGCCTTGCCGCCAAGTGCTTGCGTTGCGCTGGACGCACTGTCGAGTAGTGCTTTCACATGATCGCTCGAAGGCTCTATCTTCATGGAGGCGCGAGTGCCAGCGAGACTCAGGGTGAAGCGAACATCGCCGTTCCAGTCCAGTACTGGAGCTGCGATAGAGACGTACCCGCTTAGGTCGGATCGGACGATTGTTGTGTAGCCTCTTCGCTTGAGCTCTCGCGCTGCATCTTCCCTGAATTTGCCGACATCGACCTTGCGGCCGAATACTGCGTCCCATTCCCGTTCGATCAGGTGCGTCGTGAGGTTCGTCGGCAGTCTGGCTGCGTAGATCTTACCCGCCGCGGACGTCAGCATCGGGATCAGTCCAGTACGAAATTCAAACGCGCCACGCTGATCTCCGTCCTGCTTGAACAGGCTGATCGGGCCGTCGTCAGTCCATGTGGTGACGGCCGCACTTCGCCTCGTCACGTCGCGCAAGTTAGTTACTTCGCGGCGGACAATCTCAAAACCATCGATCTGCTGTATCGCGCTGACGCCGAGGGAAAGTGCCGCTGGCCCCAGACGATAATAGCCTGGCCTCTCGTCTGCGGCGGCAAGCCCGATCCTCACCAGGCTGACCAGATAATTGTTCGCAGCGCTCGCCGTCAGACCCGCCAGCGGCGCGATGTCCTTCAAAGCCATCGCCTGTTGGCTGCTCTGCATAACGCTAAGAATCCGAAAGGCAATTTCGACTGACTGAATGCCTCGGCGAGGCTTCTTCTCCTGCATCTGCTTCCTTCGACCGTCCAGTGATTGAGATCCAGATTGACACAAACGAATGTTGGGATCATAATACAACAATACACCATGTATTCAAATATGTTGAAAGTCATGGAGGAAGAAAGATGCCCCTCGGCGCCATCCGGACCGTCTACACGGTCGCCAATGACATGGATCTCATGCAGGCATTCTACGCAGGAGCGCTGGAGCTTCCGCTGGCATTTCGGGATCGTGACAACTGGTGCCAGTTCAAAGCCGGGCAGGTCTCGTTTGCGTTGAGCTCACCACTCCAGACGGCCCGAGGCGCGCGCGGCAGCATGATCGTTTTCGCCGCGACCGACGTGGCTGCGTTCGCGCAGCGGTTTGAGCGGCTTGGCGGACGGCTCATTTCGAGCCGCGACATGGGCTCGCACGGCAACGTCGCGACGTTTGCCGACCCCGAGAACAACTTGTTCCAACTGCATGTCCGGCCCAGCGACTAGTCCGGCCCAGCGTCAACAGTGCCACCCCCGAAAGGATGCTCACCATGAAATTTGGCGTCTTCGATCAGAATGACCGTTCCGGTCTCCCGCTGGCGGATCAGTACGAGAATCGACTTTTGCTCGCCGAGCTCTACGACCGTCTGGGCTTCCATTGCTTCCATATGAGCGAGCACCACGGCACCTCGCTGAGCATGGCGCCGTCGCCTAGCGTGTGGATGGCAGCTCTGGCCCAGCGGACCAAGAGATTGAGACTATGTCCGCTCGTCTATCTGTTGCCGACCTACCATCCCGCTCGCCTCTACGAAGAGATTTGCATTCTCGATCACCTGAGCCGCGGTCGATTTGAGTTCGGGATCGGCCGCGGCGCATCGCCACACGAGCTTGATGCTCTCGGTCTCGAATCCGCGAAGGCGGCGACGATGTACGCGGAGGCGTTCGAAACGATCCAGCGCTGCTTCACACAGAAGTCCGTCACGACGACAGGCGAGTTCTGGAGCTTGAAGGACTACGCCGTAGAAATGAAGCCGCTTCAGCGTCCGCGTCCGCCGATGTGGTACGCAGTTGGATCGCCGGAATCCGTTGTCTGGCCGGCGCGCAACGGTGTGAATGTGGTCTGTGGTGGTCCGGTCTCCCGCGTGCGCGCGATCTCAGACCGATACCGCGAAGAGGCGGCCGCGACAGACCTTCAGAGTGGAACGACGCCGCTCATAGGGGTCAATCGCTACATCATCGTTGGCGGGACCGATCGTGAAGCGCACGACATCGGCCGGAAGGCCTGGCCGACCTTTTACGAGAACTTCATTAAGCTCTGGCGGAAACATGGAACGGAGCCTGTCAATGCGAAGCTGCCACCGTCTTTCGATCAGCTCGCCGAATCCGGCCATGCAATTGCTGGTTCGGCCAGAACGGTCGCGCAAGTGCTCTCCGACCAGGGTTCGCTTGGAGGGGTGAACTACGTCATCGGAAGCTTCATGTTTGGAAGCATACCCCACGCGGAGGCAACAGCCTCGATCCGTCGCTTCGCCGATGACGTAATGCCCGCGTTGAAGGCGGTCGAAGCTGTAGCCGCATGAACGTATAAGACGGAGGTGGAAAATGCCTGATATTCGTCTGTTCGACAGCCGCGACCTGCGGCGCGTCCTAGGAACCTTCGTCACGGGAGTGACCGTGGTGACCACGACCGACGACGAGGGCAGATTCCATGGGGTGACCGCCAATTCGTTCAGTTCGGTGTCGCTTGATCCACCGTTGGTTCTTTGGAGCCAGGCGGTCAAGACCCACAGTCACCCGGTGTTCTTCAAAGCAGAACGCTTTGCCGTGAACATCCTCGCCGAGGACCAAATCGAGCTGTCAAAGCGGTTTGCGAGGTCTTCCCAGGAGAAGTTCGCCGGCATCGATGTCGATATCGGTTCCGGCGGCGTGCCGCTACTCCGTGGTTGCAGCGCTAGGCTCCAATGTCAGGTCGTTTCCCGGGTGCCGGGCGGCGACCATACGATCCACGTTGGTGAGGTGCATGCGATCGATCGAGCCGAACGGAAGCCGCTTGTCTTCGGGAACGGTCAATATCTGCTGACTGGTCCCCACGACTTGGCCGACAGCGCAATGTCGTCGGATCGCAAACACGCTCAACTCACCGCGATGCGGCTCGGCACGCGTGCGATCGAGCGACTCGTCAGCAGATTCGACGAGACGATGGCGCTCGCAGTCTGGGGTACTCACGGTCCAACGGTCACCCATTGGGAGCCGGCGTCAGTTCCTGTGAGCGAGGCCCTTCCCGTAGGGTTGATACTACCGGTAACCTCGACGGCGACCGGCCTGGCCTTTGCCGCACACCTTCCTCCCGAAGCAGTCGCGCAGACTGTCTCGCCGGGTCAGGCCGCAACGTCGGAAGAGCGCGACTGGAATCAACGCCTTGAGGAGGTTCGTCGGCGGGGGCTCGCGAGGCAGGGGCTGGAAACCTTCTACCGTAGCGAGACGTTGATCAACGCACTCAGTGCTCCGGTGCTCGATGCAAGTGGCCAGGCCGTGGTGGCTCTGACCGCGGTGGGTGAGGCGACTCGGTTTCGCGGCGATCTCGACGGAGAGTTTGCGCGCGCCCTGTGGGAGACCGCGAAAGACCTGTCTCGCCGCCTCGGCTACGGCTCCGACGATAGTCACGAGCCGGCCAAGCGGCTGGAGCTTTCGGCTGGAGCTTGAGAGATGGCGGAATTTTCCCCGCTCGATGCCGAGCTCCTCGCGCAAGACTTGCCGAAGCTTGCTCAGGTTGCTGTTGCGTCGTCGATCTATCCGAGGCAACGGGGGCAGGTGGAATATCGCGTCGCCGGAGACGAGAGCAATCCCGCGGTGCTGATGCTTCACGGACTCGGCTCCAGTTCGGCAGGATACCGTGCCCAATTCGCCGGGCTGTCCCAAGATTTTCATGTGATTGCTTGGAACGCTCCAGGCTTCGGAGGCAGCTCGCCGATCCCAGGGCATAATGCCAGCATTGACGATTACGCGGACGCCTTGGAGGCCTTCCTGCGCGCGCTTCGAGTGGAACGACTTTCTGTTTTGGTTGGCAGCTCGTGGGGGAGCGTTGTGGCGCTGGCCTTCACTAGGCGATATCCGGCGCTGGTTGGCAGCCTTGTTCTTTCGGCCCCTAACGTCGCCAAAGGTCGCGCCGTCGGCGAGGCCCGCGATGCCGAACTGGACTCGTGGCTTCGCACTGCGGATATCAGCATACCCATTTCACGTGCCGCGATCGCGAACAGGCTGCTCACGCCCCACACTCCACCCCTGGTTAGGCAGCATGTCGAGCGCCTGCGCGACACGATGACAACCGATGGTTGGCGCCAGGCGATACGGTCGCTGTTTACCGTCTACACGCCCGACATCATCTCCGCAGTCAGGTGCCCAATTGCAATACTCGCCGGCACCCTCGACCAGGTCGCGCCGCATCGGGATCATGCGGAACGGCTCCTCGCTGCGGCACCCTGGGCGAAGTCGCTTTTGTTCGAAGATTGCGGTCACCTTCTCAAACTCGAAGCTCCTGTGAAATTCAACTCTATCGTTCGGCAGGTGGCGGCTGAAATGTGGGGCGAAGCGTCAGCAACTAGGAACATGATGAAGGGAGATTGAAATGCAAGTCATCAAATTCGAACAGAAGGACTCCGTCGGTCACATCGTACTGGCCAACCCGCCGAAGAATCTCATCGCTTCGGACTTCTCGAATTCTCTGAAGCAGGCCGTCCACGAAGCCGGCGAGAGTGACATCAGGGCATTGCTCGTGAGAGCGGAAGGCCCCAATTTCAGCCAGGGAGGCGATGTTCTCGACTTCCTGGAGAAGAACAGCAATCAGTTCCGGACCTTCATTGCCGAATGCAATCAGTCTTTTCGTGCCCTTGAAGCCTTGCAGATCCCGACGGTCGCTGCCGTTCGTGGAGCTGCATTTGGTGGCGCCTTTGAGCTCGCTCTCGCGTGCGACTTCATAGTCGCGGCCGAAGACGCGGTCTTTCGCTGCATTGAGGCTTCGGTGGGGTCTGCTCCTGTTGCTGGTGCGGTGCAACGTTTGGCTGAGCGAATTGGCCGCTCGCGCGCGGCACATTATGCCATGCTGTGCGAGCCGATGTCGGGTGTTACTGCCGGCCAATTGGGTATCGCGACCCTGGTAGTACCGGCGGACGACGTTGAGGCGGCTGCGCTGAAATTCGTGCAGGATCTCTCGACTGGTCCCACGCGCTCGTATGCGGCCATAAGAACCTTGTTGAAGGCATGGTCGGGAGGTGGAGTCCCTTCTGCGGACGCAGTGATCTTGGACGTCACCATGGCGCTCCATAGCTCCGAAGATGCTCGACGCGGCCGCACGGCCCGAGCAGATGCTATTAGAAGGGGAATTGAACCGCCGAAGATTGTCTTCACCGGCCGATGATTGAATCAACCGACACCGCCAGGCATTTAGGTTCGCTCAATGCGGGCGATCGTTCTTCCGTTTGGAAAGCGGACTTCAATGGGTGAGCTCATCGAAGGGACGTAGCATCGGAGTGGAGTCGAAGCGGTTCCCTCGGAAGGAACCCTGAAGCGATCGCCATCAATATTCCGCAACTGGATCGTTTCCAGCGGCAACGATCCAGCAGGAGCGAGCTTGTTCGTAGCCGTGCGCGATCGCGTTCGACGATCTCGGGGCCAAGGGAGGCGACTACTATCCGAAGGAGTTGCGGGCGGAGATCGACGAGGTCAATTCCCGCATCTACGCACACCTCAATAATGGGGTATACGAAGCGGGCTTTGCCGGATCCCAGGCCGCCCAATGATGCAGCGGTCGACCGCGTTTTTGACACGCTCGAGTGGCTGGAAAAGCGCCTGTCACGGCAACGCTTTCTCCTCGGCAACGACCGAAGCCGACATCCGCCTTTTCACCACGCCGATCCGCTTTGACGCAGTGCATTACAGACATTTCAAATGCAATCGTCAGCCGCTCGTCGCCCATCCATCGCTCTGGTCGTATACCAGGGAGCTGTACCAACATCCGGACATTCAGCCGACAGTGAATATTCAGCATTTCAAGAGGCATTACTACGGCAGTCACCGCTGGATTAATCCGTCCGGGATTATCCCGACCGGACCTGACATCGACTTCGATGCGCCCTCCAGTCGCTATAGTCGTAACGGAGAACGCTGATGCATACCGTTGTCGCCAATGGAGCGAAAATACCCGCTATCGGGTTTGGTACGTATGGCATGGCTCGCTCGGACATGCTGCGCATCATTCCTGCTGCGCTGAAGGGAGGCTTCCGCCACATCGACACCGCGCAGATCTACCGCAATGAGGAGGAGGTGGGCGAATGTATCGTCTCTTCCGGCATCCCGCGCTCCGAAATATTCGTCACCACGAAAGTCTGGATCGCCAACTATCCGGAGAGTTGGTTCGTCTCGTCTGTCGATGAGAGCCTCAGGAAGTTGCGAAGCGAATATATCGATCTCCTGCTGTTGCATTGGCCTCACGACGGTGTGCCTCTCGCCGAGCAGATAGGTTTGCTCAATGAGACCGTGAGAGCGGGCAAAGTCCGTCATATAGGCGTCAGCAATTTCAATCGGCGACTGCTCGACCAAGCGACCGGTCTCTCGGCCGTTCCGCTCGTCACCAATCAGTTCGAATATCATCCCTATCTGAACCAGTCGCTGGTGATCGATGCGACGCGCAAGGCGAGGCTCGCGGTTACCGCCTACTGCGCGATGGCTGTGGGTCGTGTGCTGACGGACCCCACCATCACGGAGATCGCCGATAGCCATGGACGGACGATCCCGCAAATCGTCCTCCGGTGGCTCGTCCAGCAGGATGATGTCGTCGCCTTATCGCGAACCACCAACCTCGACCGCATCGTCGAAAACCTGACCGTCTTCGATTTTGAGTTGGGCGAAGACGAAATGGCCGCGATCCAGGCCCTGGCAAGGCCCAACAGCCGGATCGTCAATCCCGTTGGACTGGCCCCAGTGTGGGACGCTTCCTGATCGATAGATCATGATGCGCGATCTCAACGATTTCCAGTTCTTTACGGCCGAGAGGCATCCACTCCGCGGCGTTAAAGGCGCGCCGCACTTCGTTTCTCTCCACGTGCGCAAGCTGACGTTCAATCCAGTCGCGATTTACGGGATTGCTCTCATTTAGGATCGTGGAAGCCACAGCGCGGAAGCCGTAGCAGTGGCCTTGGTCCCATTTCGGTAAAGGAATAGGAGGTTCGGCGAGGGAGCGTGGTGCGCAAATTTGCGCAGGCGCGCCCTCACGACATGGTCCTTGTTGATCCCCCCGTATTAACCCCGATTTCCGTCATCGGGTACTTGCGGTAACACCCGCCGTCCGCGCACACATTCGAAAGACAACCCATGAGTTATCTCGATATCCCGCCAATTCTCGACTTCGAGACGCAGATCGGGGACCTGCCGGAGGTCGAGGTGCGGCTCGCGTCGTCTCGCAAACATTCCAGTGCGGAACTCCGCTTAGCCGTTTCCCTTGTGGCCTATGTTTTCGGGGATGACGCCAAGCTCCCGCGCGAGCAATTCCTGCGATTGGTCATTGATCGCATCGTTGATGCCTTGAGCGCGCCGCTCGCCTTGGCTCGGGCGGACAAACCAGCGCCAACGGAGGCGGCGGACACGATCGGGGCTTTCCCGAAGCGACATTAACGCTCACACCTGAAATCCATCAACAGAGAACTGTCGTGCGATTGATTGTGGCCGCTATTGCGCTTATCGGCCTGCTTACTTCTACCGCCTGATTACCGAAAGGGGCAAAAATGTTAACGAAATCGGATGCGGTAATAGGGAAGCGCGTTCAATGGCGACCTTCTGACGCCATGGAACATCCCTGTTTCGGTACCATCAGAGACGTTAAGCCCGATGGTGAAGTCATCGTCGAATACGACGATGGCGGAATGGGCAGCACCTATACCAATAACGTTGTCTCTACCGTCTTCCCTGCTTGATGCTGAGAGGGGCCTTGTGCCCCCTCTTCTTTGCCTTGCGCTGTCCAAAAATCGCAAGTCGTGGACAACCAAGGAAACGCCCAAAACGCACGTCCTTAGGCTACGCCCGCGTTTCAACTGACGGGCAGGAACTTGACGCCCAGCTAGAGGCCCTAACAGCGGCGGGTACCGCGCCGTTGCGCAAAAGCTTCAAACCGCAGCTTTATGAGGGGAGTGTCGCTGTCGAAAGTGCGTCCAACGCATCATGCGGTCCTCGTCCGGGTCGGAATCCGTAGGAGAAACCGACGGAGCAACGAGGATTTGGATGCTTCGGGCGACGCCGGGTTGACGCCGAACGAAACCGGTGGCGATTACGACAGAAGACTTTGCCCAAATCAAGCACAACGCTCTCACTTGAAGCGCCCGATGATCCCGCAGAGACGGTCGCAGGATCTAGCGAGATGCTTGTTTGGTACCGTCGCGATGCCCAGAAGAAGCCCCGATCGTCCGGAAGCCGGCCGTGCGTACCAGGTTGACAAAGGGGCTGGTGCCATTCCAAACGCCAGGGTTTCCTTGGCGATGGATATATCTGGCGCGCCGTCGGGTAATCGCAGCAGCGCAGCCAATCCCGCTGTCGTGATGCTGGCGGCTTTGACGTGCAGCTGGAGGCACTCCAGCAAGGCGTCACGCTGAGCGGAGTAGGCACGCTTGGTACGCCGAAGATGGCGCAGGTAGTGGCCTTCGCGCACGAACTCGGCGGTCGCGAGTTGCAGGGACGGCCCGGGCGGCGGCGCAAGGCACGCCGCGACCTCCATGAAGCGGGACAGCAGCGAAATGGGCGCGACGAGGAAACCGAGTCGCAACGAGGGACTGATGGTCTTGCTGAAGGAGCCGATGTGGATGACGCGCCCACCGCGATCAAGTGAGGCGAGCGCCGGCGCGGCTCGCCCCTTCAGCTGCAGTTCGCTCAGATAGTCGTCTTCGATCACCCACACGCCTTCTTGGGCGGCCCAATCGAGCAGACGCAATCGACGTTCCAGTGATAGAGTAACCCCGAGCGGCGCCTGCTGCCCTGGGGTAACGATGACCAGCTTCGCATCCGCGACGTGGCACAGCCCATAGTCGACATCGATTCCGCTGGCGTCGACCGGGATTGGCGCAAGCGATAATCTTGCGAGTTCCAGGCCCCGACGGGTGAACGGAAAGCCGGGGTCCTCTATCCAGACTTTCTGTCCCTCGAGGCCAAGCACGCGGAGCGCCAGTCCCAGGCCGCCGCTGTATCCCCCGGTTATGATGACCTGCGAGGGCGAACATTCGATGCCACGGGCCATGGCAAGATAGGCGGCGATTTCCCGCCGTAGTTCAAGTTCACCGCGAGGGTCCGGGTAAATGGGTGCTGCGCGCGCTTCCACGCGAACGGCATGGGAGCGGATTCGTGCGAGCAGTGTGGCCGGAAATGTCTCCTCTGCAGGTACCCCCATCTGGAAGATGGCCGGTCCATGGGTCATCTCCTGGTACATCTCCATGAACGAGCCCGGATCGGGTGGCTGTTCGGACCGGGTGACTGCGCGAGGCCGCTCCGCGACATGGGTTCCGGTCGCCCGCGATGCGACGATGAGCTGGGCTGCGGACAGCTTTTCGTAAGCCGCGCGCACGGTGCCGCGTGCGACGCCAAGCTGCGCCGCAAGGTCCTGCCAGGACGGCAAGCGCGCGCCGGGTGTGAGCACACCACTCTCAATCGCCACGCCGATACCCTTTCGGATCTGCTCAGCCAGTGGCGTCTTCGCAGAGCGGTCGAGTTCCATTTGAAACGGCTTGGTCACCTGCTCGTAGTACATGATTTTTGCGCATTCTTGGTGCTTTTTCCCGACCCAAGAGGAGGCATTTATTCGAGCGAAAGGAGGAGAGCCATGAAGATACGAACTATCATCGGCGCAGCATCTGCTGCCATTGCCATTGCAACCGCTGCGCCCGTCTCCGCGCATGATGTCGGCGACAAAGTCACGCCGAACTTCGCGCAGGCGATACCCAACATTCCGGGCAAGTCGCTGATTGCCGTGGTCGTCGACTATCCGCCAGGTGGTGCCTCTGCTCCGCATACCCACGCAAAATCGTCCTTCATCTACGCCTACGTCATTTCCGGAAGGATCGAGTCAAAGGTGAACGACGGCGCAACGCGGGTCTACAAGGCCGGCGAGAGTTGGTCCGAACCACCCGGCGCCAGCCATCCCATCAGCCGCAATGCGAGCAAGACCCTGTCGGCAAAGCTGCTCGCGGTCTTCGTCGTCGATACCGACGACAAGGAACTGACCACACCCGTCAAATAGAGTCTAACGATCAAGGAGAATAACAATGACCAGGCGTCTCGATTACAATCAAGTCGCTCCGAACGGCGTAAAGGCCCTTGGCGGGGTCTATGGCTATGTCATGCAGAGCGGCCTTCCCGCCGAACTGATTGAACTTGTTTATCTGCGTGTCTCACAGATCAACAACTGTGCCTATTGCCTCGACATGCACACCCGCGACCTCATCAAGAAAGGTGTAAAGATCGAGAAACTCGCGCTGGCGCAGGCCTGGGCGGAAGCTGGCCATCTCTTCAGCGAGCGCGAGCGTGCCGCGCTCGCCTGGGCCGAGGCGGTGACCCGCGTGTCAGAGACCGGCGTGCCGGATGAAGCGTTCCAGGCCGCGCGCGCGGTCTTTGAGGAAAAGGAACTGGTCGATCTCACGATCGCGATCAGCCTGATGAATGCCTACAACCGGTTGGCGATCGGCTTCGGGAACACGCCACGGGCAGCACTCGAAAACTAAGAAGCCGAGCGCTTGCGTCGGATTTCCCAGTGCACTTTATTCACAGTCACCATGTCACCTTCTAACCAATTGAAAATCCTAAGCTCTCGCTCCAATCCATCATATCATTGGACGGTAATTCCGGGGCGCCGGCACTTTGTCCTCCGATCTGTCTTGTCAGCGATTGGTCGAGCAGTTGCGCCGGGCCAGATCAGAGAAGCGATGGAGCGGGCGGGAAGTCATCGCGAGACGCCGGCCGGCACGTTGCGCATCAATGCATCAGCGGGTGCGGCGCGGCAAGTGGAGCCGATCGTGTTCGAGTATCTGCGCCGATATCCCGACATGACGGTTCGACATCGTCACTGAAGGACGACTGGTCGACATTGTTGTCGATGGGTTCGAGCCGGGCGTGCGGCTGGCTGAACTGGTGCGGCAGGACATGATCCCCGTGTGCTGGGGCCCGACCAACGTTTCGCAGTCGTGGGATCGCCCGCCTGTTTCGAGCACTGTCCGAAGCCGCGCACGCCTGCCGATATCTCCCGGCATCGCTGCATCCGCAGTCGACGTCCCCACCGGCAGTCTCATAGGCATCGATCCCGACAAACTGCGCACGCTTGTCGGAAGCGCGCACGCCGCCCTCAGTCAGAAGGCGCCGAATGTAATAGGACTCTTTGTTGTGGGAACGCTGTAGAGCATCCCATACCTGCTCCTGGCGATCGTGATCCGTATGGACCGTTTTCGGTCTCGCGCGGTATCGTCCGAAATGGACGACCGTTACGTCCGAAACGTACCCCCTTCACCCGCGGATCCTCAAGCCGCGAAGATGGGTCATCAGGGTATTCCTACGGGATTCAATGAGCTCGGGGGAAGCGATGACTATGGGACTTCAAAAGGAAGTTGCGGGCAGCGAACAAAGCCCATTCTATATCGACGAACTGATCAGAGGCCGTCGGACGAAACGAGGGTTCATGAACAAGGCCGCGCCTATCGATCTGGTTAGGGACATTCTCTCGATCTCGAAGTTCGCCCCGAGTTCGAGCACCACTCAGCCTTGGCAGTGTTACGTTCTTACGGGTAAAGCCCGTCAGCGGGTCGTTGCTGCCGCCGCCAAGGCTTTCAACGAAAATCCGGAGGGTCTAATCCCGGAGTATCCATTCTTTCCGGATCCTCTTCACGAGCCGCATTTGGAGACTTTTACCAAGTTCCGCGGCCAGCTAAGCGATGCGCAAGGCGTGGAGAGAAGCGACAAAATCGGTCGGCGTCGCGACGTGGCCAGGCAATTTATGTTCTTCGACGCCCCTGTGGGCCTCATCTTTACGATGGACCGTCTGTTGGTGCCGGCGAGTTTCATCTGCTACGGCGCGTTCCTTCAGACGATTCATGCTCGCTGCTCAGGGGCGGGGCCTCGATACGTGTCCGCAGCAAGCCCTCGGCACCTTAGGACAGACAGCCTTACCGTGAGGGCGGCATGAGGGCGGCCGCGAGGCGGATCTGTAGTCAGGGAAGACGCCAACATGCGACATCCCGATTGCTGGGTCATTTGCGGACGTTTCTGGTCGGGTAAGTCCTGGTCCGCTCTACCCTGAAGGCTGATATCGCACCATAGACCGCACGTCCGCGTTCATATCTTGCCCGCTGTCAAAAAGGGGAAACCAGCGCTAGAGTCGCTTTACTAGCCGCTGGCGAAGGATGCGACGAGTGCGTCGACTTCCTTCTGATCCGGACCCTTGCAGCGGGCGTTGACGCGCGGACCGGTGGCGTAACCGATCCACAGGACGATCTCGTGCGGCCGCGGCGCGTCGTGGATCAGCACCGGGGTCGAGTCAAAGGCATCGAGATCCCAACCCTCGTCGAGAGGCCCATAGATCAGATCGACGGTCGTGCCCGGCGGGCCTACCTTGGCGTGGCCCGGAATGATAACGCGACCGCGTTTGATCGCGCGGCGCATGGCCATGCCGAGTCTCGGATGTATCATCGCAGCGCCATGTTCGAGGTCGCCTCCGATGCCGACCAGCGCCGCCTTGGTGTAGGCGCGCAGCTGCGCTGGGCTCGCGCCAAGTGTCGCCAGCGCCGTCTTGGTGAGCGAAGCCCCGAGCTCGAGCGAATATTCGATCATAGGTTTAAGGTCGGCGCCGGCCGCCTTGCCGGCGAGCGGGTTCTCGAACACCGCGGCAATCGCGACGCGTCGCAGCGGGGGGCTGGCGGGCGCGCCGTACTCACTATTGATCTCTTCGACGAGAGTGACGGTCTTGCGGATGGTCATGATGTGCTCCCTCTTCTAGTGTCTATCAGTGCCCAGCAGGTACTATCGGTTCAAGTCAGTTGGACGAAGGGTCGGTGCCATTGATGTCCGAGTTGGGTCAAAAGCGCCAATGACGGAAGGTCCGGTTCTAGCGCGAAGCGAACGTTCGCAAATCGTCGACGCGAAGTACATCCGCAAATGCCGACTTTGAACCAAACTTCCTTATATTGGATCGACTGGCACTGTCACTCGCCCGCCATCTAATGAGGCGTTGAGCGCAGCCTCCGCATCTGGATTATGGCACCAACGGTGATCGCGAGATTCAGCCAGTTTCAAAAATGCGGATGCGCGATATCACGCTCGATCACTTGGATTGCGGGATCAGCCGTGACCAACCGTGCAAGTGGGGTATTGAGTGGGATACTTCTGCACCAGGATTATCGTGCCATTTTGCTTCGGAACGAACTCTCCGCTTCAGATGGCCACCATCAGCGAATGTCGGTCTCGATGGGGTGATCTATTCTGACTGCGTCTCTAACCTATTGATGTATCTCGGGGCAGAATCCGCCGTTTTGTCAGAAAATCCGTTGAAATCATTGAGGATCCGGGCTGATTTTGATTCCACCATTCGGAGGTTCGATGCCTCCCGCCCCAGCCAGGACTCAAAGCGTTGAATTCTTTACGGAAGCGGCATTGTTTCGGCCGAATTTTTAGGCGCATTTGGAAAGAGATTCTGCTCGCCATTTTGAAACTCTGTGCTGCCTTCGTTTCCACCGGATGTCGGACAGACACCCGCCAGTCTGTTGAATGCCGAGCTGCTGCTTGGCGCTCGAACTGCCCAACATTGCGCAGCTCACTGAGGGTTGCTTGCGACTCGCGGACGCCAGATTGTTGCCGAGCGGTCTTGAATGTGGGCAACCCGCCACTTGCGATGTCGTGTCGGTACGACCTAGTCACGACCTTGTAGTGATAGGTTAGCCGCCTCCGACATTTGCGTGGGCGCCCGCAAACCACCTCTGCTCGACCTCGGAAATCGGCCGGGGAGGCGGTGCGACAGGATCCACATCGGCGGGTTTTATCGGAACGTACTTGGTCCGAAGGGTCGGAGCGAAGGATGCAACGTGCTCGTCGATGGCCAAGGCATGAAACGTCATGTCTTCGGAAAAACGAGGATTGGTGTTCGTGTCTTTCGGATCGCGCTACTGGCCATACGGAACGCCGAGGGCGCCGACCGTATCCACCCGGCGGCGACTTTGATAGGTACCGGCCTCGAATATTTAAAGACCAAGTTCTCTTCGCGCGAGAACTTTCGACCACCACCGTGCTTAGCCATCGACGCGAGCCCGCAGATCGACGGATGGCCGCCATTTCGATATCGCTCTTGGGCTTGGCTGACGGACAATGTGGACCCCCGGAATCAAGAGTCCGCGCTTGGAGATGAGCCCGGCGAGGCTTCGCGCGGTGTACGCGCCCCGGCTGAAACCGAAATTGAAGATTTCATCGCCCTCGCTATGGGCGTCCATCAACCATTCGTAGGCGGCAACCACGGCTTGATCCAATCCCCATCCGAAGATGCCGGTGCCCCCACCAACGACGCGCGAAAGGTTCGGCCATGAGCAAAGGATCCGCGCCGCGCATCAGCACACGCGCAGCCTCCGTCGGATAGAGACTATTGTTGATACGCCGGAACAGTGACAGTCCGACGTCTCGTTCGAGCGACTTCATGGTCGCGCCAGTCTAAGCGTCGACACCGCGATGCCAAGATCGTCGGCCGCCAGCGCCTAGCTGAGGGATCGGCAAGCCGTCACGAAATAGGCCAGGGTGCGAAGCTCTACCATCGGATCTCGAAAGTTTCGTGCCAGCATCGTCGCTGCACTGATTGCCGTACCAGGCCTTCGCTTTTACCTATACCCTGGTTCGCTCCAAGGAGACATGGACCGGGCCGCCACGGTCGACATGATCCAAAGAAGGTAATTCATTTCCGGCGCGGATCCGGGGCTGCTCACAGACGAGTTTTGCGAGGTCAGGCTGACGTGCAAGCGAGGATGCCATCAACCGCGAAGCGATGCATTCCCGGCAGTCTATGCGCGCCTTCATGTCTGCCTTGCGCGAGGCCGGCGAACTCGTCTCCATTTCGCAGCCGGTCAGGCTGGAATATGAAGTTGCCGGTTGTCTCGCGGAGCTCGACAGCGCCCGGCATTGCATTTTACCAAGGTCGCAGGGACTTCCGACGCGGGCGCGATGCCGATCGTGGGCAATCTGCTCAATTCGCTGCCACGGTCTGCCCTGGGACTGAGCAGCGGATGCAGGCGTCTCTGCTTGCGGCGATCGACAAGCCGTTGCCGCATCGCGTGGTTTCCTCGGCACCCTGCCAGGAAGTGATCGTCGCGGCCCCTTCGTTGGTTGATGAATTGCCGATACCGCGCTTCTTCGAAAGGGAAGGCGGTCCCTACATTACGGCCGGTGCCATCGTCGCCGGGGATAAGCTCACGGGCGATACCAACCTGTCGATTGCGCGGCTGATGCCGCTTGACGGAAACAGCGCCTTCGTTGGCATCGCCCCCAACCACCATCTCGCGGTCCTGGCGCGGGCGGCTCATGCGCGCGGCGAAAAACTGGACATTGCGGTCTGCGTCGGAAACCATCCTGCGGTTCTGGTGGCCGCATGCCTCTATCTCGGGCTGGGCGAGGATGAACTTCCGATCGCCGGTGCACTCCTGGGCGAGCCGCTGGAGGTGGTCCGCCGCGAAGAATCCGGCCTGCTGGTCCCGGCGCATTGCGAAAGCGTGCTAGAAGGCACACTCGACGCAGGTGAGCCCTTCATGGAGGGTCCAGTCAGCGAGTTCCACGGCATGTATGAAAATCACGGCGCCGGTATCGTGGCGACGTTTTCCCGGTTGACCCGACGCCTCGATGCGATTTTTCAGGTAATCCTGCCGGGCTATCATCCCGAGCATTGCCTGCTCGGCGGCGTCGCGGTTGCGGCCGGTCTGTTGCGTGGCATCCGCGCCGCCGTGCCGTCGGTCTGCAACGCGGCAGTCGGCGTTGGTGGCGCAGCCCGTCTGCATGCCGTGGTCGCATTGCGCGCGCCGCGCCCTGGTGAGGCACGCAAGGCGATATTCGCCGTCTGGGCCGCCGTCAACCTCATCAAGCAGGTGACGGTTGTCGATGATGACATCGATCCCTGGGATGCGCTTCAGGTGGAATGGGCGCATGCGACATGCAGCAAGCCGGAGCGCGATTTCGTCATTGTTCCCGGCCTGCTCGCCGACCGTTCCGAGCCGCTCGAGCAAGACGGCACCATCGGCAAGCTTGGCATTGATGCGACGCGCAAGCAGGGTGACCGTCCGGATTGGGAGCTGGCGCGACCGCCACAACCAGCGCTCGCGCGTGCCCGCGAAATATTGCGCGAAAATCAGCTCGCATAATCACTACGAGACGAGACATCGCCCCTTTCAACGGAGAAAATCATGTTGAAGCAAATCAAAGTGCCGACGCTGAACAAGAAGCTCTCTCTGGGCTTCGCCAGTGTCTTGACGCTCGGCATTGCCACTATGGTTCCGGCACACGCCGACATCAAAATCGGCTTCCAGGTGCCACTGACGGGTCCCTCGGCGACCGACGGCAAGTCCGCACAGATCGCGGCAACGATGGCGGTCGAGGATATCAACACTGCCGGCGGCGTACTCGGGCAGAAGATCGAACTCGTCACCTATGACGACCAGGCCAAGTCTGATCAGGCGATTTTCACCGCCAACAAGCTGATCGGCGAAGACGGCGTCAAGCTGGTGGTCAATGGCAGCTATTCGGCCTCCGGCCGCGCCGCGGCGCCAGTGTTTCAGAAGGCCGGCGTCGTCATGATCTCGGCTTACGGCGTGCATCCCGATATCACCCGCGCCGGCGATTACATGTTCCGTTTGGTCCATCTCGGACCGCCCCAAGGCGCGGCGACCGCGCTGTACATCGGCAAGACCCTCGGAATCAAAAAGATATCCACCATCACGATGGACAATGATTACGGGCAAGCGACCATGGACGGGTTCCTCGAGGCTGCCGGCAAATACGGCATCGAGGTTCTCAACAAATACAGCTATTCGCTCAAGGATCGTCAGTTCGGCTCGATCGTCGCCAGCGTGAAGCGCGACAACCCCGACGCGGTCTATGCTACCGGCTATTTCTTCACCGCCGGACCGCTGGTTGCCCAGCTTCGCGCGGCTGGCATCACCGTGCCGATCATCGGTTCACAGGCGTTCGATTCCGAGAAGTTTGTCGAGATCGCCGGACCGGCCGCCGAAGGCACCTACATCATGGACAGCTTCGATCGCGACAGGAAGGACAAGACCCTGCAGAAATTCTTCACCGAATTCAAAGAGCGCGCCGGCTATTCACCCGAAGGCGTTGCCGCCGTCACCTACTCGGCGGTCAAGCTGATGGCGGATGGCATCAAACGCGCCAATAGCGCCGATCCGGAGAAGGTGCGTGATGCGCTGGCGGCCACCAAGGATTTCCCAATGCTCGAAGGCAATCTCAACGGCTTCAACAGCCTGCATGAGATCGTGATGCCCGTCAGCGTCAATGTGATCAAGGATGGCAAGTTCACGCCCGCCGACGTCATCACCGATCTCACGGCGTTCGCGGCTCCCGAGAAATAATGCGAATGTCGGCGGCGACGTCAGAAGCGGCTTTCGTCATCTACGGCAAAGGATGATCTGGTGTACTACATCGATCTGGCCGTAACCGGCATCAGCTTCGGCTGCATGTATGCCATGATGTCGGTCGGCCTGACGCTGGTGTATGGCCTGTTGCGCATCCTGCACGTGGCGCATGCGGCGGTGTTCGCGCTGGGTGCCTATGTCACGGTTCTCGTCGCGAACGCCACCAGCAGCATCTTGCTCGGCTTCCTCGCGGCCGTCATCGTCACCCCATTGTTCGGCATGGCGATCTATCGCCTGCTATACGAGCCGCTCCTGAAATATCGGCCTGACGTGCCCATGATTGCTTCGGTCGGATTGCTGGTCCTGATGCAGGACGCATTTCGCATCGTTTTCGGCGAGCAGGGCATTACCTTTCATAGGAACACGTTGGCATTCACGACTTATAATATCTCCGGAGTCACCGTCAGCGCGGTGCAGATAGCGATCGTGATCGCCGCGGCCGTGGTGTTCACAGGCTTGCATCTGTTCACGACGCGGACGCGGATCGGGATCGGCTGGCGCGCCACGGTATCGAAGCCACAAATCGCCGCGAGTTTCGGGATCGATCCGATCAAGGTTCGCTATCTGAATTTTGCCGTTGGATCAGCACTGGCCGCGGTGGCGGGTGGCCTGGTCGCACAGATGAACAATCTGGTCGATCCGGGGATCGGCTTCGTCGTCAGCTACAAGGCGCTTGCCATAATTGTGCTTGGCGGGCTCGGCAGCGTGCGCGGCACCTTGATCGCAAGCTTGGTTCTGGGCCTTGTCGAATCCTATGGCACGATTTTCATCGGCGCCTGGCTTGATCGTGACGCGATCGCCTTCCTCGCGCTCATCCTGCTCCTGATGATCCGGCCGCAAGGATTCACTGGAGCGCGTACGGCATGAGCGCTTATGAAGTCAGCATCGCTTCGATCATTGGCATCAACGTCATTCTGGCGGTCGGCCTGAATATGATCAGCGGCTTCTGCGGGCAGATCAGTTTGGGCCACGGCGCTTTTTTCGGTGCCGGTGCCTATGCGGCGGCGCTGACGATGGTCAGAAGCGGGAGCGTTCCGCTGGCGATCGTTGCGGCCCTGGTTACAGGGAGCGTGCTCGGCATCATCGTCGGCTTCGCCTCGCTTCGCGTGCGTACGGATTTTCTCGCGGTCACAACGATCGGCGTGAATTTCCTGTTCGTCGGCTTCGTCCGCAAGCAGGCGTGGCTGGGTGGCGAGATGGGTATCAGCGGCATTCCCGCAACCGGCCTCGGAGCAGCCGGCAACATGGCGATGATCCTTCTATTCGCCGGAGCGACCATCGCGCTGAGCCTGTATATCAGCCGGTCATGGATGGGCTTTGCCTTTCGCGCCGTCGGCGAGGACGAAAGTGCGGCGGCC
Source organism: uncultured Alphaproteobacteria bacterium (assembly GCA_963822795.1). GTDB lineage: Bacteria > Pseudomonadota > Alphaproteobacteria > Rhizobiales > Xanthobacteraceae > Bradyrhizobium. The sequence continues at coordinate 178,694 of CAWGJM010000033.1, forward strand.
ACCCTTGGCATCAATGCCGGCGCCTACAAGCTCGCCGCCTTCGGCATCGGGACGGCGCTCGCGGGTCTTGCCGGCGGCCTATACGCATTTTTCACGCAGTTCATCACCGCCGATGCCTTCGACTTTATCTTCTCGGTGATGCTGATGGCGATGGTCGTCATCGGAGGCATCGGCTCGACTTGGGGGGTCGTGGTCGCCGCGGCCGGGTTGACGCTGCTGCCTGAAGCGATCCGCTTCGTAAATGACTATCGCCTGCTGGTGTTTGGCGGGCTGCTGGTGCTGGTGATCCGGCTGGCGCCCGGTGGTCTTGCGGCCTTGATACAAAACCTCTTCCTGCGCGCGAGGCGATCATGAGCGCGGCGCTTGTCCTTGACGATGTGGCGATCCGCTTCGGTGGCGTACGGGCGGTCGACGGTGTGTCGCTTGCGATAGACCAGGGAGATTTCGTCGGACTGATTGGGCCGAATGGCGCCGGCAAGACAACGCTGATCCGGATTATCGCAGGCTTGCTGCGTCCCGACAGGGGACGGGTTCGGTTTTCGGATATCGACGTGACAGGAGACGCGACCGCAGCACGGGTGCGGCGCGGCCTCGCTTTGACGCACCAGATCGTGCGACCGTTCCGCGAGATGACGGTGCTGGACAACGTCGTGCTTGGCGCTGGCTATCGGCACACATCCAATCCGTTGCGCGCGATGCTTCATGTCAATCGGCGCCGCGAGAAGGAACGTGCCGCGCATATTCTGGGCCAAGTCGGATTGGCTGGTACCGAGAGCAAGCTCGCGGGCTCGTTGCCGCTCGGTCAGATGAAGCGCCTCGAAGTCGCGCGCGCGCTTGCGGTCGACCCCCGGGTGATCCTGCTGGATGAACCGCTGGCCGGCCTGAACCATGCGGAGGCATCGAAGCAGGTCGAAACCATCGGCAAGGTTCATGCCCAGGGTATCACCGTGGTGCTGATCGAGCACAATCTGGAAGAGGTGATGCGGATCTGCCGGCGTCTGATCGTATTGAACAACGGCCGGGTCATCGGCGACGGCAAGCCGCGCGAAGTGATGGCCGATCCGGTTGTGCATGACGCCTATGTCGGCGACGGGATGGTGACCCATGCTGAAGGTTGAGAATCTCAGCTGCGGCTATGGCTCCGTTGAGGCTGTGCATAATGTCAGCTTCGATGTCCCGGCTGGCTCGGTGTTCGCGCTACTTGGCCCCAACGGGGCCGGCAAAACCTCGACCATCATGGCGATCATGGGGCACGTGGATATTCACGGCGGCCATATCCTGCTTGAGGGCAACGACATCATTCGCCGTCGCGCCATCGACCGCGTTGGTCTCGGGATCTCGCTGGTGCCCGAAGGGCGACAACTATTTTCCGATCTAACGGTGGACGAGAATCTGACGGCCGGCGGTTATGCGCGACCGATCGGGCGCGACGCTTCCAAACGCGACCGCGTGTTCAGCTATTTTCCGCGATTGCATGAGCGACGAACGCAGTTGGCAGGATCGCTGTCGGGCGGCGAGCAGCAGATGCTGGCGATTGGCCGGGCGCTGATGGCCGAACCGCGCTTGCTGCTGGTCGATGAGCTATCTCTAGGTCTGATGCCGAAAATGGTCGATCTCTGTCTCGACGCCCTGCTGGCGATGAAGCGCGAAGGCCTTACCATCGTGCTGGTCGAGCAAAACACCGCGCGTGCGCTCGATGTGGCCGACCAGGTCTGCATTTTATCGTCAGGCGTGCAGGTTTATCGGGGCACGGCGTTGGAAGCGAAGACGGCCGGTTCGATGTTCGCGGCCTTTCTCGGCATGGATGCGCCGGCTTAGTCATCACCCGAAAAGGGCCGCGTTGCGAGCGAAAGGAAGAACAATGGCGCGAATGCTGACAGCGGAAGATGTGGAAGCAGGAATGGTCGGGGGGTTATTCCTGTCGGCCGGCGGCAGCGGCCGAAATGCGGTCGACAAGAATCGGGGGCTGGGTCGCATGGCGCTCGACTATGGCGGCGTTAGTCTGGTCGCGCTTGACGAGCTTGAACCCGACGCAACCGTCATCACCGCGACTGCAGTGGGCGCACCAGGCTTTGCCAATTGGGCGATCAAGCCGCGGGACGCCATCAACGCGGCGCGCCGGCTGATCGAAAAACTGGACAGGCCGCCGGTCGGCGTGATCTGCGGTCACGTGCCGGGTTTTAATGCCTGGCTAGTCGCGGCCGCACTCGGCCTCGACTATATCGACGCCGCTTCGAACGGACGCGGACATCCTACCGTGAAGATGGGCGGCATGGGACTGGCGTCGCGGCTCGACCTTTCGATCACGCAAATCGCCAGCAGCGGCAGCCAGTCCGAAAAGTCGGAGTTCGCCATCTCTGCAGAAGGCGACATCGTCCGCACCTCGAATGTGATGCGGAATGCCGCGGTGATTAACGGCGGACTGATCTACGCCGCTCGCGGTCCGCTGACGGCGGGTTTCATCAAAGAGAATGGTGCCGCCGGCGCCATCACATTCCAGCTCAATCTTGGCCGCGCCATGCTCGCGGCCAGGGGAGCCGATCGTGTGCGTGCGACGGTCGAATTCCTTGGCGGTGAGTTGCTGGTCGACGGCGAGGTCATAGCAAACAACGTGACCTATGGCGGGGGGTTCGATCTCGGCCAGATGACTGTGCAGGGCAGGAATGGCGAGGCGGTGCTCGGTGTCTACAACGAGTTCATGACCGCGGATTTCGCAGGCAAGCGCGTGGCCACATTCCCCGACATGATCGGCACGCTCGACCCGCAAACCGGAGAGGTGGTGTCGATTTCGGAATCCAAACCTGGCAGCCGCGTCGCCGTCATCATCGCGCACCGGTCGAAATTCCCCGTCGGCAAGGGCGCGCTCGACCCCGCGGTGTTCCCGGAGGTCGAGAAGGCCATGGGCGTCGATATGCAATCTTACCTCTAAGAAAGGCGTAACCCATCATGCTGCGTCTCTACGATAGCCGGTTGTCCGGCAATGCCTGGAAGGTGCGCATCCTGCTGACGCAACTTGGCATTCCCTTTGAGCGCGTCACCCTCGATCTGGCCAAGGGCGCGACCAGCGATCCGGCTTTCCGCGCCAAAAGCCGCTTTGCTCGCGTGCCGGTACTCGAGCTCGAGGACGGCCGCACCATCGTGGAGTCGGTTGCGATCATGCTCTACCTGGCGGAGGGTTCGCCATTGCTGCCGGACGATCGCTACCTTCGCTGCGAAGTCATGAGCTGGCTGACGTTCGAGCAGGCGGACCTGTTGCGCGCCCTGGCATTGCCACGGTTCTACAACATGCGCGGGATTGCCGATCAGATGAAAAGTCGCATCGCTGATCTTCAGGAAGGCGCCTATGTGGCGCTGGCGAAGCTCAACGAGTGGCTCGCCACGCACGACTGGCTTGTCGATAACCGTTACACCATCGCTGACATAGGCGTGTTCGGATACGTGTCTATGGCTCCTCAGGGCGATTACGAGATGGAACGATTTCCAGCGATCGGCGTGTGGCTCGCGCGGGTCAAGGCTCAGCCCGGCTGGGTCCCCCTAGTCGAGGAGGCGTGAGATGAATATTCCCGTACGTCGCGGCAAGGAAGTGAAGGCTGGGCGTGGAACGGTCTTGCGCTGCAAGGGTTGGCGACAGGAAGCCATCTTGCGTTTGCTGGAGAACAACCTGGAAAACGGCGAGGATCCCGAAAATCTTGTGATCTACATGTCGGTTGCGCGCGCGGCGCGGGACTGGAAGAGCTTTGATCGTATCGTCGCGACTCTTTCGACAATGCGCGAAGATCAGACCTTCGTCTTGCAATCGGGTAAGCCGATTGGCGTCTTTCCGGGTCAGACCACGACGCCGCTCGTCATCATGGCAAACGGCAACCTTGTGGGCGATTGGAGCGGCGAGGAAAGCCGCCGCAAGCTCGATGCGATGGGCCTCACCATCTATCCCGGTATGACGGCCGCTGCGTGGCAATACATCGGTAGTCAGGGAATTCTCCAGGGCACCTTCGAGACGTTCATGGCCATCGCGCGCCAGCATTTCGGCGGTACGCTTGCAGGCCGCTTGCTGCTGACTTCAGGCTGTGGAGGCATGAGTGGCGCTCAGCCGCTTGCAGGAAAGCTCGGCGGCGCCTCGACGCTGGTGATCGAGGTCGATCAGGCGCGGATCGATCGCCGAATTGCCAGCGGCTATTGCGATGCCGCGACCGACAATCTCGATGATGCGATCGCGCAATGGCAGGCCGCGCGCGACGCGCGGCGTCCACTGGCGCTGGCATTGTGCGCCAACTCTGCCGTTATCCTGCCCGAACTGGCTAAGCGGGGCATCCTTCCCGACATCGTAACCGACCAAACCTTTCCTGACCCCTTGAAGGGCTATGTGCCGGCGGAACTGTCGGTCGAGGAGGCGCGCGCGATGCGCCAAAGCGATCCCGATAAACTGATCGCGTTGGCGCAAAAATCCGTCGCCATTCATCTTCGCGCGATGCTAGGATTCATGGACCGCGGTGCAATCGTGTTCGAATACGGCAACAGCCTGCGCGCTGAGGGAGAAGCTGCCGGCGTCGAAGATGCCTTTCGCATGCGTTCCTTTGTTGATCTATACATACGGCCGTTGTTTTGCCAGGGAATTGGGCCGTTCCGCTGGATCGCGGTGTCCGGCGATCCGCAGGACATCTACACCATCGACGACATGATTCTCGAGACATTCTCGTCCAATCATCCGATCTCGTCATGGATCGGAAAGGCGCGCGAGCACGTCAAATTCACCGGGCTGCCGGCGCGGATCGGCTGGCTCGGCTATGGCGAGCGCAGCCGACTCGCTCTGTTAGCCAACGAAGCTGTAGCGAGCGGCAGAATATCCGCGCCGATCGCTTTCACCCGAGATCATCTCGACTCCGGCTCCGCTGCACTTCCGCATCGGGAAACCGAGAACATGAAGGACGGCTCCGATGCGATCGCCGATTGGCCAATCCTCAATGCGCTGTTGAATTGTTCCTCCGGCGCCGATCTCGTCGCCATTCACGGCCTCGGCGGCCGTGGCGTGAGTGCCGGGGTGACAATAGTTGCCGATGGCAATCCGGCGACCGCCGAGCGGCTCAAGCGTGTCCTTGACGGCGATCCCGGGATCGGCGTGTTGCGCCATGCCGATGCCGGTTATGACGTCGCGATCGAGCAGGCTGAGCGTTCGGGGCTTGCGGCGACCGTACCGCCCGGCCTTGCTTTCTAGGCAAACCGGCCCGGCTCGCCGGACCGGTTGACTTTCCGCAGCCTCTCAATAATGTATAGACATATTAGCCACTGCTTGGCCGTGGCGTCCCGGCTTTGGCTTGGGCGCTCGCCGAAAACCGCCGCGGTCGCCTGTCAAGGAGGTCAGTCTTGCCGCCCATCTATATCGCCTATCTGAACCGTCTCGACATCGACGAACTCCAGATCACCGACGACGAGATCCTTTCGGCGATTGAAGCGAGCCTCGCCAGTCAGGGCCGTGGCGAAACGGTGATCGAACCCCGCATGCATCTTGAACCCGGCGTCGCCAACGGGCACTTCAACGTGTTGCGCGGAGCCCTCAAGGCGCCGATCGATTCCGCGGGCGTCAAGATCGTTGGCGATTTCGTCGACAACTACAAGCTCGGCTTTCCCTCCGAGCTTGCCATCCTCGCGCTGTTCGATCCGCGCACCGGCGCGCCCAAGGCAATCCTCGATGCCAGCGGAATCACGGATATGCGGACCGGCGCCGTCACGGCGATCGGCGCCAAACATCTTGCGCGGAAGAATTCAAAAATCCTCGGTCATATCGGCGCGCGGGGAACGGCCTATTGGAACGTGCGGTTGCTCAATCATCTCTTTGATTTTGACGAAATCCGCGTTCATTCGCGCCGCGAAGAGAGCCGCAACAGCTTTGCGGAACGGCTGAGCCAAGATCTCGGCAAGAAGGTGATCGCGACCGAGGACTGGAAAGCTTGCGTCGAGGGCGCCGACATCTTGGTCGAAGCCTCCCGGCTCGACAAGCCAACGCCGCTGTTGAAGACTGGTTGGATCAAGAAAGGAGCGTTTGTGGTTCCTTACGGAACGATGAGCGCGATTGAGCTGTCTCTCACCGACATCATGACAAAACTGGTTGTCGACGATTGGGGCCAGTGCAAGGGCGGCAAATTCGGCAGCCTGCGCGCCCATGTCGAGGCCGGTAAGCTTTCTGAGCAGACGTTGCACGCGGAGCTCGGTCAGATCGTCGCCGGTCTCAAGCCGGGCCGGGAGAGCGACGCTGAGACCAACCTGTTCTGGCATCGCGGACTTTCGCTTTCCGATATTGCTTTGGGTCATGCCATGCTTGAAAAATCGCAGCGCCTGGGTATTGGCCAGCGTCTTCGTTTTGCCTGAGCAAGCCCAGCGCCGCGAGTGTGAACGATGCCGTACGTCGCGAATGCACGAATGTATTCAGTCAATCAGGCCGCGGCCTCGGCGTGGCGGGAGCTGTTCGGCTGGCTCGCACGGGAATCGGGCGTCGATCTGCACGTGATCGACCATGCCTTTCCGCTGCCGCTGGCCGAGCTGTGGTCGCGCCCCGATCTCGCCTGTGTCTTCATGTGCGGATTTCCCTATGCGCTTGCCGCGCAGCGGCCGCGGCCGGTCGCGGCGCCCATTCCGGCTAAGGCGCTTGTTGCCGGCCGGGCGGTCTACGCCACCCGCCTCCTTGTGCGCGCGGATTCGAATTTCCGGTCGATCCAAGACACCTTTGGCGGCCGGCTCGGTTACACGATCGAGGATTCTCATTCCGGCTACAACGCACTTCGGCACCATTTCTTGCCGTATCGAAAACCGCAAGGTGAGAGACTTTATCGCGAGAGCATCGGGCCGCTGTTCACACCGCGTCGGGTCATTCAGGCCCTCCTCGATGGCGATATCGACGTCGGTCCGCTCGACAGCTATGCGCTGGACCTGATGCTGCATCACGAACCGGATCTAGCGGCGCGAATCAGGATCGTCTCGACCACGGACATCGCCCCGATTCCGTTTCTCGTCGCCGCCCCGGGCTGTCCCGACGACGTCGTGTCGGCGCTGCAGGCCGCGCTCGCGACCTTTGGCGATGCGCCCGCATGCGCGGAGTTAAGGGGCCGGCTTTGTCTTGAGGCGTTTGCGACGGTCAATTCTGACGACTACGGCTTGATAGCCCAGTGGGACGCCGAAGCCCGCGCGGCAGGCTATATCGAGCCCGGCTGATCGTCTGGCTACGTCACTTGATGATTATGCAACAGCACCAGATAGCAGTCGCTTGAGCCGATCGGCTCGATGCGGATAGAGCCCTCTTGCGTTCCGACCAAGATCGCCGCTTCTGCGTGATCAAGCGTGGCGACGTCTTGCTCCGATACCAACGTAGTGCTGCCGTTCAGGGACAGGACAACCGCAGTGTGATTTCCGCCGAGTGCGCAGGAAGCCGGTTGTCGTATTTGTTGCAATCGATGACTAAGGCGTCGGCGCCGCGTCATCACATTGAGGTCGATGATCTCACCCTGGGTGAGGTGCGCAGATGTCGGAACATCGCCGTCGAAGGCGATCGGGTCCGAGCCACGTTCGAGGCTCACGGCAGTGCTGCTTCCGATCGTCAGCAGCAGGCCTTTTCCTTTGACGACAGCAAGGGTGCGGTCGATGCCGGGAAATTCGGAGAACGGCCCGTCGGTTGCAATGCTTGCCATGCTGATGCGCCAGTCGAACGTGTCCAGCGAGGCGCCAGGCGGTTCCATGGCGATCTCGGTCGTCGAACCGCCGCTATTCTTCCATGGCGTGGCGCGAAGGCTACTGGCGCGCATGACTTTCAACGGCCGGCTCAACGCAGGCTCGGCAAGTCGAGATTGTTCTCGCGCGCACAATCGATCGCGAGGTCGTAGCCGGCATCGGCATGACGCATGACACCGGTGGCCGGATCGTTCCACAGCACGCGGCCGATTCGTTTCGCCGCCTCCGGCGTGCCGTCACAGACGATGACCATTCCGGAGTGCTGCGAAAAGCCCATGCCGACGCCGCCTCCGTGATGCAGCGACACCCAGGTAGCGCCGCTGGCGCAATTCAAAAGCGCATTGAGTAGCGGCCAGTCGGACACCGCGTCGGAGCCGTCCTTCATGGATTCAGTCTCCCGGTTGGGCGAGGCGACTGAACCGGAATCCAGATGATCGCGACCGATCACGACCGGCGCCTTCAGTTCGCCGCGCGCCACCATCGCGTTGAAGGCGAGCCCGAGCCGATGACGATCGCCGAGACCGACCCAGCAGATGCGCGCCGGAAGGCCTTGAAATGCGATGCGTTCGCGCGCCATGTCGAGCCAGCGATGCAGCGCGGCGTTGTCCGGCAGCAATTCCTTGACCTTGGCATCGGTCCGATAGATGTCTTCGGGATCGCCGGACAAAGCCGCCCATCGAAACGGTCCGACGCCGCGACAGAACAGCGGCCTGATATAGGCGGGCACGAAGCCCGGGAAATCGAAGGCGTCCTTGACGCCTTCCTCGAACGCCATCTGCCGGATGTTGTTGCCGTAGTCGACAACCGGAATTCCCATTTTGTGAAAATCGAGCATGGCGCGGACGTGTTCGGCCATCGATTTCCGCGCGGCGCTGGCTACGGCTTTTTGATCCGTCTCTCGGCGCGCCTCCCACTCGCTCGTGGTCCAACCCTTCGGGAGATAGCCGTTGACGGGATCGTGCGCGGACGTCTGGTCGGTGACGGCGTCGGGCCGAACGCCGCGCCGCACCAGTTCCGGAAAGATATCGGCGGCGTTGCCGAGCAAGCCCACCGACACCGGCTTTCGGTCGCGGCCTGCCTGTTCCATAATCGCAAGCGCCTCATCGAGACTCGCGGCCTGGCGGTCGAGATAGCGGGTGCGCAGGCGCATCTCGATCCGCGACGGCTTGCATTCGACGGCGAGGCAGGAGGCGCCCGCCATCACCGCCGCGAGCGGCTGCGCGCCGCCCATGCCGCCAAGCCCCGCGGTCAGAATCCACTTGCCCCGTAAGTCGCCGCCATAATGCTGGCGGCCGAGTTCGACAAACGTTTCATAAGTCCCCTGAACGATGCCCTGGCTGCCGATGTAGATCCAGGAGCCGGCCGTCATCTGGCCAAACATCATCAGGCCCTTGCGGTCGAGCTCGTTGAAGTGCTCCCAGTTAGCCCAGTGCGGCACCAGATTCGAATTGGCGATCAGCACGCGCGGCGCGTCGGCATGGGTGCGGAAGACGCCGACCGGCTTGCCCGACTGGACCAGCAGCGTCTCATCGCCTTCGAGGCGCTTCAGCGTGGCGACGATGCGATCGAAGCTTTCCCAGTCGCGCGCGGCGCGGCCGATGCCGCCGTAGACCACGAGCTCGCTGGGCTTCTCCCCGACGTCCGGATCGAGATTGTTCATCAGCATGCGCATCGGCGCTTCCGTCAGCCAGGATTTGGCGGAAAGCTGGTTGCCGCGCGCGGCGCGGATCACGCGGGCATTGTCGATGCGGGTCATGGTTTCAATTCCTTCAAGCAGGGGATGTCACGCGCCGTGGAATGGGGACAGTCTGCATCGTACCGTGCCACACCCGGGCATGGAGCGGATTGAAACCCATCCGGTAGACGAGTTCCGCCGGGCGTTCGACATTCCAGATGGCGAGATCGCAATATTTGCCGGCATCGAGGCTTCCGGTTTCGGCGAACCGTCCAACCGCGCGCGCGGCCTCCCGCGTGACGGCTGCAATGCATTCATCGACGGTGAGGCGAAACAACGTCGCGCCCATGTTCATCGCCAGCAGCAGCGATGTCAGGGGCGAGGTGCCGGGATTGCTGTCGGTGGCGAGCGCGATTCGCACGCCGTGGCGGCGCATGACATCAATTGGCGGTGCCTGCCGCTCGCGGATGAAATAATACGCGCCGGGCAGAACCACGGCAACGGTGCCGACCTGGGCCATCGCCGCGATGCCCTTGTTGTCGGCATATTCAAGGTGATCTGCCGAAAGCGCGCCGAAGCGGGCGGAGAGTGCGGCACCGTGAAGGTTCGAAAGCTGATCGGCGTGAAGACGAACGGGCAACCCCAGTTCCCGCGCTTTCGCGAATACAAGCGCGGTCTCATCCGGCGAGAAGGCAATGCCTTCGCAGAAGGCGTCGACCGCGTCGGCGAGGCCCTCCGCGGCGATCCGCGGCAACATCGTGTTGCAGACCGCGTCGATATAAGCGCCGCTTTGACCTTTCAGCTCGGGCGGCACCGTATGCGCACCGAGAAAGGTCGTTTGGATTGACACGGCGCGTTCGGCTGCCAGCCTCCGCGCGGCCTGCAGCTGCCGCCGTTCGGTGTCGAGTTCGAGGCCGTAGCCGGATTTGATCTCGACCGTGGTGACACCCTCCGCGATCAGCGCGTCCAGCCGCGGCAATGCGGCGGCGATTAATTGTTCAGTGCTGGCCTGCCGCGTTGCTTTCACCGTCGAGACGATGCCGCCGCCGGCGCGGGCGATCTCCTCGTAGCTGGCGCCGGCCAGGCGTTGCTCGAATTCGCTGGCGCGGTTGCCGCCATAGACCAGATGGGTATGACAGTCGATCAGCCCCGGCGTGATCCAGCGGCCCTCGCAGTCGGTTCGTTGCCTGGCATCGAGGCTGGACGGCGCGTCGGCGGCGGGCCCTGCATAGATGATCCGGCCATGGGCGGCGGCGATCACACCGTCATCGACGAGACCAAGACCTTGGCGGGACGGCGAAAGCGTTGCAAGACGGCAGCCGTGCCAGATGTGATCGACCGATGTCATGAACCCTTTGGCCCATTACTGACGTCTGAGCGCTTGGCATATCGCCAATTTGTCTATACATATTCGTCGCGGACCTGTCCAGAGGTTCGCGGACTTCGGAGATATGAAGGGTGACGGGATTATTCTTCGACGAAGCCCTATTGCCTGAGGGATGGGCGCGCGACGCCAGGATTACGATTGCCGACGGCCGGGTCGAGAGCATCGTGATCGGCAGCGCAGCCGAACCCGGCGACCAGCGCCACCGGATCGGGCTCCCCGGAATATGCAATCTGCACAGCCACGCCTTCCAGCGTGGAATGGCGGGGCTTGCCGAGATCAAGGGAGCATCATCTGACAGTTTCTGGACCTGGCGAGAGGTGATGTATCGTTTTGTCGGTCGCATGACAGCCGAGGATATCGAGGCGGTGGCGGCGCAGGCCTATGTGGAGATGCTGGAAGCGGGATTCACCCGCGTCGGCGAGTTTCACTACATTCATCACGACGTTTCCGGCGCGCCTTACGGCAATCTGGCCGAGTTGGCGGAGCGGATCGCCGCGGCGGCGGAGGCTACTGGCATCGGTTTGACGCTGTTGCCGGTATTCTACGCGCATGCCGGATTTGGCGGCCGTGCTCCCGAAACCGGACAGCGGCGCTTTGTCAACGATATCGACCGGTTTTCGCGGTTGATCGACGCAAGTCGGCGCGCCTTGGCGGGGCACGAGGGAGCGATCGTCGGCGTCGCGCCGCATTCGCTCCGCGCGGTCACGCCGGCAGAACTTGGGGCCATGGTGACCCTTGCCGGACCGGGCCCGATTCATATTCATATCGCCGAGCAAATGCGGGAAGTCGATGAGTGTATCGCCTGGAGCGGCCAGCGGCCGCTGGAATGGCTGTTTGACCACGCGCCAGTCGACCGTCGCTGGTGTCTGATTCATGCCACGCATGCGACTGACGCCGAAATCCGTTCGATTGCCGATAGCAGCGCGGTGGCCGGGCTATGTCCGGTGACAGAGGCCAATCTCGGTGACGGTACCTTCAACGCGCCGGAATTCATCAAGCGCGGCGGCGTCTTCGGCATCGGCTCGGATTCCAACGTGCTGATTGGCGTGAGCGACGAATTGCGGCAGCTTGAATATTCGCAACGTCTCGCGTTGAAGGCGCGAAATGTGCTGGCATGCGGCGACACTGCCTCAACTGGCCGCGCGTTGTTTGACGGCGCAACGCGAGGCGGGTCGCAGGCTCTTGGCGTCGCCAGCACCGGCTTGATGGAAGGTGCCTTCGCCGACATCGTCAGTTTGGATGCTGAGAATGTCGCCTTCGCCGGCCGCTCCAGCGATGCGATCCTCGACAGCTGGATCTTCGGCGCCGGCTGTTCGCCGGTGGATTGCGTATGGGCGCGCGGCCGGAAGGTGGTAAAGGACGGCCGGCATCATGGCCGGGAGACGGTCGCGCTGCGCTTCCGTCGGGCGCTCGAGGGATTGCTGCTCGCATGACCGCGAAACTCAAGTCGGGCGCGAAGACCAGGCCGAAGGCGCTGTATCAGCGCATCCGCGGGGATATCGAGGCCAAGATCACGTCCGGCGACTGGCCCCCCGGGCACAGGGTGCCGTTCGAACATGAGCTGATGCAGACTTATTCCTGTTCGCGAATGACCGTGAACAAGGTTATTTCGGCGCTTGCCGAGACCGGTCTGGTGGTGCGCCGCCGCAGGGCCGGCAGCTTCGTGTCACGGCCGCGGGTGCAGTCCGCTATCCTTCAGATTCCGGACCTCAAAGGTGAGGTCGAGAAGCGTGGCGAGCGCTATGCATACCGGCTGATCGATCTGCGCAAGCGAGCGGCCTCCGCACGCGACAAAGCCCGCCTTGGCGTCGACACGCGCGCGCAAGTGCTGGCCGTGCGTTGTCTGCATGAAGCGGAAGGACAGCCCTTTGCGCTCGAAGATCGACTGATCAATCTGCAGGCGGTGCCCGATGCGCTGCGGGAGGACTTCTCAAAGATTCCGCCGAACACATGGCTGGTCGGCCACGTGCCCTGGACCGAAGCCGAGCACCGCATTACGGCCGGCAACGCCGACAAGGAATTGGCTCAGGATCTGAATATCGACGAGGGGGCCGCATGCCTGGTGATTGAGCGGCGCACCTGGCGCAACGGCGAGCCGATTACGGCGGTGCGGATCACCCATCCGGGTCACCTCTATGATTTGATCGCGCGATTTACGCCGACCGGCTGAGTTGTTTCGCGGCCGCCGGGCTTGCTTTGCCATCTCATTTCCTGGTGGCGCGCTCGACGAATTGATTGGTCCACAAATCATTCTGCGTGGCTGCCGCGTCGAAGTCCTTGCCGAAACTGGTGCCGACTTCCCCGGAAAAGGCCAACTGGTTCTGGAAGGCCTGGACGTCCAATTCGCCGCCGCCGGAAACGCCGCTGTTCATCGCCTTGACGGCTGCGACGATCGCCCCCGGGTCGGCCTTGGCGAAAAATTGCTTCTGGATGGCCTGCGCGGTTGGCTCCGGCCCCCTTACCAGGGCAGCGCTGGCGGCCTGCAGGGCCCGCGCGGTCTTGACGATCAGCTCCGACGCCTTGTCGTCGATCGGCTTCTTGGCAACGAGCACCAAATAAGGCTGATGGGCAAGCAGTGGAAAATCGTCGCCAAGTGAAACCAGAATCGCGCCGGTGCCCGATTTCGTCGCGAGATAGCCTTCCGGCGGGGACAGCACGAATGCATCGATCCGCTTGTTTTCAAGGGCCGCCTGCAATGCGAGGGGGCCTCCGACCTGTGCGACCTTGATGTCGGCCTTCGGGTCGAGCCGGCCCTTGGCCGCGAGCCAGCGCGCCGCCGTCTCCTGGGTCCCGCCGACCGCAGCAACGCCAATCGTCGCTCCCTTCAGTGCGCTGATTCGTTTCTCGAGGGGATCGCCAGCCTTCACGCCGGCTTTTTCCAGAATGGAAGGCGCGATCACGAGCTCCAGGGTCACCTTCGACATCAGGTTGTAGACGATTTCGAACGGCTGGCCTTTGGCAACAGCCCGTAGCGCCGATTCCGTTCCAACCGCGGCGAGATCGGCGTCGCCTGCGTCGAGCGCCGCGAGTGCCGCCGGATCGCCGCCGGGCGAAGCCAGGACGGTCGCTGTCAATCCCTCCTGCGCAAATGTGTTCAGCGCACGCGCTCCCCAAATCGGGAGGAAACTCAACGAGGCGAAGCCCTGCGCGATGCGCACGTTTTGCTGAGCGGAAGCCAGGGTCGGAAGCAGCAACAAAGTTGTCGCCAAGGTCAGCGCTCGGGCAAGGCTCTTATTCGTATGCATGCTCCCTCCTGTTGGACTAACTTCAGATTTCGTTGGGTGTGTGCGTGCTTGGGGCTTTCCAACCCAGGAAGCGGCGTTCCAGCCGCCCGGCGAGAACATTGGCCACGACCACAAAGGCCAGCAGGATGACGATGCCGGCGAACACACCGGCGGGATCGTATGTGGAAGACGCCTCGTGGATGAAAAGGCCGAGGCCCTGGGTGGAAGAGGTGAACTCGCCGACAATGACGCCGATGACGCTGTACGGCACGGCCATGCGCATCCCGAGCAGCACGTGGGGCGCGGCAGCGGGAAAATAAACGTGATAGGTCAGCTGACGCTGGTTGGCGCCCATCACCAACGTCAAGTTGACCAGTTCGCGGTCGACCGAGCGGACGCCGGTATACACGTTGTAGAAGACCAGGAAGAAAACCATGATCGCGGCGAGCGCGATCTTCGACCAGATGCCGATGCCGAACCAGATTATGAACAACGGCGCCAGCGCGATCTTTGGGATGCCGTAAAACGCCATGACATAAGGCTCAAAAATGCTCGCCAGCCGGGGCGAACGGCCGAGCGCATAACCGGCCAGAATTCCGCCAGCGACGCCGATGACATAGCCGAGCACGAGCTCCTGGCCGGTGGTCCACAGATGTGGATAGATTTCGCCCGAGCTGAACAGCTCGTACAACCGCTCAGCCACCGCCGTCGGCTTGCTGACATAGATTTCCTTGATCAGCCGGCCGGCGGCCCATTGCCAGAAGATCAGGATCACGATTCCCGGCAGCAGGAGTGTCAGGCTGTACAGGGCCTTGCCAAGCCAAGAGCGTCTTCTGGCAGCCCGTAGTCCGGCTTCGCCAGACGGGCCAGCAGTGGCGGCGATGTCGTTCATCGTCCCGCCTTCCTTCTCAATGCGATCGTTGCCGAATATCGATTTGCGAGCGGAACACCGACCACACTGCGTCATAGGCGGCGTCAAAGCCGGGATTGCGAAACGGTTCGAAGACGTCGCGCGGCCGCGGCAGATCAATCGCGATATTGGCCAGGAGCCGCGAAGGGCGCTGACTCATGATCACGACGCTATCGGCCAGCAGCACGGCCTCGGTGATGTCGTGGGTGATGAAGAGGACGGTTGCACCGGCGGCGTGGGAAAGCATCTGCAGGTCTTCCTGCATCACCATTCTGGTTTGCGCGTCCAACGCCCCGAATGGCTCGTCCATGAGGATGACGTCGGGCCGGTACACCAACGTCCTGGCAATGGAACCGCGTTTTTGCATGCCACCGGACAATTGACCGGGAAAATAATGTTCGAAGCCACTGAGGCCGACGGCCTCGAGAGCCGAGGCGACACGCTGCTTGCGTTCCGCACTGGCGACGCCGCGCAGCAACAGAGGTAACTCTACGTTTTCCGCCAACGTCTTCCAGGGAAACAGTTGGGCCTGCTGGGGCACGAAGCCGACTTCGCGATTGACATTGTTGACCGGGCGTCCGCGGTGACGCACCCCGCCGCGGGTCGGCATCAGCAGTCCGGCCGCCATCTGCAGCAGAGTGCTTTTCCCGCAGCCGCTCGGCCCGATTACCGCGACGAATTTGCCGCTCCCGACCTCGAAGCTAATTCCGTCGATCACCCGGATCATCGGCTGAACGCCGCCCGGTGCCGGGAAATCCTGCCGGATAGCGTCAAACGAGAGGACTGTTTCGCTCATGACGGCCGGACCCTTGGGGGTGATCATGTCTAGACATATCTAACATGTATAGACATATTTGGAAAGACTGCCCCCTGGCAAGGGGACATGATAGGCATCGGCTGTGCAATTGCGAGGCAAAACCGGTCGCGCAGCATGGCGGCGTTGCGGGTTACTCGCATCGTGCTATGGAAATCGACGCATCACGCGGGATTGATGTTGATGAATTCACCGGTTCCGGCTCAGCGCCGGCTTATCGTCGGCATATCCGGAGCGTCCGGCGTCGTCTACGGCGGGCGCGTGTTGCAGCTGTTGCGCAACGCTGGCGTCGAAACCCATCTGGTGATGTCAAAGACCACGGAGTTGACTTTCGCCTACGAGACGTCGCTCAAGATCGCTGACGTCAAGGCCTCCGCCCATACCGTACATGACGTCGACGATATGGCTGCTTCGATCGCCAGCGGGTCGTTCCGCACTGCCGGCATGATCGTTGCACCGTGCTCGATCCGGTCGATGTCGGAAATCGCGACGGGTGTGACAACGACCCTGCTGACGCGGGCTGCCGATGTAACGCTGAAGGAGCGGCGGTGGTTGGTGCTGATGGTGCGCGAAACCCCTCTGCACGGAGGCCATCTTCGCACAATGGCCGCGTTGTCCGATGTCGGCGCGATTATCGCGCCACCGGTTCCTGCATTCTATGCGAAGCCCGAATCGATCGAAGAGATGTGGATCACTCTGTGGGCCGGATGTTGGACTTGTTTGAGGTCGATGTAGGCAACATTCGCCGTTGGGAGAAGACAGGGACCTGCGAGCCGGCCCGTCAAAAGCTAACGGTGGGATGTATGTCTCGGTTGCTTGCGCCGCGGCGTGACCGATGGGCGCAATACCGGAGTTGGAGAGAATGGATCGCTTTGACCTAGGTAGCCATTCCAGGACCATTTCGGTAGGCTCGCCTGAAGCGCAACGCTGGTTCAATCTGGGCTTGAACTGGTGCTTTGCCTTCAACAAGTCGGAGGGCGTCAAGTGCTTTCGAAAGGCGCTCGAATTCGATCCCGAATGCGTCATGGCTCATTGGGGCATCGCCTATGGTTCCGGGCCTTTTTACAACATGACGTGGCGCGACCACAGCGAGGAAGAGGCCGATAGTGCGACCAGGATAGCCTACGAACATATCCAGGCGGCACGTGCCTTCGCACATCGGGCAACGGAGCTGGAAAACCGGCTGGTGGAGACGCTGGCCTGCCGCGTTCAGAAACCGCATTCTGTTCAACCGGAAGAGTTTGACCGTTGGGATGATGACTACGCCGCGGAATTGCGCAGAGTTTATCATCTACATCGAGACGATCACGATGTGGCGGCGCTTCTTGTTGAAGCCTTGATCATGCGAACGCCGAGACGGCTGTGGAACGTCAAAACCGGATTGCCGGCGAACAAGTCAGACGCGATTGAAGCGCTTGATGTGTGCGAGCGTGCGATCAACCTGGCCGACCGAGAGGGCCAAAAAAAACATCCGGCGCTCGTGCATTTGCATATCCATATTCTTGAAATGTCCAATGAGCCGGAACGAGCGAGAGCTTCGGCGACCGCTCTTGCCATGATGTGCCCGGACGCGGGGCACATGAATCATATGCCGGGACATGTCTACGTACTGTGCGGTGAGTACCTGGAGGCAAAGATCGCCAGCACGAAGGCGATTGCTGCCAACGACAAATATCTCGCTTACGCCGGTGCCCTCACTCCCTACACAACCGCATGTGCGCACGACCTGCTCCTGATGATGCACGCCTGCATGTTCATGGGGAGGTATGAAGATTCAATCGGCGCAGCGAATAAGCTGCGTGGCATGCTGACGAAAGAAGTTATCAGCGTAAAAGACCGCCCCAGATTTTCCACGAGCCTTGAAGGCTACTATTCGATGACCGTGCATGTGATGGTGCGCTTCGGGCGCTGGCAGGAGATTATCGACGCGCCACTGCCGGATGCCCCGGAACTATATCTGGTGTCGACCGCGATGTACCACTACGCGAAAGGCGTCGCTTACGCTTCGCTGAAGCGGTTCAACAACGCCGATCAAGAACGTCGATTGTTTCACGACAGTCTGAGGCGCATTCCACCGCAGCGGAAAGTCTTTAATAACAGCGCCCACAGCATATTGGCGGTGGGTGAAAAGATGCTCGACGGCGAGCTGGAATACCACAAAGGCAATTATGAACTTGCCTACGCTCACTTACGGGAAGCCGTCGATAGGGACGATAGCCTGGAGTACATCGAGCCGTGGGCGTGGATGCATCCACCGAGGCATGCGCTTGCGGCTCTGCTGGCTGAGCAAGGCCATTACGATGAGGCCGAGGATGTCTGTCGCGACGATTTAGGCTTGAGTGGCCGAATTCAACGGTGCGCACAACATCCGGATAATGTTTGGGCGCTCCACGGCTTGGTGGAATGCCTGCAGCAGCGTGGCGCGGTCGAAGAATTGATAGTCGCGCAAAGAAAGCTTGCGTCTGCGATGACCCTTGTAGACGTGCCGATCATGTCTTCGTGCATGTGCCGAACGACCGCCCGAATCGAAATGCCTGGCGGCTGTTGTCCACAGGAGGACGGACAGCATTGACCGATTGAGTAGCTCTTCAAGCGAAGCCGATCAATATTTGCGAGTCAATTCATCAAACCCTTAGCAATGGAAGTGGTTCGTTAAGCGATATAGCCGTGGTTCTTCCACACTTTTCATTCTGTGCAGGCGAGACGATGCTATGACACAAACCAGCGCCATCTTCCGGAACACGGTTGTGCTGAAACCCGGGGCTGTCGGCCTCTCGTTGCTCAGACGCATCCATGCTGGTGGCGTTGGGCTCTCCCTGGATCCTTCCGCCGTGGACCGCCTACGAGCCGCACAGGCTGCAGTTCAGGACATTGTCGAAAACAATACGGTGGTCTACGGGATCAATACCGGTTTCGGCAAGCTGGCGACTGAGCGCATTAGCAACACCCACCTGGCCGAACTGCAACGCAATCTGGTGCTGTCGCACTGCGCCGGCACGGGCGAGTACCTTGCGCGCGCCGTTGTCCGTTTGGTATTCGCCACGAAGATTGTGAGTTTGGCGCGTGGGCATTCTGGAGTACGACCCGCGCTAGTCGATGCGCTGCTCGCGCTGTTTAACGCCGGTATCACGCCCTGTATCCCAGCAAAGGGATCGGTCGGAGCGTCAGGGGACTTGGCCCCTCTTGCACATCTGGCGAGCGTTCTCATAGGTGAAGGCGAAGCCCTGACCGCCGAGGGAAGGATCGTGAAAGGGGTTGAAGCCATGGCACTCGTCGGGTTGGAACCCTTTGTGCTGGGCCCAAAGGAGGGTTTAGCCCTGCTCAATGGCACGCAGGTATCGACCGCTCTCGCGCTCTCTGCCCTGTTCGGCGCGGAGGACGTCTTCGCGTCGGCTTTGCTCTCTGGGGCCCTTTCTTTGGAAGCCGTCCAGGGTTCTATCAAACCCTTCGATTCGCGAATCCACGAGGCGCGTGGCCAGGCCGGGCAGATAGCCGTTGCGGCGGCGGCGCTCGGGCTTTTCGAAGGCAGCGAGATCGTCCCATCTCACGCCGATTGCGGACGTGTGCAGGATCCGTACTCGGTGCGCTGCATTCCGCAGGTGATGGGCGCATGTCTCGACAACTTGACGCACGTAGCTCGCGTGCTGACGATCGAGGCCAATGCAGCGTCGGACAACCCGCTTATCTTTGTCGAGACGGGCGAAGTGATCTCCGGGGGCAATTTTCATGCTGAACCGATTGCCTTCGCCGCCGACATTCTGGCGCTCGCGATATCGGAGATTGGCGCGATGGCGGAACGGCGTATTGCTCTGCTTGTCGACGACGCGTTGTCAGGACTGCCGCCGTTCCTGGTGCGTGAGGGTGGGCTCAATTCCGGATTTATGATCGCGCAGGTTACGGCCGCTGCGCTCGCATCCGAGAACAAGTCGCTTGCCCACCCCGCAAGCGTCGACAGTCTCCCTACGTCGGCCAACCAAGAGGATCACGTGTCGATGGCAACATACGCAGCGCGCCGGTTGGGCGAAATGGTGAACAACACGGCCGTCGTGGTCGGCATCGAAGCGATGGCCGCGGCGCAGGGCATCGAGTTGAGGCGCCCTCTGAAAACGTCTCCGCTTCTGGAGGCGGAGTTCGCTACCATCCGCTCAAGAGTTGCCTTCCTTGACCGCGACCGCTACCTCGCGCCGGACCTCGAGGTCATGAGGCTTTGGGCCCTGCGCGCCGACGATCGTACCTTTCCAGCGTCGCTTGCTGCCCTACTACCCAGTCAGCTGGGAGCATTTCGTGATCTAGAGGTGGCTTAATCGGCGCACCGTTTTGCAAGTTGCGCATTGAGCTGAAGTAGGAAGAAGCCGTCATGAGCAAATGGCTCAAACGTTGGGAAGCACCAACAAGTGATCCGACAGATGATGTCGGTTCGCCGACCGATAAGCAAAGGCATAAAGCCGTATCAGTTTTTGAACGACCGCTTCATGCAAAAGGCGGAAGTGACGCTGTGCTTAGATTATCAGCAGCGTGCAAAACGAGAATTGTGCGACATATCGAGAATGGCTCTACCAAGCCTTATTCCCTGGTAGAGCAAACTGACGTATGTTGATGACATGACAGAAAGAGCTGCCGGAGTTCTGATAAGCGATGGTCGATCTAGCGTTCGACTAAGTTGTGCTGGGCCGCCAAACGAGCTCGGACATCCGACAATCATTGATGTACGCGCAGCGCGTTCCGCGTGTCATAGCGGAGGAAATCTTCAAGCAATTGACCGGTGAATCTGGCCCTTCCGACGGGGCAGCAGATCGCAACTGAGTTGAGCTGGTGCCCGCCGGCGTTGCCAATTCGCCCGGCGGCTCGTTACCTCAAGGATCGCTCCATGACGTCTGTTCGGAGTCAATCTCGTAGTTCTCGCGGCTATCCGCGACCATGCTCGCAGACAGGCCGCACCGCCTCAACGTGTTTTGACGATCTTGCCTCCGGTTACCGCACTCGCGGTTGGGCTACCCGCGCAGCCGGCTATCGCGCAGCGATCTCGTGGTGTGCTGGGCATGTTCAGGAGCTTGGAGGTGAAAGTCCTGGTAGCGGCCGGCAAGGCTGCAAATCTAGCAGGTGAAAGACCTGTGCCGTCAATTGCCCGATCTCGGACGGCTAGCATATCCGATGCGCGGGGAGGTAACAAACCGCGCTGTGCTCGGACGTAAACGCCACGGCCGCCCTGAGCATGCGATAAATCGGATGCTCAGCGGTGGGAACGACCTGGGTGGCAGCAAACTCGGAGGCCTGAAGATTATCAAATGACTGCAGCCGCGAAATACCTCCCGTTCAGAAGTCGTTGAACGGATCGCCGTGGAACTGCCGACCCAGTAGGACTTTGGGGAAGGCCGATGTGACAGGGGAAGAAACGGGTAAGCGCACTCTGTCAGCCACCGTGGTAGGGGTCTAAGCATCCGAGGAAAGATTTGCAGAGATAACGCCGGGAAAGGCCTAGATGCAGCAGGGGCTCACAGCAACCTGCAAGGATTGTGGATCAGAGCTTATGGCAGAGTGAAACAGAGAATCTAGGTCTGACGCATGAGCCCGTAGTGGCGATGAGGACCGGGTAACACTGGTCTAAGACGCGGGAACACGTCTACCCAACAGGTAACGCCTGGAGGGTGCGAAGGGGCTCTCGGTCATGACGGGTGGAGGGTGTGCCGCCACACCGGGCTCAGAACCGGGCTATGTGGGCAGGCACACCGCCATCGAACTGTGCAGTAAACCTGGGCTGCGTGGGGGTATGCGAGTGAGCGCTTAAGCCTATGCGACACAGGGAAGACGGCAGAGGGACAGTCATGGTCGCCAACCGGACTCGCGAAATGCGACCGTCCGGGATGACAAGGGGGGCGTACGGAAACGTGAACTATGGACAAGGCTAAACGGGCACGTACCGCGGAAACGCCGAAACAGCCAAGCCTTGGCCTAAAGTTGCGCGCGCCGTATCTCTATCCCGACCTACCCAACCTGATGGAGGTGATTCGCTGCATTTCACCGTGGCCGTGATACCCATCGTCTCGCACCCGCGACGACTGAGCCCGGACAGCTATCCGTTAACATCAGCCGCGCCGTGCCGCTTTGATCGCGGCGACGTCGATTTTCTTCATGCCCATCATGGCATCGAATGCGCGCTTTGCTCCATCGCCACCGGCCGCCAGCGCCTCCATCAGCACGCGCGGCGTAATTTGCCAGGAGACGCCCCACTTGTCCTTGCACCAGCCGCACGCACTCTCCTGGCCTCCATTGTCGACAATGGCGTTCCAGTAGCGGTCAGTCTCTTGCTGATCATCGGTGGCGATCTGAAACGAGAAAGCTTCATTATGCTTGAACGCGGGACCGCCGTTGAGGCCGATACAGGGGACGCCGGCGACTGTGAATTCTACCGTCAGCACGTCGCCCTCCTTGCCGGATGGATAGTCACTGGGTGCACAGTTGACGACACCCACGACGCTGTTGGGAAAGGTTTCGGCGTAGAAGCGGGCAGCAGCCTCTGCGTCCTTATCGTACCACAGGCAAATCGTGTTCTTGGCCATTGCTTGTCCTTTCACTCGGCTTACGGGCCGTCCGCGAGCAATTCGACTTCGTTCCCAGTCACCCGGTTAAACGTCGGCGACGTGCTCGACATAATACCCAGCGGGAATGACTTGCTCGCCTGCCGCGGGAACGTCGATTACGAGGCCTTCAATCAGTGATTTGTCTCCACGAGGCACGGGAACCTCCATCTGCGCCTCTATTTTCATTTGAACTGGCAGATCACTCCATCGTTCCAACGAAAAGTCCTCCTGCAGGATCCATCACTGTCGAGTTAGGCCTAGTCAGTCCGTTGTCTACTCACAAACGGCCGCTGTTGGCGCAAGGTGGATATTCGCCAAAATGGGCCATGGTCAGTCGCAGGAAGCGGAGTCGGCCGTTCGACCGGCGACCCAGCGTTCAAAGAGCGCAATCTTCTCCTTTGGCCATGCGCCATCGCATGGCATCGTGCCGGCACGTAACCTAAGCAGAATTGGCTCCCCGTGTTTGATCAAATCCGCCTCCTTCCAGAGGTCGAAGGCGAACAGCATCGAGTTGCGATCCAGCGGCCGAAACAGCGGGCGAATATGATGGTCGAAGCGAATGGCTTCGTCGGCGCCCGGCAATGCCGGATCTGTTTTGACCTCGCCCGATTCATGGCCAGCCTTCGCCGACGGACGTGAACCGGGCGTTGCGTTGCACACCCACCACCATCGCGGCACCGGCATATTAGCCGGCGGCTTGACCCTGGCGTCGGAATTCTCCATGGCGATCCGCGATCCCCACTCGATATAGGCGACGAAGGCAGCGCGAAATTCAGCGTCGGACGGCAGTCCCGCATCTTCAGCGCTCTGCAGCATGTAGGTGACCCACCGCGCGCGCTGCTCCGGCGTGATCTGCTTGCCAATATGCTGCGACACCATGCGCCGGTAGCCGCCATACCGTTCTGTATAGAAGGGTGGCCCTCCAAAAACCTCACTCAGCCACGCGGCGACGCGTTCCGGATGATCCGGCGACATTTCCGCAAACAGCGGCCCGAGCAGCGGATCTCCTGGGACGTAGCGGCTATAGAAAATCCGGGTCATGTCGAGAAGCGCGGGATACCCTCCGGCCCATTCGAACAACGTTGGCTGATGCAGCGGATCGGGTACTGGATCCTGAAATTCGACGCTCCAGTGCATTCCGCTGCAGAAGGGCTTGTTAAGCGACGACCCGCATCGGCACAGGCTGAAGTGCTCCAGTGACGCACCTTCGTTTTGTGGAATGAGTACGCCGTTTTCGTCGAACAGCCTGACGTTCCCCGTGACGCGATAAGGGCCATCTCTAGTGACTTCGATCTGCGGCGGGCGTTTCGTATCAGAAAGGTTCGGATCGCGTACGGTGTCGATGCCAATGCCAAGCGCGCCCGAAGGACACTTGCGCACCGCATTCACCAGATCGTCCAGTCTCGCGCCACTCGGTGAGACGAAAGGCTCCTTTCCCAGGTGGAAGACTGAGCTGAGGCGGTCTGTGCAGAAACCCGAATGCGCACATGTACCGCGGTTGTCGAACACGTAAGCCTGCTGGCCCTCATGCACGTCAAACTTGTCGATTACGCGCCGTGGGTTCTTGTCGTCGGTGAAGCCGCGTTCAACGTGGCTATTGTCGCAGAACGGCTTGGTTTGCGACTGTCCGCAGCGACACAGCCGGACTGGTGCATTGGCGGCGACGGGAACTCCGAGAGGGTCGACAACAGGGACGGAGCCATCGAGCAGATAGGGGCCGTTGCGGATTATGACGATCCGCGCGGCTCGGGCGCTGGTCTCGAGCCCTTCTTGAATGGAACTTTCGTGGGTCATGTTTTGGTATGTTCCTCGTCGTTCAACGCACTCGAAAAGCGTGCTTAGATGGATTGATGGCAGCCCTCAACGAACCAGATGGAAAGTAGAAATCGGAGCGTAGACCATGCGTAAGGCCAAACGAAAATATGGCTGTCCCGTGGAGTTCTCGATCGATCTCCTCAGCGGGAAGTGGAAGACGGTGATCCTCAGCAGACTGAAAGTGCGGCCGATGCGCTACGGCGAATTGCGTCACGACATTCCGTCGCTGAGCGACAAGATACTGACCGAACGGCTGCGCGATCTCTGTGAGGCCGGCTTTGTAAGGCAGGAACCCTCCGGTAGTACATCGCGGTATTGCCTGACCAGACGTGGCGAAATGCTGAAGCCGATGCTGCAGTCGCTCTACGATTGGGGTCAGGATAACGCCGATTCGTTCGGTGTACGGTTTCTCAGTGCAGAACCGAACTGATCGGGCAAAGACAGGCCACATTTTGTCGATCGGAAAAACGATTTTGTGGGTGGGTTCTGGCGCAAAGCGGTCGTTAATCAGGCTCACAACCTGAGGGTGATCGGTTCAGATCCTATCCCCGCAACGGCGAATGGGAGGTGCGCGATGTCCAAAACGTCGCCGATGTGCTGGTCGACCCCGAGGGGGTATCGTTGTAGATCTGCTCCTGAACCTCCCCATGGCTAAAGCCAGGGGGTTCTGAGAGAGGCAGAAGGCAGTCTTTCCGGGGCTCTCGCGGTCTCTGTTTGCAGAGGCGCTACATCATCCCCGGCCTCGACGGCCGGCCCAACTCTCTTGATCCGGCGACCCGCTCTAACGCCATTACGGACGTGGGGTTGGGCAAAGCCCTTCCCGCTTGCAGGTTGAAGTACACTCGACATCGCCGTCCTCAGGAGCGGTTCCGCACTGGCCCAAGCGATCTTGACTTGGGGAATGTCGAGCAAATTCGTATCGCAGCATGTCGCAAGAAACGCGCTGTAGAGATCACGTTGAACCGGCTCTGTCCTGCCATCGCCGAACACATGAACCCGCTGCGAGAGCGGCTTCTTGATGTATTCGCCCGTGGTATGATCGAACTGGCTCAACCGTGTATGCCGGGTTTTGATCTCAATCACTCCACCGCCAGCACTTGCAGCCTTGCGCTGAAGCATCGAGATCAACATTCCTGGCGCACGCACTTTCACGCTGCGACCGTAGTTCTTCTGAAATGACTTGTAGCTCAACTCCTCTGTTTTGATGGTTGTCCCTTGACCGAGAATGCGGTTCGCCAACTCGCCATGCGATCGCTTGCGCTCGGCAGCCAATACTCGATCGCGCTCGCGTTTCGAAGCGGCAAGCGCCTGATAGAGGCGATGCCAACCCGACCAGCGACTTCCTCTAATGCCCTGTCGTACTTATGCCGGATGAAGTTTACGGTGATGCGTTCGAGAAACTTGGCGGGTGCATCTTCCGCCGCCCCGTCTCCATCCCAGTGCCGTTCGTTATACGCTTCAATCGCCGCACGTCTCACCCAATGTTCCGGGCGCGTTTCAACAGAAACGTGCATTTCCAGTACCTGCTGCATCAGTGCCGCGCGCTTTGTCTCCACGGCAGTCTTTGCTCCGCACTGACGCCCAGCAGCTTTCGCTTTTGCAGCAAGAAACTCTGACGACACCTCGAAGGAAGCTACTCTTGCGGTGTCGTAGAGGCGCATAGGCGCTGATTTCGCATAATGAGAATTGCGCCTTACCACATCCGGTTCCCCAAGG
>CAWGJM010000034.1:0-121398 GCA_963822795.1 uncultured Alphaproteobacteria bacterium
CGACGAGCCGGCGGGCCTCAGGAGCGGGGAAGGCTTCGTAGAGCGAGGCTGGCTTGTGGGTGTTGAGATTGTCCTGCACCAGCACGATCTTCGCCGCGTCGGGAAAATGCACGTCCGACAGATCCCTGAGCGTATGAGCATAATCGATGGCGGTGTGCCGGTCGCTCTCTTTCACATGCCGCCAGCCTTCCAGCGGCGCGAACACCATGAATAGATTGGCGACGCCATTGCGTTGGTATTCGTAATCGTGACGCGCCTTGCGTCCCTGCTTCGCAGGGATCGGCGCGCGCGTCTCAACGATCAGCTGCTTGGAGGTCTCGTCGAGACACACGAGCGGACGCTGCGGATCGTGCGACCTCTGATAGACCTCCAGCACGTCTTCCATGTTGGCGACGAAGGCCGCGCTGGCGTCCGGCGGAATTACCCATTGCTGCTTGAGGTGCGGTTTGAGAATGTTTTTTTAGCGTTCGCCCGATCGTGTTGTCGCTGGCGCGCTCGACAATGTGCAGTTCGACGACCTTCTCCTCGAGCAGGCGCAGGCTCCAACGGGCGAAACCCTCCGGGGCCGCAGAGAGTGTCAGTGCGATCAGCTTTGCTTCCGCCGCGCCGTCGAAAATGCGTGGACGGGCGGAATTGGGATTGTATTTACGGGTCAACACCGCCTCGAACCCATCCTCGACCAGCTGGCGCCTGGTCCGCTCGATATTGGCGATGCTGGTGTCCAGCGCCGCGGCAATCCGGCTGTCGCTCCAGCCTTCGCCCGCATCCGACACGTCCGCCTTCAAGAGAATGCGCGCCTTCGTCAGCAGCTGCGCAGAACGCTTACCTTTGCTGATCAACTCATCGAGTTGGCCACGTTCCTCCGCGGTCAACCGCACTACGTATTTCTTGACGGCGATCTCTTTCCCGGCCACGAATCACCTCCATCGCTGGCTTGCGGCGACAGAGATTCAGAAGTTGCCGTCATTTTCAATGACGGGGGCGACTAGAGTTCCTAGGTGCTGACGCTGCCGCTCAAAGCTGTCCGGCGATCAAGTCATATTCGGAGCGAATCCTCTCCTTGCCATAGAGCCGCTCGAGTCGGCGCACCGTAAAATGACCACGGGCGACATCCTGGAAATGCTCGATGAACGCGTAGTTCACCGCTGCGCCGCCGAGGGCGCCGACGAGGGGCAGGGCTTGCGCCGCAACCTTCTGCGTGACCACCAATCCGAAGCGTGCAGCGACCTGGGTGACGAACTTCAGCAGGATGGGCGCACCTTCCTTGACGACGCCGCGTTCGGCGACGAACCGGGCGGCTTCCGTCACGGTCTTGGCAAGCATGCCTCGAACGGCGAAGTATCCGCTCTCCGATACGTCCGCCGATCCGACCCGCCCGCCCAGTGCGAAGACCTCGACGCAGGAGAGGGCGGCCTCCGGATCGGACAGGTCCTCGCCCTCGCTTCGTGCGATGTCCGCGATCGAACGCAGCATGATGACGGTCGAAACCGGCAGTTCGACCGGAAGCGCCGCCAGTCCGAACGTTCCTCCTGCAGCGCCCGAGGCCGTAGCGAGCGCCCGGTGCAGAAATTGCGAATTGTTCCGGGGTGAAGACGGAAGCGTGCGCAACGCGACCTTGAGCGCCGCTTCGAGCCCCTTCGAGGTGGCGGAAGCGATGGCCTTGGAAGCGAAAGACGGCAGCGCGTATCCTATTAGTTCGACGGGCTTGCCGACGAGGTTGGTGAGCCGGCCGGCGAGGCTAGGATGCTCAAGCGACTTGACGGCCTCGCGCAGCGCTTCGCGGTCCTCGGTGGTGATTTCGGAGATCTCGTGCAACGACAACTTTCAATCAATTCTTTGTGCTTTGTGAAAACGACGAGGTCGTGGCGGAGTTCCCGACCCCGAACGCCTTTGCTAGGAGCGTTGGTTCGTTTCCAGAAGTGCCAAGGTCGCACGGTCCCTCCCGTCGGGGTAGAAGGCCGCGATAGCTTCCGCGAAAATCTCCTGCTTCGAGACGGCGTCGAACAGCGTCATGCACGACCGGAACTTCATATCGTCCGGAGAGCCGAGGATATCTGTTATGGACTTTTCGCTTGCCACCAAAACGAGGCCCGTGCATTCGACCAGACGCGGTCCGAGAAGGTCATGCTCCAGGTAAGCGACGGCCTCGGCGCGCGAGCCGATCGCGAAGCGTTGCGCCATGGCGCTGAAGCCGAGACCGGCGATCTGCGGAAAGATGAACCACATCCAGTGTGTCCGTTTTTGTCCGCGCGACAGTTCCTCGACGACCTGCCGGTAGACCGCGGCTTGCGCGTCCAGGAAGCGCTGGAGGTCGAACGAATCGCTCACGGAGCTAGTCCTTCCACAATCATAGCAACAGGCTTGTCGGCCATGCCGAACTCACCGTAACCAAATGCGCACGCTGCCGCCAATCACTATGGATTCCGAATGCCCGGCCGAACGATCGAACTGCCAAAATCCGGTTTTGCCCTCGAAATCGATGGACGACTGAAGACCGAGTTCAGCACCAAGGAAGGCGCAGAACGCGGCGCGATCGAACTGAAGCGCCGGTTTCCGATGCTTCAGATCCGCATCTACGACGCCGCCTCCCAATCGAGACACGATTTGCCGGCTTTGGGCTAACGGTTAGGACTAGACCGGTAGCCGCGACCGCCGAAATCGGGATCCTATAGAGCAGCAACCTCCGCCAGTGTCTCATGTGCGGCTCGCACCACCGCCTCGGCGTTGATGTCGAACTTCTTGTAGACCTCGGCGATCTTGCCGGAGGCGCCAAAGCTGTGCATGCCGACGAAGCGGCCTTCGAGGCCGATGTAGCGTTCCCAACTAACTTCTTGTAGACCTCGGCGATCTTGCCGGAGGCGCCAAAGCTGTGCATGCCGACGAAGCGGCCTTCGAGGCCGATGTAGCGTTCCCAACTAAGTTCGACCGCCGCTTCCACTGCGACCCGCGCGCGGGTCGTGCCAAGGACCGCCTTCTTGTAGGCGGCGTCCTGCTGCTCGAAGAACAGGCGGCACGGCATGGAGACGACCGCCGTCGCAACGCCCTGCTTCTCGAGAATGTCACGCGCTTGGACCGCGAGATGCAGTTCCGAGCCGGTGCTCAGGATGGTGAGCTTGCGCTCGCCGCCCTCCGCCTCCAACAAGGTATAGCCGCCCTTGGCCGACCTGTTCTCGTTGCCGGGTTCGCGACGGAGCAGCGGCATCGGCTGGCGGGAGAGGGCGAGGAGGGCTGCCTGCCTCGGCGTGTCCAGGATCAACTCCCAGCATTCGGCGGTCTCGACCGGATCGCCCGGGCGATAGACCGCCAGGTGGGGGACGGCCCGCAGCGCTGCGAGCTGTTCGACCGGCTGATGGGTCGGCCCGTCTTCGCCGAGGCCGATCGAGTCGTGTGTCATGACGAAGATCGTCCGGATTTGCATGAAGGCCGCAAGGCGGATGGACGGCCGGCAGTAATCCGAAAAGCACAGGAAGGTGCCGCCGTAGGGGATCAAGCCGCAGTGCAGCGCGATGCCGTTCGTGGCAGCCGCCGTGCTGTGCTCGCGCACGCCGTAATGCATGTAGGTGCCGTTGTATTCGCCGGGCCTGATCTCGATCATGCCCTTCGCCCTCGTGTTGTTCGAGGGCGTCAGGTCGGCGGAGCCTCCCAGCAATTCCGGAATCGTGGCGGCGAGATGGTCGAGCACGGCGCCGCTGGCCGAACGGGTCGCCATTTCCCTGCCGCTCGCGATGAACTCGACGCGGGCTGCCGCGATCGCCTTCTTCCAGTCGGGCGGCAACTTCCCGTCGTTGCGGCGCTCGAACTCTGAGCGCAATTCGGTCGGCGCGCTCTTGACGCGGTCGGCCCAGGCCATGCGGGCCTTGCGGCCCCTGGAGCCGATCTCGCGCCACTCGCGCAGCAACGGCTCTGGAATCACGAACGGGGGCGACTCCCAGCCGAGAATCCTCCGCGCGCCGGCGATTTCCTCTTCACCAGGCGCGTCGCTATGGGCCTTCTGGGTGCCTGCCTTGGTTGGGAAGCCGAAGCCGATGATGGTCTTGCAGGCGATCATCGACGGCTTGTCAGTCACGGCGCGTGCGGCGGTAATGGCGTCGCGAATCGCGTCGGTGTCGTGGCCGTCGATCTCCTGGACGTGCCAGCCGGAGGCGCGGAAGCGTTCGACCTCGCTGTCGGACACCGCGAGGCTTGTCGCTCCGTCGATCGTGATCGAATTGTTGTCCCAGAAGGCGATCAGGTGGCCGAGCTCGTAGTGGCCAGCCATCGAGATCGCTTCCTCGCTGATACCCTCCATCAGGCAGCCATCGCCCATAAAGACATACGTCCAATGCTTGCACAGATCGTCGCCAAACTTGGCGTTCATGATGCGCTCGGCGAGGGCGAAGCCCACCGAGTTTGCAACGCCTTGCCGAGTGGTCCGGTCGTCGTCTCGATACCGTCGGCATGCTTGTATTCGGGGTGGCCAGCGGTCTTGCTATCGATCTGGCGGAACCGCTTCAACTCGTCCAGGGTCATATCCTTGACACCGGTCAGATAAAGCAGACTGTAGAGCAGCATCGAGGCGTGGCCGTTCGACAGCACAAAGCGGTCGCGGTCGAACCAATGCGGATCGGTCGCATCGAACTGCACGAAATCCCTGAAGAGAACGGTTGCGATGTCGGCCATGCCTAACGGCGCGCCGGGATGACCGCTGTTGGCCTGCTGCACGGCATCCATGGAAAGAAACCGGATGCAGTCGGCCATGTCCCGCAGGTGCTGGTCGCGGGGCTTAGATTAGGGACTGTCTTGATGACGGGGGTTGGGGTGGAGTCAGCCATAATTGGAAGGTTCCTGTCTCGCGAGATCGACCGAAGGAAGAGGTCTGCCGTAGGTTTCGCGGTTACCCAAACCGGTGGCGATCCGACTCGAAATGTTTCCGCTGATCGTGCGCCCCATTAGCGCCCGCGATTCCAAGCCCGAGGACTCGGATTCGTTCCGGCTGACCAGATATCGACGAAGTCACTATTCGTTGGAGTTTGCTCCAACACCGATCTCGTTTGCCATCCGGCGGCCGGACGAGGAGCTTGCTTTCCTTGAATGACTGCCGCCCGTTCGGTCGCGGTCCGGATGGCGGCGTACGCGAATGCTTATGGGCCCGACGACAATCCCCATCCCGGAGGTAGATCCCAACTGATCTCATCTTCCAGCTTGCCTTCGTCGATGTCGATGTACCAGGACATCGACCTGCCGTCGGTCACGGCGCGCTCAAAGCAATGCCTGAAACCTTCCGACACAGGTCGAGCAATAGATCCTGTCGTTCGACGTCCTTCGTAGCCGGATCCGGATCTCGAAGCTTCTGGTGAAAGAAGTACCTGCCCGAAACCGCCGCGGCCGGTTGGTCGCTCGTCGCCAACCAGACCTGTGTCCGGTGCGCCTTGTCGATGTCGTCGGGTGCTCCGGCGCCGCCCATCTTGGTAGGGACCCATCCCGGTTCGAGCGAGTTCGAATTCACTTCGGGAAAAAGCCGCGCCACAGCGAACGACAGCATCACGTCCTGAAACTTGGTTTCGGCGTAGGCTTGCGAGCCGTTCCATCGCCGTGTCTCCCATAGCATGTCGTCGAGATGCGATCCGGCGCCGTAGTGCATGCCGGAAGACAGATACACCAGCCGCTTCGGCATCGTGATGAGAGCCGTCAGAAGGTACGGAGCCAGAGTATTTACGGCGAAGAGTTGAGGCAGACCGTCGACCGTCTTCTCCAGCTTCGGCTCGCGGTAACCGATTCCGGCATTATGGATGACGGCGTCGAACCTGCCGAGCCTGTTGATCTGGTCGGCGATGGATTTCGTCTCCGCGATGCTGGAAAGGTCGCCGACGACGATGTGCTCGGCGCCGCCGACCTTCTTGCGGGTCTCTTCCGCGCGCGCGGCGCTGCGGGCGTGCAGGACGACCTTGTGCCCTTGTTCGATCAGTAGCTCGGCGGCCATTTTGCCCAGACCGTCGGCCGAACCGGTGACGAAGACGCGCGCCATTCTGAAAATCTCTCTCGCCGTCTCGCCGATATAGGATTCAAGAACGGCCCTTTCGAGACGACGGTAATGGCGATCGCATCGGCGCCGCGGTTCGCGATCTACGACGAATGCCCAATCTACCGCATCACGGCTCCGCCCGACGTCCACAACGTCCATCCGAAGCCCGCCAACGACAGAAACGCCGCCGCGGCGGCTACCGCCAGAAGGAGGCCGTCCTCCTGCAGGTAGGCGATCGCGATGAGGACGATGATCGCTCCCAGGATGACGTTCACCAACGGCAGGGGCCAGACGGCCGACAACGCCAGCAGGAATACGACGGCTCCGACAAGACGGCCGGCCGCGGCGTGAGGCAGCGTCCACCGAGGTCGGCTCAGATTCTCGATCGCCCGAAGCGCCGGCTGAACTCGTTCCGCAAGACGCTTGAACCGCTTGAAATCGAAAGGACGCCTCGAAAGGAATTGTGGGAAGGTGGGCCGACTGCGGCCCAGCATAATCTCGACGCTCGGGAAAAGCACTATCAGGCTGGCGATCGAGGCGACGCCGGGCACGATCACGAGCAGGCCGAGCAGAAGCAGCAGAAGCCCGAACGACCGTTTGTCCAGATGACCTAACAGCCAATCGAGATCGACCGGCCCGTCGGGTGCTTGCGCTACGAGTTTTTCGAGGAGTTCTGAAGTATGGGTGTGGGCCAACTGGGCTCCGCAATGCGAGATTCCGCCAGCCGCCAGAGGGCCGGCATCCTGACCATGCACTTTGCGGCAGGTGCACCGCAACGACCGCGTCCCCGAAACGGTCTCAGATGCTGGCATCGAAGTCGTCGACAAGGCACAGGAAGCCCTGAGCCAGGCCAAACTGGCGCATGAGGAGAGGCCGGTCATCGAGGCGGAGCGCGTTGGCTGGGGTTCGACCCCGGCGGTGAATACGTGAGATATGGAATTCAGCCCCAGTTGCGGGCGGAAATTCTCGCAAGCGCGTTGAAAAGCGGCTGGGGCGCTGAAGGCAGGTCGGCCGGTCGGACGCCTTAGGGGCGGCCGGCCGCGCCGCCGGGTGCCGTGCTGGGCGAGTTCCGATGGCACAAGGAGGTGATCGTCGGGCGCGAAGCGCGCCCAAACATTCGTTGCAGTACATCACTACGCGGTAGCAGAGTTGACTGACGGTAATCCCAAGTTCGAAGTCAGCGCAGTCCGCCGGCGAGCAACCTACTTCGGGTGGGCTATTGGAACCGTCACGGTGACGGTATAACCTCCGACCAAGCGCTGTTTTGTAATTGTTGCGTTGAATTGGCGAGTTAGTGCGTCAACGAGGCCGGTGCCAAGCCCGAAATTGGTCTGCGCAGGATCCGGGCCGCCTCCCGGATCGGAAACGCTCACCGAAAAATCGTCCGAACGGCTGCTGACCACGACCTGCACGGCTTTGTCCTCACCAGCGGGTTGCGAATGCTGAATGGCATTCGTGAGCAGTTCGTTCACAGTTAGAGCAAGCGGCACCGCGATGTCGTTGGCTACCGTGAGCGGAACGGCATCGACGATAAGTGAGCAGGGCCGATCGGGGCTGCCTGAAGCGATAGCGAGTTCATGGCAAAGGTCGGTAAGGTACTCGTCGAGATGCACTGTGCCAACGTAGTCGGATTTATGAAGTTGGTGATGAACGGAGGCGATAGCGGCGATACGGGCGGCGGCATTCTTGAATTGAGATTGCGATGCGCCCGCTGTCCTCGCTTGCAGATGCAGAAGGCTCGGCACGATTTGCAGGCTGTTTTTGATACGGTGATCGACCTCCTTCAGCAAGAGGGCCTTCTGCCGGTCCTTCAGTTCAAGCGCATCCATGGCGTCCTCCCCTGCGAGGACGCATCATCACTCAAGCCGATGCCCTGTCCGGTCTTGATGCTGGAACGGGCCTCCCCACGCTCGCTCGCTCAGTCGCCATCTCGGAGCATTCAATCGACCGGTCCCGGCCACCGCCGATTGGACTCTTGAGCAAATGCAAATGAATTTGCACACACGCTAGGAGGGAGTCGATTATCCATTTTCTGAGCAACGCATCCGCAAAGGTCATTCCGCTAATTAAGCGATAGTGGTTCCTAATTTCTTCAGAAGCGTCGATAAAATCGCTAAATGGATCGATCCATGATCGTTCTTTATCCACGCTGACCTTCGCAACGATCCTCTGAAGGAGGCGGGTGCTCCATCGCCGCCAGGTCGACGTCGTTCGGCGTCTTGCACCGCGCGCACTGGATCTCCAACCAGGAAAACCACCGTTCACGGCCTGGTCAATGGTGGGCGACGGATCGATCGGCTCGCCATCGCTCCACATCCGCTCGTTCCAACTTTCGCACGGCAGCTTGTCGGCCTGCTGGATCGGCGCTTCACCCTTGGCCCGCATCTCGGCTGACTGCGTGGCCAATATGTTGGCCATCGCACGCGCCTTGCCGAGTTCTTTGTCGCCGTCCAATAGGGGCGTAGGGTGATGTTTCGGGGCCATCCGGCCAGCCAAGCGTAGAGAAATCGGATCGGCAGCCCTGACGGCCTCTAGGTCCCTATAGGTCGATCAAGCCGCCGTCGACGAACAGTTCGGCGCCGGTGGTGTAGGTGGCATCGGCGGCGAGGTAGAGCGCTGCGGCGGCGACTTCGGCAGCGGTGCCGGTGCGGCCGAGCGGAATGCGGATCTTGGCCCCCTCAATGAAGTTGTCCTTCTCAGCAGGTGTAAGGCCGCCTTTGTCAAGGATTGGAGTGACGATCGGACCGGGGCTGATGGTGTTGACCCGGATGCCGCGCGGCGTCAGCTCCTTGGCGATCGTGCGACCGAACGAACGTAGCGCCGCCTTGGTCGAGCCATAGATTGTGCTGCCTCCCAGGCCGCCGTTCGCGCCGGCCACCGAAGCGGTCAGGATGATCGCGCCACCGTCCGGAATGATCGGAATGGCGTGCTTGATCAGGAAGAACGCGCCCTTGACGTTGATGTTGAACTGGTTGTCGTAGAAGGCCTCGTCGACCTGCGCGATCGGTGCGAACTTGGCGACGCCGGCGTTGACGAACAGGACGTCGATGCGGCTGTGTTTGGCCTTGACTTGGTCGACCAAGGCCTTGGTGGCGGCCACGTCGCCGGCGTCCGAGACCAGCATCTCGATCCCAGGCAGCGCCGCCTTGGCGGCTTCCACCGAGCGCTCGCTGGAGCCGGTAACGACCACCGTCGCGCCTTCGGATTGAAAGAGTTTGGCGGTTTCCGCACCGATACCGCTGGTGCCTCCGCTGATGAGAGCGATTTTGCC
The DNA here is from genome assembly GCA_963822795.1 of uncultured Alphaproteobacteria bacterium. Classification (GTDB taxonomy): domain Bacteria; phylum Pseudomonadota; class Alphaproteobacteria; order Rhizobiales; family Xanthobacteraceae; genus Bradyrhizobium. The sequence continues at coordinate 9,273 of CAWGJM010000034.1, forward strand.
GTCGAGCTTGGCCATGAAGGTTTCCTGATTGGAGTGGGTTGCCGTGCCCGAGTTAGATGGGGGCCCCATGGGCGCGAGCAATGGCGCCGGCGTCCGACTTTGCCGATCAATGAGGTTTCTCGAGCGCTGGCCAGCAGCCGTCTTTCTTCGTGTCTTCCGGTGCGTCGCTGGCACGTATCTACGCCTACAATCACTTCGGCCTGCACCCCGAACCTCTGCTCGGCTGGTTCGAAAAATACATGGGTGGAGCGGCCCGGCCGGATAGGGCCCGAGAAGCGAGCGACCGTGGCATCTTAGGGGCGGGAGCTTATTGGGGCGGACACTCCGGACAGGTGTCTCCGATCGAATCCAGCACTTCGGCGATGGCAACCGCCGCCGCCTGCGGGGAAACGTCCGGTGGCGGTTCTTCGCGTGGGATCTCTCTCGAAGGCGCGCTCTCTGGCATGTGGGTCGGCGCGGTCCTGCACCCAGCCGTGTTCTTCGCACTCCCGGATTGCGCCTGCTTCCGCCAACGCCGCGATCGCCAGCCGCGCAGCGTGCGGACCGCCGGTCGTCGTTCCTTCGTCATCAGCGTCGCTTTCGCTCCTGCCGAGACGAATCCTTGAGCCCGCTCGTTCGTTCCGGTCTGCTACCATAGGGCAGGGATTCCGACTGCCTGGTCCACAGCTTTTCAATCGGTTCCGCCTTAACAAGCGGCGTCAATAGGCGTGACCGAGAGTGCGGTATCTTGCCCCACGCCTCGTTAGCGATCGACCATCGACGCTCGAATCGGCGCACTGGGCGCGGCCATTTTGGACGTCATCGACAATAGCGCGCAGGCACGCCTCTGCTCGAGGCACCAGCGAAAGCGGTCCAATCAGGCGAAAGCAGAGTATCGGGATAGCTGGGAAAAACGGCTCGACCTCGTAGGCCGGATCGATGGCAAGGCGGGCAAGTTTCTCGCCAATCGCCGACGCAAACTTGGCACCGTGGCCCGAGCAGGGCGAGGCGACGATGAGGCGGGAATTCGGCCATCGACCGACAATGAACTCCTCACCTTTGTCCGGCCGGCGGTCGGCCGGCAAAGTGTTCGTGTAACCGGTGCAATCGTTGCCTCAGCTTCGCTTGGTACTTTTGGATGCACCGGGCGCATGACTGACCCGGTGCGCATCCGCTTCGCTCAAGCGCCCCAGCTTTGTCAGAAACGAGGCGAGGTCGGCAGCGTAAAACAACGTCTTCTTGCCGAACTTAACGCGTTTGAAGTCGCCTCGTTTGACCGCTGCGTACAGCGAAGTGCGACCGATACTGAGCAAGTCAAGTGTCTCCCCGACCCCGTAAGCTGCCTTCGCAAGACCGAAAGCACGGGGGTCAATCGGATTGTCGCTCGCGTCCTTGTCGGAGCGTCCTCCTGGCACTGCTCCATTCGTCGAATCGTTTTCGCGTGATATGCGAGGGTGAGCCATGGCCGCATTGTGCCATGCGTACCGGATCGAATGAACAACCTGAATCTGCGCTGAACTACGCTGTGTCTCCCTTCCAGGATCAGGACGCTGGGGTTGTTCCAGGAATTGGTGTAGGTTTTTTGGTCGGGTGCCGCTCGCGAAGCGCGCCTTGGATAGCGCCGTAGCGACGCGAAGCAACGTCCGGTTCACGCAGCCATTGCGGTTAGTGCGGATATCTCGTGGCTACGGTAACGGCGCTCAATAGTTGAACTTGACCGATTCCCGCTTCAGACTTGGGCAATGAAGGGCTGCCGCTGGAGCCTTTCACCGTTCATGATCTGCACCGGACGGGCTCGATGCTCCTCAATGAATTGGGTTTTAATCGCGACTGGGTTGAGAAGAGAGTGGCCCACGAAGAAGGGCACTCCTCGCGCGGCGTCTACAACAGGGCCGAATATGAGCAGCAGCGCCGCCATATGCTCCAGGAGTGGGTGGATATCGTCGATGCCTGGGTTGAAGGCCGAAAGCGCACGCCGACGCTCTATCCGCCTTCGATGCGTTTGATCCCAGCGGAGCCTACGACCTAATCGCCCTGTAGATCAGAGCGCGAGCGCCCGGGTGAGATCATCATGTTCGAAGGCGCTTGACATCCGATTGATCTCCGCCGGACGAGCGCCGACTTCCTTAGCCACCACTCGCCACGTCGTCGTGGCCGCGGCAACTTCTTTGATCACAGTGCGCGCTTGCGGAAGCCCAAGGCCGAAATACTCCGCGGCGTTTTCGACGAGATCGAGCGAACACGTCCCTTCATCGAGATCGATATTCGTGGTGAGAATGCGCGCCTTCAGATCCGTCGGGGTCGGATTGAGATCATAGGCGGGCGATAGCGACCAACCGGTTCGGCCCAGCCAGAGAAAGCCGTGGTTGCGCAGGTGATCGTCGACGTTAGAGATCAGCACATTGAACACCATTCGCCGATAGAGGGCCTGAGCATCCGCTTTGGCTTGGGCCCCGTGGCGAGTCAGGACGTCGACGATTTCAGGATAGCTGCCGCGCTCGCCATCCTTTGAGCCGGTCATCGCCATCGCCGACAGGAAAGGAATGCGAGTTTCATCGGCGCGATCAAACCGGCGCGAGAGAAGCACCGCCTTCCCGGCGACCTGGACAAGCTCATGTTCCGGCGTAGCGATGCCCGCACGATCAGCCAGGCGCATTGCGATCTCTTCCCAGGTCTCAATACTGTAGTCGTCGGTCTCCTTCGGAAACTTCGCGATCGAAAGATGACCGCGCTGGTCGATGACCGAAGCCTTCGGACGCGCGCCACCGAGCGACGATCCCGGTGCGAAGATGAGCTGAAGATCTTCGTCGGTTTCTTCGTCGCGCAGGATGCGTTCGGTGATCTGTAGGAGCCGGCCGAGTTCGATCAGCGCGGGGACGCCGGCACGGGCAGGGGCCTGAAAGGTCTCGTCGCTCACCCAGCGAAAGCGCAGTGCGCCGAGACGGGTCTCGTCGGAGACGCCGAGCAGATAGTCGGTTTCGGTGAGGGTACGAATGGCGCGACCGTCGCGGTCCGCTCGACGGCGCTCGGCGCGTTGCATCAGCCGACGGCCCCATGTGTCCGGCGCTGAATCGCCGATAGAGCCGAAAATGGACTGACCCTGTGGAGGAGGAAACACACCACGGGTCAAGGTGAGCGCAGGCTCGATCGAAAAGCGGCTGTCGTCGGCTAGCCAGCCATCGTCATATTCGAAGGTGACTGTTTCCGTTCGACGTACGACGTTGCGGCGAAGCAGGCCGACGCGCCGGGGTTCACCGTCGAGATCGATGTGGACTTCGACGTCAGGCATCGGACCTCTTTGCAGAGGTGCGGCGCAGGCGCACGCGTGTGGGAAGCTCGGCGGCCGCGAGCGCCTGCCCAATGTTGTCTCGACCAATGTCGGCGACTTGACCGAGACCCTCAAGTAACCCGAGTGCCTGCAGTACCGCGGCATAGATGCCGATGCCCACGCCAGGATCGCCCTCCTCGATTCGTTGAAGAGTGGTTCGGGACGTGAACGCCCGCTCGGCAACAATGCCCATCGGCAGGCGCCGGCGCCGGCGCGCATCATGAATGTCGGCGCCGAGCTTGCGGAGCATACGGCGAGCCGCGGCCGAGGGGTGATGAGGTGTCGGCATATTGCGATCTTCGTGCTACTCTAACTGCCGTTAATGTAGCGTGAAGTTCACAAAAGTCAAGACTTCTGAAATACCCCTCTATTGTGCAGCAAAAATTCCATCATCTTGCGCACGCGCGCGATGATCACGTTGACGCGCCGAAGATCGGTCTCGCACTCGCCTTCCGGCCCGTCGCGCAGAAGCTCGCTGAGGTGCTGCTCGTCACTTTCCTGACGAGCCTGGACAAACAGATGCGGATGGTCGACCAGACGTTCACGGCTGATACGGCTCGCCTCCTGGTAATGTGCGAACCAACTGCGCAGGTCACGGGTGGACAACGGCGCGGCGGCCAGCGCCTGCAACAGTCGATCGGCGTGCTCGCTGTTGGCGCGTGCCAGCGGCGCCACCACCCGGCTCGCTGCCCGGCTCGACAGCCAGCCAGCGCGCATCGCCTCCAGCGCGGCGTCGGGCAGCGCCGAGATGAGTTGCAGGCGACGGCTCACCCAGCTGACATCGCGTCCGCAGCGACGCGCGACCTCATGCTGCGACAGTCCCAGGCCCGCCATCAGCTCGCGCACCAGCAACGCCTCCTCGACCGCCGCGAACGGGCGCATCTGGGCGCGCGCCAATACCCCGAGCAGGCCCTCGGCCAGGCCGCAGCGCCAACATTCCACCCGTGCGGTGTCGCGACCCAGCCGGCGCAGCGCAGCAACGCGCCGGTAGCCATCGATCAGCACCAGGCGCTCACCGCCCTCACGCACCTCGGCCGCATGGGCAGCCACCACAATGCACGGTACGATCTGGCCGCCGCGCTTGATCGAACGCGCGAGTTGCTCGACCGCACGCGGCTCCACCAGGCGAGCGTCGGCAAAGCGCAACTCCAGGCGATGCAGGTCGAGGTCGAGCCACGGAGTGTCCATCCGGCAAGGCTAGCCGCGCTCATCCGCCGCGCCTATCACGTCCTCTTTGCAAACCTCCCCTGCCGGCGCCTATCGCGTTGAGATCAAAGTGATTTCCACAAGGCACGCGTCCATCTTTGCAAACTCCGCCGCGGTCGCCGGCACGAGCCGATAAGTGCCTGACAGCACGGCCTTTTTCGGCGTCGACGCGTCCATCTTTGCAAACTCTGTGACGGCTGCCGAAGCCGCAGCCTGACGGCGATCGTGCTGCCGCTGCCCGGCCGCCTCGCGATTGCGCTCGCAGTAAGGCTGATGTCGGCGCCGGTACTCCCGCCAGTACTCGCGATGGTTCGCCGCCCACGCCCGCTGGGCCCACGCCTGGTTATCGCGATAGCCGGCGTCGCTCGCGCGCTTGGCCCGTTGCCAAAGCCGCCGTCGCTCGCGCTGGCACGCTGCCTCGCTGCAGTAGAACTGCTGGAGAACTTGCGATCGTGGCCGCAATGCCTGGCCGCAGGCAGCACATCCCCGACGCTCCATCGACAATTCTCCGCGCAGAAAACCTGCGCGGCCCCGGCCGCTCGCGGCGGCCGACTATTACAACTATCTCGCTATGGCACGCACAATCCGAAGCTGCCCCCTCAGCGACCTGCTCCACAACCCCGACCGCCCCCGGGCAAACCGGTCGATCAGCTCATGGCAGGTGGGTCCATTCCGGTGAGCACACCTGGGGCAATTCCCGTGAGCGCCAAGGCCTTATGCCGACGTCGGCATAACGCCCACAACCTCCAAAAGCTTTTCACCCTCGCAAAGGCAGTCTGAGCCGGCTACCGTGCAACAATTGCCCGTCGCGATGGCTATCTGGACGGGCTCCTAGGGAGCGGCATGACGGCCGGACAAGGCGCGGTGGCCAACTCGATAATTACTCGCGTGAGGTTCCGCCTTCATGATCCGACAAATCGGTTGATCCCCAGATCGTGAGTTTTCAGCCGATCGTTGGCGGCCAGGAGATAGGGGATAGCCGGCCGGTTGGCCTCGGCAATATTCGCAAAGTCGCGACGAAATGTCGGCATTACCGAGGCGAGTTCGTCCCTGAGAGCCCCTTCGTCGATCGTGGCAATGCGGCGCTCGCGCATGATGATTTGCCCATCGACGATCGTCGTCTCGACGCCGCGTCCCGTCTCGCTGAATACGAGCTGCCTTGCCGCACTGTTCAGCGGTTGATAGGCGACGTCGTCGAGATCGACCACGACGAGATCGGCTTTCATTCCCGCTCGGATTGCGCCAATCTCGCCGTCGAGATCCATGGCGTGTGCTCCACCCAGGGTTGCGGCCCTGATCGCATCTCTTGCGCGCACGCCTGTCGGGTTTGGGTCGGTGACCGCCGCGAGCAGGCAGAACATCTTCATAGCCTGGAACATGCTCTGGCAGTCGCCGCAGCTGCAATTGTCGCAGCCGAGCGCCACATTGACGCCCGCCTGCATCGCAGCATGCATGGGCGCAACGCCGCTCTTCAGCTTCAGATTGCTGATGGGGTTGTGCGCGATGCCGGCGCCGTGGTCGGCCATCAGCGCGATCTCGTCTTGCATGAGCCAAACGCCATGGGCGATTGTGGTGCGCGGCGTCAGCAGTCCGATGTCGGCCAGATGCCGGATCATGGAACCGCCGTGCTCGCCATAAATGGCGCGCGCCTTCGCTGTCTGCGCCTTGGTTTCGTAGACATGGGTGAAGAGCGGCAGTTGATGGCGCCTTGCGAGGTCGGCGACCCCTTCGAGCAGGGCCCTGGATGAACGCTGCGGCCCCGACGGGCTCAGGCCCCAACTCAAACGCGGCGACAGTGGGGTGAGGCGCTTGATCTGGCGCTCGACGAAGGCAATCTCCTCGCGCGCATCCTTCGCAGCGCCCCGGATCAATGTCATGACGGATTCGGGGACGTCCGATGGCAGGAACGGGGCGATGTCGAGCGCCGCGACGTCGCGCACTGCAATGGAGAAGACGACCCGGATGCCGATCTCCGCGTAGGCGGCGAGGATGATGTCGAGTGTCTCCTCGTCCTGCGGCACCAGGGAGTTCATGTCCTGCAGCGTGGTGATGCCGTTGCGCAGGCATTCGAGCGCGCCAACGAGGGTGCGGGCGCGGATTTCCGCCTTCGAGCGCCGACCGAAATAAGCCGGCTGCGAATGGAGCGCCCAGACGTCGAATGGCATGTCCTCGAGCAGGCCTTTGGCCAGGACGTCATAAGAATGGTAGTGGGCATTGACGAAGCCTGGGATGACGAGCTTGCCGCGCGCTTCGATTACCTGCGCTTTGTCCAGAACCGCCGCACGCCGCACAATCTCTTCTTTCAGCGCCGCATCCTCGTCGGGCGCCGTCACCGAAACGATCCGCGAGCCTCGGATGAGGATATCGCGCAAAGGCGGGTCGTCGACGTCGCCGTCGTGGTCGTAGACGCGCCCGCCGCGAATGAGGAGCGGCGGGTCGGACGGTGCGGCGATTCGAGGTTCAACCATCTTGGTGCGCGATGCGGGTTGCGAGCGCTGACGCCAGCCCGGTACTCGATTTGGCTGAAGGGCGGCGAAAGGTTCCACGCGTCGCCTTGATCGGCGACAGCGCGACAAGAGTTTCGGCCTGCCTGACTGCCGCGATTGTCTGTTCGACGAGGGGCACAGGAATGCGGTGACGCACACGTGCGGCAAGGCCGTCGAGCGGCGCGCCGGCGAGGATGACGACATCGGCCTCGTCCTCGCTCACCGCGCGGTTCGCGAGCGTTACCAACTCTTCCTCCTTTTCCTCTTGCACGCTCGCCAGCGAAGCGAACGGCTCGTCGAGCATGCGGATCGATGCGCAGCGCCCGCCAAGGCCATGCACGTCGACGCATTCCCTGAACCAGGGTCCCATGGCGGCGGTGAAGGTGACGATAGAGAACCGCCGCCCGAGCATGCAGGCGGTGAGCATTGCCGCCTCCGCCAGCCCGACGATCGGCACGTCGAACAATTCGCGCGCGCCGAGGAGCCCCGGGTCGGCGAATGCCGCGATGATCGCGGCGTCGTAGTGGCCGTGATGCTCGGCGAGCATTTCGAGCGCGACGGCGCCGGCGATCTGCGCCTCGGCGCGCGAGGCGATGAACGGCACGCCGCGCGGCGCGGTCAACGGGACGATCTGCGTGCCGGCCGCGGCCGCGGCGCGCGCGCTCGCGGCGAGACGCTCGGTCACCGCCGCACTGGTGTTCGGATTGAGGAGCAGGAGCCGCATCAGGCCCACCTCCACGGCCGCGCCGCCGGCCCGAGCGCATCCTCGATCGCGGCCGCAGCGCGCAGCACGCGCTCGTCGGCGTTGAGCGGTCCGACGATCTGCAGGCCGACAGGCAGGCCGTCGCGACCTGCGCCGCAAGGGATCGAGGCCGCCGGCGCTAAGGCGTGGTTGATGAAGGGGGTGAATACCGCGTGCCCCCGGCCCGTCGTCGGCCGGCCGCCGATCTGATCAGGCGCGAGCTGGCCGACGGGCCAGGCGACGCAGGGCGTTGTCGGGCCGATCAACAGGTCCCATTGGCCGAAGAACGCCGCGAGCGCCCGGGCGATCGCGCCGCTCATGAAGCGCGCCTACGCAAGCACTACGCCGCTGGACGCCAGGCCGCTCTCGATCTGCCGGCCGATGTCGGGATCGAAAAGGGCCGGATCGCGCCGCCAACGATCGCCGTACAGCCCGGCGATCGCGGCATGCTGGACCGGCATGATCGCTTCTTCCGTCGCGCCGTCGGGCCAGACGGGATCGGCCTCGAGGATGCTCCATCCGGCCGCGCGCAGACGCTCGATGGCGAGGCCAACGGCCTCCGCGACATCTTTGTCGATCGCGGCATTGTGGCCGAAGCGAGGGCTGAAGGCGATGCGCAGGGCCCTGGAGGGCCGGACATCGGGCGGACCGAGCGGCAACGAACAGGGATCGCGCGGATCGGCGCCGGCAATTACGCCGAACAGCGCGGTGACACCGGCGACATTGCGCGCGATCGGGCCAATGGTATCGACATCGGCCGCGACGGAAGGAAATCCGTTCACGTCGGCGATTGCGCCGCGCGACGGCTTGAAGCCGACGACGCCCACATGCGCCGGCGGGCGCCGCGCCGAGCCGCCGGCATCGGTGCCCAGCGCCAGCGGCGCCATGTCGGAGACGACCGCGGCCGCGCTGCCGCCCGACGAGCCGCCGGGCGTCAACGTGGGATTGAGGGGATGGCGCGTCGGCCCATAGACAAGGTTGGTCGTATGGCCCTTGCAGGCAAATTCCGACGAATTGCCGATGCCCAGGATGATCGCTCCGGCCGCCCTCAGGCGCTCGACGCAGAGCGCGTCGCGCGGCGGCTTGAAGTCGCCAAACAGGTTTGAACCCTGCGTGATGCGCCGCCCCGCAACCCAGAGCACATCCTTGACGACGACCGGCACGCCGGCAAGCGGCAGGAACTCGCCTTGAGCCAGCCGTCGCTCTACGTCGGCGGCCTGTCGCTGACCGTCGGCGGGGTCGTAGTCGACGATCGCATTGAGGAGAGGATTAAGCGCTTCGATCCGGGCCTGGAACGATTCAACCACCTCGATCGGAGCGACGGCGCCCGAGCGGACATTGTGCGCGATCGCTACGGCGTCTTCGCCGATCGGATGCGTGGCCTCGCGACCGGCGGCCGGATCTCGCACAAGGTCGCCCGCGTCATTCATCGCGCAGGATTCCCCTCGGACTGATCAGCCCTCGACAACGATCGCTGCGGCGTCCAACGCGGCAACCCGATCATCGCGCGCCAAGCGTGAGCGATCTCATCGCGCCGTGCGAACCACACGCCCGTTCGCGCCGCCACATGCGCAAGAAAGCGTTCCAGCCCGCCGATGCGGCCGGGCCTGCCGATGATGCGCGGATGCAGCCCGACTGTCATCATGCGCGGCTGGCGCGCGCCTTCGGCATAGAGCAGCTCGAACGCGTCGATGCAGTAACGAGCGAAGTCATCTCCGAATACGAAGCCGCCCTTGTCGAAAAAGCGCATGTCGTTGGTGTCGAATGCATAGGGCAGCACCACATGGGGTCGGCCAGCCACTTCGACGACATAGGGCAAATCGTCGTCATAGGCGTTGGAATCATAGAGAAAGCCACCGTGCTCGACGAGCAGACGCCGAGTGTTGACCGAGGGACTCGATCGGGAGTGCCAGCCGACCGGCGCTTCGCGGACCGCTTGGGCGATCGCGTCGAGTGTGCGCGAGATCGCTTCCTGCTCCTGCGGCTCAGCCATATGCGCATGATTTTCCCAACGGAAGCCATGGCACATGATCTCGTGCCCGTCCGCGACCGCCTCCTGGGCGACCCAGGGCGAGCAGGCAATGGCGCGACCGCAGGCATTGAGGGTCGCCGCCACGCCATGGCGCATAAGCGCGCGCCGCAGCCGCGGCCAGGCCGCGCGCGTGCCGTAGGCGAAATGGCTCTCCATGCACAGATCGCGCGCGCCGTCGATGCGCTCGACGATCTCATAGACGAACTCGTTCCGCTCATCGCCCATCGACAGGGCAAGCTCGGCGCCTTCCTCGATGTTCACGACAATCGAGAGCGCGAGCTGCGCGCCATTCGGCCAGTGGACCCTCGGAGGATCGTCGCGATAGCCGGCGAAATCGCGATCGCACGCGCCGCTTGCATCGACCAAGCGCGGCGTCGCGGGGTTCGGCGTGACCTCAAGGGGCGAGCGCTCGCGGAGATTTTCCACGACAGCGGCGTTCATGACGAGGTCCTCCGAGGGCCGCGCCGGCCGGTCCCGCTCGATCGCCTGCTCACCACCTCAGATCCTCGCGCTTTGCCGGTAGAAGGGAACATGAGCATTGGCGTCGTAATAGCCGTCGTAGAACGATTTGACGTGCGGAAGGACCGCCTTGGATAGCTGGCGCCGCTCGATCTCGTCTAGATTCAACGGACGCTTGAGCAATTCGGACAATTGCCGCAGCGCGGCGTCGCGGTCGACCTTGGTGAACTTGCCGTCCTGATAGAGGATCTCGCCGGCCGCGATCACCGTCTTGACCCCCTCGGTCTTGGCTCGCTGGAGGACCGCGTCGAGCACTGGAATATCGGCGTCGAGATAGGGGTAGCTGATCTGCTTCCAGTCGAGCAGCACCATGTCGGCCCCCTTGCCGACTTCGAGGGTGCCCAGATGCGCGCCGAACGGAGTCGTTTTCGCGCCGCCGTCTGTCGCCATGCGGAACACCTGCGCCATGGTCGGCACCCGGTCGTCCATGCCAGGTTCGCGATGGGCGCGCAGCACCATACGCATCTCCTGCAGCATGTCGCGGTCGTCGTTGATGCCGGCCTCATCGAGCCCGATGGCGACATTGATCCCCTTGGCCTCGAAGCGGTTGAGCGGCGCGACGCCGCTGCGCAGGCGAAAGTTCGAGCTGCAATTGTGGCAGATATTGGTTCCTGTTTCGGCGAGCTTGTCGAGGTCGCCTTCGGAGAGCCAGACGCCATGCCCGAGCGTCATCTTCGGTCCGAGCAGGCCGAAGCGGCCGATATAGTCGACTGCGGTGCCGCCGCCGCGACGGCGCGCATATTCCTTCTGGTAGGCGGTCTCGACAAGGTGCATGTGGAAGGGAACGTCATGCTTTTCCGAGCATTCCGCCAGCATGGCGAGCGCCTCGTCTGAGCACCAATGCAGGTTCGCCGGCGCGAGCTGGATCTTGACGCGCTCCTTGTTGTGATGCTTGGCGTGAAGATGCTCGAACAAGGCGATCGCGTCCTTGGCCGACAGTTGAAAGCGGCCAAAGTGCTTGGCCAGCAGCGGGCGGACGTCGGCTGGGACACGTTCGAGGAATTGCTCATTAGGTTCATAGACGAGGTGGTTCTGATCGCGTAGCGCGAAGCAATACGAAACCCGCATGCCGATATTCTCGTAGGCGCGGATGACCGATTCCGAGCGCTCTTCGACTTGCGCGAGCTTGCCGGGCATCCAGCCATGAATATGCTGCACCGTGGTGATGCCGGAAGCGATCATCTCGAACGCCGAATAGAGCGTATCGAGGTAGAGATCGAGATCCCTGGAGACGAGGCGCGTGGCGAACCACAATTCGAGCGGCATGTCGGGCGAGCCAAGCTGCACGGGCGTCAGGCCGACGTGATGGTGACCGTTGACGAAGCCCGGCAGCAGCACCTGCTCGCCGTCGCCGATGACCGTCGCATCGGGGTTGGCGCGGCGCAGCTCCGCAAAAGCGCCGATCGCGACAATGATCCCGTCGAGCTGCAGCACGGCGCCGTCGTCGATCTGTTCCCAGCGATGACGATCGAGCGCCCGCGTGATGACATGTTTGCCGCGAATGATCGAGGATGACACGTTTGCCCCCTGTTCCAGGTCGACCGTCGGACCGCGACGGTCGTGGTTTCCTGCCTGATCGGCGCTTGTCCCGCCGCGGTCGCATGCACGACTGTTAAACCCGCGAGTTCTGCCGGTAATAGGGCGCGTGCCCGTCGAGATCGCAATAGCCGTCGTAGAACGCCTTGACACGGGGCAGCACGGCTTTCGACAGCCACCGGCGCTCGATCTCGTTGCTGCTGAGCGGGCGCTTAAGGATGTCGGAGAGCTGGCGCAACGCGCCGTCGCGGTCAATGCGGGTAAACTTGCCGTCCTGATAGATGATCTCGCCTGCCACGATCACCGTATGCACCCCCGCCATCTTGGCCCGCTGGATAACTGCGTCGAGCACGGGCACCTCGGAATCGAGATAGGGATAGCTGATCTGCTTCCAATCGAGGAGCACCATATCGGCCGCCTTGCCGACTTCAAGCGCGCCGATCTCGGCGGCGTACGGCGTCGTCTTGGCGCCGCCGGACGTCGCCATGCGGAAGACCTGGGCGATGGTCGGAACGCGATCGTCCATTCCCGGTTCGCGATGGGCGCGCAGCACCAGGCGCATTTCCTGCAGCATGTCCTGATCGTCGTTGATGCCGACATCGTCGAGGCCGATTGCGGTATTGATTCCCCTCGCCTCGAGCCGGTTGAGCGGCAGCACGCCGCTGCGCAGACGGAAATTGGAGCTGCAGTTGTGACAGACGTTGGTGTGCGTCTCAGCCAGCTCGTCGAGATCGCTTTCAGACAGCCAGACTGCGTGCCCAAGGGTCGTCTGCGGCCCAAGCAGACCAAAGCGCTTGATGTGGTCGACCGCTGTGCCGCCATGGCTTCGACGGCGGGCGTACTCCTTCTGGTAAGGCGTTTCGACAAGATGCATATGGATGGGAACGCCGTGCTTTTCGGCGCTGTCTGCGAGCATCGCCAGTCCCTCGTCGGTGCACCATTGCTGGTTCGACGGCGCCAACTGGATTCTCACGCGCTCCTTGCCGCCATGCCTGGCGCGCAGATGCTCGAACAGCGCGATGGTCTCCTCCGCCGGCATCTGAAAGGCCGCAAAATACTTAGCCAGAAGCGGACGAACATCGTCGCCGACGCGGTTGAGAAACTGCTCGTTGGCCTCGTAGACGAGATGGTTCTGCTCGCGCAGCGCATAGCAGTAGGACACCCGCATGCCAATGTCTTCATAGGCCCGGATAATTGACTCCGCCTCCTCTTCCGTTTGTCGGGGATCGCCGGGAAGCCAGCCGTGGAGGTGCTGCGCTGTGGTCGTGCCGGACGCCACCATCTCGAAGGCGGCGTAGAGGGTGTCGAAATAGGGGATGCGGTCGCGCATCGCGATGCTGGTCGCGAACCATAGCTCGAGCGTGGTGTCGGATATGCCGAGCTGGACCGGCGACAGGCCGATATGATGATGCGCGTTCACAAACCCGGGCAGCAGCACTTGCTCGTTGCCGCCAACCACCAGCGCTTCTGGATTGTCGCGGCGCAGCTGTGCGAACGGGCCGATCGCGGCGATGACGCCGTCCCGCTGCAGAACCGCGCCCGCGTCGATCTGCTCGCAGCGGTGACGGTCAAGCGCGCGCGTGATGACATGCTTGCCGCGCACGATCGAATAAGAAGTGGTTTGTCCTCTCATCACAATCCTCGGTCAGCCGGCGACGGACATGGTCTCCTGCTCGGCGAATGCGCGATCGACCTCATCTTGCAACAGCGCGGTGAGTTCGATCCGCAGCGCAAGCAGGGCCGGCGAGGTCAGATCGCGCGGTCGCGGCAGGTCGATCGGCACGATCGCCTTGACACGGCCGGGACGCGCAGTGAAGACGACGACCCGGTCGGCGAGCGCGATCGCCTCATCCATATGATGGGTGACGAACAATACTGAGGCCTTACTTGCGTCCCAGACGTCGAGCAGAAAGCCCTGCATTTTGACGCGCGTCTGGACATCGAGCGCGGCGAAGGGTTCGTCCATCAACAGCACTTTGGGCTGCATGGCAAGGGCGCGCGCGACGGCGACGCGTTGGCGCATGCCGCCGGAGAGTTCGTCGGGGCGCCTCTCGAACGCTTCAGAAAGGCCGACGCGCGCCAGTACCTGACGCGCCGTCTCCTTGCGTTCCTCAGTCGGCACGCCGCGCACCGAGAGGCCGAAGCCGACATTCTGCCAGACATTCAGCCATGGGAACAGCGATGTCTCCTGGAAGATCAGGCTGCGCTCGGGCGCCGGCCCGGTGACAGGTTCGCCATGCGCGCGAATCGCGCCCGAGGTCGGCAGCTCCAACCCGGCAATGAGATAGAGCAACGTGCTCTTGCCGCAACCGGACGGACCGAGCAGAACGACGAACTCGCCAGGATCAATTTCGAGGGCGATGTCGGTCAGCGCCTCATGCGCCCGCGGGCTCCCCGCATTCCACACCTTGCCGACGCCGACACAGCTGACCGCCCGCGCCACGCCGTTCGACCGGAGCGCGTTACCCACCGCTCAACCCTCCCTGGCCTTTGGGAAGCCAGAACAGCACACGGCGCTGCAGGAGCCGGAGCGCAAAGTCGAAGGTGAAGCCGAGGAAACCGATGATAACGATGGTGAAGTAGACGAGCCCGGGGTTGAACGTGTTGCGGGCCATCGAGATGATCTGTCCGAGCCCGTAGCCGACGCCGGTCGCCTCAGCGACGAGCACGACCATCCACGCGCCGAACAGATTGAGACGAAGCACCACGAGTAGGCCCGGCAGGATCGCCGGCAGGATCACGCGGGTGTAGATCTGGCGCTTGCTCGCGCCCATGGTGCGCGCGACGTTGATGTAGTTGCGATTGACCGAATTGATCTGGGTGATGGTGGCGAGCGTCATGGTGAAAAACAGCGCGATGAACACCATGAAGATCGCCGGCCCGTTGCCGATGCCGAACAGGAAAATCGCCACCGGCAGCCAGGCGACGGGCGAGACGGGGGCGAGCAACGTCACCGTCGGCAGGACCAGCTTCCCGAACAGCCCATAATAGCGGATCAGCACGCCCATGCAGAGGCTGGTGAGCGCGGCAATGGCGAGGCCGGCCAGTACCCGCATCGTCGATGACGCCATGGTGATGATGACGGCGCCGAGCGGGGTCGGTCCGGAACTGGAATCGACGCCGATCTCCCAGCGTTTAGCGGTGTTGAAATTCTTCGCTTGGCCGATGAAGTCGCCTAGGAAGACGTGCGGGGGCGGCAGCAGCCGGTGATCGGCGACGTCGATATACCAAAGGAATTCCCAGATCCCCGCGAACAATCCGACCGATACTAAGCCCCAGCCCAGTTTCGGTCCTTGTTCGCGGATGAAGGCGATCGGCAGGCGGAGCAAGGAAGAAGGTGGCCCCGCAGCATAGGCCACTTGCCCGCCGCCGCCGATCTTGGCGCTGATCGCCCGCACGCCGCTCATGCCGATTTATATTTCAGCTTGGCGTAGACGTCGGGAACTTCGGCGATCGCCTGCTCAAGATAGCTCCAGTCGATTGCATCCTTACCCGGCTTCTTCTTGATGTAGCCCATCGCCATGACCGAATCGACGCGGTTCAAAATGAAGTCCGTCTGCGCTCGCTGGTCGACCTTCGCTGGCTGCGCCTTGCCGCCGATGCGCGCGTTTTCAAGCGAGGTCTTGTAGTAGGTGCCGACGAGCTCGGTGAGCAGCGTTTCACGATCTTGCTCCCAGAGCAGCTGCGCCTTCAACATCGCCTTGATCAAAGCCTTGACGCTCCCGGGGTCCTTGGCCAGCAGTGTGCCGCTGGCGGCGAGCACGCAATCGGTATATTCGGGTCCGTAGACGTCGATGCCATCGGACAACAAGACCGAACCCTTTACGTCGCTGAGCAGCGCCGAGCCGTACGGCTCGATCGTGGAGGCTATGTCGATCGAGCCGGCTTTGAACGCGGCCACCATATCGCCCATCGAGTCCATGTAGCGGATGGTCACGTCCTTATAGGAAACGCCGTTTTTCTTCAGCCAATCATACGGCAGCACTTCGAGCGTGTCGTTCTGGAAAGTTCCGAGCGTCTTGCCCTTGAGCTTGGCCGGCGTCTCGAGGCCCGGTTGGGCGACGATGGAGACGCCCTGGACGCCGCCTCCGGCGACGATCTTGACCGGCGCGCCGGCGTCGTAGAGGGCCATGAAGTTCGTGTAGGGCAGCACGCTGACGTCGACCTGCCCCGTGCCGAGGAAGGTGACCTGATCGGCGAAGGAGGGCGTGTTGACGAATTCGAGCGTCAGGCCGTCTTCCTTGGCGAGTTGACGCGCGTGGGTGATGAAAAACGAGACGTTGCAAAAGCCGTTGCCGTGAGTTCCCTTGACGGTTGAAGCGGCGTGGGCCGACCCGGGCAGGCCCATCATCCCGCCCGACACCCCCATCACGATAGTTCCCAGCGCGCTCGCCTTCAGGAACGAGCGGCGGTCCAACGTGCTCTTCGTCAGACTTGTTAGGCCTTGACTGCCATGGCGATCACACATGATGCCTCTCCTCTCGCATTTATCGTGCGCTGGCGTCGGGTCGACCGGGCAGACCGCGAAGCGCAGAGCGTCGTGTTGCGGTAACTTGCGACGGAAGCGGAGCAAGCGGCGTGCCAGAACTGGTCGGCATATCGATTCGATGCCGGCGCCGGCGCAGCGAGCGATGCGTCGGCATGATTCTTGAGTTGAGCGCAACGATAATCGGTGTGCGGTTGGACGTTCACTTGCATCGAGCGTCGATCGCGCTCACCCGGTATTTGCGTGACGCGAAGAGGAGGAATCACATGAATCATCAATGCAGCGCCTGCGCTGTCGGCCCAGGGCGGGCCAGGCCAAGCGATCGACGCATCATCGGGGGGATGCGGGCCTAGGGGGAGCGCCGCAGAAAAACCCACCTCCGCAACCGCGATTGGTCGTGGCTTTGCACTTTGACATCCTAAGCAACGCGGTCTTATTTCTTTGTATACAAAATAGCCAATTGCATACAATTTGCCCGCCTAGAAAACAATCAACCGCCGGGCACCTTGAATGGCGTCCGGAGCGCTTACAGCAGGGGAACCAAACCGATGGAGAGTATTCCGTGAGATCGACGCCGAGACCGCGCGGCGTCGCGGGCCGCGCGGAGGCGGCTCTGGGACGCCGCGGCATATTGGCCGGCCCGTCGAGCGACCCGATCGCCGACGCCGTGCAGGACGCGATCGGCGAGGGACGGCTTCCGGCCGGCACCCGGCTCGGGGAGGAAGAGCTGTGCCGCATCTTTGGGGTCAGCCGCACGCTCGTGCGTCAGGCGCTGCAGCGCCTGAACTTCGCCGGGCTCGTGACGCTGCGACCTAATCGCGGCGCCTTCGTCGCCGCGCCAACGCTTGAGGAGACAGCGGCCGTCTATGCCGCGCGGCGGCTAATCGAGGGCGAAATCATCGCGGAAGCGACGCGCCATTGCACTGCCAACGACATCCGCCGCTTGCGCAATCACTTGAAGCTCCAGGCGGAAGCGGAGTCCGGCGGTCACCGCAGCGCGCTGCTTCGGCTATTGGGTGAATTTCATCTCGTTATCGCGACGATCGGCGGAAATCCGATTCTCGCCGATATCGTCGCGCAGCTCGTGCCGCGCACAACCTTGAGCCTGGCGCTTTTCGAGCGCCGGGACCTGCCGTCATGCGCTCTCGATGAGCACCGCCTGCTCATCGACCTCATGGCGAAGGGCGACGCCGAGGCGGCGGCGCGGGCCATGTGGCGCCATCTTTCCAGCGATTCGCGTCGCCTTGCAGTACAGGACACCGCCGAGCCGACCGTCGATCTCGCGGCGGCGCTCAAAATCGTCGAACTGGGCGAACCATGAGCATCTTGAACGTCGACGGCAATGCCACGCGGGCGATCGCCGATCGCGGCGCGGCGTGCCCTGCAGGCGTGGGGCGCCGACGAAGGCCCGGTGAATGCTTGCCGCGTTCTTTACGGAGAGGGGCTCTTGCGAGGAATCGCGTGCTGCTCGGAATGCTGACGCCTTCCTCGAACTCGGTCCTCGAGCCGGTCAGTTCCGCCATGGTGGCCGAGGCGCCCGAGATATCCGTGCATTGCGGCCGCTTCCGCGTCACCGAGATAGCGCTGAATGAGCGGGCCTTGGCGAAATTCGATGACGAACCGAGGCTGGAGGCGGCCGGTCTGCTGGCCGATGCGCGGGTCAAGGCCATTTGCTGGAACGGCACGTCCGCCGGTTGGCTTGGCTTTGATACCGATCGCGCGCTATGCGCCGCGATCGAGCGTCGCGGTGTCGCCGCGAGCTCGTCGGTGTTGTCGCTTGCCGACACATTTCGCTGCACCGGAGTCGAGCGCTGTGGTCTGGCCACCCCGTACAGCGATGACATTCAGGGGAAGATTCTCGCCACCTTCCGTAAGGAGGGATTCGATTGCGTGGCTGAGCGCCACCTTGGGATCTCGGACAATTATTCCTTCTCCGAGGTCCCGCCCGACAGACTGACTGCGACGGTGCGCGAGGTCGCCGAGGCCAGCCCTCAAGCGATCACGATCTTCTGCACCAATCTGCGAGGCGCTCCGCTCGTCGAGAATCTTGAGAGAGATCGGCATTCCGATCTACGACACGATCGCGACCGGAGTCTGGGGAGCGATGCGAATCGCCGGGGCCGATCCGCGCGTGATCCGCAATTGGGGGCGGTTATTTCGCGAGGTCACTCCTCAAGACGCATCGCCGGCAGAATTGCGGCGAGTGAAATGAGGGACGAAGCAAGGATCGGAGTTGTCAAGCATTTGCGCCTCACCCATGACGGCGCCTTGATGATCATCGAAGCCGCCGTTGCGAAAGCCGCGGCAATGGTCGTCCCGCAATGTATCGCCGTAGTCGATGATGGTGGAAATCTCCTGGCTTTCGTGCGAATTGACGGGAGTAAATTCCTCAGCGTCAATTCCTCCATACGCAAGGCGATAACCGCTGTCTCGGGGCGCGCGCCGACGGGCAATGAGCAGGCCGAGGTCGCGATAAAGCTCGCAATCGCGACTTCAGGAAGATACATCAATCTCAAAGGCGAGTTGCCGATTGTGCTCGATCGCGAGGTCATCGGCGCCATCGGCGTCGATTCAGGTACCGGCAACCAGGACGTCGAGGTCGCAACAGCTGGCATTGCCGCGATCGCCGCGGCGGTCGGCACGCTAGGATGATTGTAAGGAACGGGCCGCGCGGCTTCTTGTCGAGCATGCCGGCGTAAGGAGAGGGCAATGAGCGAGACCTATGACCGCGATCTCGTCGGCTATGGCGCTCATCCCCCCAATCCCAATTGGCCAGGCGAGGCCCGTCTCGCGATCAACTTCGTGATGAACTATGAAGAGGGTTCCGAGCCCTCGGTGCAGGACGGAGAGAGTTTCACCGAAACCGGCCTGACCGATGCGCAAGGCGTCGATAGCGGCGTCAACGGCCGCGATCTCGCCGGCGAGGGCATGTTCGCCTATGGCAGTCGGGTCGGCTTCTGGCGCCTCATGCGGCTATTCCAGGAACGCCAGCTGCCGCTCACGATCTTCGGCTGCGCGCTCGCGATCGAGCGGAACCCTCAGGCAGCACAGGCGATAAGGACTGCCGATTTCGACGTCTGTTGCCATGGCTGGCGGTGGGTGAAGCATTATCTTCTCACCGAGGCGCAGGAACGCCAGCACATCAGGCTCGCCGTCGCATCTCTGGCTAAGGCGGTCGGCGCCAGGCCTCTGGGCTGGTATTGTCGCTATGGGCCGAGTGTAAACACGCGGCGCTTGGTCACCGAAGAGGGCGGCTTCCTCTATGACTCGGACGCCTACGACGACGAGCTGCCATATTGGAAGGTTGTCGCGGGCAAACCACATCTCGTCATTCCCTATTCCCTGGTCAACAATGATGCGAAATACGCCAACGGAACGTTCGCCACTGCGAACGACTATTTCGCGTTCCACAAAGACGCGTTCGACATGCTGTACAAGGAGGGCCGCACGCATCCGAAAATGATGTCGGTCGGACTGCACATGCGGTTGATCGGCCATCCCGCCCGAGCAGCTGGGCTGGAGCGCCTTCTCGACTACGTATCCGGATTCAGCGGTGTCTGGATCACACGGCGGCTCGACATCGCGCGCCATTGGGCAAAAACGCATCCGCCTGATCATCGCGTCGGACATGCGGATACTCCGCTCAGCAGGTAGATCCTGTTTTCCACCTCTATAGGACGACGCCGACCGGAGTTTCATGAACAAGGCCATCGCTATAGACCGTATTGCCTCGGAGCATTACCGCTTCGATGAGAAACGGCACATTCATGCCGTCGAACAGCGTGTATTTTGCTTCGCTGAGCTGATCGGCGTTGCGCACGGAGTGGGAACGCCCAGAGTCCAGGACGACCAGGTCGGCGTCGTGGCCGATGGCAAGCCGGCCTTTCCGCTTTGCAAGGCCGAAGCGCTCAGCCCGGCGGGTCGACCCGGCTGCATCGGCGCGCCGCCAATCAAGCCCTTCCAACAATCGCCGACAATTGCGCAGCTGACAATCTCATAACGCCGTCCTCGATCTTCGGCCAGCGGAAGATGCCGTCCTCCAGCCGCTTGGCGAAAAGGCACAGGCCCGTGCCATCCCAGAAGATCAGCTTGATCCGGTCCGCACGCTTGGCCCGGAACACATAGACCGCGCCCGAGAACGGGTCGGCCGTCATGGTCTCGCGCACCAGCGCCGCCAGTCCCTCCGCACCTTTGCGGAAATCGACAGGCTTGGTCGCCACCATCACCCGGACCGCGCCCGTCGGGCCGATCACGCGCCGGCTTTCAAACCACGCAGCACCACCATCAAAGTCTCTACGTCCGCGCCGCGGCCGACCCGGATCGTCACGCCATTGGTCTCGACCTCAATCATTCCGGCACTGGCCTCGGCTTTGCACCGCGGCGCCCGCCGTTGCGGAACAGGAGACGAGCCAACATCCACAACCGTCGGCACCAACTGCAGCCCGCCTGCCTCAGAACGTCCTGCATCAGTTTCTCTCAGTTGACGTCGCCAACCAAACAACTGCTGCGGCGATAATCCATGGCGTCGAGCCACCGCACAGACCGAGTCTCCACTCGTCGCGATCTCTGCGACAATCCGGGCCTTGGCTTCATCACGCCATGTGCGCCGCCGCCCGACTCCGGTGAATACTTCCAGTAGGCGGACTGGCTCCGTGATAGTAATACGCTCAGTGTACAATCTAAGCCCAACGATCAAAACCAGACCGCAGACTCGCAGATCACGACATCATCCGGAAGGTGATCGCGGGACAACGCTTCGTCCCAAGGGAGGAGATCGACCCGGCTATCTCCGGGCGATGTGCGATCATCCACGCACCGAGCTGCCATTGGCAGCCTCAGCGATGGCCATTGCGGCCCGGCGCCGGCCTGATCCACCATTCCGATCGCGGCGTTCAATATGCCTCGGCGGAGTATCGCAAACTGATGCAGTCAGCCGGCTTGCGCGCCTCGATGAGTCGCAAGGCCGACTGCTACGACAATGCCCCGATGGAGAGCTTCTTTCACACCCTTAAGACTGAGCTCGTCCATCATCGGCACGATGCAACCCGCACAGAAGCCGTCCGTGACATATTCGTCTATCGAGGGCTTCTACAATCGAACGCGTCGTCACTCCGCCATCGGTTACATCAGCCCGATCGAGACGGAGCTAAAAGCAGCTTAACCCTGTCCATTTTTTCGGGGGAAGATCAGGTTCGTTGTGACGACGCGGGCGGAAAGCGTGACGAGGCACATGAGAGCGGCCAACATCCAGAACGCGGGCGCCAGCCCAACGACCTTGGCGAAGAAGCCGATAGCGGCGGGACCGATGAGGATGCCGGCATACCCTGTCGTGGTGATCGCCGCGACAGCGACCCCGACCGGCATGGCGTTTTGTGTGCCTGCACGACGGAACAGGACCGGCACAAGGTTCGATGCCCCCAGCCCAAGGAGCAGGAAACCGGTCATGGCGAGTGTCGCGACAGGCGCGACCAGCAAGACCGCGAATCCTGCGACGGCCAGAAGGCTCCCCCAGAATAGCATGGCGCGATCCCCGAAACGCGCCACGACAGGGTCTCCGCCGAGTCGACCGGCTGTCATCCCAATCGAGAATAGCATGTATCCTGCTCCGCCTTGCGACTCGGTGACCAGGCCGGCACCGATCACGAGCAGCGCTCCCCAGTCGAGGACCGCCCCTTCAACAAGGAAGGTGATAGCCGTCAGGAGACCGAGCAACAGCACCATTTCGCGCGGCAGCACGAATAGCGGCCCATCTTGCGCCTGCGCCGATCGATGCAGACGGGGGGAGGCCACAAGTATCGCGATCAGCATTAGGAACGAACAGATCGACGTACTTGCTAGCGTTCCGAGGTGCAGCGAAAGCAAGGAGGTCATCAAGGTGGATCCGGCGAGAGCACCAATACTGAAGAGTGCGTGAAAGCCGGACATCAACAGACGTCCTGCCGCGCGTTCCACTTCAACTGCGTGGATGTTCATGGCGACGTCGATGGAGCCGAGCGAGGCGCCGAATGCGAGGAGAGACAATCCCAGCGTTAAGGGCGAGCTAGCGATCGATAGCAGGGGCAGGGGCACCGCAAGGCCAAGCCCGCCTACAATGATGAACGGTTTGCTGCCGTAGCGCGCACTCAAGATGCCGGCCAGCAGCATCGCGCCTACCGAACCGATACCGAGGCAAAGCAAAAGCAACCCAAGGATGCCCTCATCAATCGCCAGCCGCTCCTTCGCGAAAGGCACGAGCGGCGCCCAGCATGCGATACCGAAACCTGCCACCAGAAATGAAAGTCTCGTCGCGAGCCGGGTCGCGGGCCGATCGGCAGAGGGCATCTACAAACTCCGGAGCAGAACTGGGTCGAGGCCTTCGCCCGCAATCATAATATCCCGATCGAGTGGGCCGAAAAGGGGGTGCGCAAGGAAGACTATGTGCTCCCCTGGCTGCGCCGAATGACAAAGAGGAACGCCTATGGCGTTTATTTCATCTTCAAGAGTATGGAACAGGGCCCGACCTTCCGGGTCAGCGTGCCGAAGTATCCTACCAAGGATCCAAACCACCGCATCCTTGCCCGCCAGCGCAGCCGCTTCACACACGACTACTTCTATATCCGCGATGAAGTTCTCGGCCCCATGGTGATGCGTGTCGCAACCTTCTTCCCCTTCCAAACGACATATTACCTCAACGGCCACAACTTCATCGAGCAGGAGCTCAATCGTGCGCAGGTCGGCTTCCGCAAGAATGACAATGCCTTCCTAGCGATTGACGACGTCGCGGCACTCCAGGCCGCTGCCGACAGACTGAGCCCCGACATCATCCGCAAACGGCTCGACTATTGGACCTTGATCTCGGGCCCAAGTTCTCCGTCAAGGAGCGCAAGCAGGTCAAACTGTCGCGCTTCTATGCCATCTCGCAAATCGAATATTGCCGCAACTTCATCTTCAAACGGAATTTTCCCATCCACAAACTGTTCGAGCGCGGCTGCGAGCTCGGACTGTGGCGGCTGACAGCCCACAAGATTACCGAGGTCTTCGGCGCCCGCCTACACCGCAGGCTGCCCGGCAAGCTCGCCACCGTCATCGATCAGATCGAGCATGGCCATCACGTCTTCCGCGCCTACTTCAAGCATGCCTTCCTGAAGCAGTACGAAAAGTTCGCAACGTTCTTGCGCAATGAGCTCTGCTCTAACAACCTCAACGACTTCGGCCTCAAAAAGGGATTGGACAATCTCGATGCCGTCCGCCAGACCTTCAAAGTCATCACCAGCCGCTTCGCTGGCTTCCAGGCCCAGTGGCTCAACGTTCACGTCGACTTCCCGCTTTTGCAGCGGATGGCGCTGCCGATCACCATCGGTTCGGTCCGCTATCCCGGCATCAAAATCCACGACGGACGCGTCATTCGGCTCCTCGAGGTTCTGTTGCATGGCGGCACTCACGTCGGCGGCTGGACCGCGAAGGAAATCCACCAAGCCGTCCGCACCACCTTCGGTCTCTCCGAACCATCTTATGGTCTCAACCAACTGCGCTACGATCTACGCAAGCTGAAAGGTCATGGACTTCTTGAACGCGACGGATCCCGCTACGCTTACCGCCTCACCTCAAAGGGTGTTCAAGTCGCCTTGCTATTTCTGTTCTTCCACAAGCGGCTGTGCGGACCACTTGCCAACAGCCGCTTCCACCGCCGTCCGGATCCTCAAAATCGCCCAGACAGCCGACTCGAAGTCGCCTACCACCGCGCCGACAAGGCCATCCAGAATATCGTCGATTTGCTCGCCACCGCGTGACGGAGCCACTTCATTGTTGGAGTCGTCTTGTTTAACATCCCTCAGGCTAGAATTTAACAGGAGATGGCAATGGCCTTGAGTGATTTGCCATCTGTGTTGAAGATCACGACGTAAACATGCACGAAGAAGTCCCTCTATGCGGGCGTTCCTTGTCGCCATCATCGTGTTCGGTTTGACACTCGTAATAAGCATTCTCGTGGTGTTCAGGTATGGCATGAGCGATAATCAAACACTCCCTCCAAGCACAGCAGCCAAAACAACGTTCACTGTCGGAACGCTGATCGCATTCGCTATCGCCGCATCGCATTGGTTGCCGCAGCTCGGATGGTGATGCGCTAGCTCGCATGAGAAATGAAGAGACAAGGATTGTCTTTCGATATGCAGGGTCCTTCCTGACCCGGGGAGGGGGAGCGGGTTGCGCGCCCCGACCAGGTATCACCAGCTCGCATAATTTTTGAGGGGGTAAAGCTAACCGAGATTGGGAGGACCCGATGACATGATGGCCGAGGCAATCGATGATGCCGATCCGCAGGATCAGAGGCCGGAGATTGCGGCCCTGCTCGAAACCGTCGCTCATCTCAAGGCGGACAACGCCACCAAGGCCGAGCAGATCGCCGAGCTGCAGGCGCAAGACGGCGAGTTGCGGCCGTTGAAGCAGCTCTGCAGGGACTTGCGCGAATATGAGTGCGCGCTGCGGGGCGCTCGCCGCTCCAAGACACTCAAAACGACCATGGTTGGCGGCCGTGTGTGCTCGAAGCCATCCTGGGTCGACCATTGGCGCCGGGCCACGGGGCGTTCGCTGGCCTAAATTGGCCATGTTGATCGCGCCCAAGGCGGAACGCGCGGGCGTATGCTGCCGGTATGACCGACACCAAGCCGCCGATCGAGACCGCGAACCCGCCGCATCGGCTTGACATGCGCCAGCCCTGCGCATCGCGAGCGCTGAAAGTAACATGCGCGGCGAATGTTTGCGCTGTGGAAGCAAGCCCGGCGAACGATGTCCGATGCAGGAGTGACCATGGCCTTATTTCAAAAAGCCGTTCCGCGCGCAAAGCTTGAGAGCCAATTGCTGGCCAAGCGCGCGCAGCTCGAAACCAACGCCACGCGATTGCAGGATGCCGAGGCCAAGCTCGCCGAATGCCGCAGGAAGGTCGAAGAGTTCGCGCTCGGTGACGACTCGAAGGCTCTCGATGGCGCATTGCAAAGCCGGCGCGCTGCTGAAGACCTTGTCGGCGCGTTGTCCAGTGCATCGAACAAGATCGGCCAGGAGATCAGCTCGATCGAGGCGCAGATCGCCGCGGCGATCGACAAATTGATGAGGAGCGAAACGGCAAGCGCGGTCGAAGCTCTTGCCCGAAAAATCGATGCGGCTGCGACCGCCTTCGATGTTGCAGTTGGCGATTTGCAAGCAGCGGTGCGCGAGTGTCAGCCCGTGACGATCGAAGCAAACGGCCTCGCCCTGTTCGCAACAAACGTGCGGACCGAAACCCCGCCCGCGATCGCCGTCCTCTTGGATACTCTGAGGCAATATCGCGACGGCGTTTTGGATGGTCGCCAGCGGCCAAGCTTGCCGAAGCCGGAAGCGCCTGCGCCGAAGCTCGCGATCGTGCCGCCACCGCCGATGCTGACCTTGCTCAGCATGCGAAAATTGAAATGCGTCAACGCGGACGGCGGCGTTACCGTGCTCGGCGTTTATCACAAGCACGACTTCCCGAAAGCGCTCGGTGAGCTCGCGATCAAGACCAACGTCGCTATTCACTTGGACGACAAACGGCGTGCCGACGTCGAGATGCTTGCAAGTGTCGGCACGCCTGGCGGAAGCTCGTGCGAATGGTTAGGACCGCCGGGCCGCGAAGCTCCTCAAAGGTTCATGCGGCCGGGCGGGACGCCAACAATGCATTCGTTGTCGCCCACACCGTTCACGCCGATGGATCGCGGGCCGGGGTTCACGGTGCGAGTCCCGCGCGGGCCGGAGCCGATGCCGCTCGCGGCCGGCGCGCGCAAGCTCGACGAGGGTGAGTGAGGCCATGTTGAAAGGCGCCGCGATTTCTCAGCACGTGGACACCGGTCAAAGGCATCATCGTTGATCCGCGCGGCGTCGAGTGCCGGAGAATGTTCCGCTTCTCGATAGCCACAGCGTGGCCAACGGATGCTTAGGACATCTCTCGCAATCCTGGGCGACGGACGATTCGCTATTCGACGAGCTTATATTCACTGGCGCCCATGGCCGTCGCGTCTATGAGCTGATCGAGCGCGGCTCGCTAACTAAGCGGAGTCTCTTGTGGATTCGATATCGTGAACATCGCGATACGCGACGCCGATGGCGGCAAGGTCTATGTCGAGGATGCCATCGAGCGGGGGCCGGATGATCCCGATCTGATCGTGATCGCACAACATACGATCCTGAGGGAGGTCAGCGTCACCGCAATGCCGGCCGATCGCAACGCGTGCGTGCTATCGGCATCGATGCCGAGGCTTGGCGTATGATCCGCCAGGGCGAAGCGACGCTGCGGCGCATTCTCCATCCGGAATACGACCGGGACGATGACGACGACGAGCTGATGCGTCGCGTGCTCGTATCCTCTATGGCGCGCCCGAGCTGCTCAATTCAATACCAACCATGACACGTGCTGTGCCTCTCGATGAAGACCCTCGACGCACCGGCAGGTTTCTCGCGGGCGCCGGGCCTGGCCGTAGAATGGCCTCGCCATGGTGAAGTAGACACCCGGCGCCCGTGATGCCAGGGACGTGATTAATCGTGAAGCCGCTATTTGTTGGGACGGCGCGACCTGAGCCTTAACTAAGCAGGCGCAGCGGGTCGATTGGAGAAAAAGCAATGCGTTCTTTTTTGGCCTTGAGCCTTTTGATCACCCTGTGTGGCTCTGCGAACGCGGCTACGGTGCATCACACACACCAGCGGCATCCCGCTTCGGCTTTTGCCTACGAACCGCCTGGGCCGCCAATCCACTACCAGCCGGCACCGTACAACAATTACAATGAACCGTATTTTGGAGCTTCCCAGGGTTACGCGCCTGGCGAAAAGCAGGAATTTCTCGACAGTGTGAGACGAAACTGACGAGCGGGTCGGCCTCGAAGCTGTCAGCGATAAAAGCCCGCTGGTGATCCGGAGCGGAAACAAGTTCGCCCTGGTTATGACAATCGTTAGTCTCGGGTGGTCATGCCGGATCGCGGGTTGATTCAATATCGTCCGCCTGGTGCTTGATGTCGGCGGATTTCAAATCCGATGTCGACGCTGCCGGCATCGGCCTGGCGCCCGCCGCCGCTCGCAATCGCCCAACGCCGGACGGGCAGGGAAGGCCGCCGAGAGGTGGGCGGGCGTGCCGGACGTGCATTCCCTTGGACGGCTGCCCGGATAGAAGCCGTGACGTGGCGTCGGTAGACCGGACATGGTCCAGACGCGGGCCAATCGAGCGACTGGAAGTCACGACGGTCTTCGGATTCACCATGTTGCGAGATATCGCGAGATAGCGGTCGGGAAATCCCAGCTTGTGCCTTGTTTGATGTCTCAGTTGGTAAACAAATAATTAACGGAGACGTGTCATGATGCTGAAATTAGGCAGGATAGCGGTCGTGTCCATGGCAGCTTTCACATTCGCTGCCGCCACCATTCCTACCAAGGCCGAAGCATTTGGCTTCCTCCTTGCTCCGGCGTTGCTCGGTTCCGCGTTCCTTGGCGCGGTGGGCTCCGGTGGCGGCTATTACGGGGGCGGCGGTGGCTATTACGGGGCCGGCTGCTGCCAAGTCTATGCTCCGCCTCCTCCGCCGCCCTGCTGCCAAGTCTATGTTCCGCCGCCTCCGCCGCCGTGCTGTGTCTATGGCGGCGGTTGGGGCCGCGGCGGCTATGGCGGCTATGGCGGCGGTTATGGTGGCGGTTACTAGTTTGTGCAGTGCTGGCGCGCGGTGCGCAACACCTGCGCTATGCAATGTATCGCCAAGAAGTGCATGATGCGATGATCAGCGTCGCCGGCAATATCAGCAAACTGCGGGCCTGATCATCATGGACCTGTTCGCGGTGTGCCGGATCAAGTCCAAAATGTCAGTCGGGCTGTTTTGGGCGCGCGGTTTTGCCAGCGCCGAGCCGGACGGTCTGCGCGCGATGGTGGCGGCGCATTGTTCGCCGGAGCTGTGCGAGGCGGCCATCGTCGACCAGCCCGTGGCCTTCGTCGGCGCCGGGTTCGCGGCGCGGACGGTTGATCTGAAAAGCCTGTCCGACTGGCGGCCGTTGATCGATGACGGCGAGCGGCGCCCCTTCCTGATCCGGATCATCGTGCGCGGCAAGCCGTATTACTATTTCCGGGTCGGCGGTGACCGCACCCGCCTGCCGGGCCAGCCAGGGGGGAAACAATTCGAAGATGCCTATGCGGCGGCGCTGGCGGCCAAGACTTCACGCCGGGCCAAGCCGTCCTCGGCGACGGCAGAACAAGGCCCGTAAAATGGGGCCTTTTGCATTTTTCGCGAACAACAGAAGCACACAAGCGGAACGATTAGTAAAAAAAGGCCGTAGGTTTTACTAAGTCGAGGCAAAAAAATGAATTAAAACAATATGATGGCGGAAGGGGTGGGATTCGAACCCACGGTACCCTTGCAGGCACGCCGGTTTTCAAGACCGGTGCCTTAAACCACTCGGCCACCCTTCCAACCGTTGATATTGCTTAGCTTTTCGCATCGGTGGCGAGAACATATCGCGATGCTACCGCTTGCTACCCAACCTCGTCGGCACGCCTCTTTATGGCGGCCGGCGGCGCCGCGTCAACCGCGGGCATCACGACGGGCCGAGAAAGCCAGCGGCCACGCTGCCAATGATGCCGACAACGAGCCTCGCGGCAGGGCTGCGGAAGATGGCCGGCGAGCTTGATCTCTCCGCGAGGAGCGGCAATGAGCAGCAGCGCCTGGCAAGCCAAGCCAGACGTCTGAGACGGTAAGCAAAAGAAACGGCCCCAGCGATTTTTGCCCATGCTGGGGGCCCGTTTTTCATCAGTTCGAAATAACAAAGAACAGCGAACCAAGTAACAGCGCTGCGATGCAGTAGCGCGGCCCACACAACCGAAATTGAGAGCCACAGATTATCGCTATTGTGGATCATGAACCTGCTCCCCAGCCGGCAACGGCATTACGAACGGTGTGGTCGGGGGCGACCATTGCGGCCGGCCGGTTCCAGTCGGCCAACAAGTGGAACACTGGAACCCATCAGCGCGGCCCGGATTCATTTTCAGCGGCCGGCCGCACTCGGGAGCCCGCGGCATCCGGCCGGCTATGATCTTAATTGTCCCTTAATACTGGCGACACAATGATTGTCCTTGAGAGTGCAGGTCGAGCGTTTATGTCGAAGAATGCAAAAATGACAGCGTTGGGTACGGCAGCGCTGCTGCTGTTTAGCCTTTTCCTTGGCGGGTGCACGACTTCAACTACTCCCTCATCACTGATGGATGCGCACGCTGAGGCACCGGTGCTTCCGAAAACAAGCGGTTATCTCCCGGTAGAAGATCTGCCGCCGAAGGATAAGAAGCCTGCCATGACGGCCGACGAACGGTTGAAGCTTCAGAAAGAACTGATCGCCGCGCGCGATCGCCAAGCGTCTCGTGCTAAAGCTACGAGCTCTCAACCCACGAAGCCTTAGATTAGAGTCCGTCCGGAGACTTCAGGCTGGATTGCATAGTTTTCTGAGCATGAGGCGGATTGAGGCGAGGCGTGCCCGGCGGGATCAGCGGTTCGACCAGTCCTCATTCGTCGTCGGTCAGATCGCTCGGATATCGCAACTTGCTGCGGTCGTAACGGGCGCGGTTCTTGCTCGTCCACTCGGCGACCCTCCTCGAATCAGGCCCCCTCTTGAATCACAGGTGATTCACATGATTCAAGAACTCTTCGGACAGACACTTAGAACCGAAAGCCCTGCCGTTGGGGGCAAGCAGATGGGCTGCAAATGGTTTCAAAGACAGGCTGGGCAGAACCGTCCGGGCGCCGCTGCCGAATCAGCGACGTCGTCCATGCGCTGGCGCCGATCGGCCGGCACTCTCTCTTCGGCCCGCCAGCCGAACCCTCACCAGCGGGCTGCGGAGACTCGGCAACGGGCTATTTCATCCTCTCGGCCAGGGCACTCCGGACAGCACCCGTGGAGCGAATCGCAGATGATCGGCGGCTTGCATTGGAAGGCGTGTGGATTGGGACGCGCTCGCGGCGGGCTGAAAGGAACGATATCCAGTTCTCGGCGCCGCCGGACCGGCGCCACCAGGATGTGACGCAGCCGCGCTTGAAAGTTGTCGACCATTCCGCCGCTTGCTACCGAACTAGCTAGCCGAGGCGAGGTAGAGCGGTAAGCTAAGGCGACGTCGCGATGAAATAAGGCTATCTGCGACAGCGGGGGGGGGGGGAGGGGTGAGGCGCTTTCTCTCGAATTTCAAGACCGGTGTGCCTTATTGATCAAGGGGATATTTCCCCATTTTTAGGTTGATCGGCGGCGCCTGAGGGCCTTCCGATGGCGATCAACCATCCCGGAGGCTTTCACGGGGCCCCGCCTCTCAAAACGGGTTCCACGCAACGGCGTGATACCATATATGTCAGGTCGAATGTCCCAAAGAAGCATCGGCTCAGGTAGGGAGGGAGGGAGGGAGGGCGTGAGGTGAGGGTGAAACCCAACTACATATTCTTCAGGCTGCGGCTATGGTCGCTTCCTGCGCTTTTGGTGGCTTTGCTGGCTGTTGGTGCGGCGACCGCCACGCGAATGATGCTGACGTCCCTGGGACTACATTTCTATTTAGCCACGTACTTCCCGGCCGTTTTGGCGGCCGGCCTGATTGCGGGCGCACCGGCTGGCGCATTTGCGGCCGTGCTCGCGATCCCCATCGTCTGGTGGGCGTTCATGCTGCCGGTCTTTGAGTTTAATCCGCTCGGGTCCGGCCGACTATGACCAGTTTGCTCTCTATCCGTTGTCCAGCACGCTCGTGGTGTGGGCTCTCGCATCTCTATCGCGAGGCGCTCGCAACGCGCAGGCGACTGGAATTTTCGGAAAGGCTTTGACCGCAAGGAAACGCGTTGGTCGCCGGCGCCCCGGTTACGGTTTCCGCATTGCCGACCATCGCTTGCGAATACTTGCGCGGTCTTCGAATAAAAAGCGCCTACGCGAGCGCGAAGGCCAGCAGGCTTGAGCATAGCAGCACGAAACCGGCCGCCATCAGTATCAGGAAGCCGCCGGAGACTATGTCGTGGTTGCGCATAATAGACCCTCCACTCTCGATCCTCGTCCGAATTAATTAAAGGTTTCGGAACAGGCCTAATGGAAAGAACTCGGCGCAGACTCGCCCGCGGGGCTCATGCCCGCGAACGAACGCCTTCAAACGCGTGGGCGAGGAAAATGCAGGCACCAACCAGACCCATAAAAGCTGTAACCGTCTCGAACATCGCAAACGTCCTTTGCGCCCCGCATCGACAAAACGACGCGTAGGCCCGCACAGTCAAAGGGATTCGCGGCCGTGACTTCAAAATCGGAGCCGACTGGGGATTCGGCGCAACAGGTGTATCAAAAGGGGGCGCCAATCGGGCGGCACTGTGGCCCGTCCCCGTAAGATCACGGCTTGCGAATTCAACCATTGATTCACCATGGCTAGGTCTCCCCATTTCCGCCGCGTTCCGGTTGCGATATCTTGGAACGTTGGTGGCGGAGGTGGGGCGCGGCCAAGTGGAATTCCGGTAATTTGCCGCGAATGGGCATGCGCCCGGCGAAATGGTAGTTGGGACGGATGGGGATTCGACGGTCAGACGCGGTTATGCCGATAGCGCGTGGCGCTGCCGCCGTGGCCGTCTGTCTAGCGCTCGCCAACTGCGCTTCATCGAACAAGCTCTCAAGCCGAGTCGATCCCAAATATGGGGTTTCCTCGAGCCCGCGGGTGGTCGAGTTCGGCGAGCCCGTGCCTAAAGGCGGCGGCACCTATCGCGTCGGCAAGCCCTATACGGTGGCCGGGCGTGTCTATGTGCCCGAAGAGGACGTCAACTACCGTGAAGAGGGCCTGGCATCCTGGTACGGCGACGACTTCCACGGCCGTCAGACTGCCAATGGCGAAGTCTTCGACATGGACGGGTTGACCGCGGCCCATCCAACGCTGCCGATGCCGAGCTATGCGCGCGTCACCAATCTCAGCAACGGCAAGTCGCTGATCGTCCGCGTCAATGACCGCGGGCCTTATGCCAACGACCGCCTGATCGATGTCTCGCACAAGGCCGCCGAACTGCTCGATTTCAAAGGCGTCGGCGTGGCGCGCGTCCGGGTCGAATATGTCGGCCGGGCGCCGCTGGAAGGTTCCGACGACAGTCAGCTCATGGCGAGCCTGCGCACCGGCACGCCGGCGCCGGCGCCATCCCTGGTCCGGGTCGCCTCAGCCCGCCCGTTTGTCCCGGAAGGGCCGTCTTACGGCCGTCCGATCCGCGGCGAGGTTCCGATGCCGGAAGGGCGGCCCTACACGCTGGGCAACACCTCGCCCGATTACGCTTCGATCAACGCGACCTCCGAGATGTCGGCTTCCAGCCGCGCGCGTTCGGCCGGCCGTATCGTCGATAACCCCCACGCGGTCTCCTATGAAGCCGACGATCGCGATGCGGGAGGCCCGCGGCCGGTTTCGGCCTACGCGCCGATCGATCGGCACGGGCCGAGCGAACTGCTTGCCGGCCGCGGGCTCTACTAGAGCGTTTTCGAGCGAAAGCCTGCCCGCACTTGGATAGCGGGACGGGCCCCGGTTCGCGCCAAGAAAAAGGCGTCCATGTCACCATCGCGAAGCCGCTTGAGGCGAAAGCGCAGGCAGCATACCGCTTAAGCGGCATTCTCCCTCAGGAAGGCGATCAACGCCGCATTCACCTCATCGGGCCGTTCCTGCTGGATCCGGTGATCGGCGCCGTCGATGATGAGTTTCTGCTTCAGGTTTGGCAATACGCGCTCGAGCTCGTTGACGCGCTGATCAGGCCCGTGATTAGCCGAGTCCTTCGATCCGGCGATGAACAGCGAGGGTTGATGGATTTGCGCGTCCTGCTACGGCGCGGTCAGTTCCCAGTTGCGGTTGATGTTGCGGTACCAGTTGAGCCCGCCACGGAAGCCGGACTTTTGGTAGGCCTCGGTGAAAAAGCCGAGATCGGCTTCGTTGAGCCAAACCGGCAGCGGTCGCTCGGGCCTGACGTCGCCGAGGAAACACTTGCCGGGTTCGATGAACAGGTAGCTTGGGCCTTCCGAAAATCCGCGGCCGAGCACGGTTTTCATGGTCAAGCCGAAATCGCGCTCGAACTCGGCTCCGGCGATGCCGGGCGTCTGAAAATACTGCCAGTAGAAATTGCTGATGCCGCTGGTGCGCAGGCTGTCGAGTGGCCGGGCGCGGCCGCGGAACGACGGTGGCACGCTCAAGCCCGCAACTGCCGTGAACAGATCGGCTCGGAACAGCGCGGCCAGGCGACGGGCGCGCCCCAGTCGTGGCCGATGATCAAAGCGTTTCGTTCGCCGAGTGCTGCCACCAGCGCCACCATGTCGCCGCCGGTATCGAAGATGCTATAGGCGAAGATATCGGCGGGCGCGCTGGTTCGGCCGAACCTCCGCATGTCCGGCGCCACCACATGAAATCCGGCTTGCGCGAGCGCCTTGATCTGGTGCCGCCACGAATAGGACAATTCCGGCCAGCCGTGACAGAGCACCACCAGCGGCCCTTCGCCCTCTTCAAGCAGGAAAAGTTCGATCCCATTGGCGGAAATCGTGCGTGAGGAGGGCAATCGCGTTTCCACCTGCTCTCGTGGGGTTCATTCTTGCTTGGACGATACGGTTGTTTGCTGGCGGCGGCATTCTGGTCCGCCTATATCCCGTCATCGGTGCGCCCTAAAAGCCGAGTTGTTTGCGCTAGTTCCTCCTGTTAGAACGCCGGGCTCAAGGCAATCGCCAATGGTACTCACGATTTTACCGTTCCGCCACCCTATGGTCACGACCGGACGGCTGCTGCGCTGCCTGATTGCCGCCCTGGTCGCGGCTTCGGTCGCCTGGAGCGGGGTGCTCCATGCCGCCAACCACAGCGTTCAGGGCGCGCCGAAGGAGGAGGGCGGTTTCGACGGCGATGCGCCGACCGCGATTCTGATAGAGGCCTCGAGCGGCAGCGTCCTATTCGAGAAGAACGCGGACGAACTGCGCGCGCCCTCCAGCATGATGAAGCTGATGACAGCCGAGGTGGTGTTCCACGCCATCAAGCAGGGCGACATCAAGCTGACTGACGAATACCGAATCAGCGAAAACGCCTGGCGCAGGGGCGGCGCGCCCTCGGGGACCTCGACCATGTTCGCCGCCATCAACAGCAAGGTTTCGGTGGACTATCTCCTGCACGGAGCAATCATCCCGAGCGGCAACGACGCCTGCATCGCGCTCGCCGAAGGCTTGGCCGGCAACGAGCGCATTTTCGCCACCGATCTCATGACCAAGCGCGCGCGCGAGCTCGGCATGACCCAATCGACCTTCGGCAATTCCAACGGGCTGCCCGACCCCACGAACAAGATGACGGTGCGGGAGCTTGCGATGCTGGCGCGCTACGTCATTCTGACCTATCCCGAATTCTACAAGTTGTTCGGTGAGAAGGAGTTCACCTGGAACAAGATCCGACAGCAGAATCGCAATCCGCTGCTCAACTCCCTGGAAGGCGCGGACGGATTGAAGACCGGCTACACCAAGGAGGGCGGCTACGGCATGGTCGGCTCCGCCGTGCAGAACGGCACGCGGCTGATCGTCGTCGTCAATGGCCTCGAGGATCCCGAGGATCGCGCCAGCGAAGCCAAGAAGATGCTGGAGTGGGGATACCGCAATTTCGAGACGCGCACCCTGTTCGCGGCAGACCAGCCGATCGGCTACGCCAAGGTATTCGGCGGCGACAGCCGTTCGATAAAACTTTCGAGCCCCGATCCGATCAAGGTCATGGTGCAGAAGAACGGCAACGAAAAACTGATCGCCCGCATCGTCTACAACGGCCCGGTGCGCGCGCCGATCGAAGCCGGGCAAAAGATCGGCGTCGTCAGGGTCTGGCGCGGCGCCAATGTTGCCGTGGAATCGCCGGTCTTTGCTGCGGAATCAGTCGGCACGGGCTCGACGATGCGGCGCGCGATCGATGGCGTGAGCGAGCTCGTCATCGGCATGTTTCGCGCCGGCTTCGAGAAGCTCTGAGCATGGCGGAGACGTTGTTCAAACGCCCTTCCGGACGCGGCCGCTTCGTCTCCTTTGAGGGCGGTGAGGGATCAGGAAAATCCACGCAAATCAAGAAGTTGGCGGAACGTCTTGAAGCATTGAAGCTGCGCGCGATCTCAACCCGCGAGCCCGGCGGCTCACAAGGCGCCGAGATCATCCGGCATCTGGTGCTGTCCGGCATGGGCAAGCTGCTCGGGCCCGACGCCGAGACGCTGTTGTTTGCGGCTGCGCGCGACGACCATGTCCGAACCGTGATCCAGCCCGCGCTCAACCAGGGCACGTGGGTGCTGTGCGACCGTTTCTCGGATTCGACGCGGGCGTATCAGGGCAGGATGGGGCATGTTCCCACAGGCCTTCTCAACGCCATGCAGCGGGTGACGATCGGCGATCTCAAGCCGGACCTGACCATCATCCTCGATGTTCCCGTGGAGGTCGGGCTGAGGCGCGCTGCCGCCCGCCGCGGCAACCGTGCGCCTGACCGGTTCGAGTCCGAAGACCTCAAATTCCATCAGGACCTGCGCGACGCCTACCGGGAGATCGCGGCCGCCGAACCCGAGCGCTGCGTGCTCGTCGACGCCGATGCCAACCCCGATACGGTCGCGGCCCAGGTCTGGACCGCCCTGCGTGACCGCTTCTTCGCAGTCCCGACCGCGAGCGTGGCGACCTCCGCATGAGCGCGCGCCAGGTCGAACCGCAAATCACCGTGCCGCATCCGCGCGAGACCTCGGCGCTGTTCGGACATCGCGAGGCGGAAGCCGCGCTCTTGAACGCCTATCGGAGTGGGCGCATTCCGCATGCCTGGCTGATCGGCGGTGCGCAGGGCATCGGCAAGGCGACGCTGGCTTACCGCATGGCGCGCTTCGTGCTCACTTATCGCGATCCGTCCACGCCCGCGGTGCAGCGCGCCGAGACGCTGTCGGTTGACCCCAACGATTCCGTCGCGCGCCACATTGCGGCGGGCGCCCATGGCGGCCTATTGACGTTGGAGCGGACGCTTAACGACAAGGGCGTGATGCGCAGCGTCATCACGGTCGACGAGACCCGCGAGACCATCGGGTTTTTCGGCTCGACCGCCGCGGTGGAGGGGTGGCGGGTCTGCATCGTCGATACCGTCGACGAGCTCAATCCGAACGCGGCCAACGCGCTTCTGAAGATCCTCGAGGAGCCGCCGCAACAATCGCTGTTCCTGCTCGTCAGCCACGCGCCGGCGCGGGTGCTTGCGACCATCCAGTCGCGCTGCCGCAAGCTGCCGTTGCGGCCGCTGGCCACCTCCGACGTCGTGCGCGCCGCGGCGCTGGCCTCAGATGTTGCGATCGACAATCCAGCCCTGACTGGGGCGGCTTCTGCTTCGGAAGGCAGCGTGGCACGCGCGCTGACGCTGCTCGGCGGCGATGCCCTCAAGCTGCAGCAGCGGACCGCGGCACTGCTCGCGACGCTGCCGAAGGTCGATCCGCGCGAGCTGCATGCGCTCGGCGATTCGCTCGGCACCAGCGACCGGGTGGCGCTCGCAGCCTTCGTCGACAGCATCGATCGCTGGATCGCCGAGCGCCTGCGCAACCCCGATCTTGACGCCAACGCGAACCTGCCACGGCTTGCGCGGCTGGCGGAGGTATGGGAAAAGATCGTCCGCGCCGCACGCGACACGCAAGACTATAATCTTGAGCGAAAACCGCTGGTTTTCTCGGTGTTCGGGATGCTCGCGGAAGCAACGCGCTAAGGCGCTCCGCTTCGGTTTCACCCCACATAGCGGTTAAGGGAATTTGTAGTGGCTAAGCGCAAGAAAAAGGCTGCCAAGAAAAAACCCGCGAAGAAGGCGGCTGGCAATACTGCGACCAGCAAGGCTTCGGCCGCGAAGAAACGCGCCGCCAGCGAAGCACGCAAGAAAAAAAAGGCGAAGGCCGCGTCGAAAAAGACCGCCATGAAGACTTCGAAGAAAGCCGCAAAGAAGGCGACAAAGAAGGCTCCCAAGAAAGCTTCGAAACCAGCGAAGGCGGCTCAACCTCCTTCCACGCCGAAGGAGCCGACCGTTGTCGCGAAGACACCACGCGCGCCGAAACCTGCAAGAGCGAGCGCCGCTGCGGAAGCCCCGCGTGCGGTCGCACCGGTCCAGCCGGCGAAGAACTCCTTCTACATCACAACCGCGATCGCCTATCCGAACGGCATCCCGCATATCGGCCACGCCTACGAGGCGATTGCGACCGATGCGCTGGCCCGCTTCCAGCGGCTCGACGCCAAGGACGTGTTTTTCCTAACCGGCACCGACGAGCATGGCTTGAAGATGGTACAGACGGCGGAAGCGGAAAAGCTGCCGACAAGCGAGGTCGCGAGACGCAACGCGGCGCGGTTCAGAGCGATGGATGAGCGCCTCAACGTCTCGTTCGACCGCTTCATCCGCACCACGGAAGAGCAGCATTATCGCTCCAGCCAGGAAATCTGGCGGCGGATGGCCGCCAATGGCGACATTTATCTCGATCGTTACGCGGGCTGGTACTCGGTGCGCGACGAAGCCTATTACGCGGAGGACGAGACCACGCGCGGCGAGGACAACGTCCGGCGCGGTCCGCAGGGCACACCGGTCGAGTGGGTCGAGGAGAACAGCTACTTCTTCCGCCTCTCGGCCTATCGGGATAGCCTGCTCGCGCTCTACAAGAGCCGGCCCGATTTCATCGGGCCCGACTCGCGCCGCAACGAGGTCATCAGCTTCGTGAAGGGCGGCCTGCGGGATCTCTCGATCTCGCGCACCACTTTTGATTGGGGCGTCAAGGTGCCGAACGATCCGGAACACGTGATGTATGTCTGGGTCGATGCGCTGACCAACTACATCACCGGCGTCGGCTTTCCCGATGAGACCGATTCGAAATGGCACTATTGGCCGGCGGACGCGCACATCATCGGCAAGGACATCATTCGCTTTCACGCAGTATACTGGCCGGCCTTCCTGATGTCGGCGGGGATTCCTCTACCGAAGCGCGTCTACGCCCACGGCTTCCTGTTCAACAGGGGCGAGAAGATGTCGAAATCGGTCGGCAACGTCGTCGACCCCTTCAACCTCGCCGATCAGTATGGCGTCGACCAGATGCGCTATTTCTTCCTGCGAGAGGTGCCGTTCGGCCAGGACGGCAATTATAACCACGAGGCCATCGTCGCGCGCATCAATGCTGATCTTGCGAACGACCTCGGCAATCTGGCGCAGCGCTCGCTGTCGATGATCGCCAAGCAACTGGGCGGCGTGTTGCCGGAGCCCGGAGCCTTCAGCGACAACGACAAGGAAATCCTGGCGGAAGCCGATGCCATGATCGGGGCGGCGCGGCATGCGATGACGACGCAGCAGATTCACCAATGGCTGAATACGGTCTGGGCCGTGGTCGCCGAAGCCAACCGCTATTTCGCAAGCGAGGCGCCGTGGGCACTCGGCAAGACGGATCCGGCGCGCCAGAAGACGGTGCTGTACGTGACCGCGGAGGTGGTCCGGCAGATCGCGATCCTGACCCAGCCGGTGATGCCCGGGGCTTCGGCAAGACTGCTCGACAGCCTCGGCATCCCCGAAGGCGAACGCGGCTTTGCCGCGCTCGGCGGCGCGACGCGGATTGCGCCGGGCACGGCGCTGCCCGCGCCGCAGGCGGTGTTTCCGCGCTACATTGAGCCGTCAGCGGCCTGAAGCAACAAGCCATGCTTATCGACAGCCATTGCCATCTGGACTTTCCGGATTTTTCGAGCGATCTCGATGCCATCGTGGCGCGTGCGGCGGAAGCCGGCATCGGCCGCATGGTGACGATCTCGACGCGGGTGAGGCGGCTCGGCGAATTGATCGCAATCGCCGAGCGCTTTCCAAACGTCTATTGCTCGGTCGGTACCCATCCGCACCACGCCGACGAGGAGGACGGGATTCCGCCCGGCGAACTGGTCGAGCTTACCAAGCATCCGAAGGTCGTGGCGCTGGGGGAGGCGGGGCTCGACTATTTCTATGACAACGGCTCGCCGGAAGCGCAGGCGCGCGGCTTTCGCGCGCATATCGCGGCCGCCCGCATAACCGGCCTGCCGCTCGTCATCCACACCCGCGACGCCGACGACGATTGCCGCCACATCCTCGAGGAGGAGATCGCGAAGGGACCATTTCGCGCCGTGCTGCATTGCTATACCGGCGGGCGCGAGCTTGCGATGAAGGCAATTGAGCTCGGTCTATCGATTTCATTCACGGGCATTCTGACGTTCAAGAGATCGGAGGCGTTGCGCGATCTCGCAGCCGAGCTGCCGGCCGACCGCATCATGGTCGAGACCGACTCGCCGTATCTTGCACCAGGTAAATTCCGCGGCAAACGCAACGAGCCGGCGTACGTCGTCGAGGTGGCCAAGGTACTGGCTGACGTGCGCAGCGTCTCGCTCGATGAGATTTCGCGCCAGACAGGCGAAAACTTCTTCCGCCTGTTCGCCAAAGTGCCCCGTCCGGAACAAGCCGTATGACGCTGACGCTGACGATCCTCGGCTGCGGCTCTTCCGCTGGCGTACCGCGCCCGGCGCTTGGCTGGGGCAAGTGCGATCCCAATAATCCAAAAAACCGCCGCCGCCGCTGCTCGCTGCTGGCCGAGCGAACCTCCGAGCACGGGGTGACGCGAGTCGTGATCGACACCTCGCCCGACCTGCGCGAACAGTTGATCGACGCCAATGTCGAGCATATCGACGCGGTGTTTTACACCCACGAGCATGCCGACCAGAGCCACGGCATCGACGATCTGCGCTCGGTGGTCCTGCATCAGCGCCGGCGCATTCCGGTCTATCTCAACCAGTCGACCGCAAAAGACATCCTGCACCGGTTCACCTATTGCTTCGTAGCACCTCCGGGCAGCGACTATCCGCCGATCCTGTCCCAGCATGCGATCGAGGCCGGCGAAAGCCGCGGCATCGACGGCAAGGGCGGCGAGGTGACGCTTTCTGCCTTCAACCTGCAGCACGGCAACATTCCGTCGCTCGGCTATCGCATCGGCGACGCCGCCTACACGCCCGATCTCAGCGACATCCCGCGCGAGAGCTGGCCGGCCCTGGAAAGTCTCAATCTCTGGATCATCGACGGCCTGCGCTACGCGCCGCATCCGAGCCACTTCAGCGTCAACGACGCGCTGTCCTGGATCGACCGCTTCAAGCCGCGCCGCGCCGTCATCACGAATATGCATTCGGACCTCGACTACGAGGTCTTGCGCCAGAGCCTGCCGGAAAACATCGTGCCGGCCTATGACGGGATGCAGCTGACGATAGGGTGAGCCGGCGGAGCAGTTCCAAGTAACTTTCCGCGCGTTTGTGTTTATTCTCCCTCCTGCGAGCGAAAGATTCCGATTGAGACCTCCAGACTTTTCGCCGAGCTTCGCTCGAAGCGAACCTGATTACGCTCGGAGGTCAAAGATGAAACTTCTAAACGTCATCACCATTGTTGCGGCTTTGATCGTTGGGGCCGGGGCCGCCACGGCGCAGAATGCCCCACCGGTTTCGACCAAGAAAGTGGAGGGCACCGACAACGTCTACATCTTCCGCTATGGCGGTCATCAATCGATGTTCGTCGTGACGTCGCAAGGCGTCATTGCCACCGATCCCATTTCCTACCTGCGCCCGGCAAAACCCTACATCGACGCGATCAAGGCCGTCACCGACAAGCCGATCAAATGGTCATCTACAGCCATCACCATTACGATCACATCGCCGGCGGCAAGCCGTTCAAGGATCTCGGCGCCGTCTTCATCGCGCACCGGCGCGCCAAGGAGCGTCGGCTCGAATTGAAGTAGCAGAACGTGCTGTCGCCCGACATCGTGATGCCCGATCAGGTGGTCGATGACAAGAAGACGATCAAGCTCGGCGACACCACGCTCGAATTGATCTATGTCGGCCGCAACCATTCGGACAACTCGCTGGT
The DNA here is from genome assembly GCA_963822795.1 of uncultured Alphaproteobacteria bacterium. Taxonomy (GTDB): domain Bacteria; phylum Pseudomonadota; class Alphaproteobacteria; order Rhizobiales; family Xanthobacteraceae; genus Bradyrhizobium. Next base: position 50,461 of record CAWGJM010000034.1, read on the forward strand.
GATGCGGCCGCCGAAGGAAAAGCTGGTCTTCGTCGTCGATTTCGCGCCGATCGAGTTGGTCCAGTTCCGCAATATCCCGGACAATGCCTCGCCGCTGGAATATATCGATTCGCTGAAGAAGCTCGCCGCGCTTGATTGGGACCGGATGATACCCGGCCATCCCTATTCGGGCGGTCGCCTCGGCACCAAGAAGGATGTCGAGGACGATATCGCCTACATGGAGGACCTGTCCGGAAGTAAAAAAGGCCGCCGATGCCGGCAAGTTCTTCGACACCGCAATGAAGTAAGTGAAGCTGCCGAAATACGAGAAATGGGCGAACTATGAAGCGAGCCTGCCCGCCAACGGGGAGCTCTTCTGCTATTGGTGGGGACGGGGGTATTGATCGGGGTCAATGACGGGTATGCGACTGACGGTGGCCGGCGCATTGAAGCGACGCCTCTCTCAATACGTCGTCCCCGCGAAAAGCCGGGACCCATACCGCGTGATCTATCGGTTTGGAAACGCTGTTCAAGGAGTTGGTGTTGCCACCACGAACGCCGGTGGTTATGGGTCCCGGCTCAAGGCCGCGACGACGACGTCACGCCGAGATCGCCTTCGCCGAATCCACCTGATTGCGCAGCAGGAACTTTTGGATTTTGCCGGTCGAGGTTTTCGGGATCGGCCCGAAAACCACGGCCTTCGGCGTCTTGAAGCCGGACATGTGGCTGCGGCAATAGGCGATGATCTCGGCTTCGGTGGCGCTCGCGCCGTCCTTCAATTCGATGAAGGCGCAGGGCACTTCGCCCCATTTCGGGTCCGGCTTGGCCACGACGGCTGCGAACAGCACGGCCGGGTGCTTGAAGAGGACGTCCTCGACCTCCACGGACGAGATGTTCTCGCCGCCGGAGATAATGATGTCCTTGGAGCGGTCCTTGATGATGACGTAGCCGTACTCGTCGAGCACGCCTAGGTCTCCCGTGTGAAACCAGCCGCCGGCAAAGGCTTCCTTAGTCGCCTTCTCGTTCTTCAAGTAACCCTTCATTACGATATTGCCGCGGAACATCACTTCGCCGATGGTCTCGCCGTCGCGCGGCACTTCGCGCATGGTCAGGGGATCGATTACGGTGACGGCTTCTTCGAGCGGGTAGGGCACGCCCTGCCGGCGTTTGAACTGCGCACGCTCGGCGGGCGGCAGTTCGTCCCATCCAGGCTGCTCGGCGCAGACGGAGGCGGGGCCGTAGACTTCGGTCAGGCCATAGACGTGCATGAGCTTGATGCCGATGCTTTCGGCGCCTTCGAGTACCGCCACCGGAGGTGCTGCGCCTGCGATCAGTCCAACCACCCGTCGCGCCGCGCTGTCCTTCGGCGCGTCGGGCGCGTTGATCAGCGTGTTGTAGACGATCGGCGCGCCGCACATGTGGGTGACGCCGTGCTTCTTGATCAGCTCGAAAATCTTGGTCGGCTCGACCTTGCGCAGGCAGACATTGACGCCGGCTGCGGCCGCAACCGTCCACGGAAAACACCAGCCGTTGCAGTGAAACATCGGTAGCGTCCAGAGATAGACCGGGTGCTGGCCGAGATTGCCGGCCAGGATATTGCTCACGGCATTCAGATAGGCGCCGCGGTGATGGGTCACGACGCCCTTGGGGTTGCCCGTGGTGCCCGACGTATAGCTCAGCGCAATCGCGTCCCATTCATCGTCGGGCATTTTGGCCACGAAGCCGGGATCGCCCTCCGCCAGCGTCGCCTCATATTCGATTTCGCCGATCCGTTTTCCGCGTCCGAAGGAAGCGTCATCGACGTCGATCACAACCGGCTTCGGCCGCGTCATCAGCTTCAGCGCGTCAGTGATCACACCGGCAAATTCCGGATCGACCAGAATGATCTTGGCGCCGCCATGGTCGAGCTGGAAGGCAATCGAGGGGGCATCGAGGCGGATGTTGAGCGCGTTCAACACCGCGCCCGCCATCGGGACCGCAAAGTGCAGTTCGTTCATCGCAGGCGCATTCGGCAGCATCGCCGCGACCGTGTCGCCTTCGCCGATGCCCTGGCGAGCGAGATAGGAGGCAAAGCGCCGGCAGCGTGCATAGGTCTCGGCCCAGGTGAAGGCGCGGCCCTCGTAGACGGTGCTGACGTGATCGGGATAGACCGCGGCACTGCGTGCGATAAAACTCAGGGGCGTGAGCGCCACGTAATTGGCCGGCGTCTTGTCGAGGCCGATATCGTATTGGCTCTGCTTGCCGCTCATCGGTCACCTCCCACCTGAAAAACTTATAGGAACCCGATCGAAATCCACGGAAATACTGCAACGATGATCAAGCCGATCAGGAGCGCCAACAGATAGCCCCAGATCGGCCTGATGCCTAGCGCTGGATCAACCCGGCCGATCGCGCAGGCTGCATAATAGCCGACGCCGAAGGGCGGGGCGAACAGTCCGATGCCCATGGCGAGAATAATGATCATCGCATAGTGTACCTCATGGACGCCGACCGCGCGCGCGATCGGGAACAACAGCGGGCCGAACAACACGATCGCCGGGATCCCTTCGAGCACGCTGCCCAGGACCATGAACGCGACGATCGAGACCGCGATGAACGACGAAGGCCCTCCCGGCAGCCCGGTCATGGCGGCGGCCAGCGCGCGCGAAAATCCGGATTGTGTCAGCCCCCAGGCCATACCGGTCGCGGTGCCGATGATCAAGAGAATCGCGCCCGACAACGCCGCGGTCTCGATCAGCATCGGCACGAGCCTGCGCCAATCGAAGCTGCGATAGACCAGAAGGCCGATCAGGAGGCCATAGACGATGCCGATGGTCGATACTTCCGTGGCGGTCGCGATGCCCTCGACCACCGCGGCGCGGATCACGAACGGCAGCGCCAGCGCGGGCAAGGCGATGATGAAGGCGCGGACGATCTCGCCAGCGCCCGCCCGCTTTATATGGCTCAAATCCTCGGCCCGATAACGCCACCACACCAGCGCCGACAGCGTGATCGCGAGCACCACGCCCGGCAACAGGCCGCCGGTGAACAGCGCCGAGATCGACACGCCCGTGACCGAACCGATGGTGATCAAGACCAGGCTCGGCGGGATGGTCTCGGTCTGCGCGCCGGTCGCGGCCAACAGCGCGACGAGATCGCCGGGCTTGGCGCCGCGCGCCTTCATTTCCGGAAACAACACCGGTGCGACGGCCGCCATGTCGGCGGCCTTCGATCCCGAGATTCCCGAGACCAGATACATCGCCCCGACCAGCACGTAGTGCAGGCCGCCCCGGACATGGCCGAGCAGGCTCGCCAGAAACGCCACCATGGCGCGCGCCATGCCGGTCATCTCGATCAGAAGCCCCAGGAAGACGAATAGCGGCACCGAGAGCAGAATCAGATGGCTCATGCCCTCGTCCATCCGCCCGACCAGAACCATCAGCGGCGTATGGGTGGTCAGCGCCAGATAGCCAAAGATCGCAAGCCCAAAGGCGAACGCGATCGGCACGCCGGCGAAGACGCAGAAGCCGGCCACGCCGACGAAGAAGATAACGAGGTTGAGATTGCCGAGCGGACGCAGCCAGGGCTGCACCAGCCAGAACAATCCGACCAGCACACAGACGGACAAGACCGCGGCTAGTACCTGCTTGAAATCGCCGGTCCGTGCCAGCCGCAACAGGGCGAACAGCGCCATCAGACAGGTGCCGACCGGCAGCGCCGCCGCGCGCCAGGAATTCGAAATCTGCAGCGCCGGCGTGGTGATGAAGCTTTCTTCGTAGGCGTATTGGTAGGCGGGCCAGGCGATCATCAGGAGAAACGCGAGTGCCGCAGAGGTCGCGACCATATCCAGATAGGTACGGGTCGGCGCGCTGCGGCTCGCCACGACCGCGGTCATGCGCATATGTTCGGAACGACGGAACGCCACCGCCGCTCCCAGCATCGCCAACCACAGGAACAGGATCGAGGCCAACTCATCCGACCAGATCAGCGGCTGGCGCAGCCCGTAGCGCGCCACCACGCCCGCGAACAGGATGACGATTTCGGCCACGACCAGGATCGCCGCCGGAATCTCCACCAGCATCCCCAGAAAAAGTTCGATCGAGGCGGCAAGCGAAGGTCGGCGAGGGGGCTCGCAAGGGGACTCAATCGCCACCTCCCCGACCGCAATCTCCGTGATCTCGACGGGAGCCATTTTCAGCCTCGACGTGACGCGCTACGACAGCTTGCCGACGGCCTTCTCTAGCAGCTCCCACGCCTGCTCGCCGTAATTACCTTTCCATTCCGAATAGAAGCCCGCGGAACGGAGTTTTTCGCGGAACGGCGCCACGGTCGGTTGATTGAAGACCAATCCCTTGTCGGCCAATTCGTGCTGCAGGCCGGCGTTGAGCTTGGCGACGTCCGCGCGCTCGTTGACGGCGGCCGCATTGATGTGTTTGGCGACGATAGTGCGCACATCCTCCGGCACCGCTTCCCAGGCGCGACGGTTGGCCAGGAACCAGAAGCCGTCCCACATGTGATTGGTCAGCGAGCAGTATTTCTGCACCTCGTAGAGCTTCGCCGTCGAGATGATCGCCAGCGGATTTTCCTGGCCTTCCACGACCTTGGTCTGCAGCGCGGAATAGACCTCGCTAAAATTGATCGAGGCGGGCGCCGCGTCGAACGCTTTGAACATCGAGGTCCAAAGCGGCGAAACCGGCACGCGGATCTTGAAGCCTTTGAAGTCGTCGGGGCCGTTGATCGGCTTGGTCGACGACGTGGTCTGGCGAAAACCGTTGTCCCAGATCTTGTCCATCACAACGAGGCCGGCTTTGCCGATCTCGCCGCGCACATAGCCACCGAGATCGCCGTCCATGGCCTTCCAGACCGTGTCGTAATCCGGGAACGCGAAGCCGATGCCGTTAATCGAGGCGGCCTTCACCAGCGTCGACAGGATCAGGCCCGACAGCGTGAATAACTCGACGCCGCCGGAACGGACCTGACTCAGCATGTCGGTGTCAGAACCGAGCTGGTTGTTCGGGAAGATCTGCAGGTCGAAACGGCCATTGGTTTCGGCCTTGATCGCCGCTGCCATTTCCTTGGCGCGGGCATTCATGGGATGGGAGTCCGGCAGGTTGTTGGCATATTTGTAGGTAAATTCGGCCGCTTGTGCGCGCACCACGACCGGCGCACCGACACCGGAAAGGACCGCTGACGCCGCGGAGGCCTTGAGCAGCGTGCGTCGTGAAAAGCTCATCCGATTTTCTCCCTTGAGATGCTTCTTGTCGTTGCGAGCCGCAATCCTATACGGAGCTTGCGCCTTCAGGTCATCTTCGATCTTGCTCGCGCGTGCGCCGTTTATTGCAGCGTGAACGAACGCAAGGCGATGTGGGAAGTTATTTTGCTAGAGCCCCGCGTTGCCACGAGAAAAGCCCTCCGGAACTGACCCGGCCTGGAAGCAAATCCGCCTAAATGTCTGATCTAATTAGATATAAATATATTCCATAATATACCTTATGCGAATCGTCGATATTCGGAGCTGATGTTTCCTTCCGGCTGTGCCCCCGCTGCCTCCGCTAGGTACCGTCGCCTCGCGCGAGAGGTCGTCTCCGCACTGTTTGGGCAATTGCTCCAGTATCGACACGACCCAGCCGACCCTGAGCAAGGCTTTGGTGCGGCTGGAGCGAACTTCTCCAGGCCTAGCGTGCGGAGCGCATCCTTCGGGCGCGCGGTGGGCGGCAGTTCGAGCGCCGAACCCAAGAGACTGACGACCGCACCCTCAACCTTCTCCAAGGCCTTGCTGTCGCCAGCGACCCTCCTTGAAAACGTCCGATAGTCGACGCCTCGGTGCTTGTCCTCCAGGATAGCCATGGCCAAAAGCAGCGCTATCCGGAGCCGCTCAGCGTCTCGCGCGGCGAAGCCCTGTGCCCGCTCGAATTACGGCGACGGGTGCTTCGAACTCATTCGGCAGGTCGAGCCCATCGAGCAAGCGGCTCCTCGCCTCCGCGACAAGCTCGCCGACCGGTCGGCGACCGAGTAAGTCGTACAGACGCGAGACGGCTTCCAGTCTCACGTGAGCGATCTGATCTCCGTTCCGACCCCGTCCCTTCGCAATCCGGATAGTGCCCGCTGCTTCGGCCTCCTGAAGTTTCTTCACAAACCTGTCGAATTCGGAGACATCGGCAAAAGCGGAATAGTCCGGATATCCGATCGAACTGGCGGTGCCGCCTTTGGCGTCCGTAAAGCGCCGTGGCATGCTACTCTGCCGCCAACTTCTTCAGTTGATCCTCCGAGAGGAGGTCCGGGTCCAGCGCACGGAGTTCGGCGCGGGCCCGCTCCTTCAATTGAACGACTGTCGCGCGTGCGCTCTCTCCGATCCGGTCGACCTCGACGATCGTGTCGATGTGCTCGAGCACGGCGACGCGCTTCTCGTTTGGAGCCGCGATGACGATCTGCAGGCCAAGCTTCTTGTAGAAGCTCATCATCTGACGCTGGTTCTTCCCATCCATCTTGGAGAAAGCCTCGTCGAAAATCGCGAGCGACATCCCCGAAGGCCGCCCATCTTGCGTGTTCGCGCTGCCGTAGACCGAGGCGAGCGAGGCGCCGATCGCGACATAGATCGGGACCTGCTGTTCGGCGCCCGAGCCGGTGCCACGACGGGTTTCCCACCGTGTCGTCCGGCCTGTAACGATATCCTGCATATGTATCTCGAAGGTGAAAAAGTTCCGATAGTCCTCGAACTCGCTGAAGTCCTTTTCCGGATCTTCAAGCAGGACCTCGATCTCACGCAACGTATCGCGGTGAGGGAAATCGTCGGGTACCTCGTCCCCTTTGAACAGCATGTCGAGCGCCTCGGGCGAGGTCTTTCCGATCTCGATGATCTTCAGAATGGGTTGAAACTCCGCCAACCTCGTGTGGTGGAACGAATATTTCTCATTATGGAACGGATGATCCGTCAAACCGCAATTCATCGCGCTCAATTCGCGCTCCATCTTGCTGATCCTCGAGGTCAGGACGTTGATGAACTGGCCCCGCAGCAGCGTCGCTGCCTTCTCGGCTGCCTCACGCGCCTGCCGCTCGTATCTGCGCAACTCGCTGGTTTCCATGTCATGGATCAGCAGGTCCATCCACGGCATGACCTCACGCAGCGGCTCGCTCTCAGTCCCGACCTGCGAAACGACGCCGAATTTCTCGAAGTAGTCGCCGAGAGCTTGCCGGACCTGCCGTTCGATCCTGATGCGATCGGCTTCCGCGCGCTCGGCGGCGTTCGCGGCTACATCCGCAACAGCCCGATGCCCACCCACGTCAGATGTCCTCGATACGGCATCGAACCGGCTGCGATAAATCGCCCGACCCGAGATCCGGTCATAGAGGAACATGATCTTCACATATATGGACCATGCCAGCCGCACACTTAGCCTTGAGCCAGGCACGCTCTCGCCCGCCTCTATCGTGCTCTTCGCTTTCTCGGCTTCGACCAGGTGTTTATTATGTTCGCGCTCCTGCGTCTTGCGCTGGTCGGCGCGGGCGTTGCGAAGTTCGCGCAGCGCTTTCCGCCGGGTACGCAACCCGCCGTCGTCTTCACCGTCCAGCGTCGCGATACGTTGCGCAGCCTCATTCCTGTCTCGCGCCGCTGTTGCGAATTCTTCGACAATCGACTTGAAGGTCGCCGATCTTTCGTCGAAAAAACGGCGAAGTTCAACGTGTGCTGCGTCCGCGCGCTTCATCGCGCCCTCGATCCGGGCGGATGTCTCCGAAAGCCGTTGGGCCTCTTCCGTCATGTCACGCAACAATTGCAACTGGACGGTCTTGCCGATCTTGAACGCCGACGGGTCCGCGGCGCGATGCGTCCGGACGAGGTCGTCGTCGTACAGGCCGTCTCTCATGATGGCGCGCCCGGGTTCGTTGAACTGGTCAAGCGTGTCGGCAAGCCGGACCGATCCGTGCCTTCTGGCAATAAAGGCCAGCGCGTCGGCATCGTCTGACTTGAACAGGGACGGAAACGTCCCCGGTTGAGGCGCTGTCCTGAGCGGATCGAGCTTGTTCAAGCTGACGAGCGAAGCGCCGCGAAATTCGCGTCGTCCTTCCTTGAACAGCGCGGTCGCGCGGCCAATGTCGGGCCGATCAACAAAAACGGCCTCTCGATCGCGGCCCAGGAGACCCTCGGCGGCCGCCGTCCAGGCTGTGTCCGAGACTTCGACGAGATCGCAGAGAACCCGCGGCGACATGCCGGCAAGTCTGAGCTTCCGGCACAGATGCAGCGTTGCCTCGCTCAAATGAGCAGCCCCTCCGCCACTCGCGTGCAGTTGAAGACGATCCGCAAGCTGCTGCGCCTTCGTTTTCTCGTCGCCCGCCTGCCGGATGAGATTTCTGCGCGCTTCGTCGACCTTCTCCAACAGACTCCGGTCCGACGACAAGATCTTCGCTTCCGTATTCAACAGCGCGGTTACCGACCGCTCGATCGCCGCATCTCGTCCGGCCTTCGTCAGTTCCGAGATCGCTGGAATGAATTCATCGAAACCAAGGCCTTTCATGGCGCAGAGGGGCTCAAGCACCCGGACGGCGTCGATCCTGCGCTCGAAGGCCGCTAGCGCGCGCTGAGCTGCCTTAGCCGCCGTATCGAGCGCTTGGATGAGCGCATTCCTGCCGGTCTTGCCGTCGTGCTCGACGATGGCCCGCTCAAGCCTGAGAATCTCGACATCGATGCCGGCCCGTTCCTCGTCGAGAAACGCCAGCTCGGCCTTGGCGGCGTCGAGCTTGGCCGTCTCGTCGGCAAACCTTGCGGCTTGCACGTCATATATCGCGCGCGCCGCGAACCAGGCGGCACGTTTGGAAATCCACTGCTCGCACGCTCTTCGCTCGTGTGCGGCGGTCAGCTCCTGTATGGTCGCACGCAGCGCGAGGAGAGCCTCAAGCTTCTCGCGCATCGTCTTGATGGTCTCGTTGATGTTGCGATAGGTACGGATCGACTCGCGCAGCTCGCCAACCCTCATATTGTTCTTTTCGAGGATGTAGTTGCGCACGAATTCCGTTGCCGTCTGGTCATGGTCAAGCGTCATGGCGTTGACGACGGCCTTTTGCAGCGAATTCGCATTCTGTTCGCCGACGACCGACGCATGAGGCACAAGCTTGCGCATATATTCGCGCACGTAGTCGATCGCCTTGTCGCGATGGTTGACGAAGTTGCCTTGCCCGACCGCCGACACTATCCTATTGCGAACCTCATCCCAATCCGCCGGGAACCTCCTGCCGTCGCGCTTGACGATGAAATCGTTCGTGGTCAGGATTTTTCCCGTCACCACGAAGCGACCCATCACCGTCTCGTTGCTCTCCGATCGGCGCGCTTCGATCGCCATGCCGATCGATACGGGCGCACGCCTTCCCTCTCGATCCACAAATCCGAGGCAAACATAGGTACGCGCCTGCTCGCGCTTGCGCTGATCTTCCCCCAAGGTGCCCAGGCAATAGTCGACGACGCTTCGCTTCGATGCGCTACGGCTCTTGCCCTTATCGCCGGCCACTGCGTTCAGGCGCTGGACGTTGCGATTGCCGCCGGTCAGAACGACCTGGGCCATGTCGAGAATGGTCGATTTGCCGGACCGGTTCTCTCCGAAAACCCCGGTATGGCCCGTTAGCTCGACGTCCTCGACATCGAAGAGGTGCCAGTTGACCATGGCGATATGGTGCAGTTCCATCATTCGTCGGCTCCGTCGGGCACGGAGAGCCCGATCTCCTGCGAACGCACGTAACGTTCGATTCTCTGCAGTGCGTCGGCGCCGCTGATCAGCTTGATCATTGGGCGTATGGCGACTTCGAAGTCTTGAGCCTCGGCGTCAAAATCGCCGACGTCGACGAGGCCGCGCTGAGCCGCCTCTCCTAATATGTCGCGAAACCTGCGGAGAGATATCGCGCTCGTCTCGTTCCCCTGCACCATTTCCTTGTACCGGTCGAACAACGTATTCAACGTCGTCACAACGATGGCCCTGTCCTCGACCGCTCCCACGTTGACCTCGTCCTGCCAGTGCGCGGCAAGAACCAGAATCACAATGGTCTCGTCCAGTTTCATCTTTGGCAAGGGAACATCTTCGCCCATGGCCGTGATGCCCGCCCACTGAGCTTCAGTGTCCCGGTGAACGCGATATCCGCAACCGTCGAAGAAGGCGTCGATGAGGGATCTGAAGCGGCCATCCATGATGACGTTGTAAATCGTCCCGGTCCGGGGGTCCCCGGCGAACACGAACTGTCGCCGCAACAGGAAATGCAGGGCCTTGCGGAGATCGCCCGCCTTCTCCGAACCGGATGTTCGCTCGATGGCTTCGAATTCACTGAGCATGCAACCGCCTCGCCGCGCTTGTCGTCTGCCGCCTTACGATGAAATTGGCGCATCGCAACCACTCACTGTCATGTGGCGGCAGATCGGGTGCGAATTCGAGCTCGAAGTATCGCGCGACCTCGGCTGGAATCTCCCTCGTTACCGCGAAACGACGCGCCGCGTCGAAAGCGATAAAATCGTCGACTGTCTCGATCGCGATAAAGCGCGCCTCCCGCATGCCACCCACGGGCACCTGTTTCTCCAGGAAGCTGCGCACCTGCAGCGAGCCCGGCGCGATCCGCGAGATATACTGCAATCGAAGGTGCTTCCTGATCTCGTACAGCGGATCGGTCGGACGGTCCCCAAGCGGCTGCATCGCCACAGCCCGTCTGGGTTCGCGGCTCGGCGCGTGCTGGAATTCGGACCAAGGCGACCGCAGCGGCTCCAAACTCCACTCGACCGTCGCATTCGGATGGCGCCCCCGCGCGATCAGCCCGTCGAGCCGGCGAGCGAGATCGCCGGCGCGTCCGACCAGTCCCTGAGCGCCGCATTCCGCATATTTGATCGTATTTCGGACGCGCGACTCCAATTGGCGACGGAACGATTCGATCCTCTCAAACATCTCGCCGATCTGGCCGAAGGTCGTTTCAATCGCCAACAGATCGCCTTCCACATCGCGCGCCGCCTCAGACATGGATGGCGAGATGCTCGCGGCAACATACTCTTCCGATAAAACCTGCATTGTCGCCGGCGTGTGCGCGATCCGTCGCGCCAGATCGACGATGGCATCCCTGAAACGGTATGGATGATTGAAGGTCAGGATGGACTCGAAATCCTTCAAAAGAAGTTGCTCGACGAATTCCTCGAAGAACGCCTCCAGGCGGTCTCCGACTGTTCTGGAGTCCATGACGGTTCGGCGTATGCGCTTGAGATCGGAAAGGATGGCGCGAAGGCTTTTGGTGAACTGATCGACCTGGTTTCGCGCTTCTCTCAGGGCAAGCGCCACCTCCCGTTGCTTTCTGTCGGCGATGTCGGGGCTGAGCTTCTCCACTGCCTCGAGATTCAGACGTACCGTGACGATCAAGCCGCCGAACCGTTGCGAGACGTCCCTGTTTAAGCTCGCCAGCCGTTGAATGACCAAGAGCGGGCCCATGGGCATGTCGATGGTCACCCGAAGGCCATACTCTTCTACCTCGAGCCAGCCCCACCCGATCAGCCGACCGTAAATTTGGTGGGCGATCAGCAGAGCTTTGTCTGACGTCTCCGTGGTGATCGCGGTTGCACGCTTGATCCGCCTACGGCCCGCTGAAATGACCTCGGGAAGCGCTTCGCCGAAGTCGTCGGTCTCATTCCAGAGCGCGGGATTGGACCGCATGACGTCGTAAATGGCATGCGTGACCTCCTGCGGCGTCGGGAAAGCCGGAACGCCGCTAAAGAAGCGCTCTTGCAGGTCCAACAGACACGCCGCGTAGAGATGCTTGTGCTCCCGTGAAAATGCCAGGAACGCATCGTCATGGAGGTATCGAAACAGCAACGCCTACTCTCCGAGCGGATGCAGGTCACCCGAGCCGGTAGGCCACTTCTTACCGAATTGTTCCCTTTCCGTTCAGGGTAGAACAGCGGGTTGAGGTTGTCCACCGACCTTTGGGCCAACCCCAGGGCAACGAGTCGAGGTTAACGGCGCATTGGTCCGAGGATTTCGAGCAGGTATTGCGGATCATATGAGGCACGTTTGCGGCGTCGCTTAATGGATCGCTTATCGTTGGCTTGGCGGACCAGATTGAGAGCGAAGTGGCGCACGATGGCCATATTTTTGGCGCCGTGGCCCACGCGCAGGCGTGATTGATCCTCCTTGAAGGTGGTGTCGAGGACCCAGTGCAGCTTGTTCTCGATGGCCCAGTGGCTTCGCACGGCGTCGGCGAAGGCGGCAGCCGAGAGGGCGCGCGAGGAGATGTAGGATCGTCGTTCGGTCTCGATCTTGTCGCCGCGCTCGGTCCGGCTCTCGACCATGCCGATGGTGGCGAGCTTGGGGAAACGGAATTCTCCCGGATAGGAGCGCTCAGGGGTTGTCCAGTCGACCTCATGGGAGATGGTATAGTTTCGAATTTCGAGCCTGCCATGGCCCTTCTCGACAGTCTGCGCCCGCTCGAGCTTGTCGGAGGGTGCCGTATCGAAATAGCTCCTGATTTCGGCATGAAGGGTTGGCTGATTGTCCTTCACGGCCAGGAGGTAGTCGGCTTTGGCATCGAGGATGCTCTGAGCGATGTCTGGATTGCATCCCATGGCATCAATCGAGACCAGAGCACCTTCGAGGTCGATGCGCTCCACCAGTGCCGGGATCGCGGTGATCTCGTTGGATTTTTCATCGATTGCCTCCTGGCCCAGCACCAGGCGGTCGGTCGTAGCGAACGCGGATACCAAGTGCAGGGCCTTCTGCTCACGCTTGTGGTCATGGCTGCGCCGAGAGGTCTTGCCATCGATGGCCACAAGGTCGGGCTTGTCCGGCCAGCATTCGGCCACCCACGACGAAAAGCAGACTGCAAACAGCTCCGGATCAATCCTGTTCATGACGGTCCGCAGCCAATCAGCGCACGGGATGCCGTGGTGAAATTCGCAGAACAGTCGCAAGAACGACAGATGAGCCTCACCCCAATCGACGATGTCGTCATAGTCATCGCCGCACGCGATCGTGCCGCATACCACCAGAAACAGCACCTCGCGTAGTGGATAGGCAACCTTCCACGATTGCCGGGTATCTTTGATCGTCCCCAAGTGGTCGAGCAGCACCCGCAATTGCGGCTTGGTGGATACCATTTCCATCAGACCCTCCCGAATCGGAAGATCTCAAGGAATCAGCTCTGCCCGTTCAGGAAAAGAGCACAAATCAACCCAAAACCCGCGTTAACCTGACCTCGTAGCCCTGGGGCCAACCCCACGGAAGTCAGGTTAACGGGGTTTTCGAGCTGATTTTGTGTTGACGCCCAGGCTGTGATTCCGTGGTCGCTCTGATTCTCTGATGGAGCGCGATGATGACCCGGATGATTGAGCAGGACGCGCCGCGGACACGGCTTGCGGCGCTTTTGCAGCATTTTCCCGATCTTGACGATAGCCGCGAACCCTGGCGGGTGATGTACCCGCTCAAGGAGGTGCTGCTGCTGGTGACCTGCGCGACGATCGCGTCCTGTGACGATTTCGACGAGATCGCCGAGTGGGGAGAGCATAATCTCGACTTCCTACGCCGCTTCTCCGACTACCATCACGGCATCCCCTGTGAGCGCTGGCTGCGCAGTCTCTTCAACCGGGTCGATCCGACGCTGTTTGCGCGCTGCTTCGAGAACTGGGTGGCGGCCCAATGGCCGGGCCGACATGAGTTCATCGCCATCGACGGCAAGACCGCCCGGCGTACCCATGATCGGCGGCAAGGGGTTCAAAGCGCTGCACACGCTCAGCGCCTACGCGACGACGGCGCGGCTGGCGCTCGCGCAACTGAGCGTACCGGAGAAAACCAACGAAATCACCGCCATCCCGGATCTGCTCGATCACCTCGCCGAGACCAACCAACTGGAAGGGGCGCTGGTCACCATCGATGCCATGGGTTGCCAAGTCGACATTGCCGAAACTATCGTGGCCCACAAGGCCGAATATTTGCTCGCCCTCAAAGGCAATCAGCCCAATCTCGAAGCCGAGGTCGCCGACTATTTTCGCGACGCCCCCGATACTAAACTCGTCGCCAAGACCACCGTCGAAAAGGGTCACGGCCGCATCGAGACACGCACCTATAGCGCCTCCAGCAAGGTCGACTGGATCAATTCGGAGCGCAGCTATCCCGGCCAGACGCGCTTCACCGACATCAAGACCCTCGTCAAGGTCGACAGCCGTGTCGAGCATGCCGATCGCACCGCCTCCGAAGCCCGCTACTTCATCTGTTCGGCGCCCCTCGACATCGAGCGGATCGCCCAGGCCATACGCGGTCATTGGGGCGTCGAAAGCATGCATTGGCTGCTCGACCTCGAATTCAGCGATGACCTGTCACGCTACCGGGCCGGTCACGGCGCCAAAAATATGGCCGTCGTCCGCCGCTTCGCCCTCGATCTTGTCCGTTTCAATAAGGCCAAGGGAAGCGTCAAAACACGACGCAAGCGAGCAAGCTGGAGCCCCGCCTTCCTGCTAGAAATCCTTCAAGTCGCCTGACGTTAATCTGGATTCCCCGCCGTGGGGCCAACCGCAGGGCAATCGGGTGAAGAGATCCGTGAACAATAGGGTAAAGTACTGAATTTGTTGTCATCCACTGAGTCGTAGGTGGAGTAGGATGATGGATACCGACGGTACCCGATTTGCAGAGATTGCCGAGACGACGAGTTTCCTTCACTATTTCAGCGGGTTGCCGGATCATCGACAGGCCGGCAAGGTGGATTACCCGCTACCGGAAGTGCTGCTCCTGATTCTTCTGGCGGTTCTTGCCGGAGCAGAGGCGTTCACCGACATCGCGCGGTGCGTAAGATCAAGCTGCTGCGACGGTTTCGGCCCTATGCGAACGGCACGCCATCGCACGATCATCTGGGCGATATCTTTGCCACGCTCGACGCCCGCGCCTTCCAGCTTTGCTTCGTGGCCTGGGTCGCGGCGCTGACCAACACGCCCGCCGAGGTCATCCCGATCGATGGCAAGACCTCGCGGCGCTCCTATCAGACCAAGGGTTCAAAAGAGGCGATTCACATGGTCTCTGCCTTCGCGGCGCGGCAACGCATCGTGCTGGGGCAGGTCAAGGTAAGCGAGAAGTCGAACGAGATCGTCGCCATCCCGGCACTGTTCGACATGATGTCGATCGAGGGCGCCGTCGTGACCATTGACGCGATGGGCTGCCAGCGCGACATCGCATTCAAAATCATCGAGAAAAAGGCCGATTACATCTGGGCGCTGAAGGGCAATCAAGGGACCCTGCGCGAGGACGTCGAGGTCTTCGTCGATGAGCAGAAAGCCCTGAAATGCAAGGATATACCACGATCAGCACCCACCAAACCGTCGATGCCGATCACGGTCGTATCGAGACCCGAAACTACACCGTGATCCGCGATGCCGACTGGCTGCAGGCGCGCCACCAATGGCCGGGCCTGAAGTCCATTGTCGTGGTCGAAAGCCAGCACGAAATCAACGGCAAGATCACCGATGAGACGCGCTTCTCCCGCAAGCTCAAGCACGCCCAGATCTTGCTGGCGGCCGATGCCGGCTGCAGCGATGATGAGATTGCGCGCACGGTGGCGGTGGGCGGTTCCACAGTGTACCGGACCGAGCGGCGCTTCGTGGAAGGCGATCTGGAACGGACACTCGCGTTACGGCCTGCACACTCGCGCTTGTCACCAATTCCTGACACGCATTCCGAAGGCTTCAGCTATTTCGTCACCTCCATAGCTGCTCCGGCTGCTTCCGGCTGGAGCGATTGCCGGGTGGGACTTGCACCCACTGGAAAGCGCCGCCTTGTCACGGCGAACACCCGATAACGTACATTCATGCCGACCTCCGTGTTGGAGGGCCGAACGAATCGACAAATGAATCGAAAATCAGGCGCCGCTCGCAGCCTCAGCGCTCAAGGCTTCACTGAAAAGCAAGGCCAACACCTGGCTTTCATCTACACCTACTCGCACATGTTCCGACGCCCGCCCGCCGAGACCGACATGCAGCGCCATTTTCAAGTCAGCCCGCCCTCGGTCCATCAGATGATCGTCACGCTTGAGCGAAACGCTCTCATCCGCCGTCAACCCGGCGTTGCCCGAACTATCGAGGTCCTCGTTGCTCCGAAAGACCTGCCCATCCTAGACTGGCTCAAAATCAACCAGTCATAATCACTGTGACGAGGTACTGGCTGCGAATCGGACTGCCAGGGCGGACCGGATCCGCACGGCCGGACGGACCTGGAGGCGCCGAAGCTAGGGACTTTCGGCGCGTCGCGGCGGCGAGTGATCCCTAACCGATAACCGAGCCGGCGCGCCTTACGGCCAGATCGCATTCAGGATTTGCGCCAGCCTCGCCCCGCCCTTGGCTAGTTGCTTGCGCTTGATCATGTCTGATAGCCACAGATAGGCGGTGTGGTCGTTGAAGGCCACGCTCCACTGAACGTTCGGTGGCGGCTTGATCTCCTGAAAGCTCAAGCCGGAGAAGGCGTCGTGGGCAACTTGGATCGAGTCGGAGGCCCACTTGGCAGGCCACTCCTCAACCGCCCCCTCGGTTACCCGGACGGATCGGGCATCCGCCAACAACTCCCTGGTCCAGGCGTCGCCGATGTCGGTCGGGATGTCATCCCATTCGGCATGAAAGACCACGTTCTGATCCTGGATGGAATTGCCCCCGTTGGTCGCGGTTGCCGGATCGATCGCGTGCGCAGCGTCGGGATCGACGAGCCCACCGTCGGCATCGAGATAGGCGGAGGCGACGTGGAGCGGCTGGTGCAGATCGCCCACGAAATGGGTCAGCATCAACAACGCTTCCTTCTTGTCGGCAATCGAGAACGGCGCCGGCGCTGGCTTGTCCTGCAGCACGGCGATCGCAGCACCGATCGCCGCGACCAGGTCGTGCTCGTTGGTGCCTAGAAAACTTCGATCGAACTTGTTGCGTTGAAGGGCGACGTCGTCGAAATGGTAGGTGTTGTGGCAGCCCGCCGGCGGCTTGTCGGGTCCGTCCGGCCGGAAGTCGCAGTTGAGCCAGTTGCGGCCGGCGTAATCCACCATCCGCGCCCGCTCCTGCTGCGATGTGAAGCGCGTGCAGGGCACTTGGAATTCCAGCTGGTTCGGGTCCACGACATATTCGAAAGTGCCGTCCTCATGCCGGACCACGCTCTTCACGCAATCGGCCCAGGGGCCGGCCTTGCGCAAATCCAGCGTGTGGGAATCGCCCTCGTTGAGGATGCGCTCGACCTGTACGGCTGCGTTTTCTGTCAACAGTTGCTGGGCGATCGAGCCGACCACGCGATGGCCCTGATAGCCCCAGGCCGAGGCGTCGGTCGGATGCAGGAAGTTGGCGAGACAGCTCAGCACAATGACAATTCTCAGCATGAGCCGCCTTTTTCGGTTGCGAGGACGTATCCGTATCGGTTGCACGATACTAACAACTCAACTACCGTGCAATGGCCACCGCGAAGCGTACAACCGGTGCTGCCGCGAAATTGTGACAGCGACCGCGCCCTTATCTGAAGCCCGCAACGCCGGTCCAGATCGTCAAGCGATTGGAATCTCCGTCGTGAACCCTACGCAAGACACGGTTCCAAACCCGCCCCGGGCCCCAGAGGCGATCAAGCGCCATTACGCGTACGGCCACAGTACGCCTTGGCAGGATTGGCACTATGCTCGGCATCGCAGGGTACGCGCAGACCTTGCCGGTCAGCATTCCGGACACGAGTTTTCGGAAAGCCTGAGCTCCATCCGGGACGGAACACTCTATGTGGGCAGCCTCAATCTTGGCGGCGTGGTGAAGGTAGCGCCCGCCGGAAAGGCGGAGCAATTCATCGCGCCGGGCGCCGCCGCCGGTCGCTCGGTGCTCGGCGTGCTCGTCGACGAGAAGAGCAGCACCCTGTATGTCTGCCCAACGATATGACCGGTATCGGCGTTCGAGGCCCACCGACATCAAGGGTGCCTTTCTGAAAACCTTCGATCTCCACACCGGCGCACCGAAAGGCAGTTTTGCATTCGGCAGTGCGAAGTCGATGTGCAACGACATCGCCGGCGGCACTGACGGCGCCGCCTACGCAACCGACTCGTTCACGCCCAACGTGTACTGCCTCAACCCTGAAGGCACCGCGTTCGACATCTGGGCGACGGATCCGCTTCTCGCGCCGGCCAAGGATGGCGTCGGCCTTGACGGCATCGCGTTTGGTCCGGACGGCAATCTCTACGTCACGACATTCATCCCGGCCGGCTTGTTCAAGATATCCGTGACGGACGGTAAGGCAACGCGCGTCACCGCGCTGAAGGCTTCCCGCGCGCTCGACCACACGGACGGAATGCGGTCGTTCGGAGACGGCTTCCTGCTGATCGAGGGTGCCGGCAGATTGGACAAGGTCACGATCAAGGAGGATGCGGCGGAGATCGAGATTATTCAGGACGGCTTTGTCGAGCCCGTTGCCGTGACGGTGGTCGGCAGCACCGGCTGGGTCGCGGAAGGCAAGTCTTCGTTCCTGTTCGGCGCCAACAAGGGAAAGGATCCGGGCCCCTTCACCATCAAGCCGTCGCATTGCCGAAGTAGCGCGGAATCTACCGATCAGCACCACGACGGACGTCGCGTCATCGTTCTCAAAACTGCGCGCCGCGTGCGAGAGCTGGCGCAGCGCCTCCGGCGAAAGCGCATCGACGCCGGCAAAGTTGGCACTCGACACTGCAGCACTATTTCGCTTATCGTTCGCGGCATGAGCGATCACGACCATCACGCCGACCACAATCATTCGGAGCTGTCCGAGACCGAATTGCGCGTCCGCGCGCTGGAAACCGTGCTGACCGAAAAGGGCTATCTCGATCCGCCCGCCCTCGACGCCATCATCCAGGCTTATGAAACCAAGATCGGCCCGCACAACGGCGCGCAGGTCGTTGCGAAAGCCTGGGCCGATCCTGCGTTCAAAGAGGCGCTGCTGGCCGACGCCACCAAGGCGGTCAGCACGCTGGGTTACGTCAGCCGGGTCGGCGATCACCTCGTAGCCGTCGAGAACACGCCGAACCGGCACAACATGGTCGTGTGCACGCTGTGCTCCTGCTATCCATGGGAAATGCTGGGCCTTCCTCCGGTCTGGTACAAGGCCGCGCCCTATCGTTCCCGCGCGGTGAAAGACCCGCGCGGCGTGCTCGCCGATTTCGGCGTGACCTTACCGAAGGAAACCGAGATCCGGGTGTGGGATTCGACCGCGGAGACGCGTTTCCTGGTGCTGCCGATGCGCCCCCCTGGCACCGAGGGCCTTAGCGAACAGCAGCTCGCCGAGCTCGTGACGCGCGACTCAATGATCGGTACAGGATTTCCGAAAACGCCGGGCGCGCCGTCGTGAACGGCGTGCACGACATGGGCGGCATGGACGGTTTCGGCAAGGTCGAGCCTGAGCCGAACGAGCCGATGTTTCACACCGAATGGGAAGCGCGGGTATTGGCGATGGTGCGCGCGATGGGCGCGGCCGGCGCGTTCAACATCGATACCTCGCGGTTCTACCGGGAGGCGCTACCGCCCCACATTTATCTCGCGAGTCCCTACTACAAGAAATGGTTGTTGGGTCTCGAAGACCTGCTGATCGACAAGGGATACATCGCGCCTTCCGAACTCGCCGCCGGCCACGCGACGGAACCGGCGAAACCGCTCAAGCGCGGCAAGTTCACCCTCGACGATGTCGAGCGCATCATGGTGCGGGGCAAGTTTGCCCGCGTGGCGCCCCAGCCTGCGAAATTCAAGCCGGGCGACCGCGTGCGCGCGAAGAACATCCATCCCGCGACCCATACGCGCCTGCCGCGCTACGCGCGCGGCCACGTCGGCGTGATCGAACGCGACCACGGCTGTCAGGTGTTTCCGGACACAGCCGCGACCGACTCCGGCGAAAACCCGCAGTGGCTCTACACGGTCGTGTTCGACGCGGTCGAGCTTTGGGGCGCAGATGCCGATCCGACATTGAAAATATCCATCGATGCGTTCGAGCCATATCTGGAGGCGGCATGATGGACGCGGCCGCGGCGGGTGCGGCCAGCGCGGTGCCGGGCCTTCCGCGCGACGATGATGGCCCGGTATTTCGCGAGCCCTGGGAGGCGCAAGCCTTTGCCATGGCGCTTGCGCTGCACGAGCGCGGCCTCTTCATCTGGAAAGAATGGGTCGCGGCGCTGGCCGAAGAGATCAAGCGCGCTCAGGCGGAAGGCGATGCCGATACTGGCGAGACCTATTATCGGCATTGGCTCGCGACGCTGGAGCGGCTGGTCGCGGCCAAGGGCGTGGCGTCGTCGCAGACGCTCAACCGCTACCGCGACGCCTGGGACCATGCCGCCGACCGCACGCCGCACGGTTCGCCGATCGAATTAAAGCCGGAAGATTTTCGGCCCTGATCGTGACGTCCACGCCTGACGGCGCGCCTGTGACGTCAGCTCGCGGCGCCAGCGTCGAAGAGCACCGCCTCGTTTATTTCCCGGTTGCAGAGTCAATTTGAATTGACTGGCACTATTTTTAACCTGCGTTTGTGAAAAATTAAACTTCACCCCTGCTCCGGGCCGTTTTGCAGGAGTTACACCATGAACATCATGAGCCGTTACGCTCTGCGACTGGTCGGAATTGGCGCCTTCGCGATCGCATTTCCGCATTTGGATCGGCGTCCGATTCCGAGAATCGCGCTACCACGGCGATAGGACCAACCAGCGCCGCGTAAAAAAAACCAGGGCCAGCCGACAACATCCGAGACGACCGTGCCGATCCCGAAGCCGCGCGCCAGGGACAACCACAAGAACATGCACAGCTAGCTAAGTCCCGCCGGCCGCATATTCCCACCAGCCCTTCGCGCGCAGCGCGCAGGCCGGACACTCTCCGCAGCCAAAACCCCAGTCATGGCGCGCGCCGCGCTCGCCGAGATAACAGGTGTGGGAGTGCTCGCGGATCAGATCGACCAGCCCTGCCCCGCCGAGATCATGCGCGAGCTTCCAGGTCGCGGCCTTGTCGAGCCACATCAGCGGCGTGTGCAACTCGAACGGCATCGCCATGCCGAGATTGAGCGCGACATTGAGCGAGCGGATGGTCTCGTCGCGGCAATCCGGATAGCCGGAATAGTCGGTCTCGCACATGCCGCCGATGATGTGACGGATGCCGCGCCGGTAGGCCAGCGCCGCGGCAAAGGTCAGGAACAGCAAATTGCGGCCGGGCACGAAGGTGTTGGGCAGGCCATCGGCGCCCAACGCGATCGCGACGTCGCGAGTCAGCGCGGTATCGGAAATTTCGGCCAGCGTTGGAATTTTCAGCGTGTGGCTCTCGCCAAGCCCTTTTGTCCAATCCGCGCGCAATGATCTGATGCCGTCGAGCAGCCGTTCGCGGCAATCAAGCTCGATGGCGTGGCGCTGGCCGTAGTCGAAGCCGAGCGTCTCGACGTTTGCGAAGCGTTCGAGCGTCCAGGCAAGGCAGGTCGCTGAATCCTGTCCGCCGGAGAACAAGACCAGCGCGGTCTCTGAGTTCAACGGTTCCCTCATATGCGGGCCTTAGCACTCATCGATGCCAACGCCAACCGGTGGAAAATAGCGGCGGCCGGCTGGGATCGATGCGCGACTTGCGGCATAAGGGCTGAACCTTCTCCCACATCGGACATAGTCATGACCCCTTCCCGCGATATCTCCGGTCTGCTCGACATCATGGCGAAGCTGCGAACCCCGATCACCGGCTGTTCGTGGGACCTCGAGCAGAATTTTTCGACGATCGCGCCCTACACCATCGAGGAAGCCTATGAGGTCGCGGACGCGATCGCGCGCGGCGACCTCGACGATCTCAGGGACGAACTCGGCGATCTCCTGCTGCAGGTGGTTTTCCACGCCCGCATGGCGGAGGAAGAGAACGCCTTTGCGTTCGGCGACGTGGTCGAGGCGATCACGCGCAAGATGATCCGCCGGCATCCGCACGTGTTCGCCGACAAAAACGGCAACCTGACGCCTTCCGACGTCAAGGGTGCCTGGGAACGCATCAAGGCCGAGGAGAAGGCCGAGCGCGCCGCGCGGCGGTCGCCGCAAGAAGCCAGCTACAAATCGCTGCTATCGACCGTCAAGGCTGGCCAGCCGGCGCTTAAGCGGGCGATGGAGTTGCAGCGCAAGGCTTCCACCGTCGGTTTCGACTGGAACGACCCGCGCGCGGTGCTGCAGAAGATTCGCGAGGAAGCCGACGAGATCGAGGAAGCGCTCGACCGCAACGATGCACACGAACTAGCAGTGGAAACCGGCGATCTGCTGTTCGCGCTGGTCAACCTGGCGCGGCATGTTGGCGCCGATCCTGAAAACGCGCTGCGCGGGACCAATGCCAAATTCGAGCGGCGTTTTGCCTATATCGAGCGCACGCTTGCCGCACAGGACCGTTCGCTCGAACAGGCTTCGCTCGATGAGATGGACGCGCTTTGGAACGCGGCGAAGCGCGAGGAATAGCTCATGATTGCGCGGCCAGGTCGCGGCGGGTGGGGGAAAGTTTATCCTCTCGACCAGTGCGTTTTGCGGAAGCACCCCCAGCCCTCCCCCGCAAAGCGCGGGAGAGGGAGTGCACTTCCGTCGCCGTTATGCGGGTTGCCGCTACATCCCCGCCAGCGCGCGAAGCCTGGTAAACGAAAGCGGCCCTCGAATGCGACCGAACCGCTTTCAATGCCGTGAACCAGATCGTCCAGGCCCTTCAGGGCCGGCATGCGCGCCAGATTCAGGATCGAATTGTCGATGTCATACCAAAAGCCGGTCATTTCATCGATGTTGTCGTTGCGCGAATTGATGTTGAGCACACCGAGGAAAGGAAATCGCGCGCTGGCAATCTGGTTGGAGCCCGGTCCCGACCGGGTTTTTCAACATCAGCTCGTGATCCTGAAAATAGATCAGCTTCTTCGGCTCGCCCTGGAATGCAATGATGACATTGGTGATATCGAGGGATTGATCGGCAAACACGTCGCTGTCGGTGACGTCGAAATGCAGGATCAGCTTTCGGCCGACGTCCTCGATCCCGATCGTGCAATGCGTGACGACATGGGCCTGGACGATTTGCTCGGGATCGATTTTCCAGGTTTGCGCCTTCACCTCCCAGTACCCGACAAGCTTCTGCCTCACCGGGCTCAGGATATCGTCTTTCAGTTGCAGATTGCTCAAATAGCCCATGAACGCGAACAGAAAGCTGAAAGACACGAAAAAAACCGGTATCCAGAATGAATGATTTGCTGGCGATGTAGGGAAAGTTCGGCGACGGCCTGAACACGTCCTCCGTGAATCCGATCAGGAACGTGACCGCCGCAGAAAAAATGATCCCGTAGAAGAGCATCCGAAAAAACGGGACTAGAAAAATCCTTTTGCCATGTCCTGAAGGACTTCTGAGTGTCTGTCCCAAGAGTTCTTGAATCATGTGAATCACCTGTGATTCAAGAGGGGGGCCTGATTCGAGGAGGGTCACCGATGTGGACGAGCAAGAACCGCGCCGGTTACGACCGCAGCAAGTTGCGATATCCGAGCGATCTGACCGACGACGAATGGGGACTGGTCGAACCGGGAGAATCTCAACCGAAAGGCGCTCGCGTTCTTACGCCTCGCCTCAATCCGCCTCATGCTCAGAAAACTATGCAATCCAGCCCTGAAGTCTCCGGACGGACTTTGAGGAAATCGCCCATGGCAGTCCCTCCTCAATCTACTTCAATTTACTCGAATACCGGTCAATGCTTGTTCCGCCGCAAGATCGAAATAGCCGAAAATACATCGCGCCGCACAACCGATGATCGTCGGCTTCAGGCGGTCTTATCAAATGCAACTTGAGATCGAGACTGTTCTTCCGAATTAAGCGGTCAAGGACAAATTCGGGACGGCGCCGAACCGGTTAACCACGATGTCGCGCTTGGTCTCGTCGACACGTACGGTCATGTCGAAGCGCCCGTCATGCAGTTCCTTGTTGAGCACCTCGGCATTGCGATGCAGCCAGGAGATGCCGGCGCCGTCGGAGGCATCGATCGACAGGTCGAGTGTCGTACGCATCGCCGCCAGGCGGTCCTCGATCGCGGCTAGCAGCGCATCGATGCCCTCGCCGGTCTCTGCCGAGACGAGCAGGTACGGGTGCTCCGGCGGTCGGCGCTCGGCGATGTTGCGCAGGTTCTCGCGCTCGTCCGGACTGAAGCGGTCGATCTTGTTCCAGACTTCGAGAATGCGCCCGCCGGCCTCGGGATCGATGCCGAGCTGGCGCAGCACGGCATCGACGTCGCGCTGCTGCGCTTCCGCGTCCTCATGCGAGATGTCGCGGACGTGGAGAATGACGTCGGCCTCCAGCACTTCCTCGAGTGTCGCGCGAAACGCCGCCACCAGTTGCGTCGGCAGATTGGAGATAAAGCCGACGGTATCCGACAGCATCGCCTTGCCGCCATGGGGAAGTTTGAGCGCGCGCAAGGTCGGATCCAGCGTTGCGAACAGCATATCGGCGGCCTGCACCTCGGCGCGGGTCAGGTGATTGAACAGTGTGGATTTGCCGGCATTGGTGTAGCCGACCAGCGCCACGACTCGGTACGGCACGCGCTGCCGGCCGGCACGGTGCAGCCGCCGCGTCGCCTGCACCTTCTTCAGTTCGTTCTCGAGGCGCGTGATGCGCTCGCCGATCAGGCGGCGGTCAGCTTCGATCTGGGTTTCGCCGGGGCCGCCCATGAAGCCGAAGCCGCCGCGCTGGCGTTCGAGGTGGGTCCATGAGCGAACCAGGCGGCTGCGCTGATAGTTCAGATGGGCAAGCTCGACCTGCAGCGCGCCCTCCTTGGTCTTGGCGCGGCGGCCGAAGATTTCCAGGATCAGGCCGGTGCGATCGAGCACCTTGGTGTTCCAGGCCTTCTCGAGGTTGCGCTGCTGGATCGGCGCCAGCGCGCAATCCATCACCGCGAGTTCGATCTCGCGGCCGGTGATGAGGCCGATGATCTCCTCGACCTTGCCCTTGCCAAGATAGGTTGCGGGGCGAATCTGGCTGATGAGCGCAGTGAGCGCCTCAACCACCTCGAGGTCGATGGCGCGCGCCAGCCCACTGGCCTCCTCGAGCCGCGCCTTGAAATCGCGCGAGGCATGATGATCCGTTTGCGCCTCGGAATCGCCGCGGCGCATCCGCAGATAGGGGCCGATGACGATCACCCGCCCGGTCGCCCCTCGCCCTGCTGACCGCGGACGGTCAGCGCCCCCTTCCCGATTCCGGGGTTCCAATCAAATCACTCTCAAGCCGGAGCATCCTCGCCGCCCTCGAACAACTGGATCGGAGCGCCGGGCATGATGGTCGAAATCGCATGCTTGTATACAAGCTGCGAATGACCGTCCCGCCGCAACAGCAGGCAGAAATTGTCGAACCAGGTGACAATGCCCTGCAGCTTCACTCCATTGACCAGGAAGATCGTCAGAGGCGTTTTGGTTTTACGAACGTGATTTAGGAAGGTGTCTTGTAGGTTTTGTGCGCGGTCTGCCGCCATTGTTGTTATCCCGCCGTCTTGTGCTTCTTTTTTATTTGACCGGTCGCTGCCCTCTCACGGAGCATCCCCCGGCTGCCGTGAGCCCATGAGATCCCCCTCCTTAGGCCGCAGCGGAACGATTAGAAGGCAGGCGCGCTTTTTAGGCAAGTCGCTTCGCGCGCCCTGAAATGCGCCTTTATCCGTAAAAGCACGGAAAGTGACAGGTTTTCCCAAGCAAATGCATGAACAAACTCGCCGGCCCCGCCTGGAGCCTTCCATCCCTTCGAATCGGAACGGAGACTCAAGCTTTCTGATGCAACGCGTTTTCTTTCCGCAAGCCGGCGCCGACCCCGCGCTCAAGTACGCGGCGGCCTTTCGCTGGAAAGCGCTCTTAACCGACCCCGAGCGCCTTCAGCTTCCGATGCAACGCCGAGCGCTCCATGCCGACGAATTCGGCGGTGCGCGAGATGTTTCCGGAGAATCGGCTGATCTGGGCGATCAGGTAGTCGCGCTCGAACACTTCCCTCGCCTCGCGTAGCGGCAGACCCATGATGTGCTCGCCATTGTTGCTGGTCGGCATCGCCGGCACCATGGAACCTACGTCCTGCGGCAGCATGTCGGCGGTGATGATGACCTCCGGACCGCCGCCCGCCAGAATCATGACGCGCTCGACATTGTTACGGAGTTGCCGGACGTTCCCCGGCCAGACATGCGACTGCAGCACCGCCATCGCGTCCTGGCCGATCTGCCGTCTCGGCAGGCCCGTGTTGGCCGAGATCTGGTCCATGAAATAGTCGATCAGTTCCGGGATGTCCTCGCGGCGCTCCGACAGCGGGGGAACGCGGATCGGCACCACCGACAGCCGGTGATAGAGGTCTTCGCGGAACCGGCCTGCGGCGATCTCCTCTTCGAGGTTACGGGCGGTCGAGGAAATGATTCGAACGTCGACGTGGACCTTGGCGGTGCCTCCCTGGCGCTGGAACGTCTGGTCGACCAGGACCCGCAAAATCTTGTTCTGCGTCTCGCGCGGCATGTCGCCGATTTCGTCGACGAACAGCGTGCCGCCATGCGCTTCTTCCAGAGCGCCTGCCTTGCGCGCCTGCTCGCCATTGGATTGCTCGATCCCGAACAGCTCGACCTCCATCCGCTCCGGGGTGATCGCCGCGGCGTTGATCACAACGAACGGTCCCTCGGCGCGCGTTGAGGCGGCATGCAGCGTGCGCGCCACAAGCTCCTTGCCAGCACCGGAGGGGCCGACGATCAGGATGCGGCTGTTGGCCTTGGCGGCCCGATCGATGGTCTGGCGCAACTGGTTCATGCTGGGCGAATGGCCGGTCAGGACGCTCGTGGTGGGTGCAAGCTGCTTCAGCTCCCTGACCTCGCGTTTCAGCCGAGAGGTCTCGAGCGCCCGTGTCGCCACCAGGATCAGCCGGTCGGCCTTGAAGGGTTTCTCGATGAAATCATAGGCGCCGCGCTTGATCGCCGCGACGGCAGTTTCGATATTGCCGTGGCCCGAGATCATCACGATCGGCAGATCGGGATGGTCCCGCTTGATCTGCTCGAGAAGCTGCAGCCCGTCGAGCTTTGAGCCCTGCAGCCAGATATCGAGGAACACCAGATGCGGACGGCGATTGGCGATTTCGGCCAGAGCGGAATCGCTGTCCCGCGCGGTGCGCGTCGAAAAGCCCTCGTCATCGAGGATGCCCGCAACCAGCTCGCGGATATCGGCCTCGTCATCGACAATCAGAATATCACTCGCCATGGGTCCCGCCCGCCTCGTCAGTTGCCAGTTGCGGCTTTGATTTTTGCTTCACTGTTAGTCGTCTCTACCGGTCCGCTGGTTTGCGGTTCCGGCACTTTTGTTTCGCTGGTCAGCGCTTGACTTTCGCCAGCCTGCTCCTTCACCCCCGTCTTCGCGGCCTGGCCGGAGACGGCGAATCGCAGGCGCATCCAGGCGCCGCGCTGGCCGGGACGGAAATCGGAAGCATCCTTCAGCTCGATGCGGCCGCCATGGTCTTCGAGCACGCGGCCGACGATCGCGAGACCGAGGCCTGTCCCCTTGGCGCGCGTCGTCACATAGGGCTCCAGCAGCCGCGCCCTTGCAACCTTGGGCAGTCCGATACCGTTGTCGATGACGTCGATCACGATCTCGTCGTTGTCGCGCGCCGCGATGACATCAATACGACCCTTGCCCAATTCGACCGACGGCACCTGCTCGATGGCCTCGGTCGCATTCTTGATGATGTTGGTCAGTGCCTGCGAAATCAGCCGCCGGTCGAACTGCGCCCGCAACGGATCTTCCTTGATCTCGGCCTCGATCTCGATATCGGGATGTCCGACCCGCATCAGGAACACCGCCTGCCGCACGGTGTCGGCGACATCTTCGCCCTCGATCACCGGTTTCGGCATCCGCGCGAAACGCGAGAACTCGTCGACCATCCGCCTGATGTCGTCGACCTGCCGCACGATGGTATCGGTGCATTGATCGAACACGGCCTTGTCCTCGGTGATGGACTTGCCGAATTTGCGGCGAATGCGCTCAGCCGAAAGCTGGATCGGGGTCAGCGGATTCTTGATCTCATGGGCGATGCGGCGTGCGACGTCGCCCCAGGCCGAGGTGCGCTGCGCCGAAACCAATTCGGTGATGTCGTCGAGCGTGATGATGTAGCTGTCGCGCGACTGATTGGTCTGCTCGGCGCTGACGCGAACCGAAAGGTTGCGCTCATGGCCGTCGCGCAGGATCGTGACCTGGCCCTGCACCAGCCGTTGCGTGCCCTCGCGCGCGGTCTTCATCATATCGTCGAGTTCGGGCAGCACATCGGACAAAGGATGGTCCAGCGTTTCCGATTCGGCGTGCCCGATCAGTTTCTCGGCCGACCGATTGAGAATCCCGACGTTGCCGGAAGCGTCGACGCCGATGATGCCGGCGCTCGCCGAGGACAACACCGCCTCAATGAAACGGCGCCGGCTGTCGATCAACCCGCTCGCGTTCACCAGTTCATCGCGCTGGGTGCGCAACTCCTGGGTCATCTTGTTGAAGGTCTCGCCGAGCTGGGCAAGATCGCCTTCGGATTTGTGCACCGGCACCTGCACATGAAGATCACCGGTGGAGACGGTGCTGGCGGCGTTCATCAGCCGCCGAATCGGCGCCACCAGCCAGTTGGCGAAATTCAACCCGATCAGAATGGAGGCCATCAGGATGGTGAGCGCGATCACGGCGAACATCAGCGCAAAATTCACCTGAATACCGAGCCGGCGCGATTCCAGCTCGGCATATTCAGCGGCGCCGATCTCGGTTTGCTTGAGTTGCGCGACCACCCGCGGGTCGAGGGGGCGCGCCACATACAGGAACGTATCGTCGAATGCCCGTAGCCGAATCACGGCCGCGACGTAATTTTCGTCAGGAAGCACCGAGATCTCAGGCTGATCTTCCTTGACATTTTTCAGCAAATCGGCCGGCGGCGGCGCATAGTTCAAATGACTGCCGGTCTGCGCCTCTGCCCCTGGGATGGGATTTCCGTCGTTGTCGATCAGCATGGCGCTCGGTAGATTGCGAGAGACGGCGCTGGCCGTCAGCAGTTCGAGAAATGTTCCGCGATCCTGGTCGTACAATGGCCTGGCATGGGCGATATCGCCGGCCATTCCCA
Organism: uncultured Alphaproteobacteria bacterium; assembly: GCA_963822795.1. Taxonomy (GTDB): domain Bacteria; phylum Pseudomonadota; class Alphaproteobacteria; order Rhizobiales; family Xanthobacteraceae; genus Bradyrhizobium. The sequence goes on from CAWGJM010000034.1 coordinate 79,469, forward strand.
GAATATCGCCACCGATAAGCTGCGCATGTTCGTCGGTATAGGCGCGGGCAATGCTCAACGAGTTCTGGATGACCTCGTGCATTGGACCCGAAAACAGCCGATCGAGACCGCGATCGATGGTCACGTTGGCGACGATAGCCACCAGCACCGCCGGCAAGACGGCGATGACCGAGAACAGGCTGACGATTTGGATATGCAGCCTCGCCGCCGCCCGGCCTCGGCGCCGAGCCTGCATGACCTGCCAGACTTCTCGGACGGTGATGCCGACCAGCACCAATATGGTCGCGGCATTGATCAGGATGAAGGAATAGACGACCGGCGGGGTCGGCTCGATCCGGGTCAGTCCGGTCAGGACCATGAAGGTCAAGGAGGCCGAAAGCAGCGCAATCGCCACAGCGAACGGCGCAAGCATCCGCCGCAGCGTCCAACCTCTGGACTCCGCAGGCGACGAATCGAGAACTGCGACGGAGGTCTCTGCGCTAGTCATTCCGGCAATGGCAATGCTGACGGTGTTTACGTCCGCCGGCAGCGGACTGATGCATTCATATCACAATGTTGCCGAATTGCGACAATTCCGCGGCGCGTTTTGCTGGCAAGATAGGTAATCCCTGCGGCTTTTTGGCGCCGGAAAGCGGTTGACGCCGAATCAGGCGCTAGCACTAGCCCCCGCTGCGATAAACCTGAATATCGAGGTCCCTGATCTTCTTTCGCAGGGTGTTGCGGTTCAACCCCAGCAGGTCCGCAGCCCGGATCTGGTTGCCGCGCGTCGCCGCCAGCGCTGCGGTGAGCAGCGGCACCTCGATCTCCTTCAGGATGCGGTGATAGAGGCCCGGCGGCGGCACACCGTTGGGAAATCCCGAGAAGTGCGACGACAGATAGGCTTCGACCGCCCCGCCGAGATTGTCGATGCCCTGATGCACCGCACCTCCCGAGGTCACCGCCGGCGGCGCCAGCTCGCCGTCGATCACGGAAGCCGTGATGACGTCCTGCGGGTAGAGCGCGGCAAGCCTTCGCGCCAGATTTTCGAGCTCGCGCACGTTGCCGGGCCAGCGATGCTGCTTCATCCGCTCCAGCGCCAGGGTATCGAGCTTCTTCGGTGGCAAGCCGTCCTTTTCGGCCAGTGCAAAGAAGTGCCGCACCAGGTCCGGCAGATCCTCGATCCGCTCGCGCAACGGCGGCAGCCGCAGCGGCACAACGTTGAGGCGAAAGAATAGGTCCTCGCGGAACAATCCCTGCTGGATCAGGATGCGCAGGTCCTTGTTGCTCGCGGCCACGATCCGCACGTCGGTCTTGATCGGCGTGCGGCCGCCGACGGTGGTATATTCGCCCTGCTGCAATACCCGCAACAGACGGGTCTGCGCCTCCATCGGCATGTCGCCGATTTCGTCCAGGAACAGCGTGCCGCCCTCGGCCTGCTCGAAGCGGCCGGAGGCGCGAGTGTTGGCGCCGGTGAAGGCGCCGCGTTCGTGGCCGAACAACTCCAACTCGATGAGGTCGCGCGGGATCGCCGCCATGTTGACGGCGACGAACGGACCGTTGCGCCGCTTGCCGTAATCGTGCAGCGCCCGGGCCACCAGTTCCTTGCCTGTGCCGGACTCGCCCGAGATCATCACGGTGAGGTCGGTTTGCATCAGCCGCGCCAGCACGCGATAGATTTCCTGCATCGCCGGCGAGCGGCCGACCAGCGGGATCGAATCAAATTCGGATTCGTCGGCAGTATTAGGCGTGCGCTCCTTCGGCTCGGCGAGTGCGCGGCCGACGATGGCGATCAATTCCTTCAGGTCGAACGGTTTTGGCAGATATTCATAGGCGCCGCGCTCGGAGGCGCGGATCGCGGTCATGAAGGTGTTCTGCGCGCTCATGACGATAACAGGCAGATTCGGCCGCATCTTCTTGATCCGCGGCAACAGGTCGAATGCGTTCTCGTCGGGCATCACCACGTCTGTGATGACGAGATCGCCCTCGCCCTGGCTCACCCACCGCCACAAGGTCGCCGCGTTGCCGGTCAGCCGCACCTCATATCCGGCGCGTGAGAGGGCCTGATTGAGAACCGTTCGGATGGCGGTATCGTCATCGGCGACAAGAATGCTACCTGCAGGCATAGTTAGTCCTCATCTTGAGTCCTGTGAGGCATGCAACGGCGTACCCGAAACGTCATCGCGATGGCTTGGCTGTTTGGCGCCGTTGTACATCGGCAACAGAACGCGGAAGGTGGTCTTGCGCGGCTGCGACTCGCATTCGATGATGCCGCCATGGTCGCCGACGATTTTTGCAACCAGCGCCAATCCTAGTCCGCTGCCGGTCTGCTTGGTCGTCACGAAGGGATCGAACAGGTTCGGCAGCAGATCTTCCGGCACGCCGGGGCCGTTGTCCTTGACGCAGAACTCGAGCGGTAGCGATACCCGCGATTTCTTGCCTGGCACCGAGAGCCGGACGCCGGGCCGGAACGCGGTGGTGAGCTGAATTTCCGCATCGCTGCCGAGATCGACCACGGCTTCGGCGGCATTTTTCACCAGGTTGAGAAACACCTGGATCAATTGATCCTGATTGGCGTGTACCGGCGGCAGTGATGGATCGTAATCTTCGACGAAGCGGATGTTGCGGGCAAAGCCCGACTGCGCCAGCCGCTTGACGTGATCCAATACCGAATGAATGTTGACGGCGCCGCGCGCCACCGGCCGGTCGTCGCCGAAGACTTCCATGCGATCGACCAGGGTGACGATGCGGTCGGCCTCGTCGCAGATCAGCCGCGTCAGCATGCGGTCTTCCGAGGACGCCGCCTGTTCCAACAGTTGCGCCGCGCCGCGGATGCCGGAGAGCGGATTCTTGATCTCATGCGCGAGCATCGCGGCGAGTGCGATCACCGAACGCGCGGCGCTGCGATGGGTCAGTTGCCGGTCCATCTTGTCGGCGATGGAGCGCTCCTGCAGCATCACGACGATGTGGCCGGGGCGTTCCGTCAAGGGTGCGACGTGCAGATCGACCTGGCGATCACCGCCCATGCGCGGTGTGCCGAGATCGACCTTGTATTCGTTGACGGGCGAGCCGATCGAGCGCACCTGGTCAATCAGCGCGAGCAACGGGCTACCGAACGGCACCAGCTCCTTCAGCGATTGCCGCCGCAAAAATTGCGTCGAAATCTCGAAGAAGGATTCCGCGGCCATGTTGGCATCGATAATCTTGCCGTCGGGGCCGATCAGCAGCACGGGGTTGGGCAAGGCGTTGAGGATGGCCTCGCCATCGGAAGGCTGCGGCCGGCGGTGTTCTGCGGCTGAGGTCATGCGGCAGCGCTCCATGCGAAGTCGTCGAACGCTTGTTCAAGTGATCGGTGCACCCGCTTCGGATCGTCCGATGTCAATATCTGGTCGCGCCAACCTTTGAGCGTTTGCGCCGGCGCGCGGCCGCAAGCGGCGATCTCCAGCGCCCAGGAGAGATGCTTGCGCGCATGGCGCAAGCCGACGCGCAGGCCGTAGTGATGGCAGACCTCGTCATAGAGCGTGCGGACATAAGCGAGCTGGTCGCCAAGTGTCGGCGCCGTTTCGGCGACGCCGCCATCGAGACGGCGCCCGATCTGCCCGGGCAACCAGGGTTGGCCCTGCGCGCCGCGGCCGATCATGACCGCGTCGGCGCCCGACATTTCAAGCGCTCCGACCGCGGTCTCATACGAGGTGATATCGCCGTTGACAACCAGCGGAATTGCAACCGCTTCCCTCACCGCGCGCACCGCGGCCCAATCGGCCTCGCCCTTATAGAATTGCGCGCGCGTCCGGCCATGGACGGTGATCATCTGCACGCCCGCGGCCTGCGCGCGGCGCGCGAGCTCGGGTGCGTTGCGCAAGCGATCGTCCCAGCCGAGCCGCATCTTCAACGTCACCGGCACTTTCACGGCCGCAATTGTCGCCTCGATCAAACTCTCCGCATGATCGAGATCACGCATCAGGGCGGAGCCGGATTGCCCGCCGGTTACATGACGCGCGGGACAGCCCATGTTGATATCGATGATTTCGGCGCCGGCGGCTTCCGCGATCATCGCACCTTCGCGCATCCAGCGTGCCTCGCAACCGGCAAGCTGCACGACATGTGGGCCGACGCCTGCCGCTTCGCAGCGCAACCGTGACATCGGCCGCCCTTGCGCCAGATCGTCGCTTGCGGTCATTTCGGAGACCACGAGTCCGGCGCCAAGCTGTGCGGCCAGCCGTCGAAAAGGTGCATCGGTGACGCCGGACATCGGCGCGAGAAGGACCCTGTTGGCGAGCTCAATATCGCCTATTTTCAATAGCTTAGGGCGGAGAGATTCCGGACCGGTCACGGATGTCTCATGGTTCTGACATGCGCATCATTGCGCACGCGGATATCTATTGAGCACAAATCTTGTGCAGTCAAGCGTCATGCCTACACTTTAGCCATTTCTGATAATCTTGCAAGTGCAGTGCAGCAAAATAAGCGTTTCCCACAGCCACTCGGAATCGCTCTCTTTTTTACGAACGCTGCGTGATAAGGGGCTCCCGCGAAAACCCAACCCTTATCAATTAACCGCGATCACCAGTAATTGAGTCGTATGGCGAAATCAGAACGGACTGCAGCCATCCTTGTCGCAGCCGGCCGTGGCTTGCGTGCCGGCGCGGGTGGACCAAAACAGTATCGAACCATCGGCGGCAAGACCGTAATTTTCCGGGCCATGGAACCGTTCTGCCGTCACCCGCGTGTCTTTGCCGTGCAGCCGGTGCTGAACACCGACGACACCGCCCTGTTCAACCACGCGGCACTAGGCCTGCATCATGAGCCGCCGACGGCCGGCGGAGCGACGCGGCAGGCTTCCGTGCATGCCGGCCTGGAGGCACTCGCTGCGCAAAAACCCGACATCGTGCTGATCCACGACGCCGCCCGTCCCTTTGTCTCGCAGGTCCTGATCTCGCGGGCGATCGATGCGGCAAGCCGAGCTGGCGCGGCTATACCGGTGATACCGGTGACCGACACCGTGAAGCTCGTCGACGCAGGCGGAAATATCGAGGCGACGCCCGAGCGGGCGCGGTTACGGGTAGCACAGACGCCGCAGGCCTTCCGGTTCGACGTGATTCTTGACGCCCACCGCCGCGCCGCGCGCGACGGACGAAGCGATTTCACCGACGATGCGGCGATTGCGGAATGGGCGGGATTGACGGTTGCGACATTTGAAGGCGATGCTGCCAACATGAAATTGACCACGCCAGAGGATTTTGTCCGCGAGGAAGCCCGCCTCGCAAGTCTGCTCGGCGATATCAGGACCGGCACCGGCTATGATGTTCATGCCTTCGGCGCGGGCGGTCATGTGATGATTTGCGGCGTGCGCGTGCCGCATACAAAAGGGTTTCTCGCCCATTCCGACGGCGATGTCGGCCTGCATGCGCTGGTCGACTCCATTCTCGGCGCGCTGGCCGATGGCGACATCGGCTCGCACTTCCCGCCTAGCGATCCGCGATGGAAGGGCGCCTCCTCCGACCGCTTCCTGAAATACGCGGCCGATCGCGTCACCGCGCGCGGCGGCCGCATCGCCAATCTCGAGGTGACGCTGATCTGCGAGCGGCCGAAGATCGGCCCGCTGCGCGATACCATGCGCGCGCGCATCGCCGAGATATCGGGCGTGGATGTTTCCCGCGTGGCCGTGAAGGCGACGACCAGCGAGCGGCTCGGCTTCACCGGCCGCGAGGAAGGCATTGCTGCGACCGCGAGCGCCACGATCCGGCTTCCTTGGGATAGTCAAGGCCGGAGCGAGTAGCATGAGCGGCAGCGACGCCCGCGCCCTCTCCCGCTCGCTGCTCGACCTTTGCCGGATGCGCAAACTGACCGTCGCCACCGCGGAATCCTGCACCGGCGGCCTGGTTGCCGGCGCGCTGACGGATATCCCGGGCTCCTCCGACGTCATCGACCGCGGCTTCATCACCTATTCCAACGAAGCCAAGCGCTCGATGCTGGGCGTCAACGCCATCACGCTTGCGACCTTCGGCGCCGTCTCCAAGGAGATCGCGACCCAGATGGCGGTCGGCGCGCTGGAGCGGGCCGGCGTCGATCTCGCCGTTTCCGTCACCGGCATCGCCGGCCCCGGCGGTGCGACCCCCGGCAAGCCCGTGGGCCTGGTGCATTTCGCCGCCGCCGCCCGCGACGGACGCATCATCCATCGCGAATGTCGTTTTGGCGCAATCGGCCGCGGCGCCGTGCGCCAACGCTCGGTGGTGGAGGCGTTGCGCATGCTGATGGAGCTCGCCCGCGGGCCCCAGGCCGCCGCAAAGCCGCGCCGCGCCGCCGTGAGCAGATTGCGCCCGCGCGCGGTGCGGACGCCAAGGCGGCATGCGGTGAAGCGGCCAAGGCCGCCACGGGCGTGACTATTGGGCGCGCCCGGCGTGGCTCGGCGAACGTTCAACCAGGGGAACCTCCGGTCCAATGGGATCGGAACGGAAAAAACTCGAGAGTCGGGCCTCTAATTTCTAGTGACGAGGCGCGAGCGGAACGCGAAAGATCCTGAAGCGGGGGATGTCGGGAAACCACTCGGCTGCTTCCGGAGACACCAGCGCCAAAACCGCCGCCGGCACTTCGCCGCCAATCACGCGATCGAGCGCTTTCGTGTGCCCCTCGTTTAGTTGGACTTCAGCCGCTCCGGCGGCCGCGATCGCAGTCCGGATTGACGCGTTGGACGCGGATCGCCGGCCCTCGATCGCAACGTCCTTTCCGGCAAGATCGGACAACGATTTGATCTCTGGACCCGCGATCAGAACGGCAACCAGATTGCCCGTGTTGTTCGTCGGCGCGGATTCCGCCGACTTGGTATCGCTGGCCTCGGCGGCGGTAAAACCGGAAGCAACGAGATTGCTCGCTTCTTGCTCCGGCGCGGGGGTCGCAGTCACGAACGTCAAGCGTTCGGCAAGGGCCTTCGCAATCGCGACCTGCTCCTGCACCGTTCTGGTGTTGGAAGTGGCCGCCGCGCCGCCTGTGGGAAGCGAAGCAGCGACATTGGTTGGCGCTAGTTTGGACACGACAGCCGCGTTATCCGCAGGATGCAGCTCGGCGGTCCTTGCGGCCGGCGACGGCATCGCTGGTCTTGCTGTGCGGTCATGCGCCGCGGGCGTCGAACTTTCCCGACGCGTTGCCGTTGCACGGCGAACTTCGGAGTCCGACGAACGCCGGGTCGGTTGCGCGGACGCGGGTTGCGCGACCATTGTCGAAGCGTGTTGCCAGGACCAGGCCATATAGGACTGGCATAGGCTGTTGCACGGCAGTCCATCGATATAAACGGGATCGGGGGAATCCAATGGTTGCGCTTGCGAAGTTCCCACAGGGCCGAGAAGCAACAGGCCGGTCAGCATCATCCAATTCTGCGACACGATTACTCCAACTTTACAAGAACGCTCGCAGGGTAATTATGTTGCGTGATCGCGCGCGACAGCGAATACGCTCGGCAAACAACGCCGAAGCGCAGATCAGCAATTCCTTTAACGGATACGGGCGAGGCACGATAGCGTTTCAGAAAAACTTCTACCTGCGGATCGTGCCTAAAACAGCAAACCGGAATAACGATCTCGATCGGGTGATCGTCATTTCCCTATCGGGACGGGTGCTAAATGCAACGTTTCAAATTGGATACGTAGCAACCTCCAATCTCAATTTCTAAAAACTCGTTGAAAAACCCCTTGTGCCGCAAGGATAACTTGAATTCAATTGTGGTCAACAAGCGGTGGTCGCACGAGAATCGTGCTCAGCGCCCGTCAGGCGTCCGCACGCCATACCAGTTGTCGCGAACCTGTTGGTAATGCACGCCTGGATCGTAAGTCGCGGTCGGCAGGTTGAGTACCTGCGGCGACAACCGGCCGACCGCGCTCAGCATTGCATAGGAAGCGACCACGCGGTCGTGTTGCGCGGTGACGAGCGCGACCCGGGCGTTGACCAGCGTCTGCTGCGCGTTGAGCACGTCGAGCGTGGTTCGCTGTCCGACGGTGGCCTCCCGGCGAACGCCGGTGAGCGCAATTTCCGACGCGGGTCACCTGCGATTGCGCCGACGTGACCGTCGCCTTGCCGGCCTCGAGCTGGCCCCACGCGGTAACGGTGTTGGCGCGGGTCTGATCACGGACCATTTCGAGATTGAGACGTTGCTGCGCCAGATTCTCCTTCGACTGGCGGATCAGCGAATATTCGGTGCCACCCTGATAGACCGGCGCCGTCACCTGCGCGACGGCGGAGGCGGTGAACGCCTTCGGGGCAGTCAGCGTCTGCTCATAGGCCTCCTGCACCGAGGTCACCAGGCTTAAGGTCGGCAGCAGCGCGCCCTCGTTGATCTTGACCTGCAGATAGTTGACGTCGATGCCGAACATCGCCGCGGTGACGGTCGGGTTTTCGAGCAGGCTGAGCTCGACCGCGGCCGGCAGCGATTTCGGCAGGAAACGGTCCACCGGCGAACCCGGCGCGAGGTTCGCGGGTTCGTCGCCGATGATGCGGCGGAAATTCGCGCGCGTCGTCACCAGGTTGGCTTCGGCGGTCAGTTGCTGGGACTTGCCGGCGGCGAGCTGGGCTTCCGCCTGCGCGACATCGGTGCGCGTCACCGTGCCGACGTCGAAGCGCTGGCGGGTCTGTTGCAGCGTCTGCTCGAGCACCATGGTGTTGTTGCGCTGGACTTCGACGATGGCCGCGTCGCGTAAAAAATCCATGTAGATGGTGGCGGCGCTGAGCAGCACGGTCTCTTCCATCAAGCGCAACGCCTCGCGCGCGCCGGAAACCTGGCTTTCGGCGACACGGGTCTTGTTGGCGGTCTGATTGCCGTTGAACAGCGTCTGGGTGCCCGTTACGCCGGCGCTGCGCGGCGGGTCGGTGCCGTGAACGTCGTTCCGCGCAATCGCAGTCGAGGAAATCCCCTTGATGCTGAGTGTATCGGCGTACTGATAACCGGCGCTGGCGGTGAGTGCGACCTTGGGCCGGTAGGCCGACAGCGCTTGCGGCACGTTCTCGTCGGTGGATCGAACCTGCGCCCGCTGCGCGTTAACCTGCGGATTGTTCCGATAGGCCCGCACCAACGCGGCCTCCATGGTGTCAGCCAGAGCCGGCGCCAAACCCGCAACTGCCGTCACAACAACCATAGCTGCAACTCCGCGAAGGCTTCTCACATACATATGTGCTTTATTCATGCACCGATCAGGCAAGGTGCACCTCGTCAGCCAATCCCTGCCGGAGCCCAATTCCCCACGTTTTGCCTCGGGCGGAAATTCGCCGCCCATCGGTCGAGATTTCGCCTCTTTGCGGACACGCTATCTGTGCTCCCCATCTAAATCAACAGGGCGCTCTTAGCGATAAGATCATCAATCAATGCAATTGTTGCGTGAAGGCCCAAGATTTCTGTGGAGATCAAAGCCATTGTCAGAGCTCATCCAGCCGCGAAGTTGCGCTGGCAACCAACTCGGGTAGACGTCCTGATCTGGCGCGAGCTCCCTTTCCACAAGGTAGATGCCGGTCGCTTCATGGAACAGCATGGCGTCCACCGTGCCCGAACTGTCTCGCCGGAGTTCCAATCGGAAGTAGTTGTCGTCCGGCAGCGTGAAGGTGCCCCCATGGTGCGGTCGCAGCCGCTCGCGCGGACCGTTGCCGCGGATCATGATCAGCCGACCGGCCTCATCCAGAGCAATGCGAAAGGAGACGCCGCAGCGACGATAGAGGCCGACGAGGGACTCGAGGAACTCTCGATCAACATTGTAGGCTATGGAAGACGATCGGCCCTACTGCAGGTTCCAGCGGCAGGGCGAGGCTTGCGATGTCCCCTCCCGGTCAGTGTGGAATTGCACGGTCTTGTTCTCGAACCAGATGCTCCAGTCGGCACCGAGCTCAAACAAATCGTAGTGTCGATGCGAGATCGGCAGGTCAAGGCCGAGTCCCTGCCAGCGCAACGCAGCGTCGTTGGAGGCGATGCGCACGACGCCATAGGCTGGATGCTCACATTCGCCGGCGTAGTCCGCAAGGTCCTGGCTTGGGCGCGCACCCACTCGGATGGTGGCCTGCGCACAGCGATCTCCTTCCGCCGTTGCGCCCGCAGTGCAGCGGCCGGCCCGCTCAGACGATCAAACCATGGTTGCGGATCGAGCCCCAGAAGCCGGTCGAGGATGGGGTGCGAGATCACCGGGCAGCCGGAATGCCAGTGTCCGTTCGTCAACACCACAACGCCGAAACCGCGGTCCGGTAACATGCGCAGGTCGCATGTGTAGCCGCTCCACGCACCGCCATGGACGATAAGGCGCTCGCCACGATAGTGCGCGACCTCGAAGCCCAAGCCGTAGTGTACATCGCCAATCTCGGAAAAATCGGAACGCCTAACGTACATCTGTGGCGCCGTGAGCTGGGTCGCAGCGTCCGCCGACAACCGCGGGCCGCCCCGATCCGCGATCGGGTCGAGATGAAACCGCAAATAGGACGCTGTCGGTAATGGACGCGCGGATGCTACCGCTGGGCCTGGTATGGATTGGCCGCACCGGCATCCGAGAAAGCACGTTTTCCTGAAACACATGCGGCGCAGCGTGGTTTGTGTGCTCCGACACCATCTCCTCCAAGGAGGTCGTGGTGTTCGCCATGCCGAGCGGGTCGAGGATGCGGGCCCGAATGAAGTCCTCCCAGGGGTTGCCCGGCGATGCGCTCCGCCACCATGCCTGCCACCAGATACATAAGGTTCTGGTATTTGGAAGGCGCTGCGGAATTCCTGGCTCGGATCGAGGTGACGCAACGCTGCCAGCACGCCGGCATTGTCGAGATGCCCGGGCGTGTGAACCCAATCGTGGCGCGGCAGGCCGGTGCGGTGGGTCAGCAGGTCGCGCAGGGTGCACTTTTCGTTTGCGACGGGGGTCCTTGAGCTTGAACTCCGCTAGTATCTCGCGCACTGGGACGTCCCAGCCGAGCTTGCCCTCGTCCACCAGCAGTCCAAGCCCTGTGGCGGTAAAGGACTTCGTGATCGAGCCGATCGGGAACAGCGTAGTAGTCTCGACGCGCGTTCGGCCTTCGATGTCTGTGAACCCGAAGGCCTGCAGGAGCGGCGGCGCATCTCGCCGAAGCACCGCCAGCGCCAAACCGGGGATGTGCCACTCGGCCATCACGTTGGCGGCAAGCGCATCTAGATCGAGGACAAGCGTGGTAATTGGCGCCGATGCGTCCATCATGGAAGGATTCCTCACCTTGAGCAGCAACAGACGCCCCGGGTCAGCTCCGGGGCACTCGCAGGCAACGCACCGGAGGTCAGTCGGTCAGACAGACTAGCGGTTCGTCAGGGCTCAAAGGTCGTAGAAATCCCTCAGCAACATCTTCCGGCAATCCTCAATAGAGTGTTGGGCATTTAATCATGTCATGGCGCGAGGATTGCGTCCATGAGCAATGCTGTTCGGCGAGCGGCCCAGTATGTGGAGACAATTCAGAACGAGAAAGGCCCTCAGGACGACGGCCGGTTCGTCGCCTTCCCGTAAATCGCGTCCGCCCGCTTTTCGAACGCGGTGGAGAATCGCGCGAACGCAGTCTCGAACATCGTGCCCATCAGGAGCGCCAGCATCCGGCTCTTGAATTCGTACGACAGGAAGAAGCCGACGTCGCAGGCATTGTCGCCCTTCGGCTCAAACGTCCAGCGGTTTTCGAGATTGTTGAACGGACCGCGCAGATATTCGACCAGGATTTTCAGGTTGGCGCGGTCGAGCGTCACCTGGCTCGTAAAAGTCTCCCGCACCAGCTTGAAAGAGACCGTCATGTCCGCGACGATCACTTCGGTGCCATCGGGTTTGGGCATACGCTGGCGGATTTTCAGCGATTTGCACAGCGGCACGAACTCCGGGTAGCGCTCGACGTCAGCCACGAGTTCGAACATCTGCTGCGCGCTGTGGAGGGCACGGCGCTTGCTGGAGAAGTGTGGCATCTTCGTTACTCAGCAGCGGATTGCCACGCGGGCCGCCTTGAGCCTGGCGAAATCATCGCCGGCGTGATACGAAGAGCGGGTCAACGGGCTCGCCGAAACCAGCAGGAAACCCTTGGTATAGGCGACCTTCTCATAAGACGCGAATTCGTTCGGCGGCACATAGCGCATCACGGCGTGATGCTTGCGGGTCGGCTGCAAATATTGTCCGATGGTGAGGAAATCGACCTCCGCCGTGCGCAGGTCGTCCATCACCTGCAGCACCTCGTGGCGCTCCTCCCCTAAGCCCACCATGAGGCCGGACTTGGTGAACAACGTGGGATCCAACTCCTTCACCTTCTGCAACAGGCGGATGGAATGGAAATAGCGCGCACCCGGCCGCACGTTGAAATAACGCGAGGGCACGGTTTCGAGATTGTGGTTGAAGACGTCGGGCTTCGCCGCCACCACGATCTCGAGCGCGCCGTCCTTGCGCAGGAAATCGGGCGTGAGGATTTCGATGGTCGTGGTCGGGCAGCGCGCGCGGATCGCGCGAATAACTTGCGCAAAGTGCTCAGCGCCGCCGTCGGCGAGATCGTCGCGATCGACTGAGGTGACGACGACGTGGGCGAGCCCAAGCTTGAAAGTCGCTTCCGCGACATGCTCGGGCTCGGCGGCATCGAGCGCGCCGGGCATGCCGGTCTTGACGTTGCAGAAGGCGCAGGCCCGGGTGCAGGTGTCGCCCATGATCATGAAGGTGGCGTGCTTCTTGTCCCAGCACTCGCCGATATTCGGGCAGCCCGCCTCCTCGCACACCGTGACCAGGCCGTTTTCCTTGACGATGTTGCGGGTGTCGGCATAGCCGCGGGTGTTCGGTGCGCGCACTCGGATCCAGTCAGGCTTCGGCGGCGACAACGCGTCCGGCCGATTCACCTTTTCCGGGTGACGCGGGCGCAACGGCGTGGCGGAGACGGTGTCGATGACGGTGACCATGGCATGTCCAAAAAAGGCGGTAGGCTCTAGCTAGTCGGTATCCGACAGACCCGCAAGGCGGCTCGCCGAGCTTACCAGAACGTGCCACATAAAGGCAGCGCATCCGCCTGTTCCCTGCTGGTTCTCAACGCTAAAATGGCTCCAAACTCAAAGCGCGCCGGCGCGATCTCCCCTACCCTCGGCAAGCCCTTGAAGCGTGCCTTTTTCGCGCGCAGCGTGCACGAAGTGGCGCCCGACCTGATCGGGGCAACGCTTTTGGTCGACGGCGTCGGCGGCGTCATTGTCGAGGTCGAGGCCTATCATCACACCGATCCTGCCGCGCATTCCTTCCACGGGCCGACCCCGCGCAACCAGGTGATGTTTGGCCCGCCGGGCTTTGCGTACGTCTATCGCTCCTACGGCATCCATTGGTGCGTAAATTTCGTCTGCGAGAAAGAGGGCTCGGCGAGCGCCGTGCTGATCCGCGCGTTACAGCCGACCCATGGCATCGCCGTGATGCGCCGTCGCCGCGGACTCTTGGAGGAGCGCACGCTCTGCTCGGGCCCGGGCAAACTGACCGAGGCGCTCGCGATCACCCATCGCCACAACGGGCTGGCGCTCGACGCCCCGCCGATCGCGCTCCATGCGCGGATCGGCAAGGTCGACATCGTCTCCGGCGTGCGGATCGGCATCACCAAGGCGGTGGAGCTACCCTGGCGCTATGGGCTGAAGGGCTCGCGATTTCTGAGCAGGCCGTTCAGCTAATCCGAAATGCCGGGTCGAAGCCCAGTTCGCTTTTGGCCTTGGCGCTCGATACAGCGCCGTCGTCTTCGGCGATATTGTGCGCGCCAGCGCCTTTGCTCATGGCCAGCAGCGCGGTATGCGCGGCAGCGTCGACATGCACCGATGGAGATTTCGGCGGTGCGGCGTACCAAGTGTCCGGTCCATACTTATAACCATAGCGCAGCACGACCCCGTCGATATCGGGTGTCTCTAAAACCTGGCGCTCGAGCGCGACGACGCCTTGCACCGTCAACCGACGCACGCCCTCGGCGGCGAGGTCGAGCGGGTCATCTTCGGCACGCATTCCCTCGCCCGGTACATAGACGAACGCGATGCTCTGCGCGATCGCTCGGCTGACGCCCGCCATCTTCGCGGCTTGCACCAGATTTCGTGTGCCCTCGATGCGCAAGCGGCGATTGGCCTCCTGCGCAGCCGGGTAGCCCGGGGTGCCCGGCGCGCTGGGCAGGCCGTGAGCTGATGGATGACGACGTCGGGCTGCGCGGTTGCGATCGCCTGCGCAAGCGCGTCGCTGTCGAAAACGTCAACCACGATTGGCACAATCCCCAGCGCGCCCAGCATCCGGCTTTTGGCGGGTGTGCGCGTCGTGCCGGTAACCTCATGCATGGCTTCGTGCAGCAGACCGGCGAGCCGTCGCCCGACGACACCCGTCGCACCTGCCAGGAAAACTCGCATTTTGCGCCTCGATGAGATAAGGAAGCCCGATCCTAAACGGCGTTCTTCAGCCGCTCCAGCGCTTCCAGAATCTTTTCCTTGCGCGCGACCGCAGCCTCGCGCTTTTCCTTCTCTTCCTCGACGATGTCTTCCGGCGCATTGGCGACGAATTTCTCGTTGCCGAGCTTGGTATCCACCCGCTTGATGTCGGCGTCGGCCTTGGCGATTTCCTTGTCGAGCCGCGCCCGTTCGGCGGCGAGATCGATCACGCCCTTGAGCGGAAGGGCCGCGACCTCGCCGCGCACCAGAAGCTGAACCGCGCCTTCGGGCGCGCGGTCGGCGAAGGAAATGTCGGAAAGACGCGCCATCCGCTTGATGACGTCGCTCCAGCGCGGCACGCGTTCTTGGGTCTCGGCGGACGCGCCGGCCAGCACCAGCGAGGTCAACGTCGCCGGCGGAATGTTCATCTCCGCGCGTACCGAGCGGATCGCGGTGACGAGATCGATCAGCCAGCCGATCTCGGCCTCCGCCGAATGGTCGACAAAGTTGGCAGCGTAGACCAGAAGCTCCGGTAGCGTCTGCGGATCGTCCTTGGTGATCAGTGAGAGGTCGAGCGGGACTGCGCCCGGCTCGATCGACCACGCCTCCAACGCGAGCAGGCCGTCGCGCCGCGCCGTCACCATCCACAATTCCTCCGTGATGAAGGGCATGAACGGGTGCAGCAGCTTCAATATCTCGTCGCGGGCCCAAGCGACCATGGCGCGGGTCTCGGCCTTCGCAGGCTCCTCCTCGCCCAACAGCACGGGCTTGGCGAGTTCTAGATACCAGTCGCAATAGACGTTCCAGACGAAGCGGTAGATCGCGTTGGCGGCGTCGTTGAAGCGATAGGCGCGCAGCGCTTCGGTTACCTCGCGTGCCGCTTGGAAGGTCTCATGGGCAATCCAGCGGTTCAGCGTCTCCTGCGCTCTCTCCGGATCGAAGCCTGAGGGCATCACGCAGTCGTTGATCTCGGCGAAGCGGCAGGCGTTCCACAGCTTGGTTGCGAAATTGCGGTTGGTCTCGACATGCTGGGAGGACAGCTTGATGTCGTGTCCCTGGGCCGCGCCGCGCGCCAGCGCAAAGCGCAGCGCGTCGGCGCCGTATTCATCGATCACGCCCAGGGGATCGATGACATTGCCTTTCGACTTCGACATCTTGGCGCCCTTCTCGTCGCGAACCAGGCGGTGGATGTAGACGGTCGAGAACGGCGCCTCCTTCATAAAGTGCAGGCCCATCATCATCATCCGTGCGACCCAGAAGAAGATGATGTCGAAGCCGGTGACTAGCACGTCGGTCGGGTAGTAGCGCTTCACCTCCGGCGTATCGTCCGGCCAGCCCAGGGTCGAGAACGGCCATAGCGCGGAAGAGAACCAGGTGTCGAGCACGTCTTCGTCGCGCGTGATGAAGCCCGCGCGCTTGTTGCGGTCGAGCGCCATCTCGCGCCCCTGCTCCGCCGTGATGACCTCCTGCTCAACGTAATAGCCGAGCGCGTGGCTTATGGCTTCCTCTTCGGTCTCAGCGACGAACACCTTGCCGTCGGGCCCATACCAGGCCGGGATCTGGTGACCCCACCAGAGCTGGCGCGAGATGCACCAGGGCTGGATGTTCTCCATCCATTCGTAATAGGTCTTCTCCCAGTTCTGCGGGACGAACGTCGTGAGCCCCGAGCGCACCGCCGCGATCGCGGGCTGCGCCAGTGTTTTGGCGTCGACATACCATTGGTCGGTCAGATAGGGCTCGAGGATCGCGCCGGAGCGGTCGCCGTGCGGCACCATGTGCGTGTTCGGCTCGATCCGTTCCACGAAGCCGAAGCTTTTCAGCCGCGCGACAATCTGCTTGCGCGCCGCGAAGCGCTCGACACCATGCATTTCCTGCGCGAATTCGAGCGAGCCTTTTGGCAGTCCGCGCAAATAGTCCTCGTTGCCGACCAGCGCCAGGCATCCCTCCTGGTCGAACACGCTGATCCGCGGCAGGCTATGCCGCTTGCCGATCTCGAAGTCGTTAAAGTCGTGCGCCGGCGTGACCTTCACCGCGCCCGATCCCTTCTCCGGATCGGAATATTCGTCCGCCACGATCGGAATCTTGCGTCCAACCAGCGGCAGGATCACGTGCTTGCCGACCAGATGCCGGTAGCGCTCATCGTCCGGATGCACCGCGACCGCGGTATCGCCGAGCATGGTCTCGGGGCGCGTGGTGGCGACCACAATGAATGTGGAGGGATCGTCCTGGCCGAAGGTCTTGCCCTCCAGCGGGTAGCGCAGATACCAGAGGCTGCCCTTGACCTCGATCTGCTGCACCTCAAGATCGGAAATCGCGGTCAAGAGCTTCGGGTCCCAGTTGACCAGCCGCTTGTCCTTGTAGATCAGCCCGTCGCGATGGAGTTCCACGAACACCTTCGCGACCGCGCGCGACAGGCCCTGGTCCATGGTGAAGCGCTCGCGGGACCAGTCGCAGGAAGCGCCCAGCCGCTTCAGTTGGTTGACGATGACGCTGCCGCTCCCGTCCTTCCATTGCCAGACCCGCTCGACGAACTTTTCGCGGCCCATGGCGCGCCGGCCGGGCTGCTGGCGTTCCATCAATTGCCGCTCGACCACCATCTGGGTGGCGATGCCGGCGTGGTCGGTGCCGGGCTGCCACAGCACGTCGCGGCCGCGCATGCGCTCGAACCGGCAGAGGATATCCTGCAGCGTGTTGTTGAGCGCATGCCCCATGTGCAGCGAGCCCGTCACGTTCGGCGGCGGGATCACGATCGTGAAGGGCTCGCTATCGCGCCGGTCGGGACGACCGGCCCGGAACGCGCGGGCGTCCTCCCAGACCAGGGACATTCGGGCTTCGATATCGGCAGGCTGGTAGGTTTTCTCGATCATGACATGCGGTCGGGGGTGTCGATGCAGGTAAGAAGCCGCCGGAGCGCGCCAAGTCAACACCAAGTCGACACGGAAGGCGGGTCAAAAGCAGCTTCGAACCCAGATGTGATGGCCGAATCGGGACCGGTATCGGCCCTCGCGATCCCTATCGCCCGCGGGAAACCCGCTCGATCTCGGCTTTCACGATCCGCTCGACCATTCCGGGCAGGTTGTCGTCGAGCCATGATTTCAGCATCGGCCGGAGCATTTCCTTGACCAGATCCTCCAGCGTGCGGGCGTTGTTGCTGAGCACCGTGTGGGCGAGCGTGTTGAAGGCCGATTCGACTGCGGAAACCGTCGACTGCGAAAGGATCGGCTGCGACGGCGCCTCGAAGGATGGCGGATCGTAAGCAGGCTGCCGGTTGATCGCGCGCGAGGCGGCCGATTCGGTGAATTCGATATCGTCTTGCGGCTCGACCCTCTGGAACGACGGCTGCGGCGGGGCAACGCTTGGCACCGCCATTTCGTCGGTCAGTTCGAACACCTCGGCTTCCGGCTGGGGCGGTCGAATTTCCTCCGGCGAGGTCGCTTCGTCCAATCCCGACAACAGCGCGTCGATGTCGTCCTGGTTGTTGGACGCTGCCGGTGTAGGCGGCGGCGGGGCCGGATGCGGCGGTGCGGCTTTTGCCGGGGCGGCAGGCGCAATCTTCGACGGCGGAATGTCCGTCATCGCCGCCGGCCTGGCGGGCGGCGGCGCCGGCTTTTCCGCTTTCGGCGGTTCGGGAACTGCCACGGGACCTGGGGCTCTTTCGGCAGGCGGCGGCTTGGCCTCGTCATCGGCGATGATGCGCCGGATCGACGCCAGAATCTCCTCCATGGAGGGCTCTTGGACCTTTGCAGGTTGCGTCATTTCCGACTCCAAATCATCAACGCCCTCGCGGCGTTGTCTTACACCAAGGCAGGACGGGCTTTGGTGTTTCCTCAGGCACGGGTCGGGATTTTCATCGCGACAGTCTGCCTTGTCCCCAGATCAAGCGGCACTCGGCCCAATCCACGCCCCAGCGCGTCCCCCGCTCGCGGCTTCCAAGCGTCGCAAGCCGAAGAACTGCCGAACGCGACGCGAATCGTCCCAGTACCTCCCGGAAAGGCTATGTCATGGCAACAAACGATTGCAAGCAAGGCACCGCGGAGATTCGGAGGTGCCCGCAGCGCGTTGAGGTCTTCCTCAAGCGTGCAGGCAAGCTTCGCGCTTAGCGCCCGTCGGGCGTGCGAACGCCGAACCAGCTGTCGCGAACCTGCTGGTAGTGCACGCTCGGATCGTAGGTGGTGGTCGGCAGATTGAGCACCTGCGGCGACAATCGCCCCACCGCGCTCAGCACAGAATAGGACGCAACCACGCGGTCGTGCTGCGCGGTGACAAGCGCGACGCGGGCATTGACCAGCGCCTGTTGGGCGTTGAGCACGTCGAGCGTGGTGCGCTGTCCGGCCTTGGCCTCCTCGCGAACGCCGTTGAGCGCGATCTCGGACGCGGTCACCTGCGATTGCGCCGACGACACCGTCGCCTTGCCAGCCTCGAGCTGGCCCCACGCGGTGACCGTGTTGGCGCGGGTCTGGTCGCGGACCTGATCGAGATTGAGGCGCTGCTGCGCTACGTTTTCCTTGGACTGGCGAATCAGCGAGTACTCGCCGCCACCCTGATAGATCGGCACCGAAATCTGCGCGATCGCAGAGGCGGTGAACGCCTTCGGGGTTATGAGCGTCTGCTCATAGGCTTGCTGCGCCGCGACCACTAAACTGACGCTTGGCAGCAGCGCGCCCTCGGCGATCTTGACTTGCAGAAAGTTGACGTCGACGCCGAACATCGCCGCCGTGACGTTCGGGTTTTCGATCAGGCTGAGCTCGACGGCGGTAGGCAGCGATTTCGGCAGGAAGCGATCGACCGGCGAACCCGGCGCGAGGTTGGAGGGTTCGTTGCCGATGATGCGGCGGAAGTTCGAACGTGTCGTCACCAGGTTGGCTTCGGCGGTCAGCAGCTGCGTCTTGCCGGCGGCAAGCTGGGCCTCCGACTGCGCTACGTCGGTGCGGGTCACTTCGCCGACATTGAAGCGGTCGCGGGTTTGTTTCAGCGTCTGCTCGAGCACGCGGACGTTGCTCTTCTGCACCTCGACGATGGCCGAGTCGCGCAAGTAATCCATATAGATGGTGGCGGCGCTGAGCAGGATGTTCTCTTCCATCACCCGTAACGCCTCGCGCGAGCCGGAAACCTGGCTCTCGGCGGCGCGGGTCTTATTGGCGGTCTGATTGCCGTTGTATAGCGTCTGGGTGACCGTCACGCCGGCACTGCGCGGCGGATTAGCGCCATGAATGTCGGTTCGCACAAGCTGGGTAGGAGTGCCCCCCTGCGTGCTGAGTGTGTCGGAGTATTGATAACCGGCGCTGGCGGTAAGCGCGACCTTGGGGCGATAGCCCGACAGCGCCTGTGGCACGTTCTCGTCGGTCGATCGCACCTGCGCGCGCTGCGCGTTGAGCTGCGGATTGTTCTGATAGGCGCGCACCAGCGCAGCCTCAATCGTGTCGGCCAGGGCAGGCGTCGGGCCCATATACGACATCAGAAGAACCGCAGCCGCGGCTCCGGTGACGACCTTCACCCCAAACATCCCTGGTATTCCATTCATTCTGTCACCGGTCCGATGCTTCGAACCGGGTCACCGCTTCCAATCTGACTCAACGCCCCGACCGAACATATTCTCCGCGCGCGCACTGCGGAACCCACCTGGCGCCCAAAGTCAGTGGAAACTCTTCACCTGCTGCTTCCGGGCCACACTTCTGATTCAAAATGGGATTTTAACAAGGCCTTAAGCCGGAAAAGCTCTGGCCACTAAAAGACGAACGCTGGGCGTCGCTCTAGCCCGGGCAAAACCGGTGCTGCGGCATCGAAAAGCGCGCGGTTCCCGAAATCGCCGTGGGAGTGGGTCACGATCATCGCCCGCGCCGGACGCGACATCGCGAACACCCCGACCAGCCTACCTCCGTCCTTGAGCTGCCCATAGAGCGTCTCCGGGGTAACCTCGGTCGCACCATTGAGGATGATGACGTCGTAGGGCGCGCCCTCGGGATCGCCGGCCGCGGCCTCCGCCACCTTGAACGTCACTTTAGAGAGGCCGAGTTGCCCCAGTATTTCGTTACCCTTCGTGACCAGCGCCGGGTCGCTTTCCGTCGCGGTCACCTTTTCCGCCAGCTTAGCGGCGATCGCCCCGGCATAGCCGGTAGCGCAGCCCACGATCAGGACATTGTCTGCGGCTGCGATGTCTGCGGCCTGCAGCATCTTTGCCGTCAGCACCGGCTTGACCAGGAACCGCTTGGCCGATCCGGCCGGGGCGACATCCAGGTCGAGATCGAGATATGCCAGCGCGCGCTTGTCTTCCGGAACGAAATCCTCACGCGGCAGCCCAAGCATCGTATCGAGAATTCGGCGATCGGTGACGTCATTCGTGCGCACCTGACCATCGACCATTTTCTGGCGCGCGGTCGAAAAACCGGACATTGGCGGACCTTGCGAGAGCGAAGCAGACTAGCCGCGGAAGGGTAACAACCGCGCCATCTTTGGTACAAGCTTCGGCAAAACGCAACACGGCGCCGGGTCGCTGTCGCCAACGCGAAGCGTCGCGGCCTGCGTACATCCCCCCTACATGTCATTGGATCGCCGGCGCCGTTTATTCGATGGTCACCACGAGCCGCCCGATCAACCTCGCGACCTCGTCAAGGTGGCCGGAATCCTGCTCCTCGATGGCTCGCTGCAGCCGCGCCAGGCATTCGTCGTCGCTGAGGGTTGGAATGTCGCCTGGAACAATGGAGGGCATGGGCTTGGTGAGATCGGCTCGCTTAGCATTAGGCATCGAATCACAACTCCGTAAATAAGCCCACCACGTGCAAGCTTGCTGCCAAATGAGACGATTTGGGGTCGCCGCGATCTAGGTGGTCACCCGCCCTGGCGGCATGGCGCGACCTGCCGGAAAGGCCTATTTTCCATGGCAAGATCGAACGGCAAGACCCTGCGGAAGCTGAAGTTTCCGCCCTGTCCCGGAGCGGCTGCAGCGCCGGTCATTTCGTCCTATGCAAGCCGAAGCGGCTTTGTTATACGCTGCCCGCTCGCGAACATGTGTGTCGCCTGTTCCTCGGTAGCTCAGCGGTAGAGCATTCGACTGTTAATCGAATGGTCGCTGGTTCGAATCCAGCCCGGGGAGCCATTAACCTACATTCGCGGTTGTTTTTAGTGGTCCGCGAACGTCCACTCCTCCCGCCAAAGCCTTGATAAACCGGCCCTTCCCGGCCATCACCCCCGTATCGGGCTGTTCGCGGACCTCCAGCAGCAACCGGCCCGGATGACAGTATCGAAGGGGCCCCGATACTGTCTGCGCCGGTTTCGATACTGTCTTTGTGCCCCGTCCGTTCTTCAAACTGATGGAGGCATTTTCAATGGCGCTCACCACCATTGGCATCACCAATCTGAAGCCGAAGAAGGCTGACTACCGTGTCGCCGATGGCGGCGGTCTCTACATTCTGGTCCGTCCGAACGGGTCCAAGCTCTGGCGGTACGACTACCGGCTCGACGGCAGCCGGCGCACCCATTCGATCGGTGAATGGGGCGAAGGCCCAAACCGGGTCTCGCTCAAGCAGGCCCGCGACGCGCATGACGTGGCGCGCGCGGCCGTCGCCCGGGCGAGCATCCGATCGGGAGAAGTTCGCCGCCGTGCTCGCCGAGATCGAGAAGGCGAGCCGCAAGACGGTCAAGGAGGCGGCCGAGGGCTGGAAGGCGCACATCAGCAAGCAGTCGCGTTCCGACAAAACATTGCCGCCGGGTTAGCCCTGCGTGTCGGTTTCTTTGTTCGACTTGAAGCCCGTTTCTCCGTCCCGACCCGCGCTATCTCGACGGCGGCGCGCGCAGGAGCGGTCAAGGACGCGCGCTTGCGCGCCCGTAAGGGCTTGTCCTTGACGGCTCCGAGCACGCTGCCAGGCTGAGGCGCGTCGGGGCTGATCTGCTGTCCGTCGGCAGTAAACGTTGCCAACCGGTGCGGGCCAAGGAACACGCTCACGCTGCCATCGGGATACTCGTGAACCCGAACCACGGCCTTGACGAAGTGGGGCCTCAGCCGGCTACTCTCCGGCAAAGCCGCCGGACGCTCCATGCGATCGTGTTGTGTTGGGACGGTCGCTCTTCAATGCACGCCACAGCGCTCAGCGCGCAGAGCTAGTGCCGGTGCGGCACGAACGCCGTGCGCTGGCGTTCGCCTTGATCGCAAGCGCGCAAAGAGCCAAACAGACGCGTTGGTCGGCGAGGGTTGCAAGCACACGCATTGGGTACAGTATCGGCGACCATACGCAACCGCTGCAGCGAAAAGGAGACAGCTTGCCAGATCGAGAGCGGCTCGCACGAGCCGCCCGCGAGGCGCGCCGTACTGGCACGATATCAGCGAAGCTCCGCAACGCTCAGCGAAAGCCGTGACCATCCGGGCGATGGTCGCTGGAAAGCTCGCCGAAAGATGAAAGAGCCGAAGGTCCGCAGAGGCGTCGCAACCGAACACAAGCACAGAGGAAGAACTGGACGCCTCGGGAAAGGTGCCGAAGTGATCTGGCGCACGCGTGAGGGAGACGACCACAGTTCGCCACACCTCGAAAGTCTAGAGTAGACGTGATCTCGCGCCATCAGCGCATGAGCAGACTCGGGATGGTAGACGATGGCAGCGGATTTAGACCTGACGCAGGGAATCTCCGAACCTCCCGCAGGCTGGAAGTCCGAGCCCGGTCGGCGCTCTCACCCGTCACTAGAGAGATTGCGCTGTGCAGCGCAATCAGACGACGTTACATCGGCGCGCAGCGTTCGATGCGGCAGCGCTCAACGCGGCATTCGCGCCAGCACGCGAATCGCCGTTTGCGCGCGCTTTGAGCGAGCAGACTGCTGAAGCTCACAGTCTCACCGGCAAGCCCAGCACATAGATGCGCTGCAGCTGCGTGGAAGGCTTCACGTGAAGTCGCGTACGAATCCAGCCCGGGGAGCCATTAACCTACATGTCCGGCCCGGACACATAGGTAACAGATCGTACCTGAGACATGGGTGACAACCTCGGGCCGTTCGGGTTGTCGAAAGGTTTCAAGGTCGTTTACTCCAAAGTCGATCCAGTTTGGCGCCGATCGCGTGGGGCGATCTGCTGCGTTCCAGCGTGACGCATCCATGGCATGACTATTTTGCTCGGCTCGCGCTGTCGCCGTCAACCCCGCGCGTGCCGCGCCCCTGCGGGCTTCGGGGGTTGACTGCTCAGCGCGGCCAAGCAATGGGCTATCATGCCAAGAATGCAGAAAAAAGCGCGTCTTGGTCAGAGCGCCGATGTCGTACCGGAGACATCGGTAACGGGCTTCGGGCCGAACGGGTTGTCGAGGGGTTGCAAGGTCTTCTGCTCCAAGTCGAAGTATCCCAGATCGTAATGCATGAAGCTGACGAGCCAAATGCCCTCGTCGACTTCCTTGATGCCAAGCTTTTGGCCTGCCAGCACGGTGGAGATGTTGATCTTCTTGCGATGAAGGCAGAGCCGGCCGCAGGCGGTGACGACCACATCGCGATCGTGGAACGGATAGGTGAGTTCGGGCAGACCATCGTAGCGACGTGTTGAGGCTGTGTAGAGGTCTGCGGGGCGTTTCATGTCAAGAGCCTCGTGGGGCCGCTCCTCATTGAACTCGTGCAAGAAGCTGTCAAAGCGATCCTGCTGCTGCAGGCTGTTGAGCCCCGGCGGCCTGGTCGCTTCCCTTTTGAGCGTAAGATGCATGCGCTCGTGGCGACCATTTTGTTGGGGATGGCCCGGCTTGATACGCTCGATCGCAATACCGAGCCTGAGCCACCACGCCGACAGCTTTGAGAGATTGAACAAGGCATTGGGACTGGCAAAGGGCACGCCATTATCGGAGCGGATGGCAAGCGGCAGGCCGCGCTCGCGGAACAGTCGCTCAAAGGCCGTAATGGCGGGGTCTTCGCGCGTTGAGTCCAGCGCTTCACAGAGCAGCAAGAAGCGCGAGGCATGGTCGGTGACGGTCAGCGGATAACAGTATCGGCCATTGCCGAGCTTGAACTCGCCCTTGAAGTCGGCGCACCACAGATCATTGGGAAGCGCACCTTCCGACAGCGGCGTGCCCCGCGCGCGGTGCCGCGGGCCGCCGCCGCGCTTGACCAGGCCGTGGCGGTCGAGCACCGCGTGAATGGTGCTTTTGGCGGGAACCTTGATGTCTCCGTCGAGGCGACGCACCAGCAGTTCGCGGATCTTGCGGGCGCCCCAGTGCGGCTTCTCGCTCTTCAGCCGGACGATCAGGGTCTCGACCTGTTGCGGGAGCTGGTTGGCGTAACGTACCGGCCGCCTGGAGCGGTCGCTCAACGCCTCAAGGCCGTGCTCCTTGTAGCGATCGAAAATCTTGTAGCCGGTCTTACGGGATATCCCGAACTCCCGGCACACATCGGTCATGGCTTCCCCATCCAGAAGCCGGGCGACAAAACGAAGGCGCTCTTCCATTACCGAACTCGCTTTCCACGGCATCTACACCTCCCGCAGAACAAAAGCAGAAAGTGTAACCCATGTGTCCGGTACGTTCTGTCACCTATGTCTCGGGCCGCTCAACATTCGCGGTTGTTTTTAGTGGTCCGCGAACGTCCACTCCTCCCGCCAAAGCCTTGATAAACCGGCCCTTCCCGGCCATCACCCCCGTATCGGGCTGTTCGCGGACCTCCAGCAGCAACCGGCCCGGATGACAGTATCGAAGGGGCCCCGATACTGTCTGCGCCGGTTTCGATACTGTCTTTGTGCCCCGTCCGTTCTTCAAACTGATGGAGGCATTTTCAATGGCGCTCACCACCATTGGCATCACCAATCTGAAGCCGAAGAAGGCTGACTACCGTGTCGCCGATGGCGGCGGTCTCTACATTCTGGTCCGTCCGAACGGGTCCAAGCTCTGGCGGTACGACTACCGGCTCGACGGCAGCCGGCGCACCCATTCGATCGGTGAATGGGGCGAAGGCCCAAACCGGGTCTCGCTCAAGCAGGCCCGCGACGCGCATGACGTGGCGCGCGCGGCCGTCGCCCGGGCGAGCATCCGATCGGGCAGAAGTTCGCCGCCGTGCTCGCCGAGATCGAGAAGGCGAGCCGCAAGACGGTCAAGGAGGCGGCCGAGGGCTGGAAGGCGCACATCAGCAAGCAGTCGCGTTCCGACAAAACTCGCGACCGCGACGAGCGCATGATCGGCTACATCAACGGCGCGTTCGGCCACCTGTACGTCGAGGATGTGAAGGCCCTGCATCTGGTCGCTCTGCTCAACACCTTCGAGACCGCGGGTAGCTATGAGACCCGGTCCCGGCTACAATCGACCGCGATCAACATCATGGGGTGGGCGCACGGTCAGGCTTGGATCGAACATAACCCCTTCGTCGGCTTCTCTTTCGGGAAGGCGTTAACCCCAGCGACCAACGTGGCGCGCCGGGCGATCATCGAGGCCAAGCCCTTCGGACAGCTCTTGCGCGACATCACTGCCTATCAGGGGCGTCAAGGCAACCTTGTCGGCAAGGCGCTCCAATTGCTCGCGCTCACCTTCGTGCGCCCGGGCACGCTGCTGCAGGCCGAATGGGAAGAGTTCGATCTGGACAAGGCGCTCTGGACGATTCCGTTCAAGAAGCTCAAGCAACGCAAGTTCCGCGAGGGCATCAAGGAGCTGACCAGCAAGCCGCACTTCGTTCCGCTATCACGGCAGGCGGTGGCGCTCTTAGGTGATCTGAAGAAGCTCACCGGCAATCGGCGCTTTGTCTTCCCGGGTCCGCGCGGCGGTCGCCCGCTCTCGACCAACGCGCTGGAAGTCGCGTTCAAGGGCCTTGGCTATCAGGATGTTCATTGCCCGCACGGCTTTCGCTCCAGCGCGTCAACGCTGCTCAATGCCGAGCGCGTCAAGGTCGATGGCGTCGAGGTGCCACAATTCGCCGAGCAAGCCATCGAATTCCAATTGGAGCATGTCGAGCAGCGGTCGCCGCGATCTACAATCGCGATGAGCGCTTGCGTGAGCGAACCAAGATAATGCAGCACTGGGCCGACAAGATCGACGAGCTGCGCGACGACAAGGCCAAGCCAAAGCGTGGCCTGAAAGTAGTCGCCTAAATCGGCAGCAGGCGCCGAGAAGCGCACGACTGAAAGCCGCCCCGCAGGGCGGCTCTTTCTATTCAACGGCCTCCTTCGGTGCGATCCTTAGCAGGGATGCGTTAAAGGCGTCGATGCTGTCGAGATCAATCATGGTGCGCCGGCCTCGCTTGTAGGCGATGATCTTCCCCTCGTTGATGTAGTCATAGCATTTGGTGTGGCCGAAGCGACCATAAACGCATGCTTCGCGCACGGTCGCCAGAAGCATGGCCGGCGCGCTGGTGCCCTCCGCGCGCGGCGGGAGCAGCCTGTTCGACGGGTTCTTCTTGATCACGATCGTGAACTTCCCAACTCGCATAAAACTCGACAGGGTGAGAGTTGTCTGTACGATGAGCAAACGTCAATGCGAACATCTAACAGGGATTCCAGCTCGGATAAGACGCCGTGCCGCAGATCACAATGCGTGCGCCGATCGCCAGGTTTCGCAACACAACGTCCGAAATTGATCCCGAAGTGTTGTCGAAATAAACATGGACGCCTTCAGGGCATGCGCGACGCAACGCTTCTTCCAGATCGTCGTCGGCTTTATAGTCGATGGCGGCGTCAAAGCCGAATTCCTCCACGCATTGGCGTACCTTTTGGGGCCCACCCGCTATTCCCACGGTGCGGCAACCCTTGATCTTGGCAATCTGCCCCACACAAGACCCCACCGCGCCCGCCGCGGTCGAAACGACCACGGTCTCTCCCGCCCTGGGGGAGCCGACATCGAGCAGACCGAAATAGGCCGTAAATCCGTTGAGCCCCAGGACGCCCAGGTACAACGAGAGCGGCAGATCGCTCGGAGCGATCTTGAGGTTGACATGTCGGTCGGACGCCGCCGCATATTCCTGCCAACCGAACAGACCCATCAGCTTCTCGCCGACCGCATAGCGAGGGTTTCGGCTGTCGATGACCTCGCCGACCGCAAAGGCGCGCATCGTATCGCCAATCTCGATGCGGGGCCAATAGGTGCTGGCGTCGGTGATCCATCCGCGCGCCGCCGGGTCGCTGGAAAGATAGTGATTTTGAACGAGAAATTCGCCCTCGGCAATCGAGGGAACATTGCTGTCTCTAATATCAAAATTTTCAGCTTGCGGAATTCCGTTTGGACGCGACTTGAGCCAAACTTGTCGGTTGCCTGTCATTGAATTCCCCCTAAGCGTCGCCTCCGGGCCCGATCGATCCGAACGCTCGGAGCGAGGATGAAGGATCTCCGAGGCAATGTTAGGACCAGCGCATCGCGAACCAAGCTGAAATCCTTGCACATGCGATATGCGCATTTCCCCATTCCCGGCCTGACAGCTCATGCAGCCTAGCACCGTCGGCCGTTGGGCCGGCGGCGGGCGGCCTTCCTTCGCCCCGATCGCGGACGTCTTCGTCCGCCACGCCAACCTTACGCTTGGCGGCGGCAGCGCCACCACCGCTCGAGCGATGGGCGCGAGTTGGCGCGTGTTTTGCGATTGCGAACCAGCTCACTTATGAGCCATCTCCGATCATTCTGAAGAGCTCTGAGGTCACGACATCGACGGGCTGCAAGCCGTCGATGGTTCTAAGAACATTTCTCGAGCGATAGTAGTCAATGACAGGAGCAGTCTGTTCATTGTAGGCATCGAGACGCACCTTCAGCGCTTCGTGATTGTCGTCCGTGCGGACCACACAACCGCCTTCCTTTGCCTGGCGAGCTCTGGTCGTAATCCGATCCAGCAATACCTTCTGGTCAGCGTAAAGCTCGATGACATGATCGAGTTCAAGACCTTCGGTATCAAGAAAGTCATCAAATGTAACGCCTGCGACATCGTCCACGGGAATCCGTCGAGCACAAAGCCACGCGCGGCATCCGCCTGGGAGGTCCGCTCAATAACGGCGGCCAGGACAAGTGGATCAGGAACGAGCTTGCCACTCGCTATCGTCTGCTTGACTTGCTTTCCGATGCGCGTTTCCGCTTGCGCTGCAGCTCGTAACATGTCCCCTGTCGAGAGGTGGGGTATGTTGTACTCACTGACAATGCGCTTCGCCTGCGTCCCCACGGCGCTGCGTTCGGGTTAACGGCGATTTGAGGTTGACTGCCCGGATGTGATTCCGTGGTGGCTCGTGATTCGCTGGAGCCGCCGGTGACCATGACGTCAGAACCTGTGTTTGCGCCGGCCCGGCTGGCGCTGCTGTTGCAGCATTTCGCCGAGATCAACGATGATCGTGAGAGTTGGCGGGTGGCCTATCCACTCAAGGAGGTGCTGCTCTTGGTGACCTGCGCCACAATCGCCAGCTGCGACGACTTCGAGGCGATCGTGTCCTGGGCTGAGCACCACCTGACCTTCCTGCGTCGATTCAGCGACTTCCATCACGGCGTCCCGTGCGCCCTCTTCGCCCGCTGTTTTGAGGAGCGGCCCATATTGATTTCCAAGTTGGCGGAAATACCGGCGATCATTCCATGCTGACAGTTGGCCTCAAGCCTCCGGCTTTGTAATAAAATGCCCGCCCTCACCCGCCGCCGCGACCCCGCAATTCGGGCTACCGGTCCGAGAGGGCCCCAACCCCTAGCGGCTTCCCTCCGCGCCCGATCGGCGGAATCATGGGGCATGTCCGATCCGATCCCCGGCAATGATCCAAACGCGGCTTATGACGTGGTCCCGTCGCAGGACTGGCTGCATGGCTGGACCGTGACATGCAACGGCATCCCGGTTCGGCACTTCGTCAACAAGGCCAATGCCGAGCGCTAGCGACCGATCCCGAATTCCGCGCCAGCCTGATCGTGAAGAAGGATGCCGACCGCTAAGGGCTGGTCGCGCCGGTTCGACGAAGCGATTCCGCTGCCCGATGGGCCGCCAGTTCGTCACGCTTAAAGATGCCGGGACCTACATCACGAAGCTTCCGAAGGCAGAGCACGAAGCGCCGGAATGGCTGGCGGCCATGGAAGCCTTGATCCTGGTTGCGACATTGGGGGGGCCGACGATGTTCGCGCGGATCGGCGTGTTACGGGCGTTGACCGTCGGGATGGCGACGCCGTTGTCGGGCAAGATCGTCAGATGACTTGCCGTGATGTCGTGGAACCGCATTTCAAAGCCGAGCTTCTTGGCGTGACGGACGAAGGTGCGCGTCACGGCGTGCGCGTCACGCGGCTTGGCGAAATCCTCGCCCTTGTCGGGGAAGAGCAGCGTACCCGGCGGCAGGGCGAATTCGCCTGCGCGTTTTTCGGATCTTCCCAATGTCCGGGAAGGGTCGGGCCGGCGCGGCGCTCCTTGGGCTTCCTATTGGCTCGCCGAAAATAAGCAACGCCTCTGCACGCCTTTCGGCGATGTCTGGCGAGATCGTTCGCGTTGAGCCATTCGTTGATTGCGGCGTGATAGCGCGGGCCATATGGCCGGTTCATCTGTGACGCCGCCACTGCCGCAGCTTGCCCGATCACGAGCGCCATGGAAATGCAGAGCCAATCTTCGAACGTCAGTGCCGTGTTTTTCTTGATCCGCGTCCAGGCGGCCTTGGCGGCTTCGATGGTCTCTTCAAAACCACCATTTGAGTGAACTCGCGAGTAAGATGTACGCTACGACCGCCACCCAGATAGCGTTCGCGCTGACAACTGGGATAAAAATGAAGACGCTGACGATCGAAGCCATCACCATAATAAGGGAGAGCATAAACCAAACATGAATACGCATGGCACACCTACTGTAACGTGCAGCCAAAAAACTGTCTGCTGACCGAGAGGCGGCGCAACGGCCTCGACGATCCGCAGGACCGTTTCGCGCTTCACCCAGGCACCTAGGATGCAGTCATACATTGGTTAGCGATTCGTTACCAATGAAAGCGATCAGCCACATGCCGGCGCCAGTCGTTCGCAACGTGGATGCCGAGCGCGAACTGACCACGATGCGCCGGGGAATGCCGACTCCGCCGCGCAACGGCGGTCCGCCTGTTACCAATATCCGCAACACGTCGTCATCGCATTGGCGCGGCTGGCTGAAGCCAGGAAGCCGATGCCTGGTCCCGGCCAACAGTTTTGCGGAATACCCCCCAGAACCGAATCCCGAGACCAAGAAGGACGTCGTCTGGTTCGCCTTGAACGATGATCGGCCGCTGTTTGCCCTCGCGGGTATCTGGACCGAGTTCAAAGGTGAATCGCGGCACCAAATCGAAACCGATCCCTGGGCCTCACAACGTCTATGGCTTCCTGACGACCACGCCGAACGCGGTGGTCGAGCCGATCCATCCGAAAGGCGATGCCGGTGATCTTGACCAGCGGCGAGGAGCGCGACGTTTGGATGCGCGCGCTGTGGGTCAAAAAGCGAAATACTCGCAAGGAGCAGATGTTTTCCAGCAGCGGACACTCGTCACGGTGTCTCGAAGGCGTACCGCTTCAATTTCAGAGGGCGAAGCCAAAACGTCGCGTCTTGACGATGCCGGCGTGCATCCGCGTCTCGGCTACTGGCTGCGTCGACCCCGGCGTTAATGGAAGCTCGCCATCGGCGCGACGCGGTCGCCTATCCCATGTCGAACCAGAACTTGTCGACGGACGTGATGCCGGCGTGCCTCCGGACCTCGGCAACCGGCTTGGTCGAGCCCTCGGAAAGCGGCTCCAGCGCGCCGGACGATGTCCGGGCGAATCTCTCGACGATCGCGGAGTGAAGGATTCTCTGCCCGGTGCCGTCGCTCTCGACCTTGTATCCGAGGGCGGGAAACTGATCCGGCAATTGCGAGCCGGGCAAGCATTGGAAATCGACAAACCTGTCGCCAGGAATGGACGTTATCCAACCGCCATGCTTCTGCGCGAAGGCGTTCAAGCCTTGAAAGCGAGCCTTCCGCTCTTGGAGCGTGTCTTTCTTTCGACGGCAGCCGGGACGTATTTCGACGTCGCGGCGTTCGTATGGTTTCGGGGGGCAATGCGCTTTTCTCGGTCATCAGGTGACATCGGTCGGCTTCCGCCATCGTCAGGTTGACATAGGTCTGCAACGGCTCGCGCAAGTCGGAGCTCATGCGGGCCACATCGCGCGCGGCCGAAGGCCCGGTTCCTCTTCGCTGCATGATTCGAAGCTTGTTCAGGATCGATGACGCGAGAGTGTTGATCTCGTCGATCAGGTAGTCGGCGGCGGTCGGAATCGACACGGGTCACATAACCCAAAATTCCAAGTCGGCGGCGCGCTTGCCGAACTTCTCGCGCGCCGCCTTGAACAATTGCTCGCCGGTCATCGTGAACTCGGGAACAGAGTACGGCGTGATCCGCGCATATTCCTCGAAGACGAAGCGGTAAACTTCGGGATCGGAGGCATGGAATTGCGGCATAGACCTCCGCTTCATCCTTTTTGCTCCGAATAGGAGCCATCGGCCAACATGCGCCGATATTTGTTACGCTGCTGAAGATAAGTCCACTCTTTCTGCTCATTTGTCATTCGCGGCATGTCGGGCCTATCGATGATCGAGCGCCGGGCAATATCTCGTTCCTCGGCCGACAAGGTGTTCCATCCGGGCGGCTCGGGTTTCCCGCTCGCGGCCGGCGCCTCACGGGATACTGGCGCCGAGACCTGAATGCTCGGCCGGCGCGGCGCGGCCGGCACCGGGGCCTCAACGATCTCTCTTGCCATATCGATGGCGCGCTGGCGCTTCAATCCGGACAAAATCGCTTCGTTAATTTCGGGGGTGTCGTCCCTGACGCCTTGATTCAAGGCCGCCTGGTAGTGGAAGGCAACCTGTCTCGCGGTGCCCCGCTGCGTGAGATACAGGCCAAGGGCTCGAAGACGGGCTATCCGGGAGCTACCGGTTACGCGCCTGGTGAACGCAGTGGTTCTCTCGAAAGTGTGAGACAAGGGGGTGGCGGCGGAGGGAGTGGCATGTGAGCACTCGCGCTCGACTAGCGGAGCAGTTTCAACTATATCAGTTGGCAGCGGTCTCCGA
The DNA here is from genome assembly GCA_963822795.1 of uncultured Alphaproteobacteria bacterium. GTDB lineage: Bacteria > Pseudomonadota > Alphaproteobacteria > Rhizobiales > Xanthobacteraceae > Bradyrhizobium. The sequence goes on from CAWGJM010000034.1 coordinate 111,733, forward strand.
CTAAACGATTTTGCCGTGTTCGGTGATCACGTAATCGCAGCCGGCGGACAGCGCAGGCACCTGCACCAATGCTTGCTCAAAAGTTTCGCACGGGCCCACTTCATTTTCGAGCTTTCCGGACGCTTCCCGGCGCATCACCATGTACGGCGGGTCCGGGATTTCCATGGGTTTATCTGCCCGCTCCGTGGCCGTCGGTCGCAGATCTCTATCTGCTGCAAACCTGCGGCGGTAACGACGGGCACGTCGTCAATCATCTCGACATAACCCATGTCGATTAGGGTGCGCATATTCGGAGCGACCGGTGTTAATTTCAGGCGCTTGCCCTTGATGTCGCGCAGCGCCCAGCGCAGGCGGATGGCATTGTCCAATCCGAGGCTCGCCAAGCTTTTTTCGGTTCGCTCATTAGCCTTCGCCTTCAGCTCGAACCAGCCGCTACCGCGCGGCGAGAGCAAGAGGCATAAGCGCCGTCACGAGTCTGCCCTATCGGAACGTGTCCTAGCGAAAGTGCGTGAGGAATTCCCTCGAATCAAAATGACTTCGCGATCGATATCTTCGCTGTTCTTTCCGGATTTTGTTTCACCACATAGATATCGATAAGCTTCGCGGCCGACAGGGAACACTCCACCACTGGAACGTCGAAACAAGGCTCTTGTTGGAAGACGACTATTTCGAACCCCCAAAAAATAAGCACGGCCCGCCGCGCGAAAGCCGCCCGCGAGGGCTTGGCATCGATCCCCAGCTTTAGTGGTCAGGCGACGATCGCATAGCCATCCTTCAGACGGCTGCGAGAACGTCCCTGAAGCCGGACGATTTGAGAATTTCATCACCGGCATTGAAGGTCGGATCGATATGCCATTCCGCACCCTCGGCCGCGGCCGGTCGCGTAGTGTCTGCTTTGATGAGCAGTTGACAACCAGATCGCTCGCCATAAGCACCAATTTCGACGAGCCTGACGATGCGAGCGTTGCTCATTTTACCTGCGCCTTCCGCCCGAGCTCGACCAGGCGCGGGGTGCGCTTGATGTTCACTCGATCTCATCGAGATAGGTCTGCAAGTCTTCGCGTGCCCGCTCAATAACCGAGAGGCACGAATTGATGCGCGACTTTCTTTGGCGAGTTCGAACAAGTTGTCCAAGTCAACGCACAGTTCGCGCGTGGCTTCGATAGAACCGGCAACATTCATTTGGCTTTACCTCGAAGTCCTAGCTCGACCACGCGACGGACAGTTTCGGGTCGCGAGGGAAGCGCGCCGATCGGGGTATGGCCTGTCTCGACCTCGCGTGGCCTAATTTGAACCTTCTGTCCGCCATGGTGACAAATGTCCAGGGCGGCTGGGCACGGCCTCAATCTTCGGATCGTTTCTGGACTCTGACGATCTTGAGTCCGACTGAAGGGGCAACCGACGCACACGATCAAAGCGCTTCGCCGGAGGGTTAAGAGCGCATTAGTTCGCTGGATAGAGCCCATAGTACGCCCTTGGACAGACCTGAGGAGCGTTGGTCGTCTTGCGCATGTTTCGTCGGCACCATGCGCCGAAACGTCGAAGCTCCTTTTGGGAAGGATATTTGATGCGTACTTGCGACGTCGCAATCATCGGCTTGGGCTTCATGGGGAGCTCCGCGCTCCATTCGCTGTCGAGCAAGGGCGCTGACGTTTTGGGGTTCGATCCGCTAATCGTGGGCGAAGCTCGCGGCTCCTCGCACGGCTCCTGCCGGGTCTATCGGCGATTCAACTTCGAAAGCGAAGCGTATACCGACCTCAGCGACCGTGCCTTCGAGGGCTGGCGCGCGCTGGAATCGACCAGCGGCCGGACCATTCTGAAGCCGAGCGCTGTGCTCGAGGCGGGCCCGCCCGGATCGAAGTTGGTCGCAGGATCTCGCGCCGCCGCTGTGCAAAAGGGACCGATCACCGGTCCAACCACGGGCGCCGAGGTCAACTCGGCTTATCCCGCCTTTCGGCTCCCGAACGATTGGGACGTCGTGGTGCAGGAAAGCGGGGGGATTCTGATGGCCGAGGAGGCGATCCGCGCCTTCCGCGAAGGAGCGGAGGACCGTATCGTTGCGGCCGCAGCGCGGATACGGCCGACGCCGACCGGAATCCGAGTTTCGACCTCAACCGACGAAGTGACGGCCAAACAGGTTATCTTGGCGGCTGGCCCATGGATCTCCGATCTCGTCCCGGGCCTCGGGCCGCATCTCAAGGTAACCCGCCAGGCTGTCGGCTGGTTCATACCGTCCAAACCCGAAACCGTAGCGTACGGCGAGTTTCCCATCTTCATAGTCGAGGGGAAGCTCGGAATGATCTACGGCTTTCCCGATTTTGAGGGACGCGGCGTCAAGGCTGCGCGGCACGACCACGGTCCGGTGGTAGGCGCCGACGACTGGCATCCTCCGGCGATGAATGAGGAACTGGAGGCCGTACGAGTCACGCTCGCCGAACTCGTGCCCGGGGCGGCAGGAACGATCGCCGATCGCGATATCTGCCTCTACACCAACACGCTGAGAGCCGACGTGATCGATGACGGAGGCGACGAGTTCATCATCGATCGACTGCCCACCGATCCCCGGATTATCGTTGCCTCGCCATGCTCCGGACACGGCGCGAAGTTCGCAAGCGCCATCGGCAGCATGCTCGCGGACCTTGCGCTCAACCCGCAAGCAGTCGCGCCGCGCGCCTTCCGGCTGGACAGGTTTTCCGGATTTTCCCCGAGACCGTTGGTGGACCCATAGCTGAAGCGATTTTCGTGCTCACACGCGGTTGGCTCGAGCGGAGCGACGACCCGATGAAATCGGAATCTGCCCGGCCGTTGCGGCTATGGTTGTCGCCCAGTGCGGCTGCGTAGCGGATGGTCGCTCTTCGATCGCCTGTTTCGCGCGACGGAAGAGATTGTGTGGTCAACGTCGGGCTGTTGCTTGGTCGAACAGCGACCCGGCCGGCGGCCGTCATTGCATGTTTGCAATTTGTCGCTCCCGCTCTCGCGCCGTAGTTCGCGCAGGAAACTATCCTGACGGAGAGCTGATGGAATTCGGCTTCCCCAATTCAGATCGCGTTTTGATGCGAGGCAGATGTTAGTCAATTATACGTATGTCGGCAAAATCGGCCATCGATCAAAGCGCTTCGACGAACTCGACCATTCGTCGTTGATCGGGATCGGGCAACGGGCCGCGCATCGCGCCGGTATTGTCCTCCATGTGGCCGGGATCGCCGGTCCCCCGGGATCACCGCGGTTACACGCGGATCGCCGCAACCGTGGCCGCGACGTGGGCACGGTCGAGGCCGCGCTGGCCGGCGGTCTGGAGACGGCGCGGACTATTCTGGCCGCTGACGCGACGCCATAGCGTGTCGGCAAAGCATAGCGAGGTTTAGGCGATCTACTCGGCACCGGGTGGGCATTCCGGGGGCGTCGCCGATCGAGTTCGAGCACTTCAGCGATTGCGACGGCTGCCGCCTGTGGCGAGACGCCGGATGGCGGATCCTGGCGGGCGACGGCGAAGGCTCGCTCGCGGGCATGCGGATCGGCGCGGTCCCTCATCCAGCCGTGCTCCTCGCATTGGTGGATGGCGCCGGCCTCGAGCAGAACCGACCTGGCCCTGACCTGGGCCCATCCTTCCATTGTCCGAATGGGGAGCCGGCGTACCCTCATCATCAACATCGAATCGCTCCTTGCGGCGTCCCAAACGAATCCCTAGGATACGCCTGCCGTTCCGGCTGCTAACACCATGCAGGGATTCGGAATCGTGTGAGCTCTGGCTTTTCCACCTGTTCCGCGGCCCCGCTTGGCAGGGAGAGGCTGGTCAAATCGACCGAACTGCGCTTCCCCAAGGTGGGGAATTGAATCAGCAATCGCGGGACGCACCTTCAATTAAACCCGACTCCAAAGCAGTGAGCGAGTCGACGGACTCGTTATTTTCACTTCGCGCCGGTGTGAAGTGCGGCGAATAAGCCAAAAACGCACCAGCGGCAGTGCAGGGGCCTGCCGCTGGTCGTTCCCGGTCTTTTCGTGCTTATGGCGCATTCCGCGCACTGTCCTAATTAGGACAGTCGTCTTGGCTTCCCACATAACCCGGCTCCATATCCGTGAGGCGGGATCTTTTATAGCAGCGTGAGGCCATCGCTCAACGATGAGTTATGTTGAACGGAAGAACCGCCCCCTGGTAAGGACCGACTGACTATGTGAGATGGTCAATCTCGTCGTTCTGACCGTAGGTCAGTCACTTCCGGCCTACCCGGATGAGCAGACACTCTTAGCATCCGCTGGCATGTCTCGAAGGGGCCGCTTTTGTTGCAAAAATCGGTTGGGACAGGCCTCGAAGCATGATTCCGTTGTGTTGATGCGAATCTCGGCGAGGTCGATGATGGGCCGTCCGAAGAGTGACCAAGGTCAACTTTTCTACGAGTTTCGTCTTGGCCGACACTCGATCTGTCCTGTCTTCGCAGCGAACTTGCACCTCATTATTCATCGATGGATCGCCCGTCGATCGATCCGGAACTGATGATCCGGATGCTGTTCGTGGGGTATGTCTTTGCGATCCGGTCGGAGCGGCTGATTTGCAGAGAGGTGAAGGTGAACCTCGCCTATCGCTGGTTCTGCAAGCTCGGTATCGAAGATGCCATCCCGGACCATTCGGCGTTCTCGCGCGCCCGCAACGAGCGTTTCCGCGAAGGGAGATGTTTTTCGCCGCGTGTTCGAGAGTGTCGTAGAAGCATGCCTCGCAGCTGGCCTGGTTGGGGGCGAAGGTTTTGCCATCGATGCGAGCCTGATCCAGGTCGACGCCAATAAGCAACGCTCGATCGCGGGCACGGCGGCCACCTTTCAAAAGGTTAGCGTCGTTCACAGCGCACGTATGGGAACAAGCGCCTCACCTCGGCCTCATGCTTTTGACCGGCCGTCGGATCTCGCGGAAATGAGCAGCAGGGTGACGACGGTCGCCACGACGAGCAGGATCGTCAGCGCGGCACCATCAAAGATCTCACCGCGGTCAGTGAGGGCAAAAATGCCGACTGGCAGCGTGACCCAACCCGGCGGGTAAATCATGACGGTCGCGCCCAACTCCCCCATCGACATTGCAAAACTCAGACCGAAGGGCGGCGGCCAGTTGTGGCATCACCAACGGCAGCGTGACGTGGCGGAGGCAATACCCTGGGCGTGCTCCAAGGCTCTGCGCGACCCGAACGTAGTCAGGAGACAGCCGGGCTAGCCCTGCTGAAACGTTGCCCAGCGTAAAGGCAAACACCAGCACGAAGTGCGCAATGATAACAATTGCCGTCGTACCGTTGAGCAGAAGTGGCGGCCGGCTGAATGCGACCAACAGCCCCCAGCCCGACGGATACTGAGGGCACTGCGCTCGGAGTAAAAAGTGTTGGCTCCAGTACCCGCCGCCGGAGGCCTCGTGTTGGGCCCAATGACACCGCGGCCCAGGTTGCACTCGCGATGCCGCCGGTCACAAGGCTCGACCAAATTTGCCGGCCAGAGTCACCGGTGACGGCGTTCTGATAGTGGGCAAGCGTCAGCTTGGTCGGCATAACGCCGTTCCATTCACCGGCAAAGCTCGACAGTACGATGACGGCGAGGGGCAGGAGATAAACGATGCCGATCAGCAATCCGGCGCCGAGCCAGATTGAGGACCGCCCCCGCCTAGACCAGATGAGCACGCTCCCCTCCTATCCGACCGAGAACAAGGCGATAGATCGAGTAAAGCAACAGCGAACGGCCGATGTTGATGACCGCGATCGCGCATGCGGCACTGTAGTCGCCTTTCTGAATGGCCTTGCCGTAGACGAGCAACGGCAGCGTGATGACGCCTTTTGCCCCGATAAAGAGAACGATGCCGAACTCGTTCACGGTGAGCAGGAGGCAGAGGCTAAATCAAAACTGTAGTCCGGAAAGGGAAGCGCCATAGCGTCGCCTTGGCGGAACTCTGCGATGCGCGTCTTAGGTCGTGCGGCCCGTCGCGTCGCAGTCGATAGGCGTTGAACAGCCCTAGAGTGTCGTACAGCCACCGCCTATTCCATCGTTCCCAGTCGAAGCCCTTTCGTTTTTGAGCATGCGCCAGATGGCGCCTTACCTCCTTCTTCACTCAGTCTTTGATGAGGCTGAAGCACTCGCTAGAATGCCCCACCAGATCTTGGACACGCGGCACGGTCATCAAGAGTCTTTCTCACCTAACAAGCTGGACCGATAGCGAACACTCTCCCGGCAGCTCAAGGTCCAAGCTCGGGTAATACCGATAGATCATGTCATCGAGCCATTCAGGATCTTTTCGCTGCTCGGCAATCAGCCTTCGAATAGTCGGAATGTCCTTGGCATCGCTGGCAACCCGATATCTTCGGCCCGTGTCCCGATGCTTAAATTCTCTGATCGAGTAAGGCATCATTTTTCTCGCGCGGAAAATCTCGCCGTTGCGCCTGAAGTGTTCCGCAACCTGACGTCGAGAGCAACCGGAAATACGCCGAGGCGCTCCGAAAGGGGATGGATTTTTATCGGCGCTTCGCCGTCAGCCCTAGCTCGACCAGGCGGCGGATGGCCTCTGAAAGGGACGGAGTATCAAGCTGATTTTCCGCTCATCTGACGAATCGCCGCGCGGGAATCGGGATCGGCCCTGGATCGCTCTCCGAGCCCTCCACAAATTCTCTTCCGGGTAGCTGTTAGAGAAAATACTGATGAGGTTTTGAAACGCGGTGCTACCGAGCGCGTGGCTCAAGGAGGTAGGTTTTCGGCGGATCGTGAAAAGGAATTGCGGCCATAAGCCTTGGTCCCTTTTTTCTTATCGTGCGCTGAAGTCCGATCGAACGTCCCCGCCTCGCTTCTGCGGGGCGGCCGCCCAGACACCATAGTTCAGACAGGACCCGGCGAGGGTTTGCCCGGGTCCCTAACCAGCCGGAACAGCATCCATCCCTCCTCTCCAGGACCGCTCGGCAAGCTGAGTGAAGACTACAAAGCCGCTATTCGGCGATGTTGATCTTGCACAATGTTCTGCGGACGTACGGGGGCAAGCCCGGATTCGTTTGCAACGGTCGGCCGGCAACTCCGGAGCCCACGGCCGGAACGCCGCCGGCGGCCTTTCTAAACTCGATAAGAGGCCTGAAGACTTGCAAGCCGCTTTTCGAGAGCGGCGATGGTGGCCCTCAAATTATCCCGGCGCGCCGTCAGCGTTCTAGCGAGGATAGGATACGCATGTTGCGAGGGGTCAAACACCTGAGCCCGCTCCTCCTCCGTGGCAATGTCATGGTCAAGAAGCTGGGCGCGTTGACCGAGATTGCTGATCAATGCTGCGATCCATGACACTTGCCTCGGTGCGATGGCATTCGCACTCTCATGTTGATGCTGATGTCTCATTCCGGCACTCCGAATGCTCCGATTTAGGCCGGTTCGGGGCCCTAGCCTGGATTTCCACGGCGCGGAATCTCCCTAACGCCTGTTATGGCCCAGACCTTGAGCTGGGATCTGGGTGTCGTCCGTTAGCCAAAATGGTGCGCCGATAGCTTTTTCCCGCGTAGTCACCTTACCATTTTCTCGTCTGTCACCCATGTCCATAGAATTGCCTCGAGATATCGAAAGATACTGTGCCGCAGAGGTTTCTTTTGTACCGGAGCGATTTCGCCTTGAAGCACGCGCGATTCTGGATTTCGCATGTGAGGTTCGCAAATTTGTCTATCAGCGCACCTTTTTAGATAACCGAATTGGCCAAAATCCTGAGTCGTATGAATCAGTTAGCTTGCCCAGCGTTAGTGGGAGTCTTCGCCGTGTCGCAGTAGGGACGCGAGTTACCTCGCGCCCCCTGCTCAGATCCGTACGTGCACCTTTATGCATACGGCTCTTACCTCGGGTGCCTGACGGCGAAACGCTGGTTGGGCCAGGGGTGAATGATCCGCGGCTTTGGGAGCCAGTCGTCCGCCATCTTCACCATTCGAGTCCAGTTGAGATCTCCCTTTTGGCTGCGTCGGCTGAGTGTCCGGCGCCAGCGTTCGGTGATCTCGGCACGAAAGGCTCCCAGCGCCGCCCAATTGGTAGGCACTGCGTGGTAGTTGAAGAAGCCGGTGATGACTTGCTTCAGCCATTTACCTTGTTGGGGTATAGACTGATGCATCCGCCGTCGCAGTTCCCCCGCAACCTCCTTGATCTTCGCCTGCATGCGGTCGCGACGGGTCCTCCGCTTGAGGAGGAATTTGCCCCCTCGCGACTTACCGCAGATGAAAGTCATACCGAGAAAGTTGAAGGTCTCCGGTTTGCCGAGCCCGCGCTGCTTGCGTTTGTTCGCCGCGTGGCGACCGAACTCAATCAGGCGGGTCTTTTCCGGATGTAGCGACAGTGAAAACTCTTGCAGCCGGACGCGCATCGCATCCCAGAAGCGTCGGGCATCGGTTTCGTGTTCAAAACCGACCACGATATCGTCCGCATAGCGCACGATGATCATGTCGCCCGTGGCTTCCCGCCGTCGCCAGCGTTCGGCCCAGAGGTCGAAACTGTAGTGCAGGTACGCGTTAGCCAGGAGCGGTGATATCACCGACCCCTGTCCGGTGCCCTTTTCACTGACCGTCACGACTCCGTCTTCCAGTATGCCCGCCTTGAGCCATTTCTGGATCAAGTGGAGGATGCGCGGGTCGGCGATCCGATGCTCCAGGAACTTCATCAACCAGGGCTGGCTGACTTCGTCGAAGAAGCTTCGAACGTCGACCTCAAGTATCCAGTTCACCTTTGTGCTAGTGATCCCGACCACCAGAGCGTCCAGCGCATCGTGCTGGTTGCGTTTGGGGCGGAACCCGTACGAAAAGCCGAGGAACTCTTCCTCATATATCGTATTCAGCACCGCGGCGGTCGCTCTCTGGACGATTTTGTCTTCGAGGGCGGCAATCGCGATTGGTCGCTGTCGGCCATCTGGTTTTGGTATGTACTGTCGACGGCTCGGCAGTGCCCGATACGCTCCTCTTTGGACCCGGTCGTGCAGGTCTTCGATATTGCGATCGAGGCCTGCCTCGTAGTCCTGCCACGTCAGGCCGTCCACCCCGGGCGCGGCGTCCTTCTTAATTTCGAAGAACGACAGCCTGAGCAGTTCGACGCTGATGTGGTGGAAGAGCGTGGTGAACTTTTCCTTCTTCCTTTGCTTCGCAGCTTGCCGTATGCGTCCCAGCGCCTGTGACACACTTTCCCGGTCCTGAGCCCGGCACGTGCTTTGCTGATCCGCATTCCCCTTGGTCCCTGCCCTTTGCTCCACCAACTCCGCAGCGGATCGCTCCGCCTTGTTCGCCGGCTTCGTAGCTCCTACGGCAGAGTCCGACTTCCCACGTTCGTGCATCATCGGCTTCGGCTCCTCGCCTTCCCGATGCGGGCCAGGGCGTAACATTGCCGCTGGTCAAACGTGGGACCTCCCAACTTCCGATGCATTCCTTTTGCGCGTGACGTGCTCTTAGACCCCGGCAGGATGGCAGTGCCTCGCATATCGGCCTTGCTCATGTTGCGTTCGACTATTTCCACGGTCTCCGCTCCTGCGACATGCCTATTTCGTGGCTCCATCACAAACCCCACGCAATTGCTGTGTACGCTTCGTGGCCGGCGTTACCGTCGGCTCACGCAACACTTGCTACCGGGCGGCCCGCTACGCCTTACCCGGGCCGGTCTCTCACCGGCTGGACTGCACCAGCTTTTGTTGGCGCCTTCGGAAATCCAGGC
>CAWGJM010000035.1:0-297190 GCA_963822795.1 uncultured Alphaproteobacteria bacterium
TTTCGCCGCCGCCATTTTCCACATCTGGCCGCGGGAGCCTAAGTGTCGATCGTCTCGTTCGGCAGATGGTGCTCATGCCAAACGGCATTGAGAATGCCGAAAGTGCAGGCGAAAGCGACTCCGAGAATCCAGGCAAAGTACCACATTCTGCCTCCTCAATAGAAACCGGATGAATTGTGCTCAATACGCTTCGCGGTCACCCGTCCGCGCAGCACAGCGAAAACAATCGCGGTGTAGACGAGGACGACAGGCAGAAAGATCAGCGTCGCCAGCAGCATCACGAACAGGGTGAGTTGAACTCGATGAGGCATCCCATACGGTCAAGCTCGCGGCCGGTGCAACGTTCGACGGCATCAAGAAGGGGAACATGCTCACGCCGGCGGTCGCGATGATGCCAAAAATGCCGAGCGCACTGGCCATGAAGGCCAGTCCGCGCCTCTGGACGTTGGTCAGGAGCAGCGCAAGCAGCGGACCAATGATGCCGAGGCAAGGCGCTACGATCATCCAAGGGTGCGTTGCGTAATTGGCGAGCCACTGGCCCGGCTGGCGAACGACCGTCTTCATGAGAGGATTCGACGGCCCGTCGCCTGTCACCGTGCTGGTGATGGCATAACCGTCGATTCGGACCCACAGCCATAAGCCAGCTAGGCCGAATAGAAGCACCGTGAGCACAGCGCCAATCTTGATGAACTCTTGCGCGCGCTGCCGAATCGGTCCGTTCGTCTTCAGCGTTAGATAGATCGCGCCGTGAGTGGCAAGCATTGCGGCGGAGACAAGGCCGCACAGCAGGCCGAATGGATTGAGCAGTTCGAACAGTCCGCTTCCCTCGTAGAGGACGCGCAGGTCGGAATCGATGTGGAACGGAACGCCCTGCAACAAGTTGCCGAACGCCACGCCGAACACCACGCTCGGCACCAGCCCGCCGGCGAATAGGGCATAGTCCCAGAACGTCCGCCAGCGCGTATCGGCAACCTTGTTGCGAAATTCGAACCCGACCGGGCGCAGGATGAGCGTGGCGAGGACCAGAAACATGGCGATGTAGAAGCCCGAGAACGACGTGGCGTAAACCGGCGGCCATGCCGCGAACACGGCGCCGCCACCGAGGATTAGCCAAACCTGATTGCCGTCCCAGACCGGTCCGATGGCATTGATCGTGACGCGCCGCTCAATGTCTGTACGCGCGACGTAGGGCAGCAGCATCGCCACTCCGAGATCGAAACCGTCCATGATGGCGAAGCCGATAAGCAGCACGCCCAGGAACAGCCACCACACGAGCCGAAGGATTTCGTAGTCGACCGGGATCGTCGTCATTGCGCCTACCTCATTCCGCGGGCAGCGCTGCAGGCCGCAGCGCTGGTTCTGGCAATCCCAGCGCGCCAACCGGTCCCATGCGGATGTATCTGAGCATCAGGATGACATCGACAACGAGAAGGGACGAATAAAACAAAACGAAGCCCGTCAGGGTGAATAGTACCTGCGCGGCGGACACCGATGACACAGCAAGAAATGTCGGCAGCACGCCGTCGATTGCCCACGGCTGGCGGCCATATTCGGCGACGATCCAGCCGAGCTCCGCCGCGATCCAGGGAAGCGGCAGCGACCAGAGCATGAGGCGCAACAGCCACTTCCGCGAAAAGTTACGATGCGACGCGTTCCAGAATGCAATCGCAAACAATGCAATGAAATAGAAGCCAAGCGCCACCATGATGCGGAAGCTCCAGAACAGCGGCCCGACGTTGGGAACAGTGTCGCCGGCGGCGCGCGCAATGGTTGCAGCATCGGCAGTACGCGGGTCGACGACATAGCGCTTCAGCAGGAGGGCGTATCCAAGGTCTGCGGCGTGCTCGCGAAGCTGCTCGCTCGCTTGGCTGTCGCCGCGGTTCTGCCTGATTTTCTCAAGCGCCCCATAGGCGATCAGGCCGTTCCGGATTCTCTCTTCGGCGTGCGCGACCAAGTCGTTGATTCCCGGTATCGGCTGGTTGAACGAGCGCGTCGCGATCACGCCGAGCATCCAAGGTATCTTGACGGCGTATTTGACCTCGTGGCTCTGCGTATCGGGAATGCCGAACACGTTGAATCCGGCGGGCGCCGGCTCGGTTTCCCACATGCCCTCGATGACGGCGAGCTTCATCTTCTGGTTCTCGGATACGGTGTATCCGCTTTCGTCGCCGAGAACGACCACACATAGCGCTGCGGTAAGGCCGAACGCCGATCCGACGATGATCGACCGTTTGGAGAACGCCTGGAAGCGTCCGGAAAGCAGATAATAGGACGAAATGGCAACGACGAACATCGAGCCGGTGACGTAGCCTGCGCCGACCGTATGCACGAATTTGGCCTGACCGACCGAGTTGAAGATCAGGTCCCAGAACGACGTCAGCTCCATCCGCATGGTGTCTGGATTGAAGACGGCCCCCGTTGGATGCTGCATCCATCCGTTCGCAATCAGGATCCATAAGGCGGACAAGTTGGATCCGATCGCAACCAACCACGTCACGGCCAGGTGGCCGAGCTTCGACAGCCGGTCCCAGCCGAAGAAGAACAGACCGACGAAAGTCAACTCGAGAAAGAAGGCCATCAGGCCCTCGATCGCCAGTGGAGCGCCGAAAATGTCGCCGACGTAGTGCGAGTAGTAGGCCCAATTGGTTCCGAACTGAAATTCCATGGTTATGCCGGTGGCAACTCCCATGGCGAAATTGATGCCGAACAATTTCCCCCAGAACTTCGTCGCGTCACGCCAAATTTCCCGTCCGGTCATGACGTACACGCTTTCCATGATGGCAAGCAGGAACGACAACCCCAGCGTCAGCGGCACGAACAGAAAATGATAGAGTGCCGTTACTGCGAATTGCAGTCGCGAAAGGCTGATGGGATCAAAATCGAACACGTCAATGTCCCCCTTCATTTGGCAACGGCACGGAGGGACCGATCAGGCGCGAGACCGTGGTCGAGTCGACGACCATCCGCCCGCTGCTCGAAAATAGAAAAACGCCGATAGCTGCGATTGCCATCAGCTTGACGACCACCACCAGCACGATTGCCTTCGCGAGCGGAGTTGGCGGTCGCGCGCCCGCAGCGAGGAAAGCGGCAAGTGACGATAGGACGGCGTTCATCGATAGCCTCGCAAGAAAACGTCTCGCCACCACGTCGGACGACATTTCCCTTACCGCAGATATGCCGAGCTATACGCGGTGCGACAGCCGCTATATTGCAGTGCCGCACAACCAGTAAACGAGGTCAGGCGGGTCGGGAGCTTGATTCAAATCAAGCCGACGACAGCTCCTGACCTGATCAAGCGGCCTGGTTTATTTCGAATTTGCCGATTTTCGCTTTCGATTTCGCCGCGCCGCCATTTTCCACATCTGGCCGCGGGAGCCTAAGTGTCGATCGTCTCGTTCGGCAGATGGTACTCATGCCAAACGGCATTGAGAATACCGAAAGTGCAGGCGAAAGCGACTCCGAGTATCCAGGCAAAGTACCACATTCTGCCTCCTCAATAGAAACCGGATGAATTGTGCTCAATACCCTTCGCAGTCACCCGCCCGCGCAGCACCGTGAAAACAATCGCGGTGTATCCGATGACGACAGGCAGAAAGATCAGCGTCGCCAGCAGCATCACGAACAGGGTGAGTTGAACTCGATGAGGCATCCCATACGGTCAAGCTCGCGGCCGGTGCAACGTTCGACGGCAGCAAGAAGGGGAACATGCTCACGCCGGCGGTCGCGACGATGCCAAAAATGCCGAGCGCACTGGCCATGAACGCCAGTCCGCGCCTCTGGGCGTTGGTCAGGAGCAGCGCAAGCAGCGGACCAATTATGCCGAGGCAAGGCGCTACGATCATCCAGGGGTGCGTTGCGTAATTGGCGAGCCACTGGCCCGGCTGGCGAACGACCGTCTTCATGAGAGGATTCGACGGCCCGTCGCCTGTCACCGTGCTGGTGATGGCATAACCGTCGATTCGGACCCACACCCATAAGCCAGCTAGGCCGAATAGAACCACCGTGAGCACGGCGCCAATCTTGATGAACCCTTGCGCGCGCTGCCGGATCGATCCGTTAGTCTTCAGCGTTAGATAGATCGCGCCGTGAGTGGCAAGCATCGCGGCGGAGACAAGGCCGCACAGCAGGCCGAACGGATTGAGCAGTTCGAACAGTCCGCTTCCCTCGTAGAAGACGCGCAGGTCGGAATCGATGTGGAACGGAACGCCCTGCAACAAGTTGCCGAACGCCACACCGAACACCACAGTCGGCACCAACCCGCCGGCGAATAGGGCATAGTCCCAGAACGTCCGCCAGCGCGTATCGGCAACCTTGTTGCGAAATTCGAACCCGACCGGGCGCAGGATGAGCGCGGCGAGGACCAGAAACATGGCGACGTAGAAGCCCGAGAACGACGTGGCGTAAACCGGCGGCCATGCCGCGAACACGGCGCCGCCACCGAGGATTAGCCAAACCTGATTGCCCTCCCAGACCGGTCCGATGGCATTGATCGTGACGCGCCGCTCAATGTCTGTACGCGCGACGTAGGGCAGCAGCATCGCCACGCCGAGATCGAAACCGTCCATGATGGCGAAGCCGATAAGCAGCACGCCCAGGAACAGCCACCACAAGAGCCGAAGGATTTCGTAGTCGACCGGGATCGTCGTCATTGCGCTACCTCATTCCGCGGGCAGCGCTACAGGCCGCAGCGCTGGTTCTGGCAATCCCAGCGCGCCAACCGGTCCCATGCGGATGTATCTGAGCACCAGCATGACATCGACAACGAGAAGGGACGAATAAAACAAAACGAAGCCCGTCAGGGTGAACAGTACCTGCGCGGCGGACACCGATGACACAGCAAGAAACGTCGGTAGCACGCCGTCGATTGCCCAAGGCTGGCGGCCATATTCGGCGACGATCCAGCCGAGCTCCGCCGCGATCCAGGGGAGCGGCAGCGACCAGAGCATGATGCGCAACAGCCACTTACGCGAAAAGTTACGATGCGACGCGTTCCAGAATGCAATCGCAAACAATGCAATGAAATAGAAGCCGAGCGCCACCATGATGCGGAAACTCCAGAACAACGGCGCGACCTTTGGAACGGTGTCGCCGGCGGCCCGCACAATAGTCGCAGCGTCGGCGGTGCGCGGGTCGTCGACATAGCGCTTCAGGAGGAGCGCGTAACCAAGGTCGGCCGCGTGCTCGCGGAGCTGCGTCGCCGCTTGGCTGTCGCCACGGTTCTGCCTGATTTTCTCAAGCGCCGCATAGGCGATCAGGCCGTTCCGGACTCTCTCTTCGGCGTGCGTGACCAAGTCGTTGATTCCCGGTATCGGCTGGTTGAACGAGCGCGTCGCGATCACGCCGAGCATCCAAGGTATCTTGACGGCGTATTTGACCTCGCGGCTCTGCGTATCGGGAATGCCGAACAGGTTGAATCCGGCAGGCGCCGGCTCGGTTTCCCACATGCCCTCAATGACGGCGAGCTTCATCTTCTGGTTCTCGGATACGGTGTATCCGCTTTCGTCGCCGAGAACGACCACACATAGCGCTGCGGTAAGGCCGAACGCCGATCCGACGATGAGCGACCGTTTGGAGAACGCCTGGAAGCGTCCGGAAAGCAGATAATAGGACGAAATGGCAACGACGAACATCGAGCCGGTGACGTAGCCTGCGCCGACCGTATGCACGAATTTCGCCTGACCGACCGAGTTGAAGATCAGGTCCCAGAACGACGTCAGCTCCATCCGCATGGTGTCTGGATTGAAGACGGCCCCCGTTGGATGCTGCATCCATCCGTTCGCAATCAGGATCCATAAGGCGGACAAGTTGGATCCGATCGCAACCAACCACGTCACGGCCAGGTGGCCCAGCTTCGAAAGCCGGTCCCAGCCGAAGAAGAACAGACCGACGAAAGTAGACTCAAGAAAGAACGCCATCAGGCCCTCGATCGCCAGTGGAGCGCCGAATATGTCGCCGACGTAGTGCGAGTAGTAGGCCCAATTGGTTCCGAACTGAAATTCCATCGTTATGCCGGTAGCAACTCCCATGGCGAAATTGATACCGAACAATTTCCCCCAGAACTTCGTCGCGTCACGCCAAATTTCCCGTCCGGTCATGACGTACACGCTTTCCATGATGGCAAGCAGGAACGACAACCCCAGCGTCAGCGGCACGAACAGAAAATGATAGAGTGCCGTTACTGCGAATTGCAGTCGCGAAAGGCTGATGGGATCAAAATCGAACACGTCAATGTCCCCCTTCATTTGGCAACGGCACGGAGGGACCGATCAGGCGTGAGACCGTGGTCGAGTTGATCATCCGCCCGCTGCTCGAAAACAGAAAAACGCCGATAGCTGCGATTGCCATCAGCTTGACGACCAGCACCAGCACGATTGCCTTCGCGAGCGGAGTTGGCGGTCGCGCGCCCGCAGCGAGGAAAGCGGCAAGTGACGATAGGACGGCGTTCATCGATAGCCCCGCAGGAAGACGTCACGCCACCACGTCGGACGACATTCCCTCACCGCAGATATGCCGAGCTATACGCATTGCGACAGCCGCTATATTGCAGTGCCGCACAACTAGTAAGAGATCAGGCGGGTCGGGAGCTTGATACAAATCAAGCCGACGACAGCTCATGCTCTGACCAAGGGGGCTTGTCTATCTCGAGCTTACCGATCTTGGCCTTCGCAAGCACACCATTCCCAGGGCCGACTTCCGTTATGGGTCATTCGCTACCGAAATGGGCTGCCCGCGCCACGTCCGCTTTCCGCCCGTTAGCACCGAACTGCGGACATCGCGGCACTTCCGAAAAGTGCCAATAACGTTAAGGGCAAGGCCCCGCAGACGCAACCCTTCAGACCGTGAGTTACCCCAGAGGTAACCCATTTGATGGTGTTATGATTTTATAGCTTGATGTTTTGTTAGCTTAGTTACGTCCGAAAAGCGCTGGTGCGGATGGCTCCATGTCGGAACGAACTCCGACGGCAGTCCGTCAGTCGATGAACGCCTCCGCCGGCGTAAAGCCAAGTCCGTGCGCCTCCGCCACCGGCTTGCAGGTGATCTTGCCGTCGCAGACATTGAGGCCGTTACGTAAATGGATGTCGTCCTTCAAAGCTTGGCGCCAACCCTTGTCGGCAATATGCAACGTGAAGGGCAGGGTAGCGTTGTTTAGCGCAAAGGTCGACGTGCGCGCCACCGCTCCCGGCATATTGGCAACGCAATAGTGCACCACACCATCGACCACAAAGGTCGGATTAGAATGTGTCGTCGGCCTCGACGTTTCGGCACAGCCGCCCTGGTCGACGGCTATGTCGACGAACACGGAGCCCTGCTTCATCGTCTTTAGCATTGTTCGAGTAATGAGTTTTGGCGCGGAAGCCCCCGGCACGAGCACCGCGCCGATTACGAGATCAGCTCTAGTGACGAGGTCAGCGATCGCAGCGCGTGTCGAAAAGATCGTGCGCACGCGTCCATCGAACTGCGTCGCCAGTCGCCGCAGAACATCGAGCGATCGGTCGACTAGGGTAACCTGAGCTCCCATGCCGAGTGCGATCATTGCGGCGTTGGTGCCGGCGATGCCGCCGCCTATGATAAGCACATCTGCCGCCTGAGCGCCGGGGACGCCGCCCAGAAGAATACCACGCCCGCCCGACTCCTTTTCAAGCGCATGGGCGCCGACTTGCGGCGCGAGGCGCCCCGCGACTTCGGACATCGGTGTGAGGAGCGGCAGTCCTCCTGAGGGCGCGGTGACGGTCTCATACGCGATGCATACGGAGCCGCTGGAGATCAAGTCCTGTGTCTGGACCAAATCGGGCGCGAGATGCAGATAGGTGAACAGAATTTGGCCGCGTCGCAACATCTTGCGCTCGGCAGCCTGCGGTTCCTTCACCTTGACGACCATTTCAGCGCGAGCAAATAATTCCTGCGGTGTGTCGACAATTTTGGCCCCGGCATTGGAATATTCATCGTCCGTCAGACCCGACCCGACGCCGGCGGATTTCTCAATAATGACCGTGTGGCCGCGATGCGTGAGCTCGGCAACTGTGGCGGGCGTCAAGCCGACACGAAATTCGTTGTCTTTGGTTTCTTTTGGTGCGCCAACTAACATTCCTTGACCTTTTCAGTCGTCACGGCCCCCTGTTGGGTTTTGAGCCCTAACTGACGAGGCCGCTGCGACCTTGACATAAATCAATCAAATCCCGAGCTTCGAAGTCCGCTCCGGGTCAATCGCTACGGTTTCGAGATGTCCGCGCTACGTCCGCTTTTCATCTGATAGCGACCAAATCGCAGACGTGCCGACACGTCGTATAAAGTGCGCTCCGGCTGCTCGTGAGACCGCCTGTGAGCCCCAAGTGCACCGATGCGCCGAACAGCGGTCACGGACATCGCGCACCAGAGCACCTGTGGCTCTTACGGACCCAAGCGAACCTTGGTGGACCAAGCCGGTTCACGCACGTCAACTTCAAGGTCTTTCGTGGGCATGCGATCATCGACCGTGGTCATGCGAACGCGTCCTTTACTCTCTCCATCGCCGGGTGCTTGCGGTTTTTCACCTTGACCCAATCGGGGCTTCGCCCGCCGCGATAGGGGCGATCGACGCGCTTGGAGACCAGACCCTCAAGCCCCATGTTGCAGGCAGCCCGGAACAGGTCGGGGCCGATCTCGCCCTGCTCATGGGTGCGACGAAAATGCCGTCGGGCCGTCGCGCGAGTAGCCGCGCCAGATTGGTCTTGCGCAGGCCCAAGGGGAGGGGGCGCAAATCCTCGCCATCGAGCGCCAGGATGTCGAAGGCGTAGAGCTGCACCTCGTCATCCAGCCTGCGCGAATGGAGCGCATTGAAATCAGGAATGCCGTCGACGCCGAGAATGACCGCCTCGCCATCAATGATAAATTGCTTTTGCCAGTTCTTGAGTGCGGCCTCGACGATCCATGGATAGCGGTCTGTCCAGTCGTAGCCATTACGGGCAATCAGCCTCACGCGATTTGCCATTGCGCTCAACGCGCAAACGATACCCGTCATACTTGACCTCGTGGAGCCAGTCAGGGGCCGATGGAAGGCCGTCTGCAGTTCTTCGGCGATCATGCCGCCCTCGCCGACACGCAGGCGTTCGCGGCCTATCTGGCAGCGCTGCGCCGAACCGAATGGGTCGTCTATGCCAAGCGCCCATTCGGCGGGCCACAGGCCGTGCTGACCTATCTGTCGCGCTATACCCACCGCGTCGCCATTGCCAACAGCCGGCTGATCGCCTGCGATCGCACCGGCGTCACCTTCCGATGGAAGGACTATCGTGCCGATGGTCGTGATCGCCAGAAGCTCATGACACTCGCCATCGGCGAGTTCATCCGTCGTTTCCTGATCCATGTCCTGCCGCACGGCTTCCACCGCATCCGTCACTACGGCCTGCTCGCCAGCGGCACGCGCGCCGACAACATCGCCCGGGCGCGCCGCTTACTCGACGCATCAATGGCATCGTCCAGGACCGCGGACGCCACGACCTCCAGCGAGCCGAAGCCGCTCTCGCATCCGTGTCCTTGCTGCGGCGGCCGCATGATCATCATCGAGACATTCAAGCGCGGCTCCTCGCCGCGCTACCGTCCTGCGGACCCCACCGCCGTGATCAGGATCGACACATCATGATCACAGTCGGTTCTTCGCAGCGACCAGCCAGTACTGCACTTCTGCTTCGCCGCCTCTCGACCGGCCATGACCATGCTCGCCCGCGCGTCGCCCTGGACAGCCGCCTTGTCGATCAATCTGCGCCGCACAACGCCGGTTATGCCTGTCGCGATCGGTCGACCTGTTTCGCCACCCCATCGACCGCTTCCCAAACCGCCGGTCAACGCATGCGGGCAACGCACCGCGCGCCGAAATCCCCATAGCGTCTGACGCTCCGTATTGCCCGACGTCCCGCGGTTTCCTCCCTTGGAGGTTTGCGGACGCCGGCCCCCGAGTGCGCGGTGCCGTCATCATGGGCCGGCATCCGAAAACCTTCACAATAGGCGACATTGCAGGCTAGGCCAGCTGCATCACGAGGTGAATGACCTGCGGCTCCAGCCTGGGCGCAGGTTTGAACCCGAACTTGCTGAACACCTTCCGCATGGCGGTGTTCTCCGGCAGCACTTCCGCGATCAATTCCGTCAACCCGGCGTCGCGCGCAATGCCCGCCAGATGCCGCATCAGATGCGACCCGATGCCTTGCCCCTGATAGCCGTCCATGACCATGAACGCCACCTCGGCACTGCCAGGTTTAACAACGATGTAGCGCCCGCCGCCGACGATGGTGGGACGGCCATCCTCGTCAGCCAGCGCAATCAGGGCGACGTGATTGCGAAAGTCGATCCTCATAAAGAAATCGATTTCCCACTGCGAAAAGCCGCGCTTCACTGCGAAGAAACGCCGCCGTAGCGACTCCGTGCCCGTGCGCCCGATTGCCGCGAGTATTTCGTCCTCGTCATCCGGCCGAAGCGCCCGGATTTCAATCGGGCGTCCATCGCGGAGATATTCGATGGCGCGATAGGCCTCAGGCATGATCATCTCCCTGCTGTCCGCGAAGATTGTGGATCAGTATGTGAATGCCGAGCAGGAAGATCCAAATCGGCAAAACCGCGATACTCCAGCTCAGGTAGAAGCTGCCAATCAATAGAATGCCTGCCAGGACGAATCCCAGAATGGCAATCCAGGGCCGCGACGATTTTGCCGCGCTGATCTTGGGTTAGGCCAAGTCGGCGATAGCCTCGGTACCTGGCCCGCCATCCCGAGCTTGTTGATTTCGGCCATCGTTAACTCCTCTGTTGGTAGCGCACTGGAATCCGCGCCCTGATACGGCTCAGACACGAACTTCATCACACTGGAGCCTCCTCAATGTGTACTGGCTGCTGTCGTATGGGAACCATAAAAAATAACCCACTGGCCGGGCGAGACAATTGAGCTAGATCAAGCTGCCGTCACCGGGCATCGACTAATCAGCTTAAAAATCTTGAAAAGAAGGAGCTGAGAAATGCCGACGGCCAATCAGCAGGTATCGGGCGGCTTGCCGTTCGGTGTTTTCGGTCCCGCCTTTGAATACATGATGGATGCGGCCCAGCGCAGCATTCTGTTCTGTGACGTGATGCGCCAGCGCAGCAGCCAGTATCGCGAGCATCTGGTCGAGAAAGTCCCAAACGTGCTCGACTATCAGGCTGAGTTGGTAATAGACGGCCGGACGTTGAAGCGGCCGGTGAACTACCTGTTGGTACGCATTGTTCCGCCTGCCGGAGTCAAGATCGATCCTACGCGGCGGCCATTCGTGGTTGTGGATCCCCGCGCGGGCCATGGGCCTGGCATCGGTGGCTTCAAGGCCGACAGCGAAATTGGCGTTGCCATGAAGGCAGGACATCCCTGTTACTTTATTGGCTTCCTGCCTGAGCCGATGCCGGGCCAAACCATCGAGGATATCGCCCGCGCCGAAGCCATATTCCTCGAAACGGTTATATCGCTTCATCCCAAGGCGGACGGAGAGCCATGCGTCATCGGCAACTGCCAGGCCGGATGGGCCGTGATGATCCTTGCTGCAATCAGGCCCGAGTTGTTTGGTCCGATCATTTTGGCGGGAGCGCCACTGTCCTATTGGGCGGGCGTTCACGGACAAAATCCGATGCGTTATTCCGGCGGTCTCCTGGGCGGCAGCTGGCTGACGGCCCTTACCAGCGACCTGGGCGCTGGCAAGTTCGATGGCGGCTGGCTGGTCCAGAATTTCGAAAATCAAAATCCTGCCAACACGCTGTGGACCAAGCAGTATAATGTCTACTCGAGGGTGGACACCGAGGCGCCCCGATACCTCGAGTTCGAGCGTTGGTGGGGCGGCCACGTCAATCTCAACGCCGAAGAAATCCAGTTCATCGTCGACGAGCTGTTCGTCGGCAATAATCTAGCCGCGGGCCGCATCGAGACTTCGGACGGAACCGCCGTCGACCTTCGCAACATCCGCACGCCGATCGTGGTGTTCTGCTCGAAGGGCGACAACATCACGCCGCCGCAGCAGGCGCTCGACTGGATTCTCGATCTCTATGACGACGTCGACGATATCAGGTCATACGGCCAGACCATCGTCTACACCGTGCATGAGACGGTCGGTCACCTCGGTATCTTCGTTTCGGGCGGGGTGGCCAAGAAAGAGCACAACGAGTTCTCCAGCAATATCGATCTGATCGACATACTGCCGCCCGGCCTCTACGAGGCAACGTTCGAGCGCAACACCGCCGATACCACGAATCCCGATCTCGCTCAGGGAGACTGGATCATGCGTTGCGAACAGCGCACGCTCGATGACATCCGCGCCATGGGTGGCAATTCGCCGGAGGATGAGCGCCGGTTTGCGACCGCCGCGCGGGTTTCGGAAATCAATCTGTCGCTCTATCGCGCCTTCATGCAGCCGATGGTGAAGGCTGTCATCACTCCGCAGGTGGCGGAATGGCTTAAGCTCTGGCATCCGGTTCGGATGTCCTATGAGGCGTTCACCGACGCCAACCCGTACATGCCTGCGCTCGCAAACGTCGCCGATAAGGTGCGCGAGCAGCGCAAGCCGGCGGCGTCAGACAATCCGTTTATTGTTGCGCAGGAAAAAGCTTCTGGGCAGATCATCAAGGCGCTGGACGACTGGCGGGCGACCCAAGAAAAGCTTTCCGAACAGATCTTCCTCTCAGTGTACGGATCTCGGGCGCTTCAGGCCGCCGCCGGAATTAACCCGGAAGCCGCCCGGCCGCGAAGGCCGGGGAAATCCCTCATGCATCGTGAACTCGTGGAGATGCGCATTGCCGAGCTGAAGTCAGACATCGCCAAGGGCGGACTTCAGGAATGCGCCATTCGGGGCCTGTTCTATGTCGGCATGGCGCGAGGATTTGTTGATGAGCGCGGCATTGCGGCGTTGCGTCGAACCCCGCTGACCGAAGAAGGGTCCCGCCTGACGCTGGCGGAATTCAAGGCGATGGCGCGCAGGCAGTTTTTCCTGCTGCAGCTGGAGCCGGAAGCAACGCTTGCGGCGATTCCGAAATTACTGCCGTCAGACATTAGCGAACGCCGGAAGGGCTTGGCCGCCATTCGCAATGTGCTGAGCGCCGCCGGTGAAATCTCAGGCGAGGCTGCGGAGCGGCTGAAAAGGATTGCGGTGCTTTTTGAGACCGATGAGGCAGGACCCACTGGAACAAGTGCTGACAAGGTCGCTTTCGTTCCGAGTACAAAGAGGGCCGAGGCATCGTAATCCAGCTACCAAAAATCGAGTGAAAAGCAACACCACCACCACCAAGAAGATGATCCACTCCACCACCGAACAGGCTGGCAAAACAACCCGCGAAACCAGAACCTATATCTCCTCCGCCCCACTCGACATCGACCGCATCGCCGCCGCCATCCGCGGACACTGGGGCGTCGAAAGCATGCACTGGATCCTCGATGTCCAGTTCAAGGACGATCTCTCCCGATACCGACAAGGGCACGGCGCAAAGAACATGGCCGTCGTTCGACGCTTCGCTCTCGCAACGCAGCTATATCCACAGTTGCGAGCGGTTCGCTGCTTGGCTCAAACGCTCGCCCGATACGGCAACGCCCGACAAGGTCGGGCGTTTCCAACTGCACCTCTAACCGCAATCGGATCACGACCGGGGTGCGGTTCTTGTTCCGCATCACGCTACGTCGCCATGATTTGGCGGCCGAGGTCTGGCACCTCAAGGAGCCCGAGAGGCTGCCGCCGGTGCTGAGCCCCGGGCCCAGTTCCGGCGTTGGTCGGAGGACACGATGGTGCTGGCGCAGATCCGCTACAACGCCGAAGACCAGATCGAGAAGCATTGTACTCGGACACAAGAACATTCAGCATACGGTTCGCTATACCGAGCTGTCCCCCGATCGGTTCAAGGATTTCTGGCGGTAACTGGCGCTTTCACCTGCCCGCCGGCGCCTGCGGGAATCATGGGCCCATAGTAGGCGCCCCAGTGGCCCCACACATACTCTTTACTCCGGTGAGGTGGGCGCCCACCCCAATTCTCGTAGACAAGTCAGTAAGGCAGCGTAATCCCTGACTCCTTGCCTTCTGGATCATCAAACGATTGAGTAGGCGCAGGTGTTCGATTGAACCGACCCGGATCGTTGCCGTTCGGATGGCCATACTCTGGGCGTAAGATGACTGACGGCGCAGCATCCCCATACATGGTCTGGGTCTTGACGTTCGACTTGTGACGAACTGTGTGGGCAAATGCGCAGGTGCTGGAGAACGCGAACGCAGACGCTAGGACCATTGCCGTAACTTTCATCGTTGTCTCCTTTGTTGTTTAGATAAGAGACAACCGCACCATCACCAATAAAATCTTTGTTAGCTGCGAGTGATCACGTTGTGGTTTCTGATCCAAAGCTCGATCATCTTCGCGGTCATCGCCTCGAACATTCATTGGCATTGGACGCCGAACACCTATTTAGCCGGCCGCCCGCGTCAAGCGGCGCCTGGGCGACCCGCGCGCGTCGGACCGTGAGATCGCGCGGCAGGTGAAGGGGGGCATCGCCGGCAGCGATCCGCGCATCGAGCGATCAGCCCGCCCGCCGGTGCCCTTTTCGACGGTGAGGTTCGTTCTGAAAACCCGGCAGTTTCTGCCGCCTTTGCCTCGACCTCGCTCGGCCCGTTTCAGTAGGGTAACGCGACAGTGGAGACTATGCTAGCCGGCGGCAACAAGCAGCTGCTTGGGCGACAACGCGCGACAGAAACGCGATTCGCCTGGCCCCGCTTGGAGATTTTATTTTGTTTCGAACTATGACTTTGTTAGGAACGGCGGCGGGCGGAAGAGCACGGTATAGTCAACGATGAAACGAAATTCCGGTTGAGTATCGCGCACGTTACCTTGTTGCCAAAGATTCGAATATTGCGTCTTCAGACGAAAACCTTTCAGCGGACCTTCAGTGGGACGATACTGTATCCAAAGGTCCAATTCCCTCCGATCGGGGATTCCTACGTTGGTGCTGGGGTTGATGGCGCCCCAGCCCTGCGTGTACCAAGCGCCGGTACTCAATCCGGGAAGACCCACAGTACCGAAATCATAGGCTACGCTACCACCGATGGCTTTTTCACCAGCGTTGTCGAACGACACCTGCTGCATGTCGGTATAGTTCGGCTTGGTGCCGTATTGCGAAAATATCTTGGATTCATTGCCCGTAATCGAACCAGCGACGAATAAAGTCCATCCGGCATAAGTCATCTGCCCCTTCGCAGAAGATTGATAGGTCTCGAAGGGAGTCCCGGTGAGCAGATCAGCTCCGATGCTTTGTTGCCCGATGACGTTCGCGCCGATGATCCAGTTTGGAACCCCCTTGGGCTGCTTGAAATCGTATTCAACCTGACCGAAGGACGTGTTGACCATGTCTTGGACGTTGTAGTCCATGGCTACAAGCGAAAGCCCTGAAAGCGGCCGGTATTTGATCATTCCGAAGGCTGCACCATGATTGAAGACATTGCTGCCCGCCAGAGCATCCGACATCGGAATGAAGTCATTCGAGTCGCGTTGTTTTATTGTCCAGAGATAACCCGCCGAGTAATCGTAGTTCCGATCCTTGTCCGGCAGAGAGACCAATGTGGCGCCTTCAAACGTATTTGGCACCATGCGATTGTCTTGCGGGTTGATGAGGGGCGTGTCTACCAACTGGCGACCGCCGCGAATTTCCTGGTCGCCGATTTGCACCCGCCCATAGACCTGTCCAAGCGCACCAATCGAATTTTGGTCTGGGGTCAGCAGTTTCGTACCGCCTTCATCGGGCGGAGCAAAAACCGGCTGCGAGCCATAGGCGGCTAAATGCACCCCGAACATGTCACCGATAAGACCCGATCGAAACGCCAGCCAGCCACCGGCTGCCCAGGCCTGCGACTTCGATCCATCAGAATTGTCGCGGGTTAAATAATATGTTCGGGCCACGTATTGCAGCATGGAATCACGAAAGAATGCCGGGGTATCCTTGGAAAACTGCCAATAGACCTCATTCATGTAAGGCTGGGGAGGAAACTTTTGCAGGGTCCAGGATAAGCGCTCCTCATCTGCAATTTCCTGACGGTCAGCCGGCAGAAGTTGTTGCGCCTTGGATTCCGTGACCACACCAACCGAACCAACGCAAGTTCCGATCCAGCCCGCAAGGATAATCCTTCGGGCAACTTCGCTCCGACACGGAATCTGCTTCGACTTAGAAGACCACATGCTGCATTCTACGAATTTGTCGGGGCCGCTCCTGTTTGCCTTCCCGTGCGGACTGCCAGGCTTCGCCAATATCCGGTGCTTCCAAGCCCACTGCTGGCTCGGCCCAGCTGGGTAGCCGATGAACCTTCCAATCTCAACTTAAGCGAGCGCTCTCTGAGTCGTTGTGCCATAATGGCAACACTTTGGCCGTCGGTACCTGGGTCTACTCTCCTTCGACCATCGGAATATCCTTTCCGATCCGGATTACACGCGTTTCGGTCCCAAACAAGGTCGGAAGGCTGCGGTACAATGTAGCGATACAAGCAATGCCCACCAGGAGAACGATGCCCAAGACGCTGACGAGCATCTGGGCGACGATGCCACCTGCAACCTGCACCAGGATCCAGTAAGCAGCGAATGACAGCAAAACGCCAAAGCAGAACACGGAGAGCGAGCGTTGACCACACAGTATCAGCGGGCGCAGCCATTTTGAGGTGAGCCCCGGCAAATCCGGCTTGAGAACATGCAGCAGTACGACCATCAGTGCGATGAAAGTCGTGACATGGTAGCTCGATGAACCACAAAGCATATCCGAAAGCGGCGCTGCATTTGTTATCACAAGTCCTGCGCCAATCGATGATGCCTAGCGGGGACCTGCGGACGCCGCAGCGGAACGTTCTTAGACCCCCAGCCAGATTCCTGCTGTATCGCCTGTGGCTCCTTGGTCACAGCATTCATCTTTTTCTGGCAAATCAAACCCGGTTGAATTTTACATGGTGAACCCCGCTTGCTCTAGGGTTACGGTGTGGCCGAGTTGTATTTCGGAGAAGACGCACTTAAGGGCACACTATGACAGCGAGAATTGCACTGGCCGCCGCGAAAAGCGGGCGGCCAGTCTCAGCATATCGACGTAGACTCGGCGTTGCTGCAATCGTCTTGGCGCCCTCGATCATGTTTTTTTCCCAGTGTGCGTTGGCCGATGAAGGCGGCGTCAGCTTCTGGATCCCCGGCCTCTTTGGAAGCCTCGCAGCCACACCGCAGCAGCCGGGTTGGTCGCTGGGGAATATCTACTACCACACCTCCGTATCCGCTGGCGGCGACGTCGCGCGTGCGCGTGAATTCGAGCTCGGCAGGGTTCCGGGCAACGTTACCGTAAACGCAAATCTGAATTTGAAAATCAACGCCACCGGCGATCTTGGCTTTGTGATCCCGAGCTATGTATTCGCGACGCCTGTGCTCGGTGGCCAGGCGTCGGTGTCCCTCCTGGCGGCCTATGGCGTCGTCGGCACCAGCCTGGCGGGGACCTTGTCAGGCGTGGCCACGGGGCCGTTCGGCACCACCGTTCCCTTCGTGCTGTCCGACTCCATCAACGACACGACATGGGGCTTTGGGGATCTGGTGCCATTGTTCCAATTGAAATGGAACGCCGGCCTCAACAACTACATGACCTATCTCACCGGCGACATCCCGGTTGGCGCTTACCAATCCACGCGCCTGTCAAATATTGGCATCGGACACGGCGCGATCGACGCCGGCGGCGGCTACACCTATTTCAATCCGCAGACCGGCCACGAAGTCTCCGGCGTGCTCGGCTTCACCTACAATTTCGTCAACACGTCCACGCAATATCAAAACGGCGTCGACCTGCACTTCGACTGGGGTGCATCGCAGTTCCTGTCGAAGCAGGTTCAGGTCGGCCTCGTGGGCTATGTCTACAAGGAGATCGGCTGCGATAGCGGCTCTGGCGATCGCGTCGGCTGCTTCCAGTCCCAGGTGTTTGGCGTCGGTCCCCAGATCGGGTTCCTTTTTCCGGTCGGCGACATGCAGGGCTATCTCAATTTTAAGGCTTACGCAGAGTTCGAGGCGTCAGATCGTCCCAGCGGCTGGAATACCTGGGTCACCTTCTCTATCTCGCCGCCCGCGCCCGGAGCGCCACCGACGACAAAGCCGATCGTCAGAAAATATTAGGATCGGCCAAGCTGCGGCTTGTCATTTGTTCAGAAGGGCGATCCTGTCCTACGTCTGCAATTGGCACCTTTCGGACCTCCAGCGACGTCCGCTCTATGGTCGCTATCAGGGCCAAGGCGGACATTGAGCGCCTTGATCCTGAAATGGTGCCGCGCAGGCTCACGTTGAGGTAAGGGCGGAGCCCGTCGCTCTTTTCCAGCGCAACTCCTCAACGTTCATTCCGCGGGCTGCCGACACTGGCGGTGCTCGAAGCCCTTGGCCGCCGGTCGAGAGCTATACGGAAAACCACTGTTTGAGGTATACCTCGAGACCAAAGATCTTGGGGCTGAAACAACTCGGGAATCTCGAGGGCCAACAAGCGTTGATTACGGTATGGTGAGGCGTACGGTGACCCGCCGAAACGCGGGGCTGCATCATGAAACGGGTTGCCATCTACCTTAGGGTCTCAACGTCGAAGCAGGACACCGATAACCAGCGCCGCGAGCTGGAGGCCGTCGCCGCGCGGTCAGGTTGGCAAGTAGAGCGGGTTTACGAGGATGCCGGCATCAGTGGGGCCAAGGGCAGGGATAAGCGCCCTGGGCTCGACGCCATGCTCAAGGCGGTAAACGCGAAAGAGTTCGACATGGTCGCGGCCTGGTCGGTCGACCGCCTAGGTCGATCGCTGACGGATCTGCTCGGCATCCTGCAGGGACTGCATGACAAGGGCGTCGATCTGTTCCTACACCAGCAGGGGCTCGACACATCTACGACTGCGGGCAAAGCGATGTTCCAGATGCTCGGCGTGTTTGCAGAGTTTGAGCGCGGCATCATCCGAGAAAGGGTCAATGCCGGCCTTGCGCGGGCCAGGGCGAAGGGCACGAAGCTGGCCCGACGTTCCGTTAAGCCGTCCGTGGAAGCACGCATAAGGCAGCTCCGGGCCGAAGGCATGGGCATCTTGAACATCGGCAAGACGCTCGGGGTCGGCACCAGTGTGGTGCAGCGGGTCATTTACGCGCCCCGGTGCTGATGCTGCACACCGGTCGCGCGGATAATCCTGTCCCAATTGCCCGGCTCAATGATCGCCAGGGGCTCTCGGGCGTTGAGCCGGCAACGAATTCGTGCCACGTTCGACGCGGCCACTTCGGCCTGCCTATCGGCCCCGGCGATCGTTGACCGACTGAAATGGAAGCGCTTATCACACCGGATGTGCTGCGCTGTGTCGGCGTCGAGTACATCGGGCCCTGCGAAATGCTTCGACAGCTGGGCGCCAAGTTCAAGATGTGACATTGCGCACCCTGCGCCAAAGGAATTGCCGTGGCGATCAGGACCGGCGCGGAAGCGGCGATGACGCGGTTGGCAGGTGCGAGCGCAGCGTCTCGAGCACGCCGCGAGCGAAATCGAGATGATCCTTCGCCAGCTCGGAGGTGACCTGCGATGGCGTTGACCGGACCCGCATCTGGTCGTCGAGGTCGACGTAGAACCCGAGCTGGTTGACCCGATCGGTCTCCTTAACGTGGGCTCGCGAGAACCGACCGAGCGACCCGTCAGAGGCGATTCTAGCCAGGACGGCGTCGAACAGCGCCATCTCGTCGTCGCGGTATTCCATGTCGGCCAGCCGGCGGTAATCCGCTTCGGGGTCGGCGGCGCCCGTCTCCTCGAGGACCTCGCGGAGGGCGGCCTGGTATCGCTTGCGCAGCAGAAAGCTGGCGGATCCGACGTGCTTGTCGGGATGGCTGCGCCAGCTACGGACGGGGAGCGGCTGCGCGCCGATCATCCCCATGAACTTCGCCAGCTCTTCGATCGCCAGCACCGAGAGCGACGCGCAGGACGCGAACCGCCCATTCTCGAACAGAAGCGTCGCATCGCTGTAAAGCCGCAGCGCGTTCCCGAGGATCTCGGTCGCCGCATCGCCGTGCTGTGCCCCGCGTTCTGTCATGCCGGCGCGTGCACCCGCTTGGTGATCAGCCAGTAGTAGACCTCGATCAAGCCGTACCGAAGGAACAGGAAGTCGTCGGCCTCGAGCGGCGCGACCGGGAAAATCCCGAACCGGCTCGACGGGTGCATGGTCTTGATCCGGGCGTCGTAGAAGTCCTCGAAGTAGCTCCCGGTGCAGAGGTGCGGGTTGAACACCTCATCGATCAACGCGCCGGCATCGAGCGCCGACGGATTCTGTAGGCCGCGCTCTCGCAGCACCGGAGCACGAGCTGGAATGACGCGTCCAGGGCGACGTATAGCAGCAGTTGCCCCGCCTCAGCGATCTCCTGGTGTTTCCACGCCATGTTGGACCGCAACAACGCACTGAGGCCGCGCATCAGCAGGTGGTCGGTCAGCGATATATCGCGGACCAGTTCGGCCACGCGCACGGCGTTCACCCCCTTCTCGCCCCACTCGTAGGGCGGCCCGCCTGCGACCGGTGGCAGCACCACGTCACGCCGCTGGCCCTCCTCCATGAGCCGCACTACGTGCTGGTGCGCCAGCTCGAGCACGACGCCATCGAGGAGCCCGCGCTCGACATCGAATGCCGTGTTGAGCGGATAGACGTAGGCCATACCGTCGGCCGGCGGCACCGCCAGGGAGATCGAGGCCAGGAATCGGATCTCCTCCAGTGCCATGAATTCGAGGTCGGAATAATGCTCGAGGCCGATTCCATGCGTCTCGGAAGGCTTCATCTCGACGGCCGACACGACGAGGTCGTCGCGCGCGATGAGCCGGGCGCCGCGTGCCTCGACAGGGTGACGGGGCAGGAGGCCGAGTGGGGAGAGGAGGCGAACCCGTATCGGGCAGGCCGGATCGAAGTCGCGAGCGCTCATTGACAAATCACCCAAACCATCACGGAAAGTCACGACCGCCAAGCTTGAACCGTCCAGCGAACCTGGCTCAGGGCCCCCATCGAACAGCCCGTCGCCGTGATCATGTGTAGCATCCAGGGCCGATCGAAGAAACGCTCGATCAACGCTCCTGCACTCCCTCCGACAAGCTCGTTGGAACCGAAGCGGTACACTTCATAGCCGACCAGGCGCAGATCGCGATCCGCCGCCACCATCTCCGCATAGGCGGGGAGCGAGGGCCTGCATGGGTTTCGGGATGTAGCGGACCCCCTGCTACTCAAGCCCACAATTTCCTTCGCCTTCCTATGATTTTTCGCGATTTCTTACGCCCGATGGTGGCGCGTGCGTGGCTCAGTTCGTCTTCTTGACTATGCAGTACCGCATACCGATCCCTTGATGGGCGCTTAAAGCGACGGCTTGATCGGCAGGGATCGTGCGTGACTTGAGGGCCACCACAATAGGATGGGCTTCGAGTGAAACGGCCTTGGGCACCCCAATTGTCAAAATTGTACGCATCCCTCGCCGTGTCAATGTGTTGGCGAGGTCCGTAGCGCCCCGCAATGCAGCATGGGACATCAGCCGCCCTGGACTCGGGCAACCCCATAGGACGGAAGCTCAAGGCTTCCCACCTTGCGGATGAAAGTGCCGCCGCTGTCGAGCCAAGCGGGATCGCGCACCGCCGCTTCGAAGGTTCTTTCGTCGAGAGCATGCAGTCTGACAGGGCCATCGAAGCCCTTGACCTTCAGGGGCTGGATTTCGCCTGACAGGTTGGCGAGCCAAAGCACTTGGCCGCCCTTGCTGCGATGGGCAAGAGCGGCGACCTTTGAAGGTGCAGACGAATCCGTATTGATGCGTTTTGCGCCGCTCGCGGCGGCAAGACCGGCGATCACATGGTAGATGGGATAGACCCTGGCGCCACCGCGGTCGAACCACGGTTGGACATGGGGCAATTTGCGATAGATCATCCCTTGCGAGCCAGTGACAGAGCCAAGGGCCAAGGTGTCGATACCGGCCGTTGCGGCGGCCGACAGATAGCCGAGATTCCATGCGGCGGCGAAGAGACCGCGCTGGCGTGGATCGATATCGGAGAGACAGACCCGCCCATTATCGGGGTTTGGCGCAACCGTTGCGCCATAAGGGTTGTCGCGACAGGGAATGCTGGTCGGCCCGATGTGATAGGGCGCTTTGCCAATCATGGAGCGTGCAGAGGCGAAGGTCCACGGAAGGGTCTCGAGCGTCTCCATGATCGAGATGTCATCTGCCGCATGGACAATGGGGCAGCCCGTGTGGGTGATGAAGTCAAACACGCCCTTGGGGACAGGCTTGCGGTTCAATTCGGTGAAATAGGAGAGCATGCCACCGCCAAGCACGGCATCCGGGAAGGAGGCTCGTGCCGCGGCCGCCATTTCCTCGTAGGTGGGCCCCCAAGGCCTCGGTGTGTTGGGCTGAAACGATTTGAGGTCGTGCATCTGGGTGACGACGACGGACGCAGGTGTGAGCCCCGCAGCATTCACAGCGCTAGCGATCGCAGCCACTTCCTCATCGGCCGGCTCCTTGGCCGGCAAAATGATCTCCAGTGTGACCGGGGCTCCCGTTTGCCTTGACAGGTCGCGGAAGCTTGCAGCTGCCTCTTCTTGCCCTCGCTCGCGTCCGTCGATCTGACAAACGAGAGCGTGAGGCTTCACCGCAGCAATAAGGTCCGCGGCCCGGAGGGCGGCCGCGGCTTCCACCATGGGTACGCCGAGGCCGATCTGCGGAATACGGCCCTTCGTGCCCGCAAGGGTTACGGTTATGCCGGCGGCCGACCGCCTTGGCCTTGATTTCGGTGGTTTGCCGGCGACGGTGAGGGTTACTGACTGGCTGAAGCTCTTGCCTTTCACCAGCGTGTAGGGCCAAGGATCGAGCAGGGAGCACACATAGGTCTTGTAGGAGGCATCCATCCAGTTTCGATGGTCCTCCATCTCGAACTTATTTCCCTCCATCAGAACGGTCACCGCAACTCCGGAAATCGGCTCGTGCTTAAGTGAGCGGATTTCGAAAATGGGCTGACCTGGGCTGATGATTCTGGGGAACTTGCGCTTCTCCTTCGTTCCATCCGTGCGCACGACTTCAACCGGGCGCCCCACCGTTCCGGCGAGAGGATGCAGCACAACAAAGCCGGTCCGATTGGTAAGGAAGTCAGAAAGCGGCGTTCCTTCGGCCGAAAACCTTAGTGATCCATCACTCCTTGAGTCGATTTTGGCGGAATAGCGGATCGCCTGATCCTCGTCCTTGCAGGTGGCCTCGTAACCGATCGTAAAGCCATCCTTGTTTTGGCGGACTTTCAGGTTCTCGATTGCCGGTGCATAGGTCCCCCAGTTCTTGTCGCGTACGATGTAGGCAATTCCACGCAAGACCTCTTCACCGTGATAGCGGATGTAGCGTAGGGCGCCGCTGTCGAAGACTGCCGAGATGGGACCCGCTCTCAATTCGCGGCGTTTACCGTCAGGAACTTCGGTTCCGAAGAGCTTGATTGCACGGCTCGGCTTCTTCTGGGCCATGGCGGCCTCCTCAAATGACCTTGTCAGTTTGTGGATCGATCAGAACGGCGCGGGTCATGTCGATGTCGATACGGACCTGTTCGCCCGGAGCGGTGACCTCGTGAGCTGCGAATTCTGCCGTGATGCTGATTCCCCCGAGCGGCATGCTGACCTGCACCCGCGAGCCTGTCGGTTGGACGAGCTCTATGGTTGACGGCAACTGCACGTGACCTGGCGCAGCGCTCGCGCCGGCTTTGGCGATGTGCTGGGGCCTGAGCCCCAAAATAACGCCTTGGCCGTTCGGCGCCTTACGCCCGGGGGGCAGGGTGAGCTTGGTTCCGTCGCGAAGGGTTACTTCGCCGGCTTCGATGGTGGCGGGAAGGAAGTTCATCTTCGGGCTGCCGAGGAAACCGGCCACGAAGCGCGTTGCCGGCCGCTCAAACAAATCAAGCGGCGCGCCGAGCTGTTCGATCTTGCCGTCCCGCAGAAGCGCGATGCGGTCGGCGAGCGTCATCGCCTCGATCTGGTCGTGAGTCACGTAGATCATGGTGCGACCTAGCTCCTGATGGAGCCGCTTGATTTCAACCCGCATGTCGTCGCGAAGCTGAGCATCGAGATTGCTTAGCGGTTCATCGAACAGGAACAGCAGCGCATCGCGCACGATCGCGCGGCCGATCGCGACGCGCTGGCGCTGACCGCCGGAAAGCTCACGGGGAAATCGCTCGAGAAGTTGCGCAATGCCGAGCATTTCGGCGGCACGCTTCACACGTTTGTCGACCTCGGCGGATGCAACTCTCCTCGCACGCAGGCCGAATGCTATATTTTCATAGACATTGAGATAGGGATAGAGCGCGTAATTCTGGAATACCATCGCGATGTCGCGATCGCGTGGGCGTGCCCAGGTAACATCTTTTCCGCCGATTTCAATGGTGCCGGCGCTAGCTTCCTCGAGCCCTGCGATGGTGCGGAGCAGGGTTGATTTGCCGCATCCCGACGGGCCTACCAGGACTGTGAATTCGCCCGAGGGCACCTCGAGATCGATTCCTTTGACGGCGTGGTATGCGCCGTAGTGCTTGTGAAGTCCGGTGATCTTCAGGTCCGACACGACTTAACCCTTGACTGCGCCCATGGATATGCCGCGCACAAGATAGCGCTGCAACGTTGCAACGGTGATGAACACCGGAATGGTTCCAAGCACCGACATAGCGGCGATCTTGGACCAGAAATTCGACTGGCCGCCAAAGTAATGCGTGACTTGGACCGTGTAGGTTGTGACCTCGGTGCGGGTGAGCACCAGTGCAAACAGAAAGTCGTTCCAGGAGAAGACAAAGGTGAAGACAGCGGTGGCAAAGAGCCCCGAGCGCGCCATGGGAAACACGACTTTCCATAGGACCTCCCAGCGGCTGCAGCCATCAATCAGGGCACTCTCTTCGAGTTCTAGCGGAATATCCTCGATATAGCCGCGCATCATCCATATCACATAGGGCAAGCTAAATGCGGTGTAGAGAATGATGAGCCCGATGTAAGTATCGACCCAGCCGAGCCAGACATAGAAGAGAAATACCGGGAATACGATGGCCACGGGGGGCATCATACGTTGCGAGATGATCCACACTGCGAGGTTTTCGCCACCTGTCCTGAATCGCACCAGTGAGTAGGCGGCGATGGTGCCGAAGATCATGGCGAAGAAGGTTGATACCGAAGCAAGCACCAGACTGTTGCCGACGGTTTTGGCATCGCCATCCTTGAACAGCACCGCATAATTGTTGAACTGGATGCTCTTCGGGTACCACACCGGTGGAAAAGCGAAGATCTCGCCTGGCGTCTTGAAAGAAATGGCGAACAGCCAGTAGATCGGAAATACGAAGATGACGACGAGCGATGCCGCGGTGAGATAGCGGAAGACGAGCTTCGTTTCCTTGCGGCGATAAAATGGAACGGCGGTCATTTTGCCAGCCCCATGCGCCGGATGGCCCAGGTGACGGTGACGGTGAGAAGCGCGATGACCAGGAAGGCGATCGCTGCCGTGTAGCTAGACTCGAACTGCTGGAAACCCTGGACATAGGCATATACCGAAACAGTTTCGGTCATAGTGCCAGGGCCGCCCGCCGTGAGCGCCCAGATGATATCGAAGATGCGGAAGAGGTCGAGACCGCGGATCAGAATGGCGATCGACATGACAGGCCAGATTGCGGGGAGAACAATACAGCGGAAACTGCGCCAGAACCGCGCTCCGTCAATCTCTGCGGCCTCGGTAAGTGAACGGTCGACATTGGAAAGAGCGGCCAGCAGGATCAGGAACATGAAGGGTGTCCACTGCCAGATTTCACAGAAGATGATGGCGGGATAGACGAGTCGGGGATTGACCGTCCACAGGGCCGGCACCGGGTGGCCGGCGAACCAGCCAATGATTTGGTTGATCGGACCATAACGATTGTCGAACAGGAGCCGCCATGTGGCGCCGGCGACAATTGGTGAGATAATCGTTGGCAGCACCAGCAACGAAATCAGAATCTGCCGCCCCGGCATGCGGTCAAGGAACAGATAGGCCATGGCGAGGCCGAGCAGCAGCTCGATGGGTAGGGCTATGACGATAACAAGCGCCGTATGTACGAGTGACTGCCATAGCCTCGCGTCGTGAAAGAGCTGAACGAAATTCACTAGTCCGGCAAAGGATGTGTCGGTCTCCAGCATGGTGACGCGCATGAAGCTTACCACCAGAGAGAAGATCAGCGGGAACAGGCCGATCAGCAACAGCAAGAAGATGGCCGGCGAGATCAGCCAGTATTTGAAGTTGCGGTCGGGATGGGCGATGGCGGCCATGGCTGAAGTCGGGGTCTGTTCCGCTTTTAGTCTCGTGCCGTTGTCGACGGCACGCGGAGCCTCTCCCGCCGGAAGGCGGGAGAGGGGAGAGGGGAGAGGGCTCTCTGCTTATATTTTCGGATAGGCGCCCGACTTGGCAGCCCAGCCTGCATACACTGCCTTCTGCTTGTCGACGCCGATCTTCTGCGTGATGTTGTCCCACTCAACTGCCGCCGCATCGAGGATCGTTTTTGGATCATCGCCTGCCCAGAGCTTTGAAATCGCCTGGCGCATCACCTCCTCGTACTTGTCGGTTTGCAAGAGCGACAGATCAAGAAGGCCCGTCTGCGAGGCCTGCTTCAGGGCCGCCAGATAGTCCTTAGCGTTTGGCCACAGAGCCAGATAGCCAGGGTCCGTATATTGCGAGTCGCGGAACGGATCGCGCAGCGTATAGGGAAGCTGAACGCGCTGACGGCTTACATCTTCGCTGTTGAGCCACTGGATGAACAGATAGGCGGCGTCCTTGTTTTTCGAGGTGGACGAAATCGACAAAGCAAAGCCCGCGGCGAGCTCGGGATGTCCTCCCGGCGGTAAGGCGTAGCCCACCTTGCCCGCTATGGTCGTTTTCGGGACCCAGTTCAGCGCCTCCTGGTCGCTACCGTAACCCTCGGCCCAGCGCCCATAAGGCGGCCAGGAGATCGTCATAGCTGATTGGCCTTGCAGGAAAGCCGCGAGATTCTCCACGAAGCCGAACTGCTCGACGCCGGGCGGCATGAATCTGTTCTCTTTGCGCATGCCGGTGAAGACCTTGACGCCGACATCGGAGTTGATCGTGGCCTTCATGGTGTCAGCGTCGAAAAACTTGCCGCCCTCATTGCGGAAGCGTTCCTCGAACATGTACATCGCGTAAGGAGGCTGTCGGAAGAAGGAGGCGCCATAGATACCTTTGTCCTTAAGGATATCCGTAAGGCCGGCTCCGACGACATCGAAATCTGCCCAGGTTTTGGGTACTGCGAGGTCCTTGCCGGTCTTTTCCTTGAAGGCTTTCTGAACGGTTGGATCCTCGAAGATGTCGCGCCGATAGTACATTATGAAAACGTCGCCATCATCGGGGAAGCCATAGATCTTGTCGCCCACTTTCATCCAGTTGTCGCGGAACGTCGGCGCAATCGTCTGGAGTTCGGGGGCGTAGCCATATTTCTCGACATAGGGGTCGAGCACCTCAAGCGCGCCGGCCTGGGCAAGATCGGGCATCCAGGCAGGAATGACGTTGAGCGCGTCGTAGGCGCCGGCTCCCGACTTGTAGTCCTGCATGATCTTGGTGAACATCTCGGCGGTCGCGACCTCGATCACCTTCACATCCACGCCTGTTAGCTCTTTCCATTTCGGGCCGGAGAAGTGGGTGGGGTCGAGCGATTGAAGACCGGCCTCCCAGACAATAGTGATCGAGCGTCCTTTGTATTGTTGCGCGGCCTTGACGGCGGTGTCGGCGGCCGATGCGGCCCATGCCGGCCTTCCCATTGTTGCGGCGAGGCCTGCGGCCAGGCTGATCTTTCCGAAATCACGTCTATTGACCATTGGGTCCTCCCGTTTCTTGAATGGCAGAAGCCATCCAAATGTCCCTCGCTCGTTGCGGCGAGGAATTCTCAATTGGCAAATTGGCGACGGTACTCCTCCAGTTTGCGTCGGAAATTCGGCTTTTCGAGTACTGTGCGATTGACGATACCGCGTGGGATTCGCCCGTGTTGAATGTCGAGCACAGCCCTGATATCGGCTGCACCGTTTCCGGCGAAGCACTGATCGGTCCAGCAAAGTGCGTGAGGCGTCACGATGACGTTGTCGAGCGCGAAAAGAGGATCGGCCGGATCGGTCGGTTCCTGGTCGAACACGTCGAGGGCGGCGCCAGCGATCCGCCCGCTTGCCAGAACGTCCGTGAGCGCCTTTTGATCGACGATAGGTCCGCGCGCCGTATTGATGAAAAAGGCGGTCTTCTTCATCAGGGCGAGGCGGTCAGCGTTCACGAGGTGGCGGGTCTCAGCCGTCAGCGGGCAGTTCACCGTAACGATGTCGGCGCTGGTGAAGACGTCGTCGAGACTAACGAGTTCGACACCGAGCCCGGCCGCCAACTTGGTATCCGCAAATGGATCATGGGCGATGAATCTCATGTCGAACGGCTTGGCGAGGCGGAATAGCTCAGCGCCGATATTTCCGATACCGATCGAGCCCAACACCCTGCCGACCAGGCCAATGCCCATATGCTCGCCGCGGGCGGCAAAACCCGACGGGCCCTGCCGGGTCAGCTTGTCCTTCACCACCAGCCTTCCGGTGAGTGCCAGAATAAAGGTCATGATCGACACGGCGACTGGGCGGCGCACGCCATCGGGCGTGGTCGCCAACGCGATGTCCGCGGCGGTACAGGTGGGCACATCCACCGTGTCATAACCGACCCCGAAGCGGGCGATGATACTGAGCCTTCCGCTCTTGGGTGCGCTTTCGGGCGCAAAACGGTGAGCCAGCAGGATAAGCGCGTCGAAGTCTTCAAGATCGCTGCTGCGCAGAGGATTGGCGTTGTCCAAAAAGGCTGTCTCCACGCCGGAGGCCTCTAGCAGAGGCTTTAGATCGAAGTCGGGGTAGACGGCTGAGCCGTCGGCTTTCCTGAAATCACCTGAAAGGGCAACACGGAATGGAGCGCTCATTTCATGCATCCCTTCCGCAACGTGGTGATTGCGGCGGCAAGCGCATCCCGAAGCACCCACACGTCGCCCGAATAGCAGCAAAAATCGAAGCCTTGTTTGTAGAGCGCGATGCCAACGTCGGTGGTAGGCACAAGGCGGCCCAGTGCTTTTTTGTGCTTCTTGGTGGCGGCAATCGTGCGCTCAACCGCCTTCAGAAATTTCGGATGGTCGAACTGGCCCGGAATGCCAAGCGACGCTGACAAGTCGAAATGGCCGATCCACAAGCAGTCGATGCCATCGACAGCGGCAATCTTGTCGGCATTTTCGACACCTTCGCCGGTCTCGATCTGGCAGAACAGCGTTGTCCGCTGGTTGGCAGCCGCAAGCTTCTCGTGCACCGGGCCCTGCCCATAGGCATCATGCGCAACGCCCAAGGCAACGCCACGTCGCCCATCCGGATAATATTTCGTGCAATTGACAACGGCCTTTGCTTCTGCGGCAGTGCTGACCATCGGGATCATGATCCCTTCCGCACCCATGTCGCAGGCCCGCGCGATGTGGTGATATTCCGTTGAAGGCACGCGGACGATGGCCGGCAGCCCTGCGGCTTCAAAATAGCGCGCAGCACTTTTGACGGTTTCGAAGCCGAAACCTGAATGTTCCAGGTCGAAAAGGGCGAAATCGCAACCCGCCTGTTTGAGGATATGGCCAATTCCCGGAGTGGCAAACTCGACGATGAAATGACCAAGCTTGACCTCTGGCGTCCGGGTCATTTGCTTGAGGCCGACACGAGCCATCGTTCATCCTCCCGTTTAACGTCTGTTGTTTGATCCCTCGAAGATAAGAAGATGAAGCTTAGCAACGTTCTCGTTCATGACTAGGTCGCCGCTGGTCGTGTTGAATGTGGCGAGGTGCGGCGACGGCAAGTGAGTACCGAGGGCCGCGCGGCTATCACAGATTTCATAAAGAAAGATGCGGTCGTTCGCCCGAAGGTGGCGACCGAGATGGAACAACAGGCAAAATTTTCCAGTGGCGAGGGGAATTTGCTCAAAACCGGTGGCCTCCCTGTCAGTGCCTGCGTTAGATTGCCGCCTCAGTCTTCGCGTCGAAAACGTGAAGCCTGGAAGGGCGCATGGCAACGCGCAGCTTATCGCTCACCTTCACCCGCACGGTCGGCTCGACGCACGCCACCATGACGCCCTCGCCGACCTTCATATCGAGCAGGATTTCCGAGCCGAGTTGCTCAACCACCTCGATTACAGCATCGAAGCACGGATGGTCGAGATCGGCGGTGCTCGCCACTGTGAGGTCCTCCGGTCGCACGCCGAGCGTGACCTCGTGGCCGATATGGCCGCGTAGGCGATGCGCGGTCTCGTCCGGCAGCTTGATGCGCAAGCCGGAGTTCTCGGCGATCAGCGATCCGTTCGCCTCGGTCACAGTAACGGCGGCGAAATTCATCGCCGGGGAGCCGATGAAACCAGCGACGAACTTGTTGGCGGGCTGATTGTACAGTTCGAGCGGCTCCCCCACCTGCTGCACCACGCCGTCCTTCATGACGACGACCCGGTCACCCAGCGTCATGGCCTCGATCTGATCGTGGGTAACGTAAATGGCGGTGGTGCCGAGACGCAGATGCAGCTTCTTGAGCTCAACGCGCATCTGCACCCGCAGCTTGGCATCGAGGTTCGAGAGCGGCTCGTCGAACAGGAACACGCGGGGGTGGCGCACGATGGCACGGCCCAAAGCCACGCGCTGGCGCTGGCCGCCGGAAAGCTGGCGCGGCTTGCGCTTTAGCAATTCGCCGATGCCGAGGATGTCGGCCGCCTCCCGCACGCGCCGGTCAATCTCGGGCTTTTCGAATTTGCGCATCTTCAGGCCGAACGCCATGTTGTCGTACACACTCATGTGCGGGTAGAGCGCATAATTCTGGAACACCATCGCGATGTCTCGGTCCATGGGCGCCAGTTCATTGACCACATTGCCGTCGATTGAAATATCGCCGGAGCTGATCGCCTCAAGTCCGGCGATCATCCTAAGTGTCGTCGTCTTGCCGCAGCCGGACGGTCCGACGAACACCACGAACTCCTTGTCACGGATCTGCAGATTGACGTCTTTGACAGCGTGCACGCTGTCGTAGAACTTGTTGATCCCCTTGAGGACGACCTGTCCCATTGGTCTCACCTGCCTCCCAGCCGCCTATGCGCATTCTGCATGTGCGCGCTTTCCAATCCACACGATCCGGGGCGCTGTCAGCCCTTCACCGATCCGGTCAATCCCGCGACGTAGTGCTCGACAAAAAACGAATAGGCGATCGCAACCGGGATTGATCCGAGCAGGGCGCCAGCCATTAGCGGTCCCCAGAAGAATACATCGCCGCGGATCAGCTCCGATGTGACACCCACCGGTACGGTCTTCTGCTCAGGTGAGGACAGAAAGACGAGTGCATAGATGAACTCGTTCCACGACAGTGTGAAAGCGAAGATGCCGGCCGAGAGGATGCCTGGAATCGCCACCGGGATGACGATGTAGAGCATGGCCTGCCAGCGCGAGGCTCCGTCAATACGCGCGCATTCCTCGAGCTCCTTGGGCACCGCCTTGAAATAGCCCATCATGAGCCAGGTGCAGAACGGAATAAGAAAGGTCGGGTAGGTCAGAATTAGTGACCAAGGCGTGTCACCCAGCCGGTAGTTGCGGATAATCTCGGCCAGCGGAATGAACAGCAGCGTCTGGGGCACCAGATAGGTGATGAAGATGCCGGTGCCCAGGCTGCCGGCAAATGGAAAGTTCAGCCGTGACAGAGCATAACCGGCGAACACGCCACACACGAGCGAGATAGCGGTTGACACGATCGCGATAAACGTCGTGTTCCATAGCCACGATGCAAACAGCGTCTCGTCGAACAGGTATCTGACGTGATCCCAGGTGGGCTTCCAGGTCCAGAACGGATTGTAGTTGATCGAATTCCAGGGTCGGTAAAGTTCGCCATCCGGCCGCACCGAAGTAATCACCATCCAATAGAACGGAAACAGCAGGAAAAGCAGGAACAGCGCCATCGGAACGTAGAAGAACACCCACTTTCGCCACCTTGCGCCTTCGATCATGGCTCAGCGGACCTCTACGCGGCGGATGTAGAGAAGTTGGATGATGACGACCAGAAACAGGATCGGAAACATGGCGAGCGAGATGGCGGCGCCCTCGCTCAAAAGGCCGGTGCCGATGCCGATCTGATAGGCGTAGGTGGCGAACAGGTGCGTCGCGTTAGCTGGTCCGCCGCCCGTCATTACATAGACGATCTGGAAGTCGGAGAATGTCTGAATCACCGAGAACAGCACCACGACCATGGTCACCGGTAGCAGCAACGGCCAGGTGATGTGCCAGAACCGTTGCCACGGCTTGGCACCATCGATGGCGGCGGCCTCATTGAGTTCGGGACTGATGGTCTGCAGGCCGGCGAGCAGGCTGATGGCGAAGAACGGCACCCCGCGCCAGATGTTGACGATGATGATCGAGATCATGGCGAGGTTTGGATCGCCCAGCCAATTGATCCGACCGGTGATCAAGCCGAAATGGTAGAGGAGCCAATTAAGAACGCTAAATGTGGGATCGAACATCCACTTCCAGGCGAACGTCGAAAGCACGGTCGGGATGATGAAGGGCAGCAGGATGAAGGCGCGCGTGAAAGCCTTGCCGCGGAAATTACGGTTGAGCAGCACGGCCAGCCACAATCCGAGCGCCAGTTTGAAGACGGTGGTCACGCCCGTATAGACGAAGGTGTTGTAGACGGAGGTGCGGAAGATTCCGTCATTGAAGATCTTGTAGAAGTTGGCGAGGCCGACGAAGTCGCCGGGCACACCCACGCGCGTATTGGTCACCGACAGCAGGATGCCGCGCACGAACGGATAGGCGATGAACATACCGAGCAGCACCAGGGTCGGCATCAGCAGCACGAGTGCGAGCCAACGCTCGTCCTCGAGCAGCCGGAGCCTCGGCCGCGGCGCCGGTGGCATGTAGACTTGGGTCTCTGCAATCGCCATTTCGCTTCACCTCGATGCGCGCGCCAGCTGGCGCGTCATGCGAACCCCTTGGATTGTCCCGACACCACGCGGGTGACGGCATGCTCCGGGCCCCCGATCGCAGCGTCGCCCGGCGGAGACGGCGCGCGACCGCCCGGCGCATACGACTGCCACCTTGCAGCCGCAAGGACCCGATGTGCGCGAGCGTTCAAGTGTAGATCTTCTTGAGCTCGCTTTCCGCCCACTTCACGGCATCCTCCGCCGACGCGCCCTGGATTGCCTTCGCGTACATGTCGACGATGATGTACTTGGTCAGCGCCTCGGCCGCCTTCTTGCCCGCGGGGCCGGCGAAGCCGGGGGCTTGGCCGAGCTTGCCTGCGACCTTGAAGGGGTCCATCACCGGATCGTCGCTCCACAGCTCGTGGCTTTCCCACTGCGCCGTCGGCGGCGTGGCGAAGCCCTTCTGCGAGATGAACCACTTCTCGTAGTTTACGGGAGTATGTACCCACCTCAGGAGGTCCTTCGCCGCCTTCTGGTTCTTCGAGTAGCTCATCAGCATGTGCGAGAAGAACGTATGCAGACCGAACTGCCCCTGTGGTCCTTTGGGTAGAGGTGCATGCAAGATGTCGGTCTTCAACGGTACACCCTTCTCGGTGATGTACTTGTCCGGATTGCGCAGCGACTCCAGATAGATCGACGCGCCATTGAGCGTCGACGAGATGGTCTGCGACAGGAACGCGCGGTTGTTGCTGGTGTCGTCCCATGCCAAGCCGCCCTCGTCGCAGGTATCTTTGTAGAAGGCCATCATGAACTTGACGGAGTTGATCGTATTCTTGCTGTTGATCGCCACCGTCTTCCCGTCGGCATCCACCTCCTTACCGCCGTACGACCACAGCAGCGGATAGGCAAAAGTCGGCGGATCGCCGAACGAATGGCTGACAGCCTGCCCGAGCGGATGGCCCCTTGCCTTCAACTTCTTGCCAGCGTCGTAATAGGCGTCCCACGTCTCGGGAAATTTCGTGACCCCGACCTCTTCGAACCATGACTTGCGGTAGGCGTTCATGGCACCGACGATCGTCCACGGCATAGAGTTGAATTTCTTGCCGTCGCTGGTAACGGCGCGCGAGTATTTGTAGAGCCCGCCTTCCTTGCTTGAGACCTCCTCGGCGAGATCGCTGAGGTCGACCACGCTCTCCGCGTAGAGGGCTGACTGGTTGTTGAAGATCATAATGAGATCAGGACCACTTCCCGATTGAACAGACGCGGTCACGCGCGGTTGCAGGTCGTTACCGTTCACCGTCTCGAGATTGATCTTGATCCCGAGGGCCTTTTCGGCTTCAGGCAGCAGCTCCTTGCGCAGCAGCTGATCGGACGCCGGCACGAAGTCGTTCCAACGCAGCCAGTGTACCGTCGTGCCCTGTGCAAACGCGGGCGCGCCGCCAGCGGCCAGGATGCCGGCCATGCCGCCCACGAGCGCGGTACCGCTCTTGAGGACGTTACGTCGCGTTACTGTCGTCATGGAATTCCTCCCTTGGTGATTCGGCCGGTCTGACGCCGGGTTGGAGTCCCTTTCAGTCTATCGCGCCTCCGTGATGCAACGCATACGCACGT
This sequence comes from uncultured Alphaproteobacteria bacterium, assembly GCA_963822795.1. Classification (GTDB taxonomy): domain Bacteria; phylum Pseudomonadota; class Alphaproteobacteria; order Rhizobiales; family Xanthobacteraceae; genus Bradyrhizobium. Next base: position 34,554 of record CAWGJM010000035.1, read on the forward strand.
TCGCGCGTGCGCAACACGTGGTCTCGACCATCGTTCGTTGGTGTTTCCACGCTTCCAGCGTCAGTCGCGATTTCGGCACGAGACAGGATGAACAGGCACTGCAGCCGGCGCACGAACCATACCGCCATATCGGCACCCTCCCGCGCAGCAGTGGTTTGCCGTCGCCGAGCGAGTTTTCCCCGTCTTATAGAAAGTTTGGTACCCGAATGCTGGCGCGATGTCATTCTCGCCGGTCGCAGCAGGAAATCAAGTGCTACCTTTGGTAAGCCGGCTATTGTCTCACTTGGTGAATTGGCCGCCGTAGACCTTAAGCACCGAACCGCTTACGTAAGATGCTTCATCTGAGGCGAACCATAAGATCGGATAGGCTTCCCACGCATCCGCCCGTCGGCCGAGTGGCACATTTTGGCGCCCCTTCGTTCGAGATCTTCGCGAGCCTGTCCTGAAAATCTACTGCTCGAAGGCGAAACGGCGTCAGCGTACCGCCAGGGAAAACGGCGTTCGCGCAGACGACCTGCTTTGCGTCGTTTTGAAGCACGCTGCTGTTTTCATGTCCCGGCACGAGAAGCGTAGCATGTCTGAGTTGGGTCAAACTCGACATTCTGAGCCCAGGTCGGCCACTTCCGGTCTACCCCGATGTGCAGACATTCCGCCTGTTCGTAGGCATGTCTCAAACGTGCCAACGGGAGACACGCCGGCCATCGGTCTTTGTCTGCCGCCGACGTCAATGCTCACGGTCGTCTCGCCGCTCGCTACGATCACTCAAGCACCCGCGGGCACGAAACAGGCCGCGGCCACACTGCGACCTTTCGTTGTCCGGACTTCAGGGGCGCCGCTGGCGATCACCAACCATAGCGATGCCCGCGATAGTACCTAGGGCCGTAGTAGGCGTATGCGGGGCGAATAACGCGCCGATACCCGGGACCATAGTAGGCGGGAGCATAGTAACCCGACCGGTATCCGCCGTAGTATGCGGGGGCGTAGCCGTAGTTGTAGTACGCCGGGGCGTAGCCGCCGTAATACGCAGGGGCATAGCCGCCATAATAGCCGTAACCCGGTCCGCCATAGTAGCCGTAACCTGGGCCGTAGGCGTAGGCGCTGGAGGCTATGCCACCAATCACCGCCGCTCCAATTAGTCCGGCCGCGAGTCCAGGACCCCAGCCACCACCTCGCCACGCTTGAGCTGGTGACGGGGCCACCAAGGCAGAGACACCGATGGTGGCAGCGGTCGCTAACGCCAATACTGTTTTCTTCATTTCCGAAGCCTCCGTTGTTTCCGGAACTTCAACCGGCAGCCCGGCTATAGTTTCCCCGACCGCCGTTGGCGGAAGGGTTTCCGCGAAATTTAATACTGATGAACGGCTTGGGAAAGTGAAACCACGCTGCGACCTAATGTCCGTTCCGGGTGTACGCCGTGAAAAGGCGGCGCGTTCCAGTGGGTGCAAATCCCACCCTGCAACCGCTCCAGCCGGAAGCAACCGGAGCAGTCATCGAGGTAACGAAGTGGCTGAAGCCTCTGGTTAGCGTGTCACAATATACGGTGACAGCGCGAGTGTGCAGGCCGTATCGCGAGTGAACGCCGAGCAAGCCTCGAAAAGGACGATGCGCAGGCCGACCCGACAACCCTTTCGGGGAAGGCTGATACGGCTGGGGTGAAGGAGCGAAGCAGTACGCCCAGCCGCTGCGCCGGGGTAGTGGCGACAGCATGTACACAAGGAAAGCGTACGCATACGCAACACGGGAGACCCCAAGGCGTGTAGACGGGGGTTTCTGGCACTTGGATGCCTGTGGATCAATAAGATAGCGTTTCCACGCGCCGATTCGACTGCGCATAATATTTGATGATCCTCTTCGCGATGTCGATCACCGACATCGCGAAGGAGGACATCATGCTGACGCATTGTTTTTCCGATCCTGTCATGCTGAATTTGATCCAGCACACAGCTGCCGCACCTCACTTAGAGGGCTTGATCGCCGCATTGATAGAGCGTCGCTACAGTCCAGTCACGATTTAACGCTATGTACGTGCGGCAGCTCATCTGAGCTACTGGCAACAGCGCCGCGCGCGGTCACTAACGGATCTCGACGCAACGAACCTTGGTGAGTTCAAGCAACACTTGCGCACGTGTCAGTGCAGGTTTCAGCGCGTAAACGACTACGATCTACGCGACGCGCAAATGCTTCTGCGGCATCTGCAACAGACGGCCGTGATCTCGGTGACAGACCGAACCCGTAAGGTCAAAAAACTGAAACGGCAGAGAACACGGTCACTTATCCACGGGCCGGATAACGGTTCTGCAGACCATCCGGCACATTCTTGGGGCGATCAATGGCGCCGCCATTCAGGGACAACAGTCGGGGCAAGGGGACCGTTATGGCCTGGACGCGCATCCTTGCCTACGTTACCGGGACGGTGGATCAAGAGCTGCTGGCGCGGAACGAATATCTGGCCGCGGAAAACCGCATCCTGAAGAGCCAGTTGAATGGGCGATTGAAGCTCTCGGACGCCGAGCCAGCCGTGCTCGGGAAGATCGGTCATCGCCTGGGCCGCCAAGCCCTTGCCGAGGTCGCGACTGTCGCGAGGCCGAACACCATCCTTGCCTGGTACCGCAAGCTTGTCGCCGGTAAGTTCGATGGCTCAAAAGCTCGTCGAGGTCCGGGCAGACCGCGGGTTACCCGGGAAGTCGAGCAGCTGATCGTTCGCATGGCCAGCGAGAACCGCGACTGGGCTATGACCGGATTGTGGGCGCTCTGGCCAACCTTGGGTATGTGATTTCCGATCAAACGGTTGGCAATATCCTGCACCGCCACGCGCTGCCGCCGGCGCCGGAGCGCAGCCGTACGACCACATGGCCGGCCTTCATTCGGACCCACTTGGCGCTGCTGGCTGGGACTGACTTCTTCACCGCGGAGGTGCTGACGCTGCGCGGGCTGGTGACCTACTACGTGCTTTTTTTCATCCATCTGGAGAGCCGCCGGGTCGACATCGCCGGCATCACCATTCACCCGGACGAGTCGTGGATGCGGCAGATTGCCCGGAACGCCACCATGGAGGGATGCGGCACCCTGCGCGACTGTCGCTATCTCCTGCACGGCTTGCCGACGCGCTACGACCTACAGCTTCGTCCACCGTTCGAATTTTTTGACCACACGCGGTGGCGCCGCTCCTGACCCTGAATTCTAGCCGTCCGGCTATGATCGAAAGATTAGATCAAGCAAGAGCGGCTTGACGTCGGTCGCCGCCAATTTCGTTTTACCGAGCGGCTCACTCGAAATCACAAGGGGGCCGTCCTCGGTTTTGTCCGTGATACGGCCATGCGATCCCCGTACCAGCGACGCGTCTAGCGGAATGACATCCATCAAGGTGCGGAATCCCAGCTTGCGCATGAGCAGACGCTTGCCAATAGCGAGCTTCGGTGACGAGATGCTGGGATCGACGAAAAGCTCGACTGGATCGTATCCGGGCTTGCGGTGAATTTCGACCGTGCGGGCAAAGTCCGGCGCACGGTCATTGTCGTTCCAATAATAGTAAGTGAACCACGACTGAGAGTCGGCGATCGCGACGAGTTCACCGGATCGTCGATGATCGAGCTGGATAAGGGATTTGTCGGTTTCGTCGTAAACCCGTTCTACGCCATCCAGTCCCTTTAAAAGATCCTTCACTTTGGCTTGCAGTCCCACACCGGACAAATAGATGTGCGCGATCTGGTGGTCGGCGACGGCAAAGGCCCTGGAAGAGATGGGATCGAGCAACTCGCCGCCGTCCTCTTCTCGCACGGACAACAGGCCGGCATCGCGAAGCGCCCTGTTGATGTGGATGGGCCGATTGACGGGGGTGATCCCGTATTCCGACAGAATGATGACTGAGCGCCCGCTGGCACGAGCCGCGTCGACGAGGTCGCCCACGACGGTGTCGATTTCGGTCAGCGATTGCCGGACCTTCGGATGAGTTTCATCGGGGCCGAAGCGCTGTAGATCGTAGTCGAGATGCGGAAGGTAGGCGAGGGTCAGGGTTGGGTTGGCCTCGGCCATCACGAACTTGCTCGCGTCGGCGATCCAGCGCGTGGAGACGATCGAAGTCCCTGGTCCCCAAAACTGAAATAGGGGGAATGGTCCGAACCGTTCCGTCAGTTGATCCCGCAATTGACTTGGCACGGTGTAGCAATCGGGCAGCTTGCGACCATCCGCCTTGTAGATAGGGCGCGGGGTGGCACCGAAATCATGGCTCGACGCCATGTTGTACCACCAGAACATGTTGGCGCAGGTGAAAGCGGGATCACGCTTCTTGCCGGCCTCCCAAATCTTCTCGCCACCGACGAGTCGATTGGATTGGCGCCACAGAAAGATTTCCATCTGATCGCGGAACAACCAGCCGTTGGCCACGACGCCGTGATCTCGCGGGGAGAGCCCCGTCATGAAACTTGCCTGTACGCTGCAGGTGACGGCGGGAGTTACGGTATCAAGCGCGGCCAAACCGCCATCGCGGGCAAGCGCCGATAGTCTTGGCGTCAAAGGTCCCAGGTGCCGTGGCGTCAATCCGACCACGATCATCGCCAACACTGCCTTCAACGCCTGCCTCCGGCTGCTGAGTCGGGACAATTTCCGTCGCTTCGGTCGCATTGCAGCGGGACCGAGCGAAACGGCTTGCCAAACTGGCAAGCATAGTGGCACGCTGTCCAATAAAATGGGAAGTGAGAGGCGGTTTTTCAAGCGAGCCGCGGATCGCTTCGTGACCATTCGCCGGCGCCGTCTACACCACAAGAACAAGGGCGCCGCGTGGGAGGATGCCATGCTCGATACGCCCTCGCAAAGCGCCGAAGACGTTCGACTGCAGTCGTTCAGCGTCACCTATGAATATCCGGTGGTCTTTACCCGCGATGCGTTTGCGCTTGGAAATCGTTGCCTGGTTGATGCGCTGTCCCGGCGAGAACCCTGCAAGCGGCACAGATGTCTGATTTGTGTTGACGAAGGTGTTTTGGCATCGCTTCCGGATCTTGCTTCGCAGATCGAAAACTACGCTGCGGCGCACACCGGAAGCATTGACCTGGTCGGACTTGTACCGCTCGCGGGAGGCGAAATCTGCAAGAACGATCCGAAAACCATTCCCAACCTGCTTGAGATCCTTTCGCAACGTGCGATCGATCGGCACTCATTTGTAATTGCGGTCGGCGGCGGTGCTGTCCTTGATGCGGTCGGCTATGCGTCGACGATCTTTCATCGTGGCGTCCGCCACATTCGCTTTGCGACTACGGTCCTGGCACAGGATGACAGCGGCGTCGGCGTCAAGAACGCCGTCAATCTGTTCGGTCTCAAGAACCTGATCGGCACCTTTGCGCCGCCCTGGGCGATCATCAATGACAGCGCATTCGTCGACATGCTGCCACCGCGCGAGAAGCGAGCAGGCATGGCCGAAGCCGTGAAAGTTGCCTTGATACGCGACGGCAAGTTTTTCGAGTGGCTCGAAGCCCATGCGGATGCGCTTGCGCGCTTTTCCAGACCGCATCTTGATCATCTTATCAGGGGCAGCGCCGAGCTTCACATGCGCCAAATCAGGCTTGGCGGCGACCCGTTCGAAATGGGGTCGGCGCGTCCGCTGGATTTCGGTCATTGGTCCGCGCACAAGCTCGAGCAGTTGACGAAAAATCAGCTCAATCACGGCGAGGCTGTCGCCATCGGTATCGCGCTCGACACGCGCTATTCGGTTTTGTCTGGCCGCCTTGCTGCGGGCGAGGACGAGCGTGTCGTGGGTCTTCTGCAAAGGCTTGGTTTCGACTTGTGGCACGACAAGCTGCGGCAGTGCAATTCGCGGGGCGTGCCTTTGGTGCTGAAGGGGCTCGCGGATTTCCGGGAGCATCTCGGTGGCGAGTTGACCGTTACGCTCCTCGCCGAAATCGGCCGTGGCGTGGAGGTGCACGAGATGGACGAGCGAATTGTCGGAAATTGTATTGATTGGCTTGAGCAACGGGCGTGACTTCAGATGAAACTCAACCAGCTTTCGGGCGACGTTCATCTCACCTATTGCACGAACATCCATGCCGGCCAGAGCTGGCAAGATATTCGGGCAAGTCTTGATGACTATGTTCCGGCCATCAAATCGGCCGTCGCCCCAAGCCAGCCAATGGGCATCGGACTGCGGCTTTCCGGCGAAGCTGCTGCTACTGTAAGGCAGCCGGAGACACTAGCTGCGTTCCGCGACCAACTGTCGGCGCTCGGCGCTTATGTTTTCACCATCAATGCGTTTCCCTTCGGGCCGTTTCACGGTGTCCGGGTGAAGGAAGACGTCTATCTGCCTGATTGGCGCGACCGCGAGCGGCTCGCATTCACGGCGAACAGTGCTGCCGTGCTTGCCGGAATCCTTCCCAACGGTCTTGAGGGGAGTATTTCAACGGTCCCGGGCGCCTTTAAACCGAACGGCCGGTCGAGCGAAGCGATTGCGGCGATGGCGCGCAATCTCATGATGGCGGTCGCCGATCTCGTGGACCTGAAGCGGCGCACTGGCAAACACATTGCGCTCGCCCTCGAGCCCGAGCCCTGTTGTTTTCTCGAAACAACGGACGAGAGCATCGCCTTCTTCGAAGGCGCGCTTTTGAAGCCAGATACGCTTGATATGCTCTGCGGCATCACCGGTGTTGGCCGCAGTGAAGCCGAGATTTTGCTGCGTCGTCATCTGGGCATTTGTTATGATGTCTGCCACGGCTCGGTTGAATATGAGGACACGGTCGCAGCGCTGGATCGCCTGCTTGCTGCAGGAATCGCGATCCCGAAAATCCAGCTTTCGGCCGCCATGCGCGTCCCGGCGATGACAAAGGATCTGATCAACTCCGTCATGCGATACAATGACGGCGTCTATCTGCATCAATCAATCGTCCGTCGTGACGACAACCTGTCGCGTCATGTCGATCTGCCCGACGCAGTCACTGCGTTCGGAGAAGGGCAGGCCGATGGGGAGTGGCGAATCCATTGCCACGTACCTGTGTTCCTCGCCGATCTAGGCGAAATCAGTTCCACGCGCAGCGATCTCGTCGCGACGCTGGCGGCGCTGCGCCGGCGAACTCGCTCATCCCATCTGGAAGTCGAAACCTATACCTGGGACGTTCTGCCCGACAACGTTCGCACCGGTTCGAAGTCGGCGGACATCGCGCGCGAGATCGCATTTTGCCGGCAGGAACTTGTGGGATGAACACCGCCGTCGTGCGAGCACCCAGCGCGCAGACCCTTTTGAGGCTGGGTCGGGTGTCCAATCTGCCGACTGTGTGGACCAATGTCATTGCAGGTGCAACGATCGCCACTACGGCCGCAACCGTTGCCGATATCGCGACCGTCGGACTTGCCATGACGGCATTCTACGTCGGCGGCATGTATCTCAACGATTTCTTCGACAGGGAGATCGATGCCAAGGAGCGTCCAGGTCGGCCAATCCACGCCGGCGACATAGGCGCAGCCACCGTATCGGCCATCGGATTCGCGCTGCTTGCGGCAGGCGTTGCGTTGCTGACACCGTTCGGTCTTTTCACGGCAGTTTGGGGCTTGGCCCTGGCTGTCGCTATCGTGCTCTACGACGCCTGGCACAAGGGCAACAGCTTTGCACCGGTCATCATGGGCCTGTGTAGGGCATTGGTGTATCTGGGTACTGGCGCAGCGGTGAGCGGTAACGTTCTTCCGGCCCTGATCGTTGGCGCGACTGCGCTTGCCGCACATGTTATTGGACTGACCTACGCCGCAAAGCAGGAAAACCTGAATAACGTCGACCGTCTGTGGCCGCTTGCCGTTCTGGCCGGCCCTCTGCTGCTTGCCTTGTCCGGCGTCTCGACCGGGTGGCTCGTTGTCGTCGCGTCCCTGTTGTTGTGCGCGGCGGATATCGCCGCAGTACGACTGCTCGCGCGACGCGCAACGGCGGATGCGGTGCCGCGCGCGGTTTCGATGCTGATCGCCGCCATCTGCCTGGTCGATGCCCTGGCTGTGGCGCTGCATGGGGGCGGGATCGTTCTTACCTGCGTCTGCGCGAGCGGCTACCTTATGACGCGGCTCTTCCAAGCGGCGGTTCCAGGAACGTGAGGTGCCAGCCTTGACAAGTAATTCTGGTCACAATGGGAGGGGCGACGTCGCAGCAACGGTTTGCGACGGCTTTCTCGCCTTGGCCGATGAGTGGATTGCGCGTGCGGTTAGCGACAATGCAGCGTCCTGGTTTCGCCGCGCCATCGAGAGTGTTAGGGGCGCGTCCGACGGCAATGCGCTCGCTGCAGCTATCGGTCTTGCGCCGCGCCGCGTAGGCAAGGCTGATCTGTCGCTGACACCGGATGACAAGGTGCGGGCGAGGGCATTGCGGGCGGGGCTCGATCCGAGCGACTGGAGCATCGATCAACTGGCACGCAGTGCGTTAATGGTAGCGAGCTACGCCGGAGACGACGCCGCATTCGCCGCACATTTCGACGCGTTCTGCAGCACGGCCGAAATCAACGAATTGATCGCTCTTTGCCGGGGACTGCCGGTCTATCCGGCCGCCGAACTGCTGGAGCCGCGAGCGCGGGAGGCGGTGCGATCGGGCATGAAGCCGGTTTTCGAGGCGGTCGCCCATCGCAATCCATATCCCGTCGACTTCTTCGGCGAAGACGCCTGGAATCAGATGGTCGTAAAGGCGTTCTTCATTGGCTCGCGTCTGTGGCCGATCCAGCAACTCGACGAGCGCGGCAATCCTCGGTTGGCGCGCATGCTGGTCGACCTTGCCCAGGAGAGATGGGCAGCCGGGCGGCCTGTGAGCGGCGAAGTCTGGCGTTGCGTCGCTCCCCACACGGACGCGGAAGGGCTTGGCGCGCTGGTCCGTGCGTTCGAAACGGGTGGGGAGAGGGAACGTCTCTCGGTGGCACTGGCGTTGCAGCAACTGGCGTCACAGCGTGTCGATGCTGTTTTCAGCCGGCAAGGCTTGAGAGGTCAGCTTACGGATCTCCAATCGCATCTGGTAACGGAGAAGATCGACTGGACGTCGCTTGCATGAGCGAGACATTGCCGTGTCTCGCTCTGAGAATCCTGTCAGCGTTGTTGTCCCTTGCGGTTTTGATCCAATTCTTCATTGCGGGGATGGCCGCAATGACGAATCCCGAATGGTGGACTTATCACAGCGCGTGGATCGGAATATTTCAGTGGCTTGTCGTGCCACTTCCATTCCTCGCCTTCCTCGGCGGCCGGCCACGCTATTGGCGCACTGCGCTTGCAACCATCCCAATGATTCAGGTTGCATTGCAGTATGTTTTGGCACATCGTGCGCTGGAAGGGCGATTGACCACCGGGATCGGTCTGCATGCGGTTAACGGAGCCCTTCTATTGATCGTGGCGACATTCCTGGCGATTGGCTGTGCCGATCGAAAGATGTCAGCGTAAGCTAAGGTGGACTGCGGAGCTCACGAGAGGCTGGCGCGGGTTTTCCTTTCAGTCTTGTCCTTCAATCTATCGCGGTGATGCCCACGCGATCGCCGATGGCAAGAAACTCTGCACATCAGTCGGCAAGGACGTGGCCTACAAACAGGTGCTGACGGACCCGGGGATGTTTGCTATTATCAATGATGGAGCCAGCTCCGGATCATCGCCTGTGTGAGGACTCTGGACAAATGACAGGATCGCCTCCAATTGGAATGTTCGCCTGCGACGCAGGTTCGCTTCAAGAACTGATGGCAGACAAGACGATCGCTTGTCCCTGTTGCAATGGCCCGTTGACCGCCGAGAAGCTCGCGCGTCTGCTCGCAGACGTGCAGCGCCTCGCAGCTGTCGGGAAAGATCAACCGCACAGCGGGTCGAACGGTGCGTCCAGAAATCAACATGCGGGCATTATCATCGATCCTCACGCCCACATGATATCGCGCACGACAGACGACTACGAAGCAATGGCCAAGGCCGGCATTGTCGCAGTCATCGAGCCGGCATTCTGGCTTGGGCAGCCCCGCACCAATGTCGGAAGCTACGCGGACTACTTCGCCATGATTTCCGGCTTTGAGCGATTCCGCGCCGGTCAGTTCGGCATCCGCCATTACTGTACGATCGGCCTGAATCCGAAAGAAGCCAATAACGAGCATCTGGCTGAGGCGGTCATGGAGATGTTGCCGCGCTTTCTCGTCAAGGAAGGCGTCGTTGCCATGGGCGAACTGGGTTACGATGAACAGACGCCCCTTGAAGACAAGGCGCTAAGGAGACAGATCGAACTGGCGAAGGAGTTCGACCTGCCGATCATGATTCACACCCCGCACCGCGACAAGCGGGCGGGGACATTGCGCACCATGGACGTGCTGAAAGAGCATGAATTCGACCCCACACGCTGCGTGATCGACCATAACAACGAGGAGACGATTCGTGAGGTGCTTGATCGCGGCTACTGGTGCGCCTTTTCGATCTATCCTCAGACCAAGATGGGAAGCGATCGCATGGCAGTTGTCGTCTCGAGCTTCGGCCCCGAGAGGATCATCGTCGATTCTGCGTGCGACTGGGGTGTGTCGGATCCACTAGCCGTCGCCAAGACGGCGCGGCTCATGGCGCAGCGTGGCATAAGCCCGGATGCCATTCATCGGGTGGTCTACGCCAACGCGCTGGCCGCCTATGGATTGAACGGCGAGATGGACGAACAGCATTGGCTTGCGCCGGCGGCGATCGACCAGAGGACGTTATACGAGGGCAATTCGGTCCTCCGCGGTGGCCAGACGCCGCGGATCGAGCAGCCTGGCCGTCCAGCGGACGATTTGTACATTACCTGAAGTTTGGCGGTGCGTCCCTTATACGACCACTAACCTACTCGTGTATCGACTGCATCTGCTCCGGCTAGCAAAATCGACAAATTTACTGGCTTGCAAGTGGACCTAAGGTTAGACTGAAGTAACAAGGTGAGGATGCAAGGACGGCCTGACGTCGTTTCGGGCGCGGATAATTGTAGCCCGCAGCGGCAGCAGGAACGAGCGTCAGAACAAAATAAGACGAGCACGTGCAAATGGGGAGGAATGGCGCGCGGGCGGTGTTGTTTTGCTGCTTGGTAGTTGTTGCTTCGTCGCTGTCGCCGGTCATGCTACCTGCGGCGATTGCAGCCGGGGATGCCCGTCACGGCGAAACGATCTTCTTGCGATATTGTCAAGGCTGTCACGGCCCAGACGGCAGAGGCGGCGGCAAGGGCTTCATGCCACATGTCGGGCCGCTTGCCCGCAAAGGCTACATCGAGACAATGCCCGACGAATATTTGGCCACCGTGATAACCGAAGGAGGCCTCGCCGTCGGCAAGAGCGCATACATGCCGTCCTGGAAGACGACGCTGACAGAACAGGACATCGCCGACGTCATCGCATTCATTCGAACTTTTGTCGTCGAGTGAGTCATTCACTCCAATAAAACCCGGACCACCGGGAAACAAACCGAACGCAAGGAGGAACACATGCGGATGCTGACGTGGACGACGCTGGCTGCATTTGTCGCGGTGCTGCCAGCCGTCGGAGCAATGGCCGATATGGAAGCCAAACCAGGTAGCTCCCAGGCCGGCGATTGGGCGAAGCGCACGCCCGTCACCCCCAATCCCGACAAGGTAGTGGTGCCCCCAGGTTACAAGGTGGGGGTATTCAAGGCGGGGCTCGACACGCCGTCCTCTGCTGCCGTCGACAAGGACGACAATCTGTGGGTCGCCATTTCCGGCCAGACATTCAACACGCTCGACACGCTCGATCCGCCGCACGTTAAGATTTTCGACAAGAGCGGAAACTTGATCAAAGAAGTCGGTCGCGGCATCTTCAAGACTGTCATGAACGAGATCGGCTACTGCGCCGAGAACGACACGATGTACATCCCGGAATACGGCGAGAAGATCTGGGAGATGAAAGGCGTCGGCGGCGAACTCAAGCTCATCATCCAGGATTTGCCGATCGGCGACCACCGCAATGGCGGCATTACCTGCAAGGACGGCTATCTGTATTTCGCGCTCGGCTTTCCGAGCAACAGCGGCTTTGCCGATCCCGACAATCACGGCTGGACCGACATCCCGAATGACCCATTCTGGGTCAAGCACCAGGATGGCCTCGGGACGACCCCGCACGATCCGGTCTGCCGCGACATCGTTCACACCGGCCTCAACGTCCGCTCGTCGGACGGCCGGCTGACCGGTGCGCTCATGCCGGTCGGCGTACCCGCTAAGCCCGGCCAGATCGTCAAGGCGCAGGTGCCCTGCGGCGGCTCCGTCATGCGGGTGAAGTTCGGCGACAAGGGTGCCGACGGCATCTATCCGCACGAGAAGATGGAAGTTTACGCCATGGGCTTCCGGAACCAGTCCGGCGTCGCCTTCGGGCCAAAAGGAACTAAGTGGGAGAACGCGCTCGCGGTCTCCGACAACGGCGCCAACGATGTCGGCCATCGCCGCATCGCCAATGGCGCAGAGAAACTCTGGATCGTGACCGAAAAGGGTCAGGACGGCGGGTTCCCCGACAAGGAGGGGATGGGCTTCGTCTCCAACAAGCGCTTCGCTCTGGTTCCCTATCTCGGCAACCCGGTCGACCGCCCTTACCCGCAGCTCTACATCGGGGACAAGCCGTTCCTCAAAGCCCCCGGTCCCTACCACTTCCAGCACCACATCGACGGCTACCGCGGAGTGCCGCTGATCGTCGCCAATCCGAATCCCAACGGCTACATCAACCCGGTGCTGGAATGGGATACCAACAACCCGATCGATGGGATTGCGTGGAGCGCGTCGAGCTTCGGCGCCAACAACAATCTGTTCGGCGCGGTATACGGGATCCTGGACACCGGCCCGGAGAGCCTGATCCCGACTTGGCCATTGGTGTTGCGGATAGAGTTTCTCGAGCCGACGGGTGTCAAATGGTCGAAATTTGCGCAGAACATCGATCCCGGGCCGAACGCCTATCAGAAGCCTGAGAACCGCGGTGGGCTGGAGCGCCCGAACAGGGTGGTCTTCAGCAACGACGGCAAGACGATGTATGTGGTGGATTACGGCGAGGTCTACACCAACTTCCAGATGCCGACGCCTTTCTACACTGTGGCGAAGTCTGGCGTGATATGGACGATCACCTATACGGGCGGCAACTAGCCGTAGGTCCGGTCAGCTCTCGCGAGCCTGGCAAGAAACAGCCTTCGCGCGCCCGCCGCGCGGCAGGCAACCTCGAAGAAGCGCCCAGTAGGTGAAGGCCAGCGGGTTTGTCGGGACCCTACGCGGTCCCGGCAGGCTCAGAAACAGGTCGGCAATGGACGGTATCCTACCATTGAAGAGATCGATGCGGGATAGGGGGCTCGCCGCTTTGCTATGACAGATGAGGAATTGGCGTTGACTTGAAACGCTGCATAATACGACCGGGGATAGCCATCTTGGCGCGCGCGCAATGACCGGAGCCGTCCTAAACTTTGTGTCCTTCCCTGTTTTCTCGGCTTCTTCGTCGGGATGCGGCATGCGACCGACGCCGACCATGTGGTCGCCATTGCGACGATCGTCAGTCGCGAGCGCAGCGTAGCGGGCTCGGCGCTGATCGGCGCCGCCTGTGGCGTCGGGCATACCATCACGGTCACGGCGGTCGGCGTGGCGATCATCGTGTTCGAGGTCGTCATCCCGCCACGGCTCGGTCTGTTGATGGAGTTCGCCGTCGGCATCATACTGGTCTTGCTCGGCGTTCTCACCTTGACAAGGATGGGCCGCGCGGTCGGCGCGGCCCACACCCATGCGAGCGTTCCCGGCGGACATGCGCTCGACCTCCACGATCACCTGCATGCGCACGGGCACGCCGAGGAGCACACGCCGCTGGCGCGGCTCGACTGCAGTGGGCTCGGCCGGATCGTGTTCTATCAGTGGCTAACACCCCTCGCGGTCGGCCTCGTGCACGGCCTTGCAGGATCGGCCGCCGTCTCCTTGATGGTCCTGTCCATCATCCGCGAACCGGTCGCCGCGCTCGGCTATCTGCTGCTGTTCTGGCTCGGCACTATCGTCGGAATGATGCTGATCACGCTGATCCTGTCGGCGCCGTTTGCGTTCACGGCCATCGATCTGCCGAAATTCAATTGGCGGCTCCGCGTGGTGTCGGGCCTGGTCAGCTTCGTCTTCGGGGTGGTCCTGATCTACGGCATCGGCTTTGCCAGGGCGGCCTGTTCACCGATGCGCCCACCTGGGAGCCCCGTTGACCGCTAGAGCGTCTTCCAGCGAAGTGGGTCCCGTTCGCGCAAAGAAAACGCGTCAAAACAAAAAGCTAGCGAGGCTTCGCCTCAGACCGACGAGCCATGTTGCGCCGCGCAAACTTGACACATCTACACCAGCTTTGGTCATTCAAGCTAAGCTAGAGCCTATTTCCGTTCCGATGGAATCGGAACGGAAAGGCTCCAGCGCACGCCCCGCGGCCGCGGCAAGCCAGTGATGCGCGCAGGTCCGTTTCGCCGCTGCGCCGATTGACCGCGGCGCAAACCGAAGGATACACTGCCGAAAAATATATGGAGGAAGCGCCATTCAGACGATCGGCATGCCCAGTGGTCGGTTGTTGTTGTTAGCCGGCGTCTTTGCGGCGCTCGCAGCAACTGCGGGTGCTGCCTGGCTGCACGAGGTGCGGCCGCGGTCGGTGTTGCAACCGGTAGCCGAAACCGTCAGCGCGCGGGCCGAGAAAGCCCCGCTGCCAGCTTTGACGGCGGACGAGGAACGCTTCGCGACGGCCTTGTGGGCCGTCCACAGGGAAGCGACCCGGTTGGCGGTGGCGATGAGCTTTGCCGGCATCGCTTATCAGACCGAGGATCGGGACGTGCACGCGTTTGCGCGAAAGATCGAGCCGATGGCGAAGTTCTTTCAAGATGTCGGAATACAGGTCCGCGCCATGAGCGCGCCGCCCTCACTGTCCACGACGCGGGACCAGTACGTCAACGCAATGGCGCTCTACGCCAATGCTGCCGCCGAGATCCTGAAATTCACCGAGGATGGCAACTCTCAACGTCTTAGCGAAGCTCACCGGATGGACGTGCTGGCCTCGGAAGACATGCTGCGCGTCGGCGAAGTGCTATGGCCGGGACAATATAAGCCGCACTAGGGGCCAATTGAACAAGGAGAGAAGAGGCAAGCATCTCAATCAGAAAGCTCAATCAAGCTGCATGGAGGAAGGCTATGAGAGAACCCGCGTTACGGAGTCGTTCGTTGGCGTTAGCTGTTGTGATAGCGGCGGCGGTGGCAAGCCTGTTCGGCCCGCCGGCCCGAGCCCAGCAACCGATCTGCTCGGCATGGCTGATCGAGAGCAGCCGTTTCATGAACGTGCCGTTCGGTTCGTTCATGCCGGATCGCGCATTCGTGCCCGGCAGCACCAAGCCGGAGAGCAACATTCCGAGCGTCGACCTGCCGGTGAATATCGGCGTGATCAAGTGCGGCAGTGAGTTGATCCTCTTCGATACCGGTTGGAAGCAGCAGGATTACCTGAAGATGACCGGGTCGGACCACTGGGCCCCGCTGCCGGATCAGCTGAAGGTCCTCGGCTTCAATGCTGCCGATGTCACCAAAGTCGTGATCGGCCACGCCCACTGGGACCACGCCGGCCAACTGTCCGATCTGCCAAATGCTGTGCTCTATGTTCAACGCGAGGAACTCAAGGCGATCGAGTGGGCTCTCAACTATCCGGAGCCGCACATCCGGGCGGTCAACTCCGATCCCGGCGGCTGCAATCGTACACCCGCCTGTGGCTACATGCCGCTCACCGTCGAGGAGGTTTACGGCAAGGTTCTGAAGGGCAAGGCGGTGATCGTCGACGGCGAAATGGAGATCCTGCCGGGCGTGCGGATTCATCCGGCGTTTCGCGCCCACACGGCCGGCTCGCAATTACTCGAGGTGCCGACCAGCATCGGCAAGCTGGTGTTCGGCTCGGACGCGTTCTCCTCGTACGAGGGCATCCGCGATTGGATGACGGCGAACGTGCAACAGACCGATACGGTCCAGCAGTTTCTCGCCTACGAGAAATGCTACAAGATCACCGGCGGCTACAACAACTGCGTCGCCGCCCACGAGCCGCTGAGCTACACGGACAAATATCCGCTGACGAAGAATTCCTGGGTGGCGCTCAACGGCGGACGCATGGCCGAGATCGCGCTGGCGCCGGGTGAAAAATCGCGTAAGCCATGAGGCGTGTTCTCGGGGTGGGACCAGCCTCCTCACCCCGACCGCTTCATCTTGGGACTGGAAGAAAACAGATCGGCGTGCGTTGGTTGACCCTCTGGCTTGCCTGCGTAGTGTGCCTCATGGCGGGCAGCGCATTGCCGCATGATGCGAGCAGCTATGGCGGCGTGTTTCGCTCCCGCGATCTCGGCGCCGCCTGGTTGAATGCGGATGTCGGCCTGTTTCTCAATGCGGCGCTCGTCATTGCGGTCGATCCACGCGATTCGTCCCACCTGCTGGTCGGCACCGATCTCGGAATCCTGAGCTCGCGCAATGGCGGGCGGAACTGGGTGGCGGAGGCGCGCGATGTCATCTTCGGCGCGGTATTCGCGGTGGCCTTCTCTCCGGACGGCGAATTGGCGATGTGCGCGGCAGCCAGCGGCGTGTTTCGTCGCGACCAAAACGGTTGGCTCCGCGCCGAGACCCCGGAATCGGCGCTCCCCGCGCGTGCGCTGGTCGCCGGGCCGGCGAACGATCGTCTCTATTTGCTCGGCCGGAGCCGGCTGTTCGCGAGCGACGACGGCGGCCGTACCTATGCGGTCGTGCCCGGATTGCCGCAAACAAGCGAGATGACGGCGCTCACGGCGATCCCGGGATCGCCCAATGTTCTAGCGGCCGTGATCGACGGCCGGGCGATGATCAGCCGCGATGGCGGGCGCAGCTGGCGCGACGCCGGTTTCGGCGGCACAGGTGTGCCGGTCGACACGATCGTGGCCGATGCGACCCAACCGCAACGCATCTGGGCGGCGGCGGGCGGCCGGATCGTGGTCAGCGACGATCTCGGCTCTGGTTGGCGTTCCGTCGGAAGTTCGCTGCCCGAGGCGAGAGCGAAAGTGCGTGGCATTGTGGCGAGCGCAGACGCGATGACCCTGGTGGTCTCCTCCGATCGCGGAATCTATCGCAGCCTGGACGGCGGTGAAACTTGGGGGACGAAAGAAGACAACCTTCCGATCCATGTCGAGGCAGGGCTTCTCGCCCGCGATCCGAACGATGCGGGCGTCATCTACGTGGTTTTCTCGCTGATGCCCTATGCGGAAGTCTGGCGCACCGCCATCGAACGCCGCAACATGCTTACGCGAATCGAGCCGATCAGCCTAGCCAGCGGGCTCTCGTTCTGTCTGCTGGTGCTGATCGGCGGCGGTCTGGCGGCGCGGTACCTGTCGCGTCGGCGCGCCGCCGCGGCCGCCCATTCGCCGCGCTGAGAGCCCGAAGTTGGCTCATACCACGCGGCGACTGCTGCGAACTTCGGGTTCAAGAGCGGCGTAAGAATCGTGGAGTTGCTAGTGTCCTTATCGATTCCGAAGTTCGTACGGAGTGCGCCGCGAAGGCTTGGGAACTTCAGAATCGGGGCACGAGCTGTGGTGCTCGGCATCGCGGTCCTGGGGGGAGGCGCGCTTCTGCTGCTGCGCGCTATCCCGGAGGAAAAATTCGTCGAGTACCGCATGGCTGAGCCGCAGGACGCGCCGATCGCGATCGCGGCGGGCACTGACGGCAGCGTCTGGTTCACCATCGACCATGCCGAAACGATCGGCCGTGTACGCAACGGCCACGTCGAGCAGCTGCCCACGTCGAACCGCAATGTCGAGCCGCTCGGGCTCGCGGTCGCCGACGACGGCAGCGCCTGGTACACGGACCTTTCCGCGCGCGCCATCGCGCGCATCAGCAGCGCCGGCGAGATCGCGCGGTTTGTGCTCGACACTCCGATCGCGCGCCTCGGACGGCTGGCGATCGCCTCTGACGGCGCCGCCTGGTTCGCCGATCCGACCGGCTATGGCTTGACCCGGCTGAAGGACGGGGTCTTTACCCGCTATCAGATCGAGTCCGCGCGGGGCGGACCTTATGGGGTCACAGCGGCAGCCGATGGCGCCATATGGGCGACGCTGCAGAACGGCAACCAGCTGCTCCGTGTCGCCGCCGATGGGACCGGCTCGACATTCGACCTGCCGCGCGGCGGTGCCGTGCCGACTGACATCGCGGTCGGCTCCGACGGCTCGGTGTGGTTCCTGCAGTTCCGTGCCAATCGCATCGGGCGATTCAAGGATGGACAATTCTCGGAGGTCGAGGCGGGTCAGGAAAATGCCGGTCTCAGCGGCATTGCCGTGGCTGCCAATGACGACGTCTGGTTCGGCATGATGCGCCGCGCGAGCCTCGGGCGGTTGCGCAACGGCAACCTCGCGGTCTTTGCGCTTCCCCGCGACAATGCCCGGCCGTTCAGCATCGCCGTCGATCGCGAAGGCAATGTCTGGTACGCGGATATCAGTGGATTTGTCGGCATGCTGCCGGCCAGGTATGCGGGTGCGCAGTAGGTAATGCGGCGGATTTGAAATCCCTATCGGACTCCCAGCAAACTCGGTTGGAACTCCAAATCTCGAAAAGCGTATTAATAGACGACAATCATAAAGTTGCCGGTGCTCCTAACGATTCCGAAGTGTGCCGTAAGATAGTGCAACTTCGAATCGGAGCATTGGACATTCAGCCCGCCGGCAACGCCGCCAGATGGTCAGCACCACGCCCATGCCGACGATCAGCAGGCTGGTGGCGATCTGCAGGCGGTCATCCAGATGCTGGCCAGCCAGTCGAGCACCTTTTCGCCGACCTTCGCGGCAACGATGCCGACCACCACCAGCGTCTCCGCGAAGCCGAGACTGAAAACCACGATAGTGACCAGGCCGAGCAGGACTTTTCCGCTCGACAATGCACCGAGCAGCAGGGCCAGCGCAGCAGGATCGGGGAGCAGGCCGCCTGCAACACCCAGCGCGAGCAGCACTGGCAGTTTCGGACGGTTCTCGGCCACGACCTCTAGCCGGTGGGCATGGACTTTGCCGAATCCGTGGCTGTGCCAGACCACAGGCTCGCCGTGCCCACGACCATCCGGGTGGTCGTGATCCCGCGCGTGGGCATCCGCCCGGCGAGTGCCATCGCCCGGCTCATCGGCTTCGCCGATGGCGAGCGCTACAAGATCGCGCTGCACCCACAGCATCCATAGGCCGAGTACGATCACCAGGATGCCCACCGCGACTGCGAGGTAGATTTCGATACGCTGCGCGGCCGCAGCCAGGTCGAACCGAGCGAGGCGAGCACGCCGACCAGCACGATGCCGCTGGTGTGGGACAGCGTGACGAAAATTCCGAGGGTGACCGCGTCGATCGGTTTGCCAGCGCGCGCCAACGATGTAGGCAGCCGCGATCGTCTTGCCGTGACCCGGCGTCGCCGCGTGCGCGGCGCCCGCCCAGAAGCTCGAAGCGACGAAGAACAGGAATTCCCGCATTCAGGCAACCGTCAGTTGGCCGGCCAAGGCCGGGGAATTTGCCACTTTAAGTCCGTCAAAGATCCTCACGAGGTCACCAAGAAGGTTACGGATCGAATTCGCCGCTTGCCCCTTGTCTCAAAACGGCCCGCCTCGGGTCGCTTCCGCCAGAGCCAACTGGTCCCGGCAAGTATGCCGGAAGGACATTTTCCCATATTCGTGGGACCGAGCCAACTTCCGGGGTGGCAACCCGGGATAAACCCCAGCTTCGTTAGGAACGAACGAAAAGAACTGCGCTCGGATGAAGCCAAAACGCACTTTTCAGAACTATGTGGGTGCGATGACCGGGTGCGGGATGCGGGTGGTCGATGAAACAGATCGCCGAGAGGCTTCGAAGTTACGACCCCGCAGAGCCATCGGCCCCAATGAGACAGGTTCTTGGCGCGCAATGCTCACGCGCCGCGTCACCGATCGTCGCAAGCTAGGTCTACAACGGCCATTCCGGCTTGTCGGCCAGCCGCCGCTGCATCGCGCAGAGCCAACTGCAGGACGCGATGTTGCTACGCCACGGCTAGCCCCGCAGCGGCATCGCCGCGGGAAGTTCTTTGCTGGTGGTTGCGTCGGCCGCGATGTTTTCCTGATAGGTTTAAGGGCCGACCCAGATCGCGATCACCGTGCATGCCGAGAGCAACATCGCGTAGCAGGCGACCGGCCACCAGCTTCCGTATGCTGCCACGAGCGCAGTTGCCACGAACGGCGCCGGGCCGCCAGCGAGGAGCGAGCCGAGTTCGCGCGCGAATGCGAAGCCGGCAAAGCGGCGTTGCGGTGGGAACAGTTCGGCGAAGTAGGACGGCGATGGCTCATCGCATCATGGTCCACCTCGTGGAGATATTTCGCTGATCAGAAAGCCGACGGCGGCTGTCGCGATGGCGCCAGCGGATGCCCCGGCCAAAACCTCGATGATGGCCGCTTCCCCAGTTCGCAGCTCGTTCAAGCTGCCGCTGCCAGTGACTACTGTAAGCACTGCCGATTGAAGAAAATAGCCGCTGATGGCACCTGCTATCGCTCCGACCAGGCTGTGTCCTAGCCAACCGAATCGCTGTTCGTGCAGGGCCGCTGCCGCGAGATGAGCGCCGACGAAGCCGGCTACAATCTGCACGATGAGGTTTGTCGTCCAATCCACGGAATCCCCTTAAGTCATTTGTTATATTCGCGATTTCGAGACATCTCGACAGGTAGAAGAATTCGATGACCATGGCATGACTGCCTTGCAATCGCAGTTCATTAAAGAATTGCGACTAAGCTTGCATTGTTTTTGAGCAATTTCGACAATGAAGGCTAGTCATATGGCATCTCCGCTGAGGTCCCTGAAGGTGCAGGCAGGCATCGCTGCCACTACGATGTTCGCCGTCGGAGTCCTCGCGGCCGGGGGGCTGTCCTACCTCGCCATGAGCAGGACACTCGATCAAGGACATAAGGACATCCTGACGGTCGCTGCGAAGGAGGGTCTTGCCGCTTTGGGCGCGGTCCGTGATCGCATGAAGGTTTACGTGGAAGTCTTCAGTCGTCATCCCGACTTGGTTGCTGCGGTGCAAAAGCGGGACATGCCAGAATTGGAGACCGTTGCAGTCAGGGAGTTCAGGGCCGTTCACGAGCTGGATCCCGCTCTCGCAACATTTGAAGTAACCGATTCCAAGGGAGTTGTTATTCAACGTGGGCATAATCCGGCGAAGCGGGGCGACGACAAGGCGGCCCAGCCCCAGATAAGGGCTGCTCTGGTGGGTAAGTCGGCGAGCGGGCTTACGGTGTCGCCCACAACGGGTGAAGCAGCCGAGGACAGCGTCAGACCAATCGTCGTGGGCGATGGTGTGATCGGCACTCTCAAGGTCGGCTCATATTTCAACGAGGCCACCGCCGAGGAGTTGAAGCGGAGAACGGGACTCGACATCGTATTTGTCTCGCGCGGCAAAGTCACTGCGTCAACTCTTGGCAAGGAGGTTTCCGTAAACATTCCCCCGGAGGCCATTCAAGCGGCGAGAAATGCTCCCTCAACAGCGGAGTTCTCAATCAGAGACACGGTAGCGCAAGCTCAGATCGTCTATCTGCCTAGCGACGTTGGTGACGGAATGACCGTAGCCTTCGTCTCCAGCTTGAACGAGGTCGATGCGGCGAAGCGTAGCTTTGCCTGGTCCCTTGCCATCAAAGCCTTTCTAGCTCTCATCCTAGTTCTGCCTGTTGCTTTCTTCGGCGCCCAATTGGCCACGCGACAACTTCTACAGCTCGCGGTCGCAATGCGGCAGCTCGCGACGGGACGACTGGATATCACGTTGCCGGGGACCGATCGTCGGGATGAAATCGGGGACATCGCAAAAGCGGTCGAAAACTTCAAACTTGTGGCAGTTGAGAAAGCTAAATCCGAAGAAGAGCAAAAACGGCGCGCCAGCGAAACTGCGCAAAGCGAGCGCAAGAGAAGCATGCGGAAACTTGCCGACGAGTTCGAGGCTACGTTGGGCAATATCATCCAGGCGGTCTCGTCCAACGCGACCATGCTCGAATCCGCTGCTGGCCGGCTGACGGCAACTGCCGAAAACACGCGGCAACTTTCGGCGACCGTTGCAGCAGCCTCTGAAGAAGCCTCCGCCAATGTTCAATCCGTTGCAACATCGGCCACAGCGATGACGTCCTCGGTTCAAAAGATCGCAGAACGGGTCGACCAATCACGCAAAATCTCTGATGAGGCGGTTGCACGCGCCGAAAAAGCTGACGCACGAATCGCGGATCTAACCCGTGCGGCGTCGCGCATTGGAGACGTCGTTCAATTAATTACAACCGTCGCCGAGCAAACGAACCTGCTGGCCCTGAACGCGACGATCGAAGCTGCGCGCGCCGGCGAGGCCGGCCGCGGCTTTGCCGTCGTGGCGCAAGAGGTGAAAGCGCTTGCCGCGCAAACAGCCAAGGCCACTAACGAGATCGGCGCACAGATTAACGACATGCAGGCTGCGACAACCAACTCTGTCGGCGCCATCAAAGAGGTTAGCGCGACCATAGGCCAAATCTCGACGATCGCCGCCGATATATCAGGAGCTGTGCAAACTCAGGAGGACGTCACCCGCGGGATTGTGCACAATGTCGAACAGGCCGCGAAGGGTACGGCCGACGTCGCGTCGAATATCACGAAAGTAAGTATTGGAGCGGTCGAGACCGGATCGGCTTCCACCCAAGTACTCCAGGCGGCCAGGTCGCTCTCGTCGGAGAGCGCTCATCTAAAATCCGCGGTCGAAAGTTTCCTTACGACCGTTCGAGCGGCGTGAGGTCCCCTACGCGAGCGCGATGAGTGCAACCACAGTGTCTACTTTGTTACCCATAGAGTGTCCTTAGCCCAACCGACGCCCTTTCATGTCCCCGTCATGAAACGTTGACATGGCTGACACATAGGCTTCGCATTCCGCTGTCTAATTCCGGCTTGCTGCGCGGTTTGGACCTTGCCGATCCGGCGAGAGGCGCTTGGCCGCTTTGAGGGCGAAAAACATGAACAAGATTGGCCTGTTTATCGCCGCCCTAGGGTTCGGAGTCGCAAGTGTCGGCGCCGCCAATGCTGCTTCTGATTGTCCGAATGACGGAACCGTGCGTTTTGGTGTCGAGCCGTTTGAGGCTGCAGCGAAGCTGGTGCCGATTTTTGAGCGCGTCGGCGAGCTGCTCGCAAAGCAGCTCGACTGCAAAGTGCAGATCTTCGTTACCTCGAGCTATACGGCCGAGATTGAGGCAATGCGGGCTGGTCGGCTGGAAGTCGGCGAATTCAGCCCCTTCAGTTATGTACTCGCCCATCAACTTGCCAAAGCTGATGTCGTCGCAACATTCAGCAATGCCGAGGGCAAGCCGGATACCTACACAGCCGGGATTGTCACATGGCCGGGCTCCGGAATCACCACATTGAATGAGGTCGCAGGCCGTACCTTTGGCTATTCGGACCCCACTTCGAATTCGGGCCATCTCTTCCCGGCTTATGCACTGAAGCAAGCAGGCATTGACCCCGATACGGGCGTGAAGCCCTTATACTCCGGCAGTCACACGGCGAGTTTTGAAGCTCTCCGCAATCACAAGGTCGAAGCGGCGGAGTTGAACAGCCAGCAGATTGTCTCGTCGACCCAAGCCGGTGTTTACAAACCGGGCGACTACATCGAACTGTGGCGGTCAGATCCAATCCCGGTCGATCCGATCGCTGTGCGGCGAGACCTTGAACCCGGCTTCAAAGCGCGGTTGACCCAGGTGCTGCAGACGCTCGATCTAACGTCGCTGCCGAAAGATGAACTCAAAATGTTCGGCAGCGGGCATCTAGTGCCCCAAGTGGACGCTAGCTATGACGGCATTCGCGATTTGGTAAAGGTGCTGAACATCGACCTCAACAAGCTAGGCGAATGACTACACCGCTCATCGAGGCGAGGGGTCTTGCGCTGCGTTACCCCACGGGGCGCCTGGTATTGGAAGGAGTAACTTTTTCCGCATCGCCTGGAGAGTTGGTCGTAATTCTCGGCGCCAACGGCAGCGGAAAATCCACCATTCTTCGCTGCGTTGCCGGCGCTTTGGGTCCGACCGAGGGATCCGTCAGCGTTGATGGCCGCGAAATCAGCTGTCTGTCCGGACGGCCGCAACGCGAAGCGCGCATGGCTGTCGGCATGATCTCTCAGCACGCAAATCTCATACGACGGCGTAGTGTCCTTGCTAACGTCATGACCGGTGCACTGGGAAGGCATCGCACGTTGGCGACGGCGCTTGGTCGTCTTCCCTGGATGGAAATGCCGTTCGCTCTTGCCTGCCTCGACGAGGTCGGTTTGCAGAAACTCGCACACCAGCGTGCAGGAACTCTCTCCGGGGGACAGGCGCAGCGCGTATCAGTGGCCCGCGCTCTCGCTCAACGACCGCGGGCATTGCTTGCAGACGAACCTGTTGCGAGCCTTGATCCGGAAGCTGCCGAAGATCTCATGCGTCTCCTCTCTCGACTGTCCAAAGAAGATGGGCTCGCGGTACTCTGCGTGCTTCATCAGCCAGACTTGGCCCGGCGGTATGCTGACAGAATACTCGGTCTGCGCCGCGGTCGCATGGTTTTCGACGAGCGCCCAGCTAAAGTTCGTGACGACGATGTGGGCGCTCTCTACGAGAACCTCGCCGCATGAATGAACGTGTCCCGAGCGAGCACATCGCTTTCAAACCGGCTGAGCTTGGAGAGCGCCTGACATTTGGCCGGGCCCTGCCGTTTTTAGGATTATTCACGTTTCTGATCGCGCTGGCGCAGGCTACACTCGTCGTGCACGCACGACCCCAGGACTTGGTGACGGGCGCGTACGGAATGGCCGACATCTTGGGCAGGGCGTGGCCGCCGGATATTGGCGCTCTGGGCAAGACGCTTTGGCCGGCGCTGGAAACCGTGGATATCGCGCTGTTCGGGACCACGATAGGCGTCTTGATTGCGCTTCCGCTTGCCGTTTTAGCTGCGCGCAATACCACTCCTGCGAGACCTTTGTACGCTCTATCACGCGGCATCATTGCGCTCGCGCGCGCGGTGCCCGATCTTGTCTGGGCGCTGCTTTTCGTTACCGCGGTGGGATTGGGTCCTTTTCCTGGCGCGCTCGCGATCTCCGTCCACTCCGTCGGCATGCTTGGACGACTGTTCGCCGAAGTGATCGAAGACATGGATATGGGCCCGGTCGACGCGCTCACCATGACGGGTGCTGGACGCATGCAGATTTTCAGTCATGCGGTCGTACCGAGCGTGCTTCCTTCCCTTTTCGGCATCGCACTCTACCGACTGGACGAGAATATGCGATCGTCCTTGGTACTCGGCTTTGTCGGCGCCGGGGGGCTAGGTTTCGAATTGCTTACGGCGATGAACCTTTTCCAATACCGTACGGTGTCGTTGCTGCTGTTAATTACCTTTGTACTGGTGATCCTGGCTGAACGATTGTCCGCGGGATTGCGCCGGTGGATCGACTAGTAAGTCATAAAGCGCGCCCTGTGTCACCGCCGTCTCCCAATCGCCCCACTTAAAACACCATTTCGTTTTCAGGGCTCTGTCGCGCCGCACAAGCTCTGGGCATGCGCCCTCCGTCGCATAAGCGTCATCAATATCTGAAATTCTGCCAATGTGTCCATACGTCTGGACATGTCGAATGCAAGTCCAGAACGGGCATCGTTTATTCAACAGGGGGGTCCTATGAAGCTGAAAATCTTGTCCGCTACGTTCGTGGCGTACTTGCCGATGATGTTGCCCGCCGTCGCGCTGGATCAAAATCTTCCAAGCTATAAACCGGTTGCCGGAATTTCAGGCCAAATCAGATCGGTTGGATCCGACACGCTTGACAATACAATGGAGCTTTGGGCCAAAGTGTTCGGCGCGCTGTATCCTGACGTCAAAATCGCTATTGAGGGCAAGGGCTCAGTGACAGCCCCTCCGGCGCTCCTTGACGGAACCTCGCAGTTCGGACCGATGTCGCGACCGATGACGCTGGCCGAATCCGAAGCGTTTGAAAAGAAATATGGCTACAAGGTCTCGCATCTGGCCGTCGCGGTTGATGCGCTTGCCGTCTATGTCAACAAGGACAATCCCATCCAGTGTCTCACGATGGAGCAAGTGGACCGGATTTTTTCGTCGACGCGCAAAGGCAGCGGTGGCCGGAGCATTGATACCTGGGGCGATGTCGGCCTGACCGGCGAGTGGGCGACGAAGCCGATCTCTATTTACGGGCGCAACGAAATCTCAGGAACTTATGAGTTCTTTAGGGAAATTGCGTTGTACGGCGGTGAGTATAAGCCTGAGGTCAAGCAGCAACCCGGATCAGAAGCTGTTGTACAGAATGTTTCAAGTGACAAAGTCGCAATTGGCTACTCCGGCATCGGCTACAAGACAGACGGCGTGCGCGCCGTTCCGCTGGCGATAACGTTCGGTCTGGATTGCCACGATACTTCTGCTGAGGCGACTTATTCTGGCAAGTACCCCATTGCACGTTTCCTCTACATTTATTTCAACAAGAAGCCGAATGAGCAGCTCGACCCGCTGCGCGGCCAGTTCATCAAATATATCTTGTCCAGGGATGGTCAGGCCGAGACGGAGAAGAGCGGGTTTTACCCAATCACGAACGAAGTCCGGGAAAACGAATTAAAGCGGCTGGGGATTGCTGGGTTCGCGGACTAGGCTAGATCAGTTAGTCCGGCGATGACTTTGCCGATCGGACTCGCGATCCCGGTTGCGCCTGCGATCCGGCAATTCTTGGTGGCGCGTTATCGCCAATAAGGCATCGTCATGCACCTGCTCATCATTGGCGGCAGCGACGCCGGTATCAGCGCGGCATTGCGCGCGCACGAACTCGATTCCAGCGTCGAGGTGACGTTGGCGCTCGCCGACGACTATTTCAGCATTTGCGGTTTACCCTACTATCTCAGCGGAGAGACGCCAGACTGGCGTGATCTCGCCCATCGGACGGAGTTTTCGGGCGTCAATGTCCTGCGTGGGCACGCCGCCGAATTGATCGATTGCGCAAACAAGGAAGTCCACGTCCCGGAACGAGACGGGTGAAAGAACCTTCCGTTACGACCGGCTGATCATCGCTACCGGGGCGTCCCCGATACGCCCGGCGGTTCCAGGCAGTGCACTGGAAGGCGTCTTCGTTCTCCACACCATGGATGACAGTTTCGCTGTGCAGCGCTGGCTGGCGGAGCGTGAGGTCAAATCGGGAGTGCTCGTCGGCGCCGGATAAATTGGATTGGCGGACGCCCTTACGCAGCGAGGGGTTCATGTCACCTTGCTCAGCCGCAGCGAGACGGCAAGAATTGCAGGCAAACGGCGTGCGTGTTCTGAGCGGAGTCAGCGCCGTTGGGATCGAACAGAGCAGGGTAGAAACCCGGTCGCGACTTTGTGCGGCCGACTCCGTCGGCGGGCGTCACGATGCGGACCTGGTGATCTTCGCCGTGGGGGTTCGATCCAACAGTGGTTTGGTGGAACGCGCTGGTGCGAAACTGGGGACAAACGGTGCCGTCGCGATCACACGTCATATGCGCGCCAATCTGACCGACGTCTTTGCAGCTGGTGATTGTGTCGAAACCTATCATCGTCTGCTTGATAGGCAGACTTACCTCTCTCTTGGTACGATCGCTCACAAGCAAGGCCGCATCGCTGGCGAAAACGCGGTTGGCGGCGATCGGCAATTCGCTGGCGCGGTCGGCACCCAGAGCCTGAAAGTATTCGATCTTGCAATCGCGCGAACCGGTCTACTGACCACGAGGGCCGCGCCTCGGAGGCTTCGACCCCCTCAGCGTGCAGATCGAAGCGGACGACCACAGGCTTGCTACCCAGGAGCAGTTTTGTTGCATGTGGTGATGACTGGAGACCGGTCTACGGGTCGTCTGCTCGGGGCCCATCGATATTGTTGCGGCGGCACTTTTTCAAGGAGCTTCCGTTGAGCATTTGAACGACATGGATCTTAGCTATACCCCGCCCTTTAGCAGCTCTTGGGACCCGATCCAGATGGCCGCTCGGAGCTGGGGCATTGCAGCACGCGATATCGGGCTTTCCAGGACGGAAGGTCGGTCCGCCAGCCGTGAGTGTTTTTCCACAGGCTAATTTATCTTTTTGCTACTTTAGACCAATCAAAAAACTTGGCTGTCTGTAATTTAGAACGGACCGCCCAAAATGGCTTCTCGTATTCCTAATTGTTTCGAGAACCTTAACGGGTTACTGGCTCAAACGGTAAGCGCCGGGCAAAAAGGGGCGTCGGGCGCTGTCACGAGACTGTCATGTAACTGCAATACTAGGTCCATGCCCCGCTCCTATAGCGGCGTCCTCGGAGCGCAATCGGTGTTCACAGAGCGCCCCGCTCATCAAGGAGAAAGCCAGTGAATTTCCTCAAAACCCTCGTTGCTGCAGGCTTTGTGGCCGCTGCAACGTTGCCCGTTGGCGCCGTGGATATCTCCGGCGCGGGTGCAACATTCCCTTATCCGATCTACGCCAAATGGGCCGATGCCTACAAAAAGGAGACGGGCAACGGCATGAACTACCAGTCGATTGGTTCTGGAGGCGGAATCAAGCAAATCCAGTCCAAAACTGTCACCTTCGGCGCTTCCGACATGCCGCTGAAGCCGGAAGACTTGACCAAGAATGGGCTCGTTCAGTTTCCGACGGTCGTGGGCGGCGACGTGCCTGTGGTCAATCTTGAAGGCGTGAAGGCCGGCGACCTCAAGCTCGACGGCCCGACCCTGGCGAAGATTTTCCTGGGCGATATCAAATCGTGGGATGACGCGGCGATCGGCAAACTCAACCCTTCGGCCAAGCTTCCCAAGCAGGCGATCGTCGTAGTCCATCGTTCGGACGGGTCGGGCACGACTTTCATTTGGACCGACTATCTCTCGAAGGTCAGCGCTGATTGGAAGTCGAAGGTTGGCGCCAACACCTCGGTCGAATGGCCGGCCGGTATCGGCGCGAAGGGGAATGAAGGTGTCGCAAACAACGTGGCGAATACCAAGGGCGCCATCGGCTATGTCGAATACGCTTACGCCATACAGAACAAGATGGCCTCGGTCAACATGATCAACAAGGACGGCAAGTCCGTCCCGCCGAGCGCGGAGGCTTTCCAGGCTGCGGCGGCAAACGCTGACTGGGAAAAGTCGGACCATTATTACGTGATCCTGACCGACCAGCCCGGTGCTGCGTCATGGCCGATCGCCGGTGCGACGTTCATCCTGATTCACACCCAACCGCAGGACCCCGCGGCTGCGACTGAAGCCCTGAAGTTCTTTGCCTGGGCCTACAAGAACGGCAGCAAGATGGCTGAAGAACTCGACTACGTTCCGATGCCCGCACCAGTCGTGACTTCCATCCAGAAGATGTGGGCAGCTGAAATCAAGGACGCTAGCGGCAAGCCGCTGCTGCCGATGACTAACTGATGTTCCCGAAGGCGGGGAGCATGCTCCCCGCCTTCGCTCCAGGTTGTTAGCGGAACCTGTCGAAATATGCTGGAATAGAGTAAGTGCGCCAGGAGGCGGGCTCGATGGTTGATGCAGCTTGGCAGGCGACAGCTTTGGCAGCACAGGATGTCAAAGAACGCGCAAAAGTCCTGAACAGGCTCAGGATTGGCGACATCGTTTTTCACCAACTTACGAAAAGTGCGGTGATTCTTGTTCTCGCCGTTCTCGGCGGTGTGATCGTTTCGCTCTTTCTTGGAGCTCTGCCGGCTCTTAACGAATTTGGCTTTGGGTTCCTGACTACTGAAAGCTGGAATCCCGTTACGGAAAAGTTCGGTGCTCTTGCTCCGATCTACGGCACGATCATCACCTCGTTCATCGCGATGCTTATAGCGGTGCCGTTCGGACTAATGATCGCAATGTTCCTGACCGAGCTCTGCCCGTTGTGGTTGCGCCGTCCTATCGGTATTGCCATCGAACTACTGGCGGGTATCCCCAGCATCATCTACGGAATTTGGGGCCTGTTCGTATTCGCGCCCTTCATACAACAATATATACAGCCGCCTGTGATCGCGGCCTTCGAAAATGTACCTGTACTCTCTACACTTTTCGCGGGTCCGCCTTTTGGTATCGGGATTCTGACCGCCAGTCTCATCCTCGCGATCATGGTGTTGCCGTTCATTACCTCGATCTCGCGAGACGTCTTTGACGCGGTTCCACCGGTCCTGAAGGAAGCGGCCTATGGCCTTGGTTGGACCCAATGGGAAGTCTGGCGTTATGTCGTGCTCCCGTTCACCCGCATCGGCGTCATTGGCGGCGTGATGCTGGGTTTGGGCCGCGCACTCGGCGAAACCATGGCAGTTACTTTCGTGATCGGAAACGCACACCGGATTTCCGCGTCCTTGCTTGCGCCCGGCACGACGATCTCGGCGACGATCGCGAACGAATTTACGGAGGCCGTGGGCGATCTCTATACATCGTCTCTGATCGCTCTCGGCCTCATTCTCTTTGTCATAACATTCATCGTTCTCGCGATCGCGCGGTACTTGCTACTTCGGATCGAGCGGAGGATCGGCTGATGGATGCCTCACTTTACCGGTCGCGTCGTCGCCGCAATGTACTCGCTGCTGTTGCATCATATGGCGCGACGTTCGTTGGTCTCACCTGGTTAGCCTTGATTCTCGGCGTGTTGTTTTGGGAAGGATTTAGCGGCCTTTCGCTTCGCGTCTTCACCGAAATGACGCCCCCGCCGGGAAGCGCTGGGGGGCTGCTTAACGCGATCGTCGGAAGCCTGATAATGACGGCTTTGGCTCTGCTGATCGGCGCGCCTATTGGTGTCCTAGCCGGAACCTATATGGCCGAATATGGCCGGAATTCACTCCTTACGAGTGTCGTTCGCTTCATCAACGACATCCTGCTTAGTGCGCCTTCGATCGTGGTCGGCCTGTTTATCTATTATGTGATGGTTCGTCCGATGGGCCATTTCTCGGGAATAGCTGGTGCCGTTGTGCTCGCAGTTCTCGTGATTCCGGTCATGGTCCGAACGACGGAGGACATGCTTACACTGGTGCCCGATACGTTGCGGGAGGCCGCGGCTTCGATTGGTTTGCCTCGATCCCTCATGATCCGGCAAATCGCTTACCGCGCGGCGAAAGCCGGTATCATCACGGGACTTCTTCTCGCCGTCGCTCGCATTAGCGGCGAAACTGCGCCGCTCCTGTTCACCGCTCTCAACAACCAGTTTTACAGCACAAATCTCAACGCGCCGATGGCGAGTTTGCCGTCGGTTATTTTCCAGTTCGCATTGAGCCCGTACAAGGACTGGCAGGATCTGGCCTGGACCGGAGCGTTGATCATCACGCTCGCGGTGCTCGCGATGAGCATCTTAGCCCGCTCGTTGGCCGGAGGAAGGAAAGTATCATGAATGTAGCAGCCGTCCCGCCTGGGCCCGTCATTACACCGTCATTAACGGATGGTCTTCCGCTGAAGGACAAGATAGCCATCCGCAACCTCGACTTCTATTACGGGCAAACCAAGGCGCTCAAGAGCGTCAGCCTTCAGCTCTATGCAAACAAAGCCACGGCGTTCATCGGCCCTTCGGGTTGCGGTAAGTCGACGCTTCTTCGTGTTCTCAACCGAATGTATGATCTATATCCCGGTCAACGTGCCGAGGGTCAGGTACTCTTTGATGGCAAGAATATCCTTGAACCCGGGCTTGATCTGAACTTGCTGAGGGCTCGAATCGGAATGGTGTTCCAAAAACCGACGCCGTTTCCGATGACGATCTACGAGAACATTGCCTTCGGCATCCGCCTCTACGAAAAGCTGCCCAAGAGCGAAATAGATGGGCGCGTTGAACAGGCCCTGCAGCGAGGTGCCCTGTGGGGCGAGGTGAAGGATAAACTCAACGCAAATGGCCTCAGCCTGTCGGGTGGTCAGCAGCAGCGTCTATGCATCGCCCGCACCGTCGCTGTGCGCCCGGAAGTGATTCTGTTCGACGAACCCTGTTCGGCGCTTGACCCGATTTCGACGGCCAAAATCGAAGAGCTGATCGATGAGTTGAAGACCGACTACACCATCGTAATCGTCACCCACAACATGCAGCAGGCGGCGCGCGTCTCGGAGAAGACCGCCTTCATGTATCTCGGCGAGCTGGTCGAGTTTGGCGACACGAGCAAAATCTTCACCTCGCCGAACGATCGCCGCACCCAGGACTACATCACCGGCCGGTTCGGCTGAGGAGACAGGATATGGCTTCTGAGCATACCACCAAGGCATTCGACAGCGACCTGCAGGAACTGACCCGGCTGGTCGCGGAAATGGGCGGTCTAGCCGAGCGCATGATCGTCGATTCCGTCGACGCGCTGGTCCGCCGCGACGTCGCGCTCGGCCAGAAGGTCGTGGCCGGCGACGCCGAGATCGACAATCTGCAGCGCGTGATCGAGGAGCGCGCGGTGCTCACCATCGCCCGGCGCCAGCCGATGGCGGTGGATCTGCGCGAGATCGTCGGCGCCATGCGGGTCGCCACCGATCTGGAGCGGATCGGCGATCTTGCCAAGAACATCGGCAAGCGCGTTTCGGCGCTGGAAAGCGATTTCCATCCCTTAAAGCTGATCCGGGGTCTCGAGCACATGACCGACCTGGTGCAGTCGCAGGTCAAGTCCGTGCTCGACGCCTACGCCGCGCACGATCTGCCGGCGGCGATGACGGTGTGGAAGGGCGATGAGGAAGTCGACGCCATCTGCACCTCGCTGTTCCGCGAGTTGCTCACCTATATGATGGAAGACCCGCGCAACATCTCGTTCTGCATCCACCTGATGTTCTGCGCCAAGAACATTGAGCGGATCGGCGATCACGCCACCAATATTGCGGAAACCGTATTCTACATGATCGAGGGTCAGCAGATTCTCGACAAGCGCCCGAAGGGCGACATGACGACATTTGCGACGACGGTTCCCGGAAACTAGTACGCGTGATTTTGAAGAGCCCGCCCGGCATTCTGATCGCGAGGTGCACACCAAGTATTTGGATTAGATCATGCACAAGCCAAATGGAGAACACTACGTCATGAACGCGCGCATTCTGGTCGTGGAAGACGAGGAAGCGTTGACCACGCTTCTGCGCTACAACCTCGATGCTGAAGGCTACGACGTCGAAACGGTAGCACGCGGCGACGATGCGGATACGCGGCTGAAGGAACGCGTTCCCGACCTGATCGTGCTCGACTGGATGCTGCCCGGACTGTCCGGCATCGAATTGTGCCGCCGCTTGCGGGCGCGGCCCGAGACCAAGCAGCTTCCGATCATCATGCTGACCGCGCGCGGCGAAGAGAGTGAACGTGTCAGGGGACTGGCGACCGGCGCCGACGACTACATCGTCAAGCCGTTCTCGGTACCGGAACTGCTGGCGCGGGTGAGGGGCCTGTTGCGCCGCGCCAGCCCCGAACGGCTCGCCACCGTGCTTGCCTATGGCGACATCGAGCTCGACCGCGAGAAGCGCCGCGTCGCGCGCTCCGGCCGGCCGATCGATCTCGGCCCGACCGAATACCGCCTGCTGGAGTTCTTCCTGGAGCATCCCGGCCGGGTGTTTTCCCGCGAGCAGTTGCTCGACAGCGTCTGGGGCCGCGACATCTATATCGACGAGCGCACGGTCGACGTTCACATCGGTCGCCTGCGCAAATTGCTCAACCCTGGCCGCGAACAGGATCCGATCCGCACCGTGCGCGGCGCTGGCTACGCGCTCGACGATCGGTTTGCGAAGGCCGATTCATGACCTTGACGACCTCATGGAAGAGCTCAAAGACACGACCGAGCCCACGCCGCAACGCCTGACGATCGTCGGTGAATTTCTCCTGGATTGGGAGACCATCCGGGTGTGGCGAGGCAACAAGCCGCTCAAGCTTTCGATGCGGCAATTTCGACTAATGGATGTCTTCATGCGGCGTCCTGGTGAGCCCCTGTCTCGCAAAATTCTGAAAGATATGGTCTGGGGTCCGGAATCGACCATCGCACGAACCACCGTCGACAACGAGATTGGGCGACTGCGCCGCGCGATCGGAGGTCGGAAGCGTGAGGCTCCGATCCGGACGGTGCACAAGATGGGCTACGCTTTCGAAGTCCCGAGACGCGGACACGCTAGATCAAAGCTTGAGGGATCGGGGATGTCGAGGGACGCCCATGAGTTTGGCCGTTAAGTTTGATGTGATGGTCATCTGTGCCATCCTGGCGCTAATATGGATTATCCACGCCAGTGTCCGGCGATGGCGGATTTCATCAGCGCTGGTATGCGATCAAATCGGAATGGCCTCGATACTGACTGCGGTCCTGATTTACGTGTCAAATTTTTCGGGACTTTTTGGCGATTGATTGAGTTTTACGGACCGGGGGCGTCCGCCTTCCGAAGCCAACCTGATTAGCAAGGAAGACTCTGGCCCACAGCGTCTAGGTTTCAATGGCTTACATCGAATGCAACGAATGCAACGCCAAGTCTCGATCGCATGGCCAACTCGCTGGCTTCTTATCAAGCGATTGAGTTCATCAATACCATTCATCCTTAAATGGGTTGCTCGCGAACCGGCACAAGAGCCTCGTTGGTTGGAAGCAGGAACGTAATGAACCAGCACAATAGCAACATCACCGCCGAGCCGATGAGACATCCCGTCATTCCGGCCAACTGATAGAGAATGCCAGACAGGGTGATGCCAAGCAGGCGCCCTGCCGCGTTGGCCGCATAGTAGAAGCCGACATCTTCGGCGGCCTTCTCGGATCCCGCATAAGCGAGGATCAGATACGAATGCAGCGACGAGTTTACCGCGAAGGGAAGGCCGAAAAGCGCGAGCCCAACGACGAGGACGATATCGGGACGCGCAACATGCGTTAGGTTCATGATCACGGCCAGCGTAATCGGAACGGCGGCGAGCACCAGCGCCCAAAGGCGAGCCGCAGGCACCTCGCGGCTCAGTCCGTCAGCGCTGCGTGATACGAGCGTCGGTGCAACAGCCTGGATTCCTCCATAGGCGATTGTCCAAGCCGCCAAGAAGCCACCCACCTGCAAGAATTTCCAGCCGTAACCGTAGAGAAAGACCGGCAAGCCCACGACAAACCAAACGTCCCGGGCGCCGAACATGAATATCCGGGCGGCCGCCAAAAGGTTGACACCCCTGGACTTGCCGAACAGCTCGCGCATCGTCTTCGAGGACTTCGCTTTGCCAAGCTGGCGCGGCAGGAGCAAGAGACCGGCAACGAAGACGATCCCAAGCAATGAGGCCATCAGCCATAGCGCGGGCCTAAATCCCACGAGATCCAGAAGGAGGCCGCCGATAAAAAAGCCGATTCCCTTCATGGCATTCTTGGAACCGGTAAACCACGCGACCCAGCGGAAAAGTTGCCCGCTGCCTTCAGCCGACGTCGCCTTGATCGCGGACTTGGAGGCCGTCTTCGTCAAGTCCTTGGCGACACCGGCGATGCCCTGAGCGATGACAACCCAGGCAACCGACGCTGCTGCGCCCCATCCGGGGTTTAGTGCCGACAACATGATCAGGCCGGCAATCTGCAATGTCTGCCCGATCGCTAGCATGCGCGGGATACCAAATCGCGAAGCGAAATAGCCGCCAGCCAGATTGGCGCCGATGCCTGCCGCTTCATAAAGCAGGAAGAGAAATGCAAGCGTGAACGGCGTGTAGCCGAGCCGGAAAAAATGGAACAGAACCAGCATCCTAAGGGCGCCGTCGACCAGCGTGAATCCCCAATAGGACGCTGTAACGATCAGATAATTTCGTGCCGTCGCCATCATGGCCCAAACTCCTGAACGATATTCGCGAGGTCTACCATCCGGCAGGCATAGCCCATCTCGTTGTCGTACCAGGCGTAGACCTTCAACAGAGTTTCATCCGTGACCATCGTGCTCAACGCGTCCACTATCGCACTACGGGAGTCATTCGTGTAGTCCGCTGATACAAGTGGGCGCGTCTCGAATCCAAGAATCCCTGCCAAAACGTTTTCGGACGCTGATTTGAAAAGCGCGTTTATTTCGTCAGCGGTGGTGGGCCGCGTTAGCTCGAACACGCAATCGGTCAAGCTTGCATTGAGTACCGGCGCGCGCACGGCGTGTCCATTCAGCTTGCCCCTCAATTCCGGGTATATAAGCGCTATCGCGGTCGCGCTGCCAGTTGTCGTCGGCTGCAACGACAGCATCGCCGACCGCGCCCGCCGCAAATCCTTATGGGGCGCATCTACGACAACGTTCGTGTTGGTCGGGTCATGGATCGTCGTGATCTGGCCGTGACGGATACCGATCGCTTCATGGACGACCTTGACGACTGGCGCCAAGCAGTTCGTCGTGCACGAAGCGGCCGTCAGCAGCCGGTGCCGGGCCGGGTCGTAGAGTTTTTCATTTACGCCGACGACAATGTTAAGCGCGGCTGCATCCTTGACCGGCGCCGCGACGATCACCCGCTTCACACCGCGGTCAAAGTACGCCTGAAGCTGGTCAGGTTGAAGAAACTTTCCGGTGCATTCCAGCACGACATCGCATCCGAGGGCGCCCCACGCGACTGCGCCCGGATCACTATGCTCGCTGAAGCCAATGCGGTGATTATCCAGCACGATGGCATGGCCGTTTTCCACCCCGATCGACGTATTCCACTTTCCGTGAATGCTATCGAACTCGATCAGGTGCGCGGTCGCAGCGATCCCTCCTTTAACCTCGTTAACATGAACGATATCCAGCCGGTTGCTCGAGCGCGGGTCAGTCTCCGGCCGATAGACACCACCCATCGCAGACCTCAGCGCGAGCCGGCCGATGCGACCCATTCCGTTGATGCCGACCCTCATCGTCTCCTTCCTGTCAAGGTGCTAGACGCACGGTATCGCCGATCTCATCCAGTCGTGCCTTCAGCGCGATTCGGTCAAGTGATGCGAATGGCAGACTGGTGAAAATCTCGATCCTTCGCCGGATCATCGCGTAAAGCTCGTTGAGCAAAGTGGTGCGTTCCGTTGTCGAGCCGGTGAATTGTGCTGGGTCGGGCAGGGGCCAGGCCGCCGTCACATACTGACCGGAAAGGTCAGGACAAAACTGACCATTGGGGGCATCGCAGAGCGCGATGACAAAATCCATGCGCGGCGCATCGGGACGCTTGAACTCATCCCACGATTTGCACCGAAGATTTAAAGTGTCGTGTCCGAGCACCTTGAGCCGCTCAATCACCTCCGGGAGGGGGGCTTTCGCCGGTTTGGCGCCGGCTGAATAACCACGGAAACGTCCCTGCCCGATCTTCTCGAGCAGGGCTTCTGCCATGATCGACCGCGCCGAGTTTTGTGTGCAGAGGAAGAGGACATTGAATGCCGGCGTCATGAAGTTCTCCGTTGCTTCCATGTCTTCGGATAGAGGGTATCTGAGCAAAATGTCACCGCACAGCTCCGGCCGACCGTTGCAGCAATCTCGGGCCATGAACTCAATCAGCTCTCGAAATCCCCCAAGATCAGCGCGGTAGTTCATTACACGGCCCTGTCGCCTAACCAGGACGAGCCCCGCGCGGCTGAGAACGGCAAGGTGCGCCGACATGGTGTTGTGCGGCACCTCGCACATTCTAGCGATGTCGCCGGCGTTGAGCCCGTCGGGGTGAACTTTCAGCAGATTGCGAACGACGGCGAGCCGGGTGGGCTGGCCAAGCGACCCGAATGCCGCCACAGCGTTAGATGTGTCTATAAGTCTCGACATATCGATAGATTAGACCAAAACCGCGTCCGGGAAAACCGTTTTCTTGGCGGAAGATCGCGCACGTCAGCAGACGGAAACATCACCATTTTTGATGACGTTGGCATGAAAATATATGGGGAAGTCCCGGCGGGCGCTCGGACTTAGCGGGTGCGCTTTTTTAGGCGAGCGTTCGGCGCGGGTTTCCGAATGGCACCCTTGGCCTGGGCCGGGGCGCAACATGCCGCGGCAGCCGGGATCGGAAGATTACACAGTTCAGGATGACCATCGCAACAATCATTGACCAAGAACGACAATAGTGACTGCATGCCTTCCACATCAGAACGATAAATGATCGTCCGTCCTTCGCGGGAGCTACGCAGCAAACCAGCTCTGACCATAATGGCGAGATGAGTCGACAACGTGTTGTGCGGTGCACCTATCGTATCGGCAATCACTCCCGCGGTGATCCCTACAGGTTCGTGCTTAATCAACAACCGAAAGATCGCCAGCCTTGTCGGCTGGGCCAGAGCAGAAAGAGCAGAAATCGCATGCGGTTCGGTGAGCTTGTTTCCAGTTGAGATAGGGCCGGCGTGACTGGCGACAGCCAGCATCGTTTTGCGCATTGCATCAATCCTGCGATTTAAAATTCTCTTCTTCTAGCCGAGACACAGGTGACAAGCCAGAATGGTTTCTGTTTGAACGTGACAAACCGCAATGCTTCCTTTATTGAACATGTCGAGACGTCTCGACATGTCGTTCGGCTTTAGGAGCCGTGTAGCGATTTCTGAATGAGACGCCCGGCCGGTAGGCGTACCGGTCGCATCCCAGAGGAAACCTCGCCGGTAGGCGTACCGGCGTGACGGGGAGATCTATCTATGAACCATTGCAACAAGATGGTTGATGCCGGCCGCCGCCAATTCTTGGGTGGTGCTGGTTTCGCTGCCGCGGGAGCTGCGGTGGCAACGATGTTACCGGTTCAAGCTAAGGCTGCTCCGGGAGCGGCGCGGGTCGACTATCCGTCCAATCGGCTTGCTAATATCTCCGATCTCAAACCGAACGAACCTTTCACCGTCGCCTATCCGGACGGAGACGCCCCCGGCGTGCTGCTCAAGCTCGGTCAGCGCGTGCCCGGCGGCGTCGGTGCCGATGGCGACATCGTTGGTTTTTCCACGACCTGTCCACACAAGGGCTTTCCACTCAACTACAACAAGGCAGACAAGACCATGAACTGCCCGGGGCACTACTCGCGGTTCGACTGCGAGTCCGGCGGCCAGCAGGTCTGGGGACAAGCTACACAAAATCTTCCGCAATACGCGCTGCGCGTCGACGACAAGGGCGACATCTACGCCGAAGGCGTGGATGAGCTTCTGTATGGCCGTCTGTCCAACGTGTTGTGAGGAGACAATATCATGGCTTACAAGCGTCAGATCGACCGTCTTCCGATCGTCCCCAAGGATGCCAAGGAGTTCAACGTTACCTGCCACTACTGCATCGTTGGCTGCGGCTATAAGGCGTACACTTGGCCGACCAACAAGCAGGGCGGCATGGCTGCCGGCGATAACAAGTTCGGCGTTGATCTGAGCAAGCAGCAGCCGGCCGAGACGGCTGCGTGGTACGCGCCTTCGATGTACAACATCGTTCGGCAAAACGGCCAGGACGTTCATATCGTCATCAAGCCCGACAAGGATTGCGTGGTGAACTCCGGCCTTGGTTCAGTGCGTGGCGCACGTATCGCCGAGATGAGCTACTCTCAACAGCGCAACACGCAGTTGCAACGCCTGACGGACCCGATGGTGTGGCGCTACGGACAAATGCAGCCGACCAGTTGGGACGACGCGCTCGATCTCGTCGCGCGCGTGACGGTAGCGGTCATCAACGACATGGGTGAAGACGGCCTGTTCGTTTCGGCCTTCGATCACGGCGGCGCTGGTGGCGGCTATGAGAACACCTGGGGCACTGGCAAGCTCTATTTTGGCGCGATGAAGGTCAAAAACATCCGCATCCACAACCGTCCGGCCTACAATTCGGAAGTCCACGCCACCCGCGATATGGGCGTGGGCGAGCTCAACAACTGCTATGAGGACGCGGAACTCGCGGACACGATCGTTGCTGTCGGAACTAACGCGCTCGAAACCCAGACCAACTATTTCCTGAATCACTGGGTGCCGAATCTGCGCGGCACTTCGATGGATAAGAAAAAGGCTGAGTTTGGCTCAGAGCCGATCGAGCGTGCAAAGATAGTGATCGTCGATCCCAGGCGGACCGTCACCGTCAATGCCTGCGAAGTTGAGGCCGGCAGAACAAACGTGATGCATCTCGCCATCAATTCCGGCTCGGACCTGGCGCTGTTCAACGCCTGGCTGACCTACATCACGGACAAGGGCTGGACCGACAAGGCCTTTATCGACGCCTCGACCAAGGATCTTGATAAAGCGCGTGCGACCAACAAGACCAGTCTCGAAGAGGCCGCGCGTATCACTGGCCTTACCGCTGACCAGATCCGCCAATCGGCAGAATGGATTGCTCAACCCAAGGCAGGCAATGCACGTCGGCGGACCATGTTTGCCTACGAGAAGGGCTTGATCTGGGGCAACGACAACTACCGCACCAACGGCGCCCTCGTGAATGTCGCTTTGGCCACTGGCAATATCGGGCGGCCCGGCGGCGGTTGCGTCCGCATGGGCGGTCACCAGGAAGGTTACTCGCGTCCTTCGGATGCGCACGTCGGACGGCCCGCAGCCTATGTCGACAAACTTTTGATCGAGGGCAAGGGCGGGGTGCATCACATCTGGGGATGCGATCACTACAAGACCACGCTCAACGCCTTCAAATTCAAGCAGGCGTATAAGAAGCGTACCGACTTGGTAAAGGACGCCATGATGTCGGTGCCCTACGGCGATCGCCCCGCGATGGTGAACGCGATCGTGGCCGCTATCAAGGGCGGCGGGTTGTTCGCGGTCGATGTGGACATCGTGCCCACAAAGATTGGCGAAGCTTGCCATGTCTGGCTCCCCGCCGCGACCTCGGGCGAAGCCAATCTCACCTCGATGAACGGCGAACGTCGCATGCGTTTGACCGAGAAATACATGGATCCGCCGGGCCAGGCGATGCCTGATTCCCTCATCGCTGCTCGAATTGCCAACCATATGGAACGCATACTGCGCGAGCAGGGCAAGGGTGAGTACGCCGACAAGTTCAAGGGCTTCGACTGGAACACTGAAGAAGATGCATTCATGGACGGGTATCACGGCCATGAAAAGGGCGGCGAGTTCGTCACTTACGAACGTCTGCGGGCGATGGGAACCAACGGTTTTCAGGAACCCGCGACAGCGTTCACGGATGGCAAGATTGTCGGAACCAAGCGGCTGTTTGCCGACGGCAAGTTCAATTCCAAGGACGGCAAGGCGACGTTCATGGAAACGCAATGGCGCGGACTTCAGGCGCCCGGCAAGGAAGATGAGCGTAAGAAATGGCCTTATCTGGTCAACAACGGGCGTGCCAATATTACCTGGCAAAACGCTTATCTCGACCAGGACAATGAGTTCGTCATGGAC
Organism: uncultured Alphaproteobacteria bacterium; assembly: GCA_963822795.1. Lineage (GTDB taxonomy): Bacteria > Pseudomonadota > Alphaproteobacteria > Rhizobiales > Xanthobacteraceae > Bradyrhizobium. The sequence goes on from CAWGJM010000035.1 coordinate 75,631, forward strand.
CGTATGCCCTATCCATACATCCAGATGAATCCCGACGATATGGCCGAGCTGAAGGTCAAACAGGGCGACCTCGTCGAGGTCTACAACGACAACGGATCAACGCAAGCGATGGTCTACCCGACGCCGACCGCCAAGCGAAAGCAGACCTTCATGTTGTTCGCGTATCCGACCGGCGTTCAGGGCAACGTCGTGTCACCCGGCGTGAACGAGTTCATCATTCCGAACTACAAGCAGACCTGGGGCAACATCCGCAAGATCGCCGACGCTCCAGAGGGAGTGCGGCATCTCAGCTTCAAGTCGCTCGACTACACAACCTGATATGCTCCCGTTTCTTCCCTAAACCCAAAAGCCCGGGCGCCAGGTGCCCGGGCTTCTTCACGGGGAGGGCCATTGCTTGCCACCGAGAGCGTCTGTGACCGGCCCGGATTGCTCGGCGTCGAGGCCGCACTGAAAATCGCGCTCGGGGTGGTTGCGCCCGTCCCGGGAAGAGAGATGGTTTCGCTGCGTGCTTGCGCGGGTCGCATCACCGCAACCAATGTTGCTTCCGTGATGCCACTGCCGCCATTCGACCAAAGCGCGGGTGGACGGCTACGGTATTCATGTTGACGACGTCGCTGCGGCGTTCACCGGTCCGTTCCGGCTGGCGGGCAAGGTCGTCGCGGGATCGCGCCTTGCGCCGGGGCTCGCCGCGCGAGAAGTGGTGCGACTCTTGACCGGCGCCGCCATTCCGAAGGACGTTGCTGCCGTCGTGATGGAAGAGAAAGCGACTGTGCGGGAGGGAAGTGTTTGGATCGGAAGACCGCCGAGGCGGGGCTAAATATTCGGCGGTCGGGCGAAGACGTCGCTGGGAGCGCAGAGATTATCGAAGCCGGCGCGTTGATCGATGCGAGGCATGTCGCGATTCTCGCTGCCTCCGGCGCAAGCCACATCGCGGTGCGGCGGCGCGTCCGGGTTGCAGTGTTCTCTACCGGTGACGAGCTGACCCGGCCCGGCGGAGCGCGACGCCCGCATCAGATCTACGACAGCAACGGTCCTATGTTGCAAGCTCTGTTCTCGTCGTCGGCACTTCAACTGCAGACGCTCGGGTGCTGTCCCGACGATCCCAAGCGACTGACCAGGCAAATCGCACGAGCAGCCCGCGCCTTCGACTTGCTGATTTGCTCAGGTGGTGTTTCTGGCAGCGACGCCGACCATGTTCTCTCTTCGGTTCTGGCTGCCGGCGGCAGCTGCGAGAAGGTCTCGCTCGCCCTGAAGCCGGGGAAACCGTTAGCGATGGGCCGCATTGGCGCGATGGCCATGTTGGGGCTACGGGGAAATCCCGTGGCGGCGCTGGTCGGGGCATTGCTGTTCGCGCGCCCAATGCTGCAAACGCTCGCGGGATATTTCACACCTGCGCACACGACGCTGATGGCTAAGGCAGGCTCGACCTTTTCGCACCGTTTGGGCCGGACCGAATTCGTGCCCGTCGGCGTGGTAGGTCACGATTCGCAAGGAACTCCGTTATTGGAGAAGCTCGGACGAGGAGGGTCAGCACGCTTGCGCCCCCTGGTTCTCGCCGATGGTCTCGGCTGCATTCCCGCTGAGGTCGACGACCTGCCGGCGGTAGCGCCACTGTCGTATTACCCATTCAGAACAGCCTTTTAATCTTTAGAAGGAGCCGCCTCGATAACTTCGCCGTCTTCCTTCACGAACCGCCCAATATTCGGGCTCGGAAGCAGCGGCAGAACAGTCTCGGACGGGCGGCAAAGCTTCACGCCTTTGTCCGTCACAACAATGGGGCGGTTGATAAGGATCGGATGAGCGAGCATGTGTCTCTCCCGCAGAAGCGCTCGGACGCTGATATTCATTGCTTTGATCAACTCGATCAGTTTCTCGCGCGACGGTGGCGTTTTCAGATACTCAATGATCTCAGGCTCGATACCGCTTTGCCTGATCATGGCGAGCGTGTTGCGGGACGTTCCGCATTCCGGATTGTGATAAATTGTCACGCTCATAGTTTCGCCTCCGCATCGAGCGGCGGAGCATTCGGATCCGGCTGTAGAAGCCAGGTCATCAACAGCATGCCAACCACTGCGCCGCAGAGTTCGGCAACGATGAAGCCTGGAAGATCGATAGGCCGGATGCCCGAAAACGTGTTGGTGAACGAGCGCGCGATTGCGACCGCGGGATTTGCGAAGGATGTCGACGCGGTGAACCAATAAGCTGCAGTAATGTACAGGCCGACCAGCCACGGCACCGCGCTACGCTGGAAGCGGATGCCGGCAAGAATGGTCGCCACCAGGCCAAACGCCGCGACTGCTTCCGCAAACCACTGCGCCCCACCGGTACGGATCTTCATCGAGGCATCCAGCAACGGAAGAGCAAACATGCCGTGCGCGATCATGGTTCCCAAGATTCCCCCGAAGATTTGCGCGGCGACATACAGGGCGGTGTCCCGGGGACCAAGTTCGCGCTTCAACGCAAATACGAGGGAGACGGCTGGGTTGAAATGGGCTCCCGAAATCGGACCAAGAATGGTGATCAGCACAACCAGAATCGCGCCGGTGGGAAGAGTGTTGCCCAACAAGGCTAGCGCGACATCCTTGGTCAGAGTTTCCGCCATGATGCCGGAACCAACCACCGTTGTAACGAGGAGCGCGGTACCGAGCATCTCGGCAAAAATGCGCCGACGCAGGTCGAAGACTGGCATCAGCGGCCCCTCACTTTTATGGGCAATAGCCGCATAATGGTCTCCAACACTTGGCCGCGGATATCGGGGCGGCCGTTGCAACAGTCCCGCAGTACGAACAGCAAAAGCTTTTCCAACCTGCCCAATTGAACGCGATAGATGATTGATCGGCCCTGCCGCGCTCCGAAGTTACCAAATTGGCGCGCGCAAGTACGTTAAGATGAGCGGACAGGGTGTTCTGGGGTACGAACAGCAGACGAGCCAGATCGCCCGCAGCAAGGCCATCCGGCTCATGCGTGACCAGCAAGCGGAACGCTTCAAGTCTTGTAACTGAGACAGCGCTCCGAACGCGCTAAGGGCCGCATCCGTTTCCATGAATCGAGACTTATGGAATTGAGGCGACCTGTCAAGCACGCCGTTATTTCGATCGTACTAGAAATAGCGTTTGACATTCCATTGTGACAATGACATGATCAAAACATGAAGCTCGATGACGCCGCCGGACACCTCGAAGCCTTGGGCAATCCAACCCGGCTTAAGATCTATCGGGCGCTCGTTCGCGCGGGCGACGCGGGTCTGCCCGTGGGCCGCCTGCAGGACAAGTTGAAGATCGCGCCGTCAACGCTTTCGCACCACATCAAAACCTTGGTCACTGTCGGGCTAGTTAGCCAAGTACGCGAGGCGACGACGTTGGTATGCCATGCAAATTATGAGGTGATGCGGGGATTGGTGGATTTCTTGGTCGCCGAGTGCTGCGCCGATGCCGATGAATGCAGGGACACAAGTGCTGCGGCTTGATTCTTTTGGGCCAATAAATTCGGTATTTCTAGTTTGATGGGATAAACAGATGAATGAAGCGAAGATTGTCGCGATCATCGGAGCCGGACCGGTCGGCCTTGCCGCAGCGGCCCATGTCCTTGAGCGTGGCATGACGCCGATCGTGCTGGAGGCGGGCCCCGAGCCAGCGCATGCCGTGCGCCAATGGCAGCACGTCCAACTCTTCTCGCCGTGGGAATACAACGTCGACAAGGCCGCCGAGAGGCTATTGTCGTCGACCGGCTGGAATTCGCCTGAACCACAGGTCTATCCGACCGGCGCCGAACTCCTCGAGCGTTACCTCGATCCGCTCGCAACCAAGACGGCCTTGAAGGACGTCATCCGCACATCCAGTAGGGTCACCGCGCTGAGCCGGCTCGGCTTTGACAAGGCGAAGACGCGCGGCCGGGTGAAGGCGCCCTTCGAAATCCGCTACCAGAACGGAAAGGGCCCGGAGACGCTGCGCGCAGACGCCGTGATCGACGCTTCCGGAACCTGGTTCTCGCCCAATCCCGCTGGCGCGAGCGGCCTGCCGGCGATCGGCGAGCACGAAGCGCAGTCGAAAATCTGCTACGCGATGCCTGATGTCCTCGGAAAGGATCGCGCGCGCTTCGCCGCCAAGACCGTTGCCGTCCTCGGCGCGGGACATTCCGCGATAGGCACGCTGACGGATTTGACCAGTCTGGCGCGCCAGGTGCCCGGTACCAATGTGATCTGGCTGCTTCGCGGCAACGATCCGGCGAAAGCTTTCGGTGGCGGCGCCAACGACAAACTTATCGCCCGCGGCGAACTCGGCGCGCATTTCGCGACGCTCGTAGCCTCGGGGCAAGTGAAGGTCGAGGCCGAATTTTCTGTAACGCAGATCGTTTCGTCTGGCGACCGATTGCGGGTTGCCTCCGGCTCCGGTTGCTGCGGGCGTAGTATCGTGGTCGACGAACTGATCGTCGCGACGGGTTTCCGTCCGGACCTGTCGTTCCTGAGCGAAGTGCGTCTGCGGCTCGATCCGGCGATCGAAGCCCCGGTAGCGCTGGCGCCTCTGATCGATCCGAACGAACACAGTTGCGGCACTGTCCGTCCCCACGGTGCGCGCGAGCTCGCCCAGGACGAACAGGGGCTCTATCTTGCCGGCATCAAATCGTACGGGCGCGCCCCGACCTTCCTCATGATCACCGGCTACGAACAGGTTCGATCGATTGCCGCCGATATCGCGGGCGACAAGGAAGGCGCCGAGCGGGTCGAGCTCAACCTCCCGGAGACCGGCGTCTGCACGCGGGGCGGGGAAGAGGGAGGGGCGGCCGCATCCGGATGCTGCGGCGGTCCGGCGCCCGCTGGTGTCGAGGCCTGCTGCGCGGAGGACGCGAACGCCAAGGTGGCGGGCAAGTCCGGCTGCGGATGTTCCTGAGGTGCCTGCAGATCGTCAGCTACCGGTAATCGTCGCGCTGGGGACGACGCAGACGCTCGCTTGGGCGTCGAGCTACTACCTGCCGGCTATCCTCGCCGATCCGATCGCGCACGACCTCGGCATTTCGAGCAACTGGTTCTTCGCCGCGTTCTCGGCGTCGTTGGTGATTTCTGGATTGCTAGGGCCCCGCGTCGGTCGGCAGATCGACCGCGTCGGCGGCCGACAGGTTCTCTCCGCTTCGAACTTGATCCTTGCCGGGGGGCTTGCGCTCCTCGGCTCGTCGACGTCGCTGTGGATGATGTCCGCGGCCTGGCTCCTCCTCGGTATCGGGATGGGCCTCGGCCTCTACGACGCGGCGTTCGGCGCGCTCGGCCGTATCTACGGCGACAACGCCCGCAAGGCCATCACCGGGATCACCTTGATCGCGGGCTTTGCCAGCACGATCGGTTGGCCGCTCAGTTCACTCGGTCTGGACGCGATCGGATGGCGGGGCACATGCTACGCATGGGCCGTTGCGCACTTGTTGATCGGACTTCCGCTCAACATATTCTTCCTGCCGAAGACGGCGCCGGCGCAGCACGCCGCCGGCCCAGTCGTTAAGCCGCACATCCCTATCGACCGAACGATGGTGCTCCTGTCGTTTACCTTTGCCGCGGCCTGGACGGTCACGTCGGCGATGGCAGCGCACCTACCGCGCATCGTGGAAGCGTTCGGTGCGACGCCCGCACAAGCGGTTTTCGCCGGAATGATGATCGGACCGGCGCAGGTCGCGGCGCGCGTTCTCGAGGCCAGTACGCTCAGCAGGTTTCACCCGTTGTTCTCGACGCGGCTCGCCTGTATCACTCATCCGATCGGCGCTTGCGTTATCGCTGTCTTCGGTGGCGGCGCCGCTGCGGCGTTCGCGCTCCTTCACGGCGCCGGCAACGGCATCCTGACGATTGCCCGCGGTACGCTACCTCTGGCGATCTTCGGTCCGGAGAACTACGCGTACCGGCTCGGCCTGATCGGAGCCCCCTCCCGAATCTGCCAGGCGCTCGCGCCGCTAGGCTTCGGCTTACTTATCGAGCCGATGGGACGGGGCGTCGTCGCCGTGTCGGCGCTGCTGAGTCTGGCTGCATTGGTGGCGTTGCTACTTTTGTCTGGTGCAGACCAACGTTCCGCTCAAGCAGTGGAGGTAGCGGAATAAACATTATGAGGTGCGCTGGCGGATTCGGACGTGGACGCTCCGCCTTATGCAGCTACCTCGAACAGCAATGTGAGACGGATGCGTGTCCTTGCAACCAATGTCGAAACGCCGACGTCTCATCTTATGAGTGTTGCGGCGGAAGGATTTGAACGTCCGGCGTTGGGTAGCAGTTGAGCTGCTCAACCCGGCGAAGAGCAAGAGGCCCAGATACGAAATTAGACTTGGCGCACTCGACACGATTCGAATGTGTGGCCTCCACCTTCGGAGGGCAGCGCTCACTCTGGGCCACGACCTACGCGCGAGCGGCAGCTCCGCCGCGGCTGTCGAAATGCCGGTGCGCTGTCGCATCCGGATCTCTCGCTCCTGCGCCGGTATGTGCCCGCGCAGCCGCGCGATCTCGTTGCTGACGTAGCCTCATAGTGCGCTCAGATCGTCGGGCACGTGGCCGAATTTTCGGACTACCTTTGCATCCCCGAAATCGCCTATCGCCGGATCTCCGCTGCGACTAAAGGCGACCGCGCCGACGTAGCCGGGTTTACGCGATAGCGTCTCGGCTCGCATCACAGCGGCGTTGGGGTTGAAGCACTCGACGGCCTCGCCGGCGGCAATGCCGTCGTCCGCGCCGACGAAGGGCAGCGCGGCGTAGTAAGTGACCTCCATCTCAGTCGTGCCAATCCCTGCGATCGCGAGGCACCTCGTATCTGCCGCGCGAATATCCGGTCGACGGCGCCGCCCGCAGCTCCTCGATCTGCCTTTCCAGGAAGCCCTTGGCCACGATCAGTGCCTTGACCGCTTCCCAGGCATTGCCGCCCGGCATGCGCGTGATTCTATAGCGGCCCTTGATCGAACCATTGGGGGCAGGGACGTCAGTGCTGAGCTTGCATGATCGCTAGGTGTCCGCAGATGCATCCAGGTTGCTGCAGTTGCGGCAAGCGATCGCACTGCCGATCTACACGCTCGCCCTGGTGCTCGAGGTCGCGGCCACCGCGCTCGCCCGCCGCGATCGCCGGCGACGACTGGCCGGGATAGCGGCTGACCACGGCCCACGGCGGGGCATCAGGCGAAACCATTTTGCGGTCCCCAGGAAGCCGGCCCGAAACCGGGATCGACTATCGACGTACCCATAATAAATGGGGGCGTTAAAATGATTGAAATCGCAGTAATCCTCGGTCTGTTTTGCGCTAGCTATAGCTAGCATCCTTGTAGCTCATGCTCTCGACGCTTATCGCGCGCATTAAGGGGCCATCGATTTGGGGCTCTGCACCTGTCTAGGAAGGCCGCTGGTGGGCGTTCCGGCCCGGGGCAGGCTCTCTCAACGGAAAAGGCCGCGGAGCGGATGCGGCGTCCCCACGGCCATTCCCGGAATAACAAAAAAACTCGGTGCTTAAATCCCCCGGTGTTCCTTTAGTACAACACCCCGGTCCGAAAATGGAGTCCGGGATTCTACGGACAGAAGCGAGTTCCTGGAGTAAGGCCGCTGCCGGTTGGGGAGCGGGTTCATGATCCACAATAGCGAGAGGCTGTGGCTCTCAATTTCGGTTGTATGGGCCGCTACTCTTGCGGCGCTGTTACTCGGTTCGCTGTTCTTCGTAATTTCGAACGGACGAAAAACGGCCCAGCCCGGGCAAAATCGCTGGGGCCGTTTCTTTTGCTTACCGCCTCAACCGCCTTGCATGTGCGGTGAGCCGCTGGCAGTTGCGCTTCCGACCGACCGGCGCCGGCGCTTCACCGACCACCCAACATAGAAGCGCAACCACCTGCTCATGCGTCGTTCCTTCGGTCCGCCGTCTTGCCGGGTCTTCGCAAACCTGGCGTTCGCGTTGAGGGTGGCCAAAAGCGCTTCGATCTTTGACCGGTAACTGTTGATCTGGTCACCGCAGATCGCGACAAGCAGGTTCATCAGTCGGGTTGGGTCGTCAGGGGTGCGGTTCATGATGCGATGGCCTCGATCGCAACTCGGGCCGCGCGTCGGGCCACCTCGAAATCATCGATGAGCGGCGCGGTCGCTTCGACGATCGCATTGGCGATACGGTCGATTCGCTCCGGCGTGGCTGCGGAGCCCGCGGTCACGATCGCCACCAAGCTGTTCGCAACGTTGGCCCAAAACGTCCCAAAGGCTGCACTCCATCGCCCGGCGAACGGGATCTCGATCGGAAGTACTGGTGCGCCGGCCTCCTGAAACAGCGGGGCCACGTAGCGCAACAGGGTGATCAGGCCGGCCAAGGTCGAGGCCTCGGCCCGCATCAGGAGCTGCGACGCTCGATCGAGCTCGCGGAACGCTTCCTCATTTTCGTCGTCGGGAGCTTCTGCCGCCTGGTCGTGGGCTTCTTCGAATAATACAGTTCCACTGTTTCGGACCTGCGCGCAACTCAAGCTGATTTCAACTGATGGGCGCTGCAAGCGCATCCCGGCCCGTGGTAGCGACCGTTGCCCTCGACCGTCCCGCCTTCGCCGTAGGTGTTGTTCATTCGCAAGTCTCCCAGGGAATGGTAGGGGCCGTTCTCATTGCGTCCTTTTGGCATGGCATCGATCGTCCTGTAGATGCCGAGAAGCTCTTCGCTGCCGCGGCCAAACGTGGAATAGCTCAGGAAGATCTCGCTGCTGCACTGGTCTATAAGCCCCCGCAATTGCCGGCAATAGCTCCTCCTGCAGGAAGCGGTAGAAGTCCTCTGCTCCGCCGTAGTCTGCGAGGGCCACGGACGGCAGACCGGGACGCTGCGGAATGCGCTCGAGCGGCCTTGGCGGCGTCAGGTCGCGCGTTCGAAGGCGCATGAGTTCCGAGGCGTCGTCAGTCGGGTAGCCGACGCCGACGACGCTCGCGGCCTTTCCCGTCAGCCGAAACGCGGCGCCGACAGTCGCCATAATCGGAAAGACCATGTTCCTATCAACCGCGACGACAAGGGGGACCCCGCTGCCGGCGGGTCGATCGTGGGTACGAACACAAAGATTCGGTAGGTCCTGCTCGTGGCTCCGACGCCTTGTCGAACTGAACGGACCTGTGGAGCGTTACAGGCTCGGTCGGCGGCAGCGGGCTCGGGCCGTCCTTGCTCATCGTGGAATCCGATCGTTCGCTATCGGACAGGCCTGACGATTGCTCGGTCCTGCCGAGGCGCCAAGCCGCAGCCTCACGTCGGCGTATGATAGCGGCCATTGGCTTCTACCTCGCCGCCTCGTCCGTACATATTGCGAGGTCGCGCCCAGTCACCCAGCGAATGATAGGGACCCGTCTCGTTACGGCCCTTCGGCATCGAATCGAGAATGCCGTAGATCCCGAGAACGTCCTCGCCGCCACGGCCGTAGGCCGAGTAGGTGTGGAAAATCTCGTCCACTTCGTTTTTGTAGAAGACGCTGCGGCCAGACAGATCCAGCACAGTGGCGGTCCATTCCGGCGCAGGCCCAAAATTGTACTGCGCGCGTCCGGCGGCGACGTCTTCAGGCCTGAACGACACGTTGAGGTCATAGTTGAAATCGTTACCGAACGACGAGACCCAGAGAAATTTCCAGCCCATGCGCTTGCGCACGACTTCGATCTCCTCGATCGGCGCGCGGGCGACGACGGCATAGCTGACGTCGTGGTTCTCGAGGTGGGGCAAAATGCCGTCGACGTGGTCGACCTCGAGCGAGCATCCGACGCACTGATGCTGCGCGCCCGGCGCCATCATGAAGTGCTTGATGTAGAGCTGGCTTCGACCCCGAAAGAGGTCCGACAGGGTCAGCTTTCCGTTCGGGCCGTCGAAGACATATGCCTTCTCGAGGCGAACCCAGGGAAGGGCCAAGCGTTCGGCCGAGACCTGGTCCCGATGGCGGGTTAAGGCTTTCTCATGCTCCAGAAGCGCGACCCGCGCTTTCAACCATTGCTCTCGCGGTACGACTTCATGCTGCATATGACCCTCCTGTTTCTTTCGTGGCTAGTGATTCTGTCCGCAAACCCGCGCCGTCAGCTTTTGGTGGCTTTGCCGGGGGCTCTGCTCGGTCGGCGCTTGGTCTGCGTGTCAAACAACAGTTCGAGATAGCGGCGCAGATGGTCTAAGCTTTCCGCCGCGGCCGCTGCGTTTGCCTTCGCTTTGGCGAGGATGAAGCCGCCCTGGATAACGGCCTGGATATGCAGTGCGAGGCTCCCGACCGTCCAATTCCCTCGCACGCGATACTTCCGCATTGCGTCCCGGATATCGGCCTCAAGCGTCTTCGCGTGGGCGGTTAAGCTTCGTTCGCACGCTGTGCTGATCTCGGGGTGAGTGAGGTAAGCCTCCTGGATGATGGTCCCCAGGAAACACGTGAATTCAGGTAGCTCGCCCGTGAGGATCGCCTTGCGGAAGGCAACATAGGCGATGAGCCGGTCGAGCGGATCGTCCGGCGCGTGATAGGGGGCATCGGCGAAGAACCCAGTCGTCTGCGCACCCCAATGCGCCACTGCCGCCAGCGCCAGATCTTCCTTGCTCTTGAAGTGGTGAAAGAAGCTGCCCTTTGTGAGCCCGGCTTCGGCACAAACGTCTTCGATGCGGGCGGCGGTATAGCCCTTTGCGCGGACGACCTTCAGCGTTGCGTCCAGAAGCTTGGTCTTTGATTCGTGCGGCAGCTGCATCGTGGCCATACCAATTGGTTGGTATCATACCAACTAATGGGTATGTTAGCAAGCCGCTATGTGGCTCGGTGGGCCTTTAGCGAAATGTCCCCCACCTTGCTGCGGGTTGAAGGGTCAATCACGGCCAGTCCGCCGCTGCCATATCCAACGAAGACTCGCTTGGCTGCGGCATCAACGCGAATATTTTTGTCCGCATCGCTGCTGAGTTCGAGTTTTCCCGCGGACTTGTAATTGTCCCCGTCAAACAAGTTTACCGAGCCGTCTCCGGCGTTGGCGATGTAGAGCGTATCGGTCGAAGGTTCGTAGCCGACGCCCTGTGGTTCCTTCAATCCCGGAATCCTGTTGATCACCTTTCGATTTGCGAGATCGACAATTCCAACGCTGTCATTACCCAGTTCGGCAACGAACAGACGTTGCCGCGTGAGATCAATCGCCATATGGTCGATCTGGCCCCGTACATCGCCGAGTGGGATTTTGGTTTCGAGTTGGATCGGCGCGTTTCCCGCTGACTGTGCGGACGCTAGGCCTGCGGTGTTAGCCAGTGCCGCGACGCCGGTTAACAATGCAACTATCGTCCGGAGTGGATGTAACATGGCCAGTCCATTCCTAGGGATGCAGAACAGCCCTCTGCGTTTTGAGTAAGCGCCGCTTAGTCCAAGGGCTGTTGAACAGTTTTGAATTGCTCACCCTCGAGGAAGGCGATCGAAACAACGGGACGCCCATCTTTCAGAGTGGGCATCGCGCTTACCACCCGGGTTGGTTGACTGCGTCGCGGCCTTGTCGACCGCTTCCTTCAGCGTGGTCCCTGCTGAGGCCATCGCCGCGCTCTGTGAACTGGCCGCAGCGAGATCGTCGGCTTCGGTGATAGGCTCGATCCTCAAAACCTGGCCGGTCATATAGTTGATCAGCACCAAAATTTTCCTTCCTTCGCTGCATAGACAGAAAGCTGGAGCTTGCCGTCGTCGACCTCGAATTTGGCGGAGATCGGCTGGCTCTGCTGTTCGCTGGCTGCGAGCCCCTGCTGCAGATTAACCTTCGAAGTATCCAATAGTTTGATCAGACCCTCCCGACCTTCGTCATCATCGTTATCCGCAAAAAAGGTGTTGTGATCGGCAAAGCCAATCAAGGCGGCCAGTCCAAGAACTGTCGCGCCGGCAGTCACTAGCAACATTTGTCTTCGGATCATGTTGACCTCCATCGGTCAGATAGGTCGCCCCACCTTTTTTGCTTCGATGCAAGTATCTTGGATGATGGCGCTGGTGCGGAACATTGCTGTGCGACTCGCACATGGCCATCTCTGAGCTACTATGTTTGCTGCCTCATCAATGGTTGATCGCCGCGCGCCGTTTTTTCGATACCAACTGAACCGTTGCGAGGCGCGCGATCTCTGCAGGCGCTTCTTCCGGAAACGGGAACACGGAGCTGACATTGATCTCGTAAAGCACGTAGGTGTCCCGGCCCGATGCGTCGCGAGGTCCGTAGAGAAAGTCCGCATCCCAGATGATCGGCGGCGACCCGAAATCGATCCCCAGCACATGCATCATTTTGGGGCGTCCACTCCGATTCCATTTTTATCCTCAGCGCCTGAAACTCCGGCGCCGATACTGGATGCATGATCCGCGGGTCTGGCTGTGCCGCTTGCGAGTCTGGACCTTCAGGTGGACAAACGATCTCGGTTACCACTTCACGCGGTCTATTCATCGCATTCAATCATTAAGAACAAAAGTTGAATCATTTGCGCGAAGACAGCAGATACTCGCAACTGCGCAACGTAACTCGCCCCTTAACCTAACCGGTCACGTACCGCCGCTTGGGAAGTCGCGTTGTCGAGCGTCACCTCAGCCCGTTCCGCCGACGTCCGCTTTGGTGCGGATACCGGACTTAGGCTGCGGGATTCCTCGGTGCGCCAGATCGAAAGCTCGGCTGTCCGCAGTGCCAAACGCGCAAGCGTTCGAACGGCAAGACCGAATTTTACCATTCGATGCTGGCGGCGACACTCGTCGCGCCCGGCCACAACATGGTCGTGCCGCTGATGCCCGAGTTCATCGCCAAGCCGGACGGCGCCGAGAAACAGGATTGCGAGCGCAACGCCGCCAAGCGCTGGCTTGCGGCGTATGGCGCGCGCATGAAGGAGTTGCGCCCCGTCTATCTCGGTGACGATCTGTTCGCCTGCCAGCCGATCTGTGAAGCCGCGCTGGCGAACGGCGCCGACTTCCTGTTCACGGCCAAGCCCGACTCCCACAAGACTTTATATGACTTCATGAATGGCGCGACGTTCGAGGAAGTCTCGCAGTTGCGTAAAGAGGGCGGCAAGAAGCTCACCTATCGCTACCGCTGGTTTTCGGAGGCGCCGCTGCGCGACGGCAAGGACGCCCTCAGCGTCAATTGGATCGGCCTCGCCATCAGCGACGCAAGGTGAATTTGTGCCATGAAGGTTGACGACTTGAAGACGGCGCGGATATTGTTTCGCCCGATTCAGGCCGTCTCGATCAGGGAAGATGTGCTGAATGATCACCCGACATTGCGGCAGTGTTGCCTGACTGGCGTTCCTGGGTTTCCCTTGCATCCGGCAGGCAAGCCGTCGGACACGTGGGCCAAGCATCTCTTAGATGTCCATGTGCCCACGCTCTTTATCTAAGGCACGCGCAACAAGCTTGCCGAGTCACAACTGCTTGAGCAGCGGCTTGGCAAATGCGCATCGCTCCACCACGTGCAGGACGCGGATCATTCCTTCCACGTGCCTGCAGGATTCGGCAGGAATGGCGAGCTCATAGATACGTTATCGGCCTGGATTGGCGCGACAGCCGGGTAACAAAGGGCAGGAATGTGGACCTAAAAGAAGCGGCGTCCGCCGATCAGCGTTTTGGTGAGGTGATCACCACCGAACAGGAACTAAGGAAAATTGTCGGACCCGCGAACAGGTGGTTCACCAGCAAGATTCTACACAGGCTCGATCGTAGTTGCCGGAAGTTTATCGCGGCATCGCCCTTCGTTGTGGTTGGCTCGACCAATCCGCTCGGCATGGTCGATCTCTCCCCCAAGGGAGATCGCGCGGGATTCGTAAGAATTCTCGATGACGCGACCCTTGCGATCCCGGATCGCCGCGGCAACCGCCGCGTCGACACTTTTCGCAACGTGCTGCAGAATCCAGGTGTCGGCCTGATCTTCTTTATTCCCGGGCGGCGCGAGACGCTTCGCGTGATCGGCCGCGCCCTGATCGTCCGCGATCATGGTCTGCGCAGCACCATGATCGACAACGGTCGCATGCCCGATCTCGCGATGATCGTCATCGTCGAGCGGGCATTCTTCCATTGCGGCAAGTGCATCACGCGCTCCAATCTCTGGGATTACGAAGGCGATCGGGAGCAGGCGGACGCGTCTTCCTCCGCCGAGCTTGCTTGATAGATGCACCATCCTGCGAGAAGCCGATTACGACGACCGCGTTGTGATGATCTCGTATTGTTGTCACTGGCGGCCACAAAAAGGCGCTTCTTTTCGTGGCTTGGGCCTATGGCATCGGTCGGAATATCCAGATGGCGGCTGGCTCTCCGGAACTCGCCCGGACAGCAACAAGCAGACGATCGATCTCGGGTACAAAAAGCGAAGTGCGCGCGCCCGACACCGTTGGCATAAGGGCAATTCGTCGATACCTCCCTTCCTTCTCTTCCAGAACATCAACGAAGCCAGCCCCGCAACTGACGTAGATGCGTGCGCGCTTAGCGTCGATGAACAGGTCATCGGCATCGCCGCAGGTTTCGGTGGTCGCGATCGGCTTGCCGTCCGTCATGGAGAAGACGCCAAGGTCCGCGGGAGCCCGAAAGATTATGAGGATCTGGCGGCGAACTGGATCCAGGGCCATCGGAAAATTGGCGCTCCGATCGGCCAACGGCCATTTTCCGATTTGCCTTTGCGAGCCCCGGTCGACGACAGCGATGCCGTGAGCTTCGGGCACATTGACGAAGATTTGGCGCGTATCGGGGTCGATCTGGAAACTTTCTGGGTGGGCCTTTAGCGAAATGTCCCCCACCTTGCTGCTGGTTGAAGGATCGATCACGGCCAGCCCGCCGCTGCCATATCCGATGAAGACTCGTTTGGCTGCGGCATCAACGCGAATATTGTCGGCGTCGCTGCCGAGCTCGATTCGTCCGGTCGTCTTGTAATCGCTCCCTCCAAACAATCGCACCGAGCCGTCACCAGCATTGGCGACATAGAGCATATCAGTCGAGGGCTCGTAGGCGACACCCTGTGGTTCCTTCAGCCCAGGAATCCTTTTGATCACTTTGCGGTTTGGAAGATCGACAATTCCAACGGAATCATTGCCCAATTCGGCAATGAACAGACGTTGCCGCGTGAGATCAATCGCCATATGGTCGATCCGGCCCCGTACATCGCCGAGTGGGATTTTGGTTTCGAGTTGGAGCGGCGCGTTTTCCACTGACTGCGCAGACGCTAGACCGACGGTGTTAGCCAGCGCCGCGACGGCGGCTAACAATGCAACTATAGTCCGCAGTAGATGTAACATGACCATACCATCCCATCCCTAGGAACGCAGAATGGCACTCTGCGTTTGAATGAGAGCCCTTAGTCCAAGGGCTGTTCAACCGTTTTGAATTGCTCACCCTCGAGGAAGGCGATCGAAACGACGGGACGCCCATCTTTCAGACTGGGCATCGCGCTTACCACCCGGGCGTTGGCTGACTGTAGCACGGCCTTGTCGACCGCTTCTTTCAATGTGGTCTTTGCCGCCGCCATCGCCGCGCTCTGCGAACTGGCCGCAGCAAGATCGTCGCCTTCGGTGACAGGCTCGATCCTCAAAACCTGACCGGTCATATAATTGATCAGCACCTCGAAAAATTTATCTTCCTTCGCTGCATAGACGGAAAGCTGGAGCTTGCCGTCGTCGACCTCGAATTTGGCAGAGATCGGTTTGCCCTGCTGTTCGCTGGCCGCGACGCCCTGCTGCAGATTAACCTTCGAAGTATCCAACAGTTTGATCAGACCCTCCCGACCTTCGTCATCATCGTCGTCCGCAAAAATGGCGTTGTGGTCGGCAAGGCCAATCAAGGCGGCCAGTCCAAGAACCGTCGCACCGGCAGTCACTAGCAACATCTTTCTTCGGGTCATGTTGACCTCCATCGGTTGGTTAGGTCGCCCCACTTTTTTGCTTCGATGCAAGTATCTTGGATGATGGCTCTGGTGCGGAACATTGCTGTCCGACTCGCAGATGGCCATCTCTGAGCTACTATGTTTGCTGCCCCATCAATAGTTGATCGCCGCGCGCCATTTTTTCGATACCAACCGAGCCGTTGCGAGGCGAGCGATCTCTGCAGGCGCTTCTTCCGGAAACGGAAACACGGAGCTGACATTGATCTCGCAAAGCACGTAGGTGTCTCGGCCCGATGCGTCGCGAGGTCCGTAGAGAAAGTCCGCATCCCAGATGATCGGCAGCGACCCGAAATCGATCCCCAGCACATGCACCATTTGAGGCGTCCACTCCGATTCCATTTTTATCCGCAGCGCCTGAAATTCTTGCGCCGACGCTGGATGCATGATCCGCGGTCCTGGCTGTGCCGCTTGCGAGTCGGGACCTTCAGGCGGCGGTGGGATCAGCGCCTTGATGAGCTGCTGTCCGAAGCCGATGACCTTGTCCGCGCCCATGTAACAACGGATCATGCCGTCGGGCAGTCGTGGCTGGAAGGGTTGATCGACGATGCATCCTTCATTGGCGAAATACGCTTCGCACTGTTTCATGAACTCGCCGAGCGGCATATCCTCGGGCACGCTGCCACGGCGCGCGTGCAGTATCCGAACAATCGCGGCGTCGTTGGTGGGTGCGGACATCAGTTCAATCTTCCACACGCCTTGACCGCCATTACCGCGGTTCTGTTTGAGTACACGAGGGCCCGCCGATCGAAGCCGCAGCGGAAACTCTTCGCGAAACGTCCTCACGTTGAGATACAGATGGGTGTCCGTGCCCCACCCGAGATGTTTGGTGCGGTAAAGAACTTCCTTCACGCCCATCTTCAGGATCACGTCAGGGTGAGCGCTCACCCACACACCTTTCGATGCGACGTCGCGCAACAGCGCATCGAGCACCATCCGGTTCTGTCCGTCCGAGATTGGATCGACCCAGACGAGCACGCCGTCGGAATTGAGAAGCTGCTGGCGCACTTCATCTGCTATGTCTTCCGCATAGACCGCGGGTTCCGCCTTGATGCCCAGCTCGGCTAACGCCTCAAAAACGCGACTGAGCCGATTGTTCTGTGGCGTCGCCTCGCTCCGCGTCAAGCGGTTACCGCGCCAGAGCAGGGCCAACTTACCGGGTTCACTTGCGATCATGTCGCGTCAGTCTCCATTTTGCGTCAGCTAGTGGACCATCACCCAGGTCGGTTGCAGCAGTGGGAACGCGATCAAGCCCACGACCGCGGTCGCGGCGATCAGGAGCGGGTTGCTGACTTTCCAGCGGAACAGGATGGCCAGCGACACCAGTCCGACCAGGGCAGTCAACCAATCGCCGATGGCGATGCGTCCGAGCAGGATGCAAGCGCCCAGGATCGTTCCGATCGCCGCCGCATAGGCGCCTTTGACAAATCCCTGAACGTTGAGATTGCCGCGATGACGCGCGAGCAACGGCGCAGCGATGAGCACCAAAAGGAACGACGGAAGAAAAATGCCGATCGTCGAGACCACCGAGCCCCAAAATCCGGCAACGAGATAGCCGACGAAGGTTGCCGTAATCACAACCGGTCCGGGACTGATCATGCCGATCGCGACAGCGATCAGGAACTGGCGTTGATCGAGCCAGCCGAACTGCTGAACGAGTCCTTGCTCCAGGAACGGCACGATCACGAGGCCGCTTCCAAAGGTGAGCGAGCCGGCTTTGAGAAAGAATAGCAGCAGCTTGCCCAGGATCGAGCCCGAGGCGGTGGGCGCGAGCTGCGCGAGAAAAGGTGCCGCGGTTACCGAGAGTGCCGGTGGCGCTTGCTTGAACAGGCTACCGTAATACAGAATGCCGACGATGCCCGCGCCGATGAACAGCACGGCCACTTCGGCTTGAAGGATGACGGTGACGGCGAGGCAGACTGCCGCGATCGCCCATTGTAGCCAATCTTCCATGCCGAGCTTGGCGAGGCGGTAACAGGAGTGCAGGATCAGCGCGATGACCGCGGGGCTCACGCCGTAGAAGATAGCGGTCACCGGCTGCAGGTCGCCCAGATATACGTAGAGTGCACCCAAGGCGGCCACGATGACGAAGTTTGGCAGGATGAAAGCCCAGCCCCCGGCCCAGGCGCCCCAGAAGCCGCCGCGCAGGTAGGAGACATAGATGCCTACCTGAATGGCGAGCGGTCCCGGCAGTGATTGGCAGACCGCGATCGCCTCGCGCATTTGCTCCTTGGTGAGCCAGTTGCGGTCGTTGACCAGTTCGCGCTCCATTTGACCGACTAGCGCAACCGGGCCGCCAAAGCCGAGAAATCCAAGCCGCAGGAAGTAGCGCACCAACTCGCTGATCCGACCTCTTGGAATTGTCGTTGCTGTCGTTGTCATGTCATGCCCGCCCATTGTGATATTTTAAGTCTGAACCCTGCCGCTGGGCGCAGTCAGCACAGGTTCACCAATGCTAAACGGCAGCGGCTTCGGTGTTTCGAGCCGTCCGACAAGCGGCAGGACGACCAGGAAATGCAGGAAACAATATGCTGCCCCGAATCGGCTTATGGACAGCCAAGGTCCCTCTGGTGGTTGTCCGCCCGCATCAGTGAGCAGAATGCAATCCATCACCAGAATCCAAAAGAACACCTGGAACACTGGTCTGAATCGCGCCGAGCGAACTGGGCTGGTATCGAGCCAGGGTACCAGGAACAACACCAAAATTGACGCAGCCATGGCCGACACGCCAAGAAGTTTGTTCGGAATGGATCTCAGGATGGCGTAGTATGGCAAGAGGTACCATTCTGGCACGATATGAGCCGGAGTTGTGCCGGGGTTAGCGGGGATGGAGTTGTCGGAATTGAGCAACGCGCTCGGTTCATAGAACACGAACCATCCAAACACGATCAGGAAAACCGCGAGGCCAAATATATCCTTGATCGTGTAGTAGGGATGGAAGGCAACCGTGTCCTGCGGATTCTTGGTGTCGATTCCATCCGGATTATTTGAGCCGAACCGATGTAGCGCAACGAGATGGAGCAGCACGATCGCGACAATTACGAACGGCAGTAGATAATGCAGCGCGTAAAACCGATTGAGCGTCGGGTCACCAACACCAAAGCCGCCCAATAACCATGTGACTATGCTGTCGCCAATGATTGGGATCGCGGAAAACAAATTGGTGATGACGGTGGCGCCCCAGAAGCTCATCTGACCCCAAGGTAAGGTGTAGCCAAAGAATGCGGTCGCCATCATCAGAACGAGCATGAGGACACCCGGTATCCAGAGCAGCTCGCGCGGCGCCTTGTACGATCCGTAGTAAAGCCCGCGAAAAATGTGGATATAGACCACGGCGAAAAACATCGATGCGCCCGTGGTATGCAGATATCGGATCAGCCAGCCGTAATTCACGTCGCGCATGATGTGCTCGACGGACTTGAAGGCGCCCGCGAAGGTTGGAACATAGTGCATCGCGAGTACGATGCCCGTCAGGATCATGATCACCAGCACGATGCCGGCAAGCGATCTAAAATTCCAAAGATAGTTCAAATTCCTTGGCGTCGGGTATTCATGCAACTCGTGGTGCAGGAAAGTAAGGATCGGCAGCCGATGATCGATCCAGCGGATCACCTGGTTCGAAAACTTCGTATCGCTCATTGCGCGTTGTTCCGTGCCTTGCGTCGTCATTTACATTTCACTCAGTTTCGATCGGTTGGCGTCTGGAGAATGCCCTCAATGCTCAGACCCAACTCGGAAGGCTTCATCTCAATGCGGTCCCCCGAGAGCCACACTTCGTAACAACCATCGTCCGGTTCCTTGAAATAAAGACATAGCTCGTCTTTCTCGACCACCCATCTGCCAACTGTCTTCTTCCCCAAGGTATAGCTTCTCAGCGACCCGTCGCGCTCGTATACGTCGCGCCAATGAACTTCGTCGGTGAGCTGCATACCGGCAAACCTTGCGCGGATTTCACTCCCGGAAAGCTTTAGCGAATTTTCAGCGGCAACCACGCCTGCCGCGATTAAGGCTAGGGTTGCCGCGGCAACTGTCGTCATTGCCTTCTTCATGGGGCCTCTAATCCAAGAGCGGCCGACACTTCACGATTTCTTCCCACAAGATTTCATGCACATCTGATACTCGGACTTGCACGTCGGCCCGGCGTAATTCTTCATGCAGGCGCGTTGCTGGTCGCTGCACACTTTGCAGCTTGATTGCGCCTGCGCCACGTCATTGATCCCAAGGAGACCAGCAAGCATCAGCAGCGTTAGTGCAAAACTTCATTGATAAAACTTCCTGTCGGAACGGCTAGCTCTTCGTGCTCGCCGTCTTGTCGAGCGCCGCGCGCAGCCCCTTGGCCAGCTTCAGCGCATCGTCGACGGCCCAGAAATGCAGGAAGAACAGCCGCGGCTGCTCGTCCAGCATGTGACTATGGACGGCGGTGACGTCGATGCCGTTGGCGCGCAACTCCTTGATCACGGGATTCACTTCGTCATTGGTCAGAACGAAATCTCCGGTGATGGCGGCCTTGCCGCCGCCGGTCGGCTGAAAATTGATTCCGATCGCGGTGCCGAGCGGCGCGGGCGGGGTCAATTGCATGCCCTCTTCGGTGACGGCGTCGCGGCGCGGCACATTGAACTGATAGACACCGCCGTTCGCCTGACCTTTGGCGCCAATGATCTGATCGAGCTGCGCCGTATCCAGATCGACCTCCGGTGGAGCCGAACCCGAGGCCGGCATCGCGAGCGGGGTCTTGCTTGCAGCTAGCGCATCACGAATAACGGTCGCCATCTTGGCTGGGTCGCCATGGCCTCCGACGTGCAAGTAGAACGTCGCGGGGCTCGCGCGCAGCAGGTGATTGTGCACAGCGGTGATCTCAAGCCCGCCTTCGATCAGTTTGAGCATGACAGGATTGACCTCGGTCTCAAGCAGGACGAGGTCGCCCATAATCATGGCTTCACCATGCATCGGCTTGAACGCAACCCATCCACCAAGCGCCAATGCCGGCTTGATGTTGACGCCATCGAGCGCCACGGTCAGATCGGTACGCGGAAAGCCATAGCGACGCACGTCACCCGATACGGCCGCCTTCCGTCCCAACGCATCGTCAACTTTCTGCCAGTCGATGTCCGCAGCATGTGCGGACGTGACGAAGGGTTCTTCGAACGCGCGCCAGTCCATCGTCTGCGCGGTCGCGCCAGGGGCAAACGAAGCCGCGAAAATTGAAGTCGCACTCCAAAGCAGCATCTTACGCATCGTTAGGTCCTCCTTGGTTTAGCCGATAGTTCGCTCATCCTTGTCGATCTCGTCGGCTCGAACGATCGCCGGCTTTGTGACCGCCGATCGTGAGTTCTCCGCGCGAGCGGTCGCGCGCGGCCGACGCTAGCTTTCGCGGCTATAGTCATCGTACAGCTTCGCGGCGTTGTCCCACCGAATTGCCTCCATATAGATGTCGACATAGCGCGCAGCCGCTGCGCCATAGTCCATGTGATAGGCGTGCTCATACATGTCGAGCACCAGCACCGGCCGGCCGCCCGCCAGTGTTGTGGTGTGGTCCGCCGCCCATTGATTGACGAGGCGCTTGTCGCGCGGCGAGTAGGACAGGATGACCCAGCCGGAACCGCCGCCTTCTGCCTTGCCCATCGCGGCGAATTCCGTGCGCCAACGGTCGAGGCTGCCGAAGTCTCGGGCGATAGCCTCCGCCAACGGGCCGCTCGCACCAGCACCACCCCCGAGCCCGTCGAAATATATCTCATGCAGGATCATCGAATTCGCAGCGATCAACTCTTCGCGTTTTAAACCGTTGACCATGAAGTTCGGCGCCTTGGCGAAATCAAGCTCGGCGAGTTGTGCGCCGATCGCGTTGAGGCGCTTTACGGCGCCGACGTAGTTGTTCTCGTAATGGCTCACGAGAACCTTTTCCGAGATGCCCTTGATCGACTTCGGGTCGAGTGACATGGGTTTTGCTTGATACGGCATCGTCTTGACTCCGCTTGGTTGGTTGCTTTGGGCGAATGCAGGGCTCGCCGCCAGCGCCGCTGTTGATGCGGCGGTGGCAACGAGTCCCGCTCCCTGAATGAAGCGTCGGCGTTCGGCCGAGATGGTCATTGGGAATCTCCTTGTGCTAACAGCCCCGAGGGTCAACGCATCAAATGGCTCGCTCATTGCGAACTCATGGCAACGGCGTGATCTCGATCTGGTCGAACCGCGTGACGCTGTCGCCTTTGGTCCAGAGTGCGATGCGACCTGCTTGCGAAAAGGTTTGGTCGAAGCCAGTAAACACCCACGTGCCGTCGAGCGAGACGGTGAATTCGTTGTCTACCGCCCGAACCGTCAGCGTATGCCAACTCTGCGATGCAATGTCGGCGTCGACGCCAACGATCTCCTCGGACCCACCGTCGCTCACGCGGGAAAAAACAACTCTGTCCCTCAGCGCATCCAATTGAACGAGATAATAGTCCTGCGGGCCAGTCAGCCGCACGGCGACTCCGCCGTCCTGATTTGACTTGCCCCCGACTGTCTTGAGGCGAAGGTTGATTTCCGCGTTCTTGAGCGATGCAGGCTTGTAGATTGCGAGCGGGAATCGGTCCTCGGCGGTCTGTTCGCCGAACTGTTCGACAGCTAGGCCAGCTTTGGCCGTCGCGTCAGCGACGACCCTCCATTTCCCTTGCGACAGGTCGAATTCGGAAGGCGGAGTCCCAATTCCACTTTTTCCGATGTCGATGCTCGCGGCTGTACCTTGAGGGCTTGCACGCAATTCCACGCACGTGACGCACCCAACAGCCAAGAGCACACAAGAAATGTAGGTTCGACGCCAGACGAACTTTCGGTACGGCAACACGTTCAGGCTCCCACGACGCGCGCGGGCCAGTTGTGCGTCTCGGCTTGCAGAGAGCGGCACCAGGTGTAGAGCGCGTCGTAGATGACCATGCCGTGCTTCAGCATTTCGTGGTCATCCGGGAAGTTGGCAGAGAGCCCGAGCGAGATCGCGAACAGACCGCCGCACTGGGGACTTAGATCGTGCCGCGAGGTATCGGCGCCCCTGACGATCGTCGCCAGATGATCAAGCGCCTGGTCCTTGATGTCGTAGATGCGCAAGATGGTATCGAACGAGCAGCGTTCGCCTTCATGCGTGAATTCCACTCCGTCGATGTCGTAAGGAATCCCGCCCGTCTGCTGCGCGACGGCAACAACCTGGTCCTTGGGGACATAGATGAATTCCGCAATGGGATCGATGAAGCGTCGTATGAGCCAGGGACAGGCGATGCGGTCGATCTTGGGGTGCTCTCGCGTCACCCATTTGCTTGGCGTAGACCCGATGTTGCGGCGCGTCGGCAATCCCTGCTCAGTCCAATCGGCGATGCCGCCTTCTAGGAAGTTCGCTTCCACTCCCATGAGGCGCAATGCTGCGGCCACGCCTTGGCTGACTTCGCGCCCGTGAATGCAGTAAGTGACGACCTGGCGGCCGCTGGGCAAATCGGTTCGCCACTGTTCGACAGCATCCGGAGAGCGGTGAAAGGCATCAGCCACAAGCTTCTCGGCGTCGGCAAAGTCGGCGTCGCGCCGCACGTCGACGATAATCGGCGCCGATTCGGAGCCAAGCCGTGCATAAAGGGCATTTGGGGAAATTGACTGTTTACGGTCTTCCATGCGCAATCTCCTCGACGAATCGAGCGATGCGCAGAGCTTGGACGAGGACCGTCTAATGGGGAGTCTGCATTTCCCCTGGGCAATTTCTAGTCAGAGTGCAGTGCAAACGCAAGAGGAACAATCACCGAGCCACAGATTGAGCTTGGCCTGCCCGGGTCGCCTGCGCCTACTTTCAGCAAGAAACCCGCGCTCTCAAAAGAGCTGCCAGCGAGCATATCACAAACTCGTGCGGACCTGCTTGGTATTTTCCGCGATGAAATTCGTCGCGAGCAAGCGGAACCTTTATGGCCCGGACCGATTTAGAGCGGTTTGTCTTGTTCTCGAAGTTCTTCCACTCGGACATAAGACACGGTGAGCGTTTTTTCTGCAGAAGGTCAGCTATGAAAATCCCGTTCAAGACTATCGCCGTGATGTGGTTTTGCTCCTTCTTGCCGGCTGCCGCGATGCTCGCCTCTATAGCGGGCCCCGCCAGTGCGGCCGACGAGTTGGTCAACGAAAAGGCCGCGCAGTGCACGCCGTGCCACGGTGACGCAGGTGTTTCGCAAACCGAGAACACTCCGTCGTTGGCGGGGCAACCTGACCAGTTCTTGCAGTGGCAATTGGTTTTCTTCCGCAGCGGCTCCAGGAAGAACGAGATCATGCAGCCGATGTCCGAACAACTCAGCAATGAGGACGTCCGCAATCTCGGCGCCTACTTCGCTTCGCTGCAGCCCCCGAAGGCATCCGCACCCGATGACAATCCTGTTTTGTCAAACAAGGGCGCAGAGGCGGCCGCAGGACGACGCTGTGCGTCATGCCACGGCGATACATTCGCCGGAACGAAAGCGGTGGCGCGTCTTGCCGGGCAGCGGGAGGAATACCTGCTAAAGGCGCTGCATGACTATAAGTCAAACGTGCGTGTCGGCGGCGGCGTGGCGGCGATGGCGGATGTGGCCTATTCCCTGAGCGAAGAGGAAATCACTGCACTCGCGCATTATCTGGCGCACCTCTAGCCTTTAACTGTTCCGCAATCAGGTCCGCGCCCGGGCAATTCGCGCGAATTAGTCTTAGCACGGTGGACAGAGGTGCGAAGACCGCGGCGGGATATGGCCACGATGTCACACCGAAAACGTTTGCAGAAACGAAGTCGCGGCCGGCGCGAGGAATATCCGGTCAATACATGACTGAATTTTCCGACGTTTGGTCGACAGCTAGCATTCTACGAAACGTAGGCCCGCGATTTGTCCGCACCACAAATTGGCTTTCAGAGAAACGTGAAAGTAAGTGACTTGAGATGATTGCATTCAATGTTAGATCGTCATCTATCGTCGGGGCCTGCAGACCCCCGGCAGTCTAAGACGGCTCGCCGTCCAAGTTCTGCTCACCGCTCGAGGTCGTTGGACCTCGGGGGCTGAGCATTTGGACAAACAGATGAGCCGCCTATCTTCGAAATGCCCGTGTTGTTTTCATTGCTGCCGTCGAGGCGGGCTCGGCCATCCGGGCGCAGCAGAGCCCGCTGAGGCGTCACGATGAACTTGGTGTCGTTTGCATTGCGACGCCCGATCTCGCTTTTGACAATGGTCGTAGCCGTTGCATTGGTTGGTCTTCTGGCGGTCGATCGGATGTCTCGGGATATTTTCCCGGATCTTGGGGTGCCCGTCCTGTATGTGGCCCAGCCGTACGGCGGCATGGACCCTGCGCAGATGGAAGGGTTCATCGTCAACTATTATGAGTACCACTTCCTCTATATCACCGGGATAGAGCATGTCGAAAGCAAATCGATCCAGGGTGTAGGGCTGATCAAGCTCCAGTTCCATCCCGGCACCAACATGGCGCAGGCCACCGCCGAGACGGTCGCCTACGTCGACCGCGCCCGGTCCTTCATGCCCACGGGAACTGTGCCGCCTTTCGTGATGCGGTTCGACGGCGGCAGCGTTCCAGTCGGAGACCTCGTCTTCTCTAGCAAGACAAGAACAGTCGCCGAGCTTCAGGACGCTGCGCTCTTCAAGGTGCGCCCATTGTTCGCGACCTTGCCGGGCGTGTCGGCACCGCCGCCCTTCGGTTCGAGCCAGCGCACCATCCTCGTTCGCCTGGATCCCGAGAAGCTGCGTTCCTACAACATGTCGCCAGACGAGGTGGTGCAGGCGTTGGGTGCCGGTAACACGGTCAGCCCATCCGGTAACGTCCGCATCGGCAACCTCATGCCGATGGTGCCGGTCAACTCCGTTGTCGGGGATTTCAAGGGCCTGAACAACATTCCCATCCGTTCGCATGGAACGCAGACGATCTTCATACGCGATGTCGGATCGGTTGAAGACGGCGCCGACATTCAGACCGGCTACGCGCTGGTGGATGGACGACGCACGGTCTACATCCCCGTAACCAAACGGGCGGACGCTTCAACCCTTGCCGTCGTCCAGGCCGTCAAAGCCAACTTGCCGCGCTTCCAATCTGTACTGCCTGATGATGTTGAGGTCCGTTACCAGTTCGACCAGTCCCCCTACGTGACGCGCGCCATCCAGGGCCTGTTCGTGGAAGGCGCTCTCGGCGCGGTGCTCACAGGGCTCATGGTGCTCTTGTTTCTGCGGGATTGGCGCAGTTCGCTCGTCGTGGTCTTGAACATTCCGCTGGCGATCCTCGCATCGGTGACGGCGCTCTGGGTATCAGGTCAAACGATCAACATCATGACCCTGGGCGGGTTGGCGTTGGCTGTCGGCATCCTGGTCGACGAGGCGACAGTCACCATCGAGAACATCCACACCCGTCTTGCTGATGGCCGCAGCCTTGCCCGTGCCGCGAGCGAGGCCACGGCCGAGACGACGTTACCCCGCTTCGTGGCCATGCTCTGCATTCTGGCGGTGTTTATTCCCGCCCTCTTCATGACCGGCGCTGCGCACAACCTGTTCGTACCGCTGGCCTTGGCGGTCGGGTTCTCGATGGTAGGGTCATATCTGCTCTCCAGCACCTTTGTGCCGGTATTGTCGGTCTGGATGCTGCGCAATCCGAGCAACCACCACAAGCCACAAGAGACGTTCTTCGACCGGTTGCGTGCCAGATACGATCGGTTCGCGCGCGCCGTCATGAAACGGCGGCGCACCGTCGTGCTTTCGTATCTCGTCGTCAGCAGCGCCATCATTGTGCTGGTCGGCAGCTCACTCGGCACCGAGATATTTCCGATCGTGGATACCGGCCAGCTGCAATTGCATCTCCGGGCTCCAGCAGGAACGCGTATCGAGCGCACCGAACAGGTCGCGCTGCAGACACTCGACGCGATCAAGCGCGAGGTCGGGCCCGATAACGTGGACATCAGCCTCGGTTTTGTCGGCACGCAGCCGCCCAATTACCCCATCAATACCATTTATCTCTGGAGTTCCGGCCCCGAGGAAGCGGTGCTGCAAGTGCAGCTCAAGCGCGGCACCAAGATCGGCATCGAGGACTTGAAGGAGCGGCTGCGTCAGAAATTGCCCCAAGAACTGCCGGGTGTACGCTTCTCATTCGAGCCAAGCGACATCGTCAGCCGGGTGATGAGCTTCGGCGCGCCGACACCAATCGAAGTGGCCGTGAGCGGGCCGAACCTCGCCGATAGCCGCCGATACGCAGATAAGCTGCGAGCGAAATTGGCGCAGGTGCCGACGCTGCGAGACCTGGGATTCGAGCAGGAACTCGATTACCCGACCGTAAAGGTCGCCGTAGATCGCGAGCGAGCGGGCGTATTGGGGGTGACGGCGGATGACGTGGCGAAATCGGTCGTCGCGGGTACGTCATCTAGTCGCTACACCTCCGCGAATTATTGGCCTGATCCCAAGAGCGGCATTGGTTATCAGGTGCAAGTCGAGATCCCGGAGCACCAGATGAATTCCCTGGAGGAGGTGAAGAACCTCCCCATCGCT
Organism: uncultured Alphaproteobacteria bacterium; assembly: GCA_963822795.1. Taxonomy (GTDB): domain Bacteria; phylum Pseudomonadota; class Alphaproteobacteria; order Rhizobiales; family Xanthobacteraceae; genus Bradyrhizobium. The sequence continues at coordinate 102,946 of CAWGJM010000035.1, forward strand.
CGCCGGTCGGGCGGACAGATCGACCTCCGCAATGTGGCCGGCGTTACCGACGGCACGGCGCTCGGCGAATATGACCGCTACAATATGCAGCGCATGCTGACGCTGAGCGCAAACATCTCGGGCGAGGATCTCGGGCGCGCGGCAGCGCGCGTGCAGCAGGCCATCAGAGATACGGGAAAGCCACCGGATCGGGTGAACGTGACCGTACGCGGACAAGTCCAGCCGATGGCGGAGATGTTCGGGGGACTGCGTCTGGGGCTCTTGATGGCGGTGGGTGTCATCCTTCTGCTGCTGACCGCAAATTTCCAATCGTTCCGGCTTTCCCTGGCGGTAGGGTTGACGATCCCCGCCGTCATCGCTGGCGTCGTACTTATGCTCTGGCTCACCCGGACCACGCTCAACATTCAGTCCTTCATGGGCGCGATCATGGCGATCGGCGTGGCCGTGGCAAACGCCATCCTGCTCGTGACTTTCGCTGAGCGCAGCCGGGTTGACGGCGGCGAACCGTGGGAGGCAGCAATAGAAGGCGCACGGAGCCGTCTGCGTCCGATCCTGATGACAAGCTTCGCGATGCTGGCCGGGATGGTACCGATGGCGCTGGGCCTCGGCGAAGGCGGAGAGCAAAGTGCGCCGCTTGGGCGTGCGGTGATCGGCGGTCTTCTCGGCGCAACGTGCGCCACGCTCATCATCCTGCCGGCGATCTTGGCCTCGCTGCAGTCGCGGCATGCCCCGATTTCCGCGTCGCTTGATCCTGATGATCCGCATAGCCGCTATTTCCAGCCGGAGCCGCGGCTCGGGTCTGTGTCGGATCGCGGCGACGGATCCGCCGACTACTATGATCGAGCGGCGGAATAAACGAGCAGCCAAAACGAAATTTAAAGGCGTAACACAATGAAGTTCATGAGCCGAACGAGCATCAAGGTCTTGGCAGTCGTCATCGGCGTCGGCGCGGCAGGCATCGTTGCCGATTGGCATTTGGCCGCATCGCCATCGCCACCGCCATCGCTCGTGAGTCCGTGGAAGCCGGATAACCTGCCGCGGGTCGAGGTTGTGCGTCCACGCCGCGCCACGGTGGCCCAGCGTCTCCAAACCAACGCCACCCTCGAAGCCTTTGAGGAAGCCGATCTCTTCGCCAAGGTCTCCGGATACCTGTCCGATGTTCGCGTCGATATCGGAGATCACGTGAAGGCAGGTCAGGTGCTCGCGGTGATCGACGTTCCCGAAATGAAGCAGGAGCTCGCCGAAGCCAAGGCCCAGCTCGAATCCAAGCGAAGTTCGCTAGAGAGCGCGAGCCGCCAACTGGACCACAACAAGGCGGACGTTGCGCTTCAGAACGCCCTGGCGAAAGACCGGGAGCAGTTGGGGGAGGGACGGCAATTCATCAGCGACCGGACGCTCGACCAGGTGCACGCCAACGCGGATATCGCCAAGGCGGATCTGGGTGTCGCGGAAGCGAACCGCGACCTCGCGGCCAACCAGGTCGACGTCGCAGCCGCAACCGTGGAGAAGATCAAGACTCTGCTCGCCTATACGCAGATCGTAGCGCCTTTCGATGGCGTAGTGGCGCGGCGCCAGGTGAACCGAGGCGATTTGGTCCAGGCTGCAACGGCCACGCGGACGACGCCCTCGGCAGGGTCACTCTTCACTGTGCAGCGGATCGATACGATCCGGGTGTTTTGCGACGTTCCGGAGAACGACGTACCTCAGCTTCACGTCGGCGATCCGGCCATCGTTAAGCCGTCCGGCTTCGACGGTAAGCCGTTCGTCGGCAAGGTAACCCGCTTCTCCCTACGTCTCGATCCCGAGACCCGCAATATGCGTACCGAGATCGACTTGCCCAACCCCGAGGAACGGCTTTATCCGGGCACATATGCGGAGGTCTCGCTGGAAATGAACCGGCGCCCCAATGCGCTCACCGTGCCCACCGCGGCCGTAGGTTCTGATAGTGACGGCAACTTCGTGTACACCATCACTGACAATCGGATCACGCGCCTCGCCATCAAGACCGGTCTCACCGACAACGGCCGCATCGAGGTTACAGCGGGCCTATCGGAGGAGACGCCGGTGGTGGCAAGCACCAAAGGCGCGCCGCTACTGAGAAGGGCGGTTCAGCCGCAGATGGTCCGCGAGAACTCCTAGCCCCCGTCAGAAAATCAGCACCGCGCCCGACACCAATAGGAAGACCAACACCACTCTTGGAATGTGGTCTACCCAGTGTCCGGTCAGGTCGCCGCGTCGGCCGCGGCGCGGCATGCCCCTGAGAACGGAACCGCTGGGTCGAGTAGGCGTTGAAGCCTCTGAGTATATTTTCGCGGTTCGCACAAGCCAGGGAGCACAGATCATGTCGGCGCGAGCAGTCTCTCAAGCGGTCCTTTACTCTCTGCTGATGGTTGGCGTCTTCACGCCTGCCCATGCCCTGACCCAGCAGGAGCTTGTAGCCAAGCTTGAATCCGCGGGTTATTCGCAGATTCGAGAAATCAAATCCACCGCCGAAGGTACGTCCGTCAAGGCGATGAAAAACGGCAAGGAAGTGTCCCTCGTCGTCGATAGCAGCGGCCAAGTCCAAGAGCGGCAATAGAGACCGGTTCTCCGTCGCGGCAACCGATTGCCGCCAAGACGAATTTGCCCGCGATCCAATACCACGATCGCGGGCGAGTTCAGCGGCTCGCGATGAGGCCGCATCCTTGTGGTGCCAGCTCCGGTGCGGGCTTCTTCGCCTTGAGCATCACGGTGACGGTAAATGCGGCCGTACGCGCAAAACCCCATTGCGACGGCTACAAAAAAGCCGATCACGCCGCGATCAAGCCAGAAGATGGCAACGAGTGCGCATGCTGCATTTGCAAGGAGTCGAACGGCATTAGCCGTCACCGTCCACACGACGCTGCCGAACCCTTGCGTTGCGAAGTAGAGCGCCATCCCCAGGCCATAGAGGCCGCAAATTGGCCCGACAATTCGAAGATACGTCGCGCCAACGCAGATGACCTCATCATCCCTGGTGAAAAGCTCCATCCATAGAGTAGGGAAAATCGCGACGATCAATCCAATCGTTGCGCAGGCGGTAGCGACGCTCACGGCACCAGTCCACGCGATTTCGCGCGCCCGGCGGTATTGTTTGGCGCCCCAGTTGGTACCCACCATCGCGACGATCGTTGTGCCAAAACCGAACGCGAGCGGGATGACGATGTATTCAAGGCGCGCGCCCATCGCGTAGCCGATGGCCGCCTCTCGCCCCAGATGTCCGGCAATTCCGGTACCTGGCAGAGGGTCAAAACGACGCGATTTGACCCAGGACAGACATTCACGCAGCTATCGTTGGCTTGCTACCCTGCATAGAGCGTCTCGCCCTTCGGCAAGGGAATCGATAAATCGAAACGACGGGATGCAATGGAAGCGCAGCCGACCTTACCTAGACGCCCTACAGCCGATATCGGGGAGGCCGGACATGAGCAGACTTGCCGCCACTTCCAAACATGACTCTTGCGGAACTCGAATCTGATGGCCGAGGACAACCCGATCGACGAGATTTCTCTAAATCTGTCGGCTGATCTCGATAATCAGTCCAACTGCTAAAAGCAACGACAGGCAAAAAAGAGGTGAATACGGCCTATTCCCGTGGGTAGGCCAATCTCGCGTGTGCGCGATATATTGGCGCGTATGGCGCCATGCTCTGTTCATGATGGAGTTGGCAGATGTTGATCTCATGGGCGTGAACTCAAAATTCTGCGATGGCGAGAATGTGCTCCCCATGGCATTTGAATTCCAGGTGGAGCGGGGTCTCACGTTATAAAGACCGCATAGGCCGCGATGCAGACGTTCGTTGGGGAAGGGAAAAACGGCGCTGATGGACCAAAACGGACGTCGGCTGAAGCATCCGCCCCGATTCCGCAGATGATCTAAAAACGGCAGACCGATAATGAAAGTTTGCGATAGACGCTGGTCGGCCCTTGAGGCTAAGCCACTACTAGGCTGCAGTGGTGGTCTCGGCAACCTGCCGGAGCAAATCGACCGATATTGATTGAACTCATTGGGCATCCGAATGATTGCGCGCTTGCCTGTCCTGTTGCGTTCGGCGATGTACGCGGTCCGCGGCGGATTCCTCATTCGGCCGTTGGTCATCGCCATGATCCTGGGGGCATCGGGCGCGGTGCTCTCGTCGCTGGAAGAAGCGATTCCCGGGATAAGGGCCTGGATCCCGAGTACGCTTTTCCCTTCGCACGAAGATCCGGGCGTGGCCCAGGTGATCCTCAGCAGCATTGCAACCTCTATCATGACCGTCGTGTCGATCGTGTTCGCGATCCTGCTGATGACGCTCACGCTCGCATCGACGCAATTCTCGCCGCGCATCCTGATCAGCTTTGTCCGGGACCGCACCACACAGGGAACGCTCGGCATATTCCTGGGGACGTTTGCCTACTGCATGGCCGCATTGCCCGCCGCACGCGCACTCCCGCATCCCTTCGTACCGATCGCGACCGTGACCGGGGCGATGGTGCTCGCGCTGGTTTGTGCGGGATGGCTTATTTACTTCATCAACCACATCTCCCACTCGATCAGTGTCAACCAATTGTGGATCGAATTGCGCGCGAAACTGAGCTGGTTATCGACGAGTACATGCCCTATCCGCGAGGTCCGTTCCAGTTGCCAGATCGCAGCGAAGCGTCCTCGGCAGAGCACGGGGAGCCCGTTTTCAATCGGTAGTCCGGCTCTTCCGCTATATCGATATCAATCGCCTTGTTGCCCTTGCGAAAGCCTACCAGATTTGCGTGCATTTGCAGCGCCGCGTCGGTCAGTTTGTGCCGGCCGGCGTTGCGCTCATGCGAGTGTCGAAGCCGGAGCGCGTGCCGGCCGACCGAGCGCTCCAACTGATCGCCGCCTTCGACATGGGGCCGGCGCGCACCATGCAGCAGGACGTTGAGTTTGGCATCATCCAGATCGTCGACATTGCGCTGCGCGCGATATCGCCCGCGGTCAACGACCCGAGCACGGCCATCAGCTGCGTGGATCAGCTCAGTCGGATCATGATCCTCTGGATAAGCCGTCTACCGCCACCATCTCACTATTACGCCCGGCCGCACGTATTGCGGCTGTTCGTGCCGTGGATAACCTTCGACAGCTTGCTCGAAACGGCGTTTGAGCGGATCACGTACTACACGGTTGCTGACGCACCGGTGAGCTTGAGGTTGCTGCGCGCTTTCGACGATATCGCAAGCACTACCCAGCATGCCGACATGCGCATGACACTTCTCGAGCGCGCGCGGCGCGTGACGGCCAGCTGCCGAAAGACGAATTGGTAAAGGTCCGGCAGCGTCTCGCGGCACTTGAGACCGTAGCAAGGGCTGAAGGTTAGACGAGCCCATCAGCATCACTATCAATGCAATCTTGAGTTCGATCATCTGGGGTCAGTCTCTGCGAGGCGGCGATCAAGGTCGCAAAAGAGCGTCGCAATATCTGTGCCTGAATGACGTATCTGCCAGGGCTGCCGGTTGTGCGGATTGGGCGCTAAAATGGCGTACGGTAGGGGTGTCCAGTCGTATGTCTCCGGGTTGCAGCCTCGTGGGCAATCTGCTCGCCAGCTATCTGGCTCCGCTCCTGAGACTGAGGAGCGACTTTCCCAGATGATTCGAAGACGGTGGTAGCAGCGCTCGCCAGATCGCGAGACTTCTGTGCCCCCGATCCGGGTGCCTTGACGCGGTCCGAACAGAAAATCCGTGAGAGCGCAGATGCCGAACGATGCGGCGGATTGATGTTGAAAGACAGCAACGGCTCGTTGCCTGGGTTTCCCCCATTGGTGCACCAGAGCGTATGGTTCATAGATTAGGGGACCTGGTCCTCTTGCTTCCGTCTTACCGTCGACCGTGTTCGTTCCGGGCTGGAAATAATATAGTACACAGTGTTCCGGGATCGGAACCGGGCCCAGCTAGGCCGCCCACCGGCTTAACCTGGTGGGTTTTTCTTTTGCCCTTGCCAGGCGTGGCCAGCTGTTGGTCCTGTCTTTCAAGCTCTTGCTTTTCAGGCGCGGTCGGCGGATTCGGTCGGTAGAATCTAGCGGCCCACCGCTGTTCGAACCTTCTTTGAAGGTCGAGCGGGATATTGCCCATAACCAAAACTCCGCGTTTGAGCCACTTTTGGGGCATCGCCTTGATAGGAACATGCGGCGTGTTGCTGATCACCTTCACGCTTCCATCGGAAGCGACGGTCCTGAGCATTTCAAGACCAGAAAGAACTTCTCCGTAAGCATGGCGAACCTCATGGTCGAAGTGAGTCTTTTGAAACTCAATCACTTACACCAGAGCCACGCAATTTATTTCTCATATAGAAATTGACGCCTGGCCGTAGGCATCGCTCACGCTCTCGCCAAGCGTGATGCAGAGCAGGCGAACAAGCCTGCCGGCAAGAACGATCAATCTAGCAAGAACGAGATGGCGACGATCAAGGCCTTAAAAAAAGAAGTTTGGCATCACCGTCAAACCGCATGTCGGTGTTTTGACATTCAACAAATGGATCGAACAGGGCCTTCGTCCCAAAGAGGGCGAACATGCGGTGATCGTCCGTTTCGGCAGATGAGGATTGAGCGTGCCCGCACGGACGAGAGTGTTTCTTACCCTCGGCCGCTGATCAACGTCACGATCTGGCGAGCGCTGCTCAAACAACTTCGAATCATCCGGGAAAGACGCTCCTCAGTCTCAGGAGCGGTGCAAGCTAGCTGGCGATCAGATTGCCATCGTTTTTTAGGTCAAGCTCGAAGCGTTCTGTTGGAAGGATGGTCGCACAGCCTGACGGTCCACTTTTCTCACGCGCGAACGAAACTGCAGAACTCTTGAGCATGAAGAGCCCACCGATCCTGCCCCTCGCTTCGCGGGCCACCCATAGTCCATCCATGTTGCGGCCGATGAGAACGCCGGGATCGAGTCGCTAAACATTCGGATCCAAAGGTCCGAACCTTACCGCGGGGCGCTCCAGCCTGATCTGATGGTGGGACGTCGAAACTGCTTCCGTGCGGATCTTCAAGCTGTTGCGGGCGAACGTGCTCGGCTGCTGAGACGGCCTGCTGCATCCGGCTGCTGACAGAGGCATCGAGCATTTCGCGGCAAGCGACAGGAAGATTCCTGAACTGCTTCCATAGCTGCTGGTTTCGATAGGGGCGGTGTCCACGGTGGTCGCGGCCATCGCGGCCTCCCCACGAATCCGGTCCACATGATGTGCTGATGCGGTCATAGGAATGCGAGATGGCTCGCGATAGTCCCGCATAAGGAAGATATAAAAACTGGGCAGTCGACGCGCAGGTTTCGCTCCTATGGAACGTCTATGCGCGAGGCTCGGAACTGATCTCGATTTCCTATGCGCGGTTGCGCATCTTCGTCTCTATGGAACATCTGGCCATGGAGCACGAAGATGGCCCATTACCTTACTAGCGATGGCAAATACCGCGGTTCACCTTGCGCCGATGAAGGTGAATTTTCTCTGCGCGGCTGCCCAATTCGGTCGAGGCCGTGGGAAATATGGTCGAGGCCAATCCGCAGCAATTCGGGCGAACAGCTATTTGAAGAACCTGATCCAATCGATCGCCGATGCAAAGCTGCGTCGGATGCGACGTGAGCTGGAGCTTGGCGGCATACGCCTCGATGGGCCGAACGGGGCGTGGATCGCCAGTTCCCTGCGTAACGGCGATAGAAACAAATAGTCAGGGCGCCCTATGGCAGCACTCTCGCGCTTGGCCGCTCGTCTCGGTCCTCTTTCGCGTAGCGTCGTTACAGCGCTTCTCAGCTTTATGTTTCCAACGTGGTACGGACCGGGCAGGAAATACCAGCCGGAAGAGCACTATATGCGCGGTCCCGGACCGAAATGGCGCGCCAAGAATGCCTCAAATGGCGCGTCCGCCGGGAAAACGTAAGTTTCTGTTGCCGGTTGTGTCTCAGCGCTGCACTTCGTGGCGCGAAGGCAGTCCTCGCCATATTGCGTGATCAAACCCGGACCGCCGCTTGCCCGAAGTATGCTCCGGTTGGTCGGCGCTGATGGCCGAAGTGAGAGCCCACTTCAATCGAGCATCGTCTGCCGTTCCCCGAATCGAAAGCGGACGCCAATGGTGGCATTGCGATCACGATTGCACCAATTCCGACCAGTCGCAGGTGGCGGCCTATGCTGTTCATGACGTGACTCCCGCAAAAATGACCTTTCCCGTTTTCAATGAAACCGGTCAAGGCGCTGTTTAACCGGTCCTTGCGGACCTTTTGGGGACGTTCGTCGCCTCTATTTCGTCCGCCGTGACGCGACAGTCGCCGTTCCTGTCGAATCGCCGGATGAATGCGCTCGGTTTTTCGACGAATTCCTTGCGTGTGATCTTGCCCTCCTGGTCTTCGTCAAAATAACCGCAAATCAGCGTCTGCTAACATAGCGTCGGCTTTGCCGACTGACTCGAACTCGGAGGGATCAAGTTTTCTATTTCTGGCGCGCGGCCAGGACTCTCGACCGAGTTTACATGGATCATCTGCAGCAGCTGGCATAACAAATCGATATGCTTTGTTTGCGAGTTTAATAGCAAAAAAATAGCATCGCTGAGGCAACCCAGGCCAAGATGGAAGCAATCGACCTTAATACAAATTATTGAGCCAAAGTTGCGGAATGAATTGACGGAGATCAGTTCGGCCGCGCCAAGCCTGCAGTAGGATAATTGACGGGATCGTGGATCGATCGGCGATTTAGCCTGAAACCGCAATTGCGGATCATTGCGCGACGAATGGTGAATTGAGATCAACTCAAAGAGTCCTGGCGCCATAGATGAGGCGAATGATGCGCAAAATGACTATTGTTCTGTCTGGCGCTCGCATCGGCGGTCCTTTCGACCGCAGCCGCCGCCAAGCACACTCACCAGAGGGGGTCTTCGGCCCAAGCAGGTGCGCCGGCGGCTGAAAGCTTGACGACGGTCGGGACGCCCGATTGCCATGTGCAAGGACGGCTGCTGCGGATTGTGCATCATTGCCCGCCTGCTGCCGTAACCGCTGCACCCCGGTGAAGTTGAATTCACGCGCAAGCATACAGCGTGGTCAAGTAGTTCAAGAGAAATCCAGTTGAAGTGGTGGAATGACCCTCATGCCCGTCGTGCGGCAACATACGGGACCGAATTGAAAACCCCGCCAGACATAGAGCCATCTGACGGGGTCAGGGGTAACGACACCACCGCCAAGCGGTGTCATGGGGGAGCCAACCACTGATTAGCGAGCTAAGCAAATTGAGATTTAATAGCCTAAGCTCTCTCGAGTTGGGGTCGTTTCTGGGATGGTTTGCTTGAACTGTTAAGCGCGACGCGCGCTTAGCGGTAGGGCGGCTTTGCAGCGGACCGCGAGTCTCAAGACAGCCGTTGCATCGCGGACATTCGAAGGGCCCGATTTCGTGATCGTATTGCCGCGAGAGCGCGTCGGATCGCCTCCCGCGCGTCGGCGTCGAAGCCTCCTCGCTAGCATGTGGCTGCACCGTGAACTGCGTCCAGCGGGCTCCCGACAATTGTTGTCGAAGCCCGCCATTGCGCGTTCGACGATGCACAACAAACCGGCAGAAACAACACACCGGGCATTTGCGCAGATGAGGCTGGGCTAATTTCGTGCCGTCCGCATGAAGAACACCGACATGCAGAAGATGCGCACGTTTTCTCGGCGACCGCGAACGTCTGAAGCGCAAACTGGACGACATTGAAAATCACATTCGCGGCGCGTTGCGAATCTACGGACCATTGGTTGGAGCGGTCAGCCGCGGCGGCTTCGAAGGGCGGGTCCCGGAGGTGGTCCGCCCGCCCGCGTGGGGCTTCGCGTCGCCAGGCAGTCTAGCAGCCTGTCGGACTTAGCGGAGCGAGCGGGGTTAGGTAGAATCGATGCGTTGATTCGGCCTTTCTTCGGGACTTGGTGGGGCGCCGTTGAGCAATTTCCGTACGATCGATCGCGAGACCGGATACCTTCTGCCGCCGTCGGTGGACGAGTGGCTTCCTGAGAGGCACTTGGCGCGCTTCGTTGTCGAGGTCATTGACGGGCTGGATCTTTCGGCGATGAGCAACAGCTACCGGGGGGCGGGATCGGCTTCGTACCATCCCGCGCTGCTGCTGGGCTTGCTTGTATACGGATATGCGACGGGCGTGTTCTCGAGCCGGAAGCTGGAGCGGGCGACGTAGGATTCGGTGGCGTTCCGCTTCATTACGGCGAACGACCATCCCGATCACGACACGATCGCGACGTTTCGGCGGATCTTTCTCAAGGAGATCGAGGGGCTGTTCGTGCGGGTGCTGGAGCTGACGCGCGAGATGGGGATGCTCAAGATCGGCACCGTTGCGCTCGACGGCACCAAGATCCACGCCAACGCCAGCCGACACAGCGCGCTGTCGTATGAGCACGCCAGCAAGATTGAGACGCAATTGAAGGCGGAAGTGGCCGATCTGCTGGCGCGGGCGGAAGCCGCGGACAAAGCGGATGTGCCCGACGGCATGTCAATTCCTGAGGAATTGGCACGCCCCGAGAAGCGCTTGGCCAAGCTTGCCGAGGCCCGCGCCAAGATCGAAGTCCGCGCCAAAGAGCGGTATGAACGGGAGAAGGCCGAGCATGAGGCCAAGCTGGCGGCAGAAGTCCGGAGGCAAGCCGCCCCAGGCCCCTAGCGAAGGTGCGCTGCCAACCGATCAGATCAATCTAGCCGACGAAGAGTTGCGCATCATGCCGGTGGCAGGCGGTGGCTTCGAGCAGTGCTACAACGCCCAGGCGGTGGTGGCGGCGAGCAGCCTCCTGGTGATCGCCGCGCAGGTGGTTCAGGCGCCCAACGACAAGCAGCAGATCGAGCCGTTGCTGAAGCGGATCGAGGCCTTGCCCGCGGAACTGGGAAAGCCAACCACTTTGTTGGCGGACACCGGCTACTTCAGTGAAGTCAACGTCATGCTGTGCGCTGCGGCGCTGATCGACCCGATGATCGCGCAGGGCCGACAATCGCACTACCCGCCCTTGTCGGAGCTCATGCAAGCTCGCCGTAAGCTCACGCTTTGTCGAATGCGCGGCGCGCGATTTGACGACTGCGGGCTTATGCCACGTTTATGCAACGGTGTGCCAAGCAATCTCGATTTCCTATCACAACGAGCGCATCTCCCCAGCCATGCAGCGACATGCAAGACAAGGGAGCAACGATCTTGAGTACAAAAATACTGATCTTAGAACGTCTATGATGGCGTTGGTCTCGATTTCGGGACACGCCTGCACTGGCACGACAATTTCTGATAAGAGGTACTGGCCCTCCGGGGCTAAGCAGCTCTCAAGTCAAGCGGTTGTACAGCACCCGGAAAACGCCCTCGGCTCCGCAATGGCTCAATTTACCGGAACGGTGGGACGTGGCTATTATGGCGGCCCAAATCCAACTATTGAGGTTACGTTTGGAATTCTTGCTTCGACGTTATCATGGCACACATAAGCCGCGTGCCGTGTCGGGTGGCTAACAGGCTGGCTGGTGCCGCGGACTGAGAAGCCTTTACCTCTGCTCGATCAAGAATGGGGACGTTGATACTGCGATGCGACGCCGGTGGCGGCGATCGTCATTCTTTCCAACATCGGGTCGTCTCGCAGCATCCCGTAGGCACCGTCGTTGCACGAAGTTTCATTGTATTCTCCTTTGCGTAATGCAGTCGTTGAAGTGCGCCGGAAAACGAAGCGGGTTTGCGCTGACGGTCGCGTCGCCGCACGTGCGCTCGGGTTTAACAGCATCACCGCGCGTGGATTTGACATCGCCCAGGCGCAAATACAACGGGCACGGCTGGCGGCCCGAAATCTCTCCAGCTTTCCTAGGGTGGATCTGATATTCGACATCGCAGACCTTACGGACCGGTTGCCGGAGCCCGATGCCTCCGTCGATATCACTCTTTGTCTGTACAGCGCTCTTAGCCATCTCCCTGTTGCAAGTCTGACAGATATCTCGGCAGAGATCGCACGTGTTACGTCTGGATATTTCATAACGACGGTGCGTCCGATTGGCAGCACTCCAACCGCCTTCGTAGAACCGATCGAGAAGGTCCGCAGATTGAAGCAAGATCACGTCACGGACCGGTGTGAAATCGACCTTATGGACGGCAGACGTATGGCATTCGGCTTTCACCTATTTACGGCGGCCGAACTGCGAGACCATTTTGCCAGCTGTTTCGACATCGAAGATTTGCGGGGTCTTGACCTGTTTCATAGTCGCTTCATGCCAGATCCTCGGTGGAACCCTTTATCTCCGCCAAGCGCCAATCATCTCGCCGAACTCGAGCGGCTTGAAAAGCGATATGCCACAAACAAGGAGTTCATGGATCGTGCCGCCCATCTGCTGCTCGTGGCGCGTAGCCGGCGAGCTGCCACGCCTGCAGCCCTCGTCGTGCCGATTTAGCACCCGCGCCGTTCGTCTGAGTCCAGGGCGGCAGCCGACCGATCGGCGATCGAACTCACGAAGCGGCGAGGGCTCTTCGCAGGCGGCCGATCGCGCCGGGCAAACCGCGCACCTTTAGGATCCGGCCCGTGATGTCGTACTCCTCGGAGAGCACGCGCGCGTTCTCATACACATCGCTGAGTAGCCCCTGTTTCGCATACGGCAACACTAGCTGGTCCTCCACCATCGCAGCCTCGAAAAACGCGACGATCGTCTCACGAAGCGCGGCCACGTCCTCGGATGACTTCGCGGAGAGGAGGATGGCGTCGGGGTGCTTTGCGCGGAGGGCGGCGCGATCCGCCTCACTCACGCGATCGGTCTTGTTGAGCAGGAGGCGCGACGGGACGACGTCCGCGCCGATCTCGCGCAGCACGTTGCGGCTCACCTCTAGCTGCGATTCGTGTGTGGGATCGGACGCGTCAACGACGTACAGCAGGAGCGACGCTTCGAGCGCTTCAGCGAGGGTGGATCGGAACGACGCGACGAGATCGTGCGGCAGCTTCTTGATGAACCCGACCGTGTCGGAGATGAGCACGCGCGGCTTCGCCGCGGGCTGCAGAGCCCGCACCGTCGTGTCAAGCGTCGCGAACAGCTTGTCTGCGACCAATACCTCGCTACCCGTGAGCGCTCGCATGAGCGACGACTTGCCAGCGTTCGTGTACCCGACCAGCGCGACCCGTAGCTGATCGCGACGAGCGGAACGACGCTCGTCGTTGTCTCTCTGGATATTCTCCAGTTGCTCTCTCAGCCCCGCGAGGCGATCCCGGATCTTGCGTCGATTGAGTTCGAGATCGGACTCGCCCGCGCCATAGCCCTGCTGCCGCTCGCCGCTCGCCGACGATTCCCGCAGGCGTGGCGCGATGTACCTCAACCGCGCCATCTCAACCTGCAACTGCGCCTCGCGGCTACGCGCATGACGGTGGAAAATCTCCACAATCACGCCGGTCCGATCGAGTACTTGGGCACCGGTTGCACGCTCAAGGTGGCGTGCCTGGCTCGGCGAGATATCATGATCGACGATCACGAACTCCGGCTTCCGCGGCGCCTTCGGGTCAGGCTCAATCTGCGCGGCGTTCGGCTTCTTCTCGTCGGCGTCTTCAAAGCGCTCGCGGGCCTTTGACTTCCGGGGTATTGCCATCGATCCGACGACGCCCGTCCCGCCGGTCATCGCCGCGAGTTCCTCAAGCCGCCCCCTGCCGAGCACCGTCCCGCCGTCGATCTCGTCTCGCTTCTGCGACAATGTGCCAACGACCTCGTAACCGAGCGTCTTCACCAGGCGGCCCAATTCTTCGATGCTCGCAGCATGCGCGACGTCATCGACACCCGGGATCTGGACGCCGACGAGAATCGCACGCGGAATGGGCGGTTTAGTTTCCATGATTGCCACTTGGCATTCTCCTATACATGACTGCCGCCGCGACAGCAGCCTCTTGGAACCCACGAAGTCGAGTACGACGGGGCCAATTCTTCTTATGTCCGGCCAAGCCTAACACGTTTTCGCGATAGCCCAGGCGGCCGGACCGCCCGTGTAGCTGCAGGAGGATGACGGCAGACTACGCAGCTTTGCGAACCGGATTCATCTCGCGTCGCCTCGCCGAAATGGCGCAGCCGCATTCATGAATGGTTCCCGCCTCAATGACAAAGCCCCGCCTTTCCAATAAGAGGCGAAGGATTTCGTTGGCCGTGGCCTTTTGGGGTCCACCCAGACGACCAGCACACCGGCGGGACCCAAGAACCCCACCAGCCAATCGAGTGCCGCCTCAAGGGCCTTGAACGTGCGCCGCCGCCAATCAACCAACGCCACGTCGTATTGACAGGCCGGATGGCCACAATTTGCCGTTGCTGCTGCACGACCATAGCCCCGGTCATGCAGCTCAAACATCAGTTCAACGCCCTTGGAACCAGCTACTGGGATTCGGTGCTGTTTCGAGCAGCATGCAAGCGCGATCATCGGTTCGATGATTCGATCGCCTGCTGGAGTGGCGCGAGAAGCAGTCATGACGTTACCATTAGGGTCTGGGATCGCACGGCTGGCCGCAGGCGCGCGCAAGCCGAGCCTGTGTGTTGAACGTGGGGTCGCTGTCGCGTGGCCTGCCCGCGCATGTTGAGCTCAAGCGCACCCGTGGCCACGATCACTGCCTGGAGTGACCATCCCGCACGCCGAACTTGCCCCCCAATGCGATCGAAGGATCACCGCATTTTGGACGGAACAACATCACACCATCTCGCTCGAGAAACAGACGTAAACAACAGCATCTGTAAGATAGGTAAAACGACATAAAGAAACGAGACGGCCGAAAGGGCTCCGATATAGTCATCGCATGAATAGCCGCCTGGGATTGCGACTTCCTTGATCGAGTGGCGCGGGGAGGGGGAAGTAAGTCGAGCGCTTGGCCTGGTCGACCGTGGTGAGCGCGGGTCACTTCGTTCCTATAACGTTGTCATTGCTCCAGTCTCGAAAACTTATGCGCCGAGTGGCACCTCACCACTCAAGCAAAGGCAAGAAGACCGCGTTGCTTTGCGACAACTTGTCAGCACACCTCGCGATCTCGGTGCAATAGCGGCATGCGCGGGGCGCAAAAGGGGCGACCTTCTTAGCGCAGGCACGGCCTCAACTTCGCGATCGTCTGCGTGGGGTTCGTGGAATCGCTGCGTAGAACGATTATGGCGGCTAATCACACCGACAGCAGCTGCTTGGGCGGACGATCAGATAGCAATTTGATCGGACCGAAGCCTTGGATCCCCACCGCATGAGTGCTCGTCACCTCCACGATCACGATCGCGCTGACGGACACTTTTCCGCAATTTGCTGCGGATCGGTCTGAGTACGCACGGCTACGAGTGCTGACAGCCTCCCGATGGCACGATCGTCGCTGCGACCTTATCCAGCAAGAGCCGGCTCTAATCATTTTGGATCTAGGGCTCCCGGACATTCAGGGTCACGATCTACTCCGGACGATCCGGAGCCGCAACGACAGCGTGCCGATCGTGGTGCTGTCCGGCCGTCGCGATGAGGCCGGAAAGGTCCAGGCGCTGGATCTTGGCGCCGACGATTACGTGACAAAACCGTTCGGGATGGGTGAATTGTTGGCCCGTATACGCGCGGCGCTACGCCATAAATTACAGGCTCACGGCGAGCAAGCGGTGTTTCGCGCTGGCGAATTATGTGTCGACCTTCCGCGTCGTATCGTCAAGCTGGGTGACAAGGACGTGAAGCTCTCGCGGAAAGAATATGATCTGTTGCGCATCCTTGTGCAGAACGCCGGTACGGTATTGACGCACAGGTTTCTCCTCGGCGAGCTCTGGGGCCCTTTGACCGACGCGCAGTACCTCCGGGTCTATGTCCGACAGCTCAGGCAAAAGATCGAAGCCGAGCCGGAGCGTCCTCAGTTCGTTCTGACGGAGACCGGCGTCGGTTACCGGCTACGCGCTCCGGATGAGATGCCCAATCCCGCCCTTCCACTCGAGACCTAACCAATGCTTTCCACGCGGGACCTTATCTCGTGCCTTGGGCGCGGCTCTGACGACCGCATTGCGTTTCGTTTTGTCGTAGCTCTTCCGCTGATCAAAGCGGAGCTTCACGATTTCAATGACGGTGATTAGGAGGATCTTAAGGCGCGGGGGTTACAGGTGATCAATCTCAACCCAAGCCAAACCGAGCGTGCCTTCGCCCTGATGGGTTGGCTGCCGGGGCTTTGGGCCTATGATTGTTTCAGTCTTGCGCTCGCGGAGACGACAGAAAGTGCCATGCTGCTAACAGGCGACCAGCAACTGCGATCGGCTGCAGCCAGACTTGGCGTCGAGGTTCACGGCGTATTGTGGATTTCCGATGAAATCGAGAGGTCCTCGAAGATGTCTTTCGCTGATCTAGCCGCCGCGCTTGCCCGTCTCGAGGCTGATCCGCTCGTTTTTCTTCCCCGCCGAGACGTCCGCATCCGGATAGAGCGCCCGCAAAGGCAGGCTCGCGGCAAGTAGCCGCGCCTACAAGGGCTGGAATCGTTTTGGGCCGCCGGCGCAGCAGGCAGCGTACGCGTTACACGTCCTGAAGCAAAATATCGCTCAGGCTCTTTTCGTCGCTCTGCCGTAGCGTCAAGTCCAGTCCGGTCAGCAGATCGGCGAGGTGGCCTGTCATCAGTTCGGCCGCCACGTCAGACTGGTTGCCGGCGATGGCGTCGACCAGGGGATGGTGGGCGTGGCTCGCGCAGATGGTGTCGCGCCGGACCCAGTACAGCGCGATGATCAGCGAGGAGCGGGTGACGAGGTCGGCGATGACTTCGCAGAGGACCCCCTGGGAGGCGATCTGTGAAACCTCGACATGGAAATTGGCCGAGAGCATCAGCGCATCGCTGTCGCGTCCCTCGCGCAGCGCGTTGTCCTCCTCGTCGAGATGGGCGCGCAGCCGCGCCACGTCGGCCGGCGTGGCCCGCTCGGCGGCAAGCGAGGCCGCGCGCGGCTCGACCAGCATGCGCATCTCGAAGATCTCGCGGGCTTCCGTCTGCGAGGGCTGCGCTACGAAGGCGCCGCGGTTCGGCTCGAGCCGCACCAGGCGATCATGCGCCAGCGCTTGCAGGGCCGAGCGGATCACGGTGCGGCTCACCGCGTAGATCGAGGCCAGTTCGTCTTCGGGTAATTTGGTGCCGGGGACGAGCCGATGGGCGAAGATCGCGTCCCTCAGGCGGGTGTAGGTTGCCGACCACCGCGCCGCCGGCTTCAAGGAATGGGTCTCTCGGTCTTCGGGTGTGCGCATGGCGTAAGGGGCTGGACGGAGACTGCGACGGTGCGGATTGCGATCGGAGGCCTGCACGCGCTCGCCGTCATCATACCGCGCGTGATCCGGCAGGTGAAGCGACGATCGGCGGCTGCGACGTGGTGTCCGGCACGCGCTGCGGCCGCGGCGCTTCCGGCGTGAACGCGGCGAACACTCCCGAATAAGGCTTGGCGCGTGGCGCGGCATAGCCTCCATGCTTGGACGTCTTGAGGCGCAGGCTCACCAGGCTTTCGGCGAGCTTCACCGCCGCGCCGACGCCGTCGACAACCGGGAGGTCGTGTTCGCGCGACAGCGCGGCTGCTAGATCAGCCATGCCGGCGCAGCCCAGCACGATCGCTTCCGCGCGGTCCTCGACGATGGCTTTGGCGATCTCGGCCGAGATGCGCTGGTGTGCGTCCGAGCCGGGAATCTCGAGATCGAGCACCGGGATGTCGGAGGCCCGCACCCGCGCGCAGCGGCCGGCGAAGCCATATTTCGCGAGGTTGTGCTCGATCGCCGAGATCGAGCGCGCCAGCGTCGTCACCACACTGAAGCGATATGCCACCAGGCTCGCCATGTGGAAGGCGGCCTCGCCGATGCCGATCACCGGAGCGGTGGTGAGGCAGCGCGCAGCGTCGAGCCCGGTGTCGTCGAAACAGGCGATGA
Organism: uncultured Alphaproteobacteria bacterium; assembly: GCA_963822795.1. GTDB lineage: Bacteria > Pseudomonadota > Alphaproteobacteria > Rhizobiales > Xanthobacteraceae > Bradyrhizobium. Next base: position 120,776 of record CAWGJM010000035.1, read on the forward strand.
CATAGGCATCCGCGTCGGGCGCGGCGCGCATCTGCGCGAGCAGGCCGGGAATCGAGAGCACTTCATCATAGTAGCCCTCGATGCTCGGCGGACCGTACGTCGGATTGACGGCCTCGATTGCGGTGCCTGGCGCGGCCGCCGCTTGCGCTGCGCCGCCTATTTTTTGCGTCATCGACGCAGTAGTGTTGGGGTTTATGACAAGGATGCGCATCTCGTACCGATCCAGACTCACAGTTCTCCGCCAAGATATAGCGTCTTGACCCGCTCATCGTTCAGAAGCTCGGCCGAGCGTCCGGAGAGTGCCACGGAGCCGGTGCTCAGCGCATAGGCCCGCGCGGAGATCTTGAGTGCGATGCGCGAATTCTGCTCCACCAGCAGCACGCTGACCTGTTCGTCGCGATTGATGGCGACGATCGAGCGGGCGATGTCCTGCACTAGCTTCGGGGCGATGCCGAGCGAGGGCTCGTCGAGCAGAAGCAACGTCGGCCGGCTCATCAGCGCGCGGCCGATCACCAGCATCTGCTGCTCGCCGCCGCTCATGGTGCCCGCCGCCTGGCCGTAGCGCTCGCGCAACCGCGGAAAGCGCGTCAGCACCGCCTCGAGCGTACGCGCGACCTCGGCCTTGTCGTGGCGGGTGAAGGCGCCCATCAGCAGATTGTCCTTCACCGACATCAGCTGAAACGAGCGGCGGCCCTCGGGTACCATGGCGATGCCCATCTTCACCAGTTCGTCCGGCGCGAGCCCGTCGATACGCTGGCCGCGAAAGCGGATCTCGCCGCTGCGGATCTTGCGCAGGCCGGTGATGGCGCGCAGGATCGAGGTCTTGCCGGCGCCGTTGGCGCCGATCAGCGCCACCGTCTCGCCCTCGTTGACCTCGAGCGAGACATTGCGCAGGGCGTAAACCTGGTCATAATAGAGTTCGACGCCTGAGAAAGTGAGAAGCGGCTCCATCGCGCTACATCCCGATCGATTCGTCGGCGCTGCCGAGATAGGCCTCGATGACGCGCGGGTTTTGCTGGATCTCGCCGGGCGTTCCTTCTGCGATCTTCTCGCCGAAGTTCAGCACCACGATGCGGTCGGAAATCTTCATCACGGCGGGCATGTCGTGCTCCACCAGCAGGATGGTGACGCCGCGCTCGCGCACCGCGCGCACCAGCTGGACCGCGCGCCGCGTCTCGTCATGGTTCATGCCGGCGAACGGTTCGTCGAGCAGCAGGATTTTGGGGTTGGTGGCGAGCCCGATGGCGATGCCGAGCGCGCGCAGATGGCCTTGCGGCAGCGTGCTTGCCAGCTGGGCGGCGATCGTACCGAGACCGAGGAAATCGAGGATCTCGTCGGCGGAGCGGGCGAAATCGCTCGCATCCGCGCGCGCGGCCTTTGAGCCGGCGTAGAAGCCGAGCAGGCTGGCGCGCGAGCGCAGGTGGTGGGCGATGATGACGTTGTCGCGCACACTCATGCCCTTGAAGATGGTGGTTTCCTGGAAGGTGCGCACCACGCCGGCACGGGCCACGATGTGCGGGGCGAGGCCAGAGATGCGCGCGCCGCGCAACAGCACTTCGCCGTCGCTTGGCCGCATGAACGAGGCGATCAGCTTGAACAGGGTAGACTTGCCGGCGCCGTTCGGTCCGATCACCGACAGGATCTCGCCCTCGCGCACGGCAAACGAGATGCCGTTGACAGCCACCAGGCCACCGAAGCGTTTGGTCAGGGATTTGACCGCGAGCAGCTCCGCCATGGCTCAGTTCTCCTTCCGTCGCGACGCGAACAGGCTGAGAATGCCGTTGGGCAACACCACCATCAGCGCGATCAGCAGCATCGAATAGATCAGCAACTGGAACGCGCCGGTCCGGAACAGGAAATCCCAGCCGAAATAAAGCACGAAGGTGCCTACTACGGGCCCGACCACGTAGCCCAATCCGCCGAGGAAACAGTTCAGCATGAAGTTCACGGAATCGGTGACCGTGAAGCTCGACGGATAAATCGATTGGGCGATGGCAACGAACATGGCGCCGCCGATGCCGCCCAGGAACGAGGAGATCGCATAGGCGATGATGCGCAGCGCGGCGATGTTGACGCCGATCGAGGAGGCCAACTCCTCGTTCTGTTGCAGCGACAGGCACAGTTGTCCGATCCGCGAATGCACCAGCCGGTAGACGCCGGCGAACACCAGCACCATCAGCGCGACCGCGACGAAATAGAACGCCTGCCGCGGGTTGGCGAGCGTGGCGAAATCCGGCAGCAGCGTGGCGCCGAACAGGCGGATCGCTCCGGGGGGCGGGATGTCCGTGATGCCCTTGGCACCGTTGGTCAGCGGCACCGCCAGCGCCGTGAGCCGCGCCACCTCGGTCAGCACCAGCGTCACCATGGCGAAATAGACGCCGCGCAACCGAAGGATCGGCAGCCCGATCAGGATACTCACGCCCGCGCAAAGCAGCCCGGCGAGTGGCAGGCTCAGCCAGAACGAGACACCGCCAACCGTCACGAGGATCGCCGACACGTAGCCGCCGAGCAGCGCATAGGCGCCCTGGCCGATGTTGATGCGGCCGATGAAGAAGGTCAGCCACACGCCTGCGCTGGCGATGCTCAGCAGCGCGACGGAGGTCAGAGTGTAATAGAGATCGCTGCGGCCGCTGACCGCGATCAGCCAGGGCGCGAGGACGAAGGCCGCGACCAGAAACAGCGCCAGCGCCGAGATCTTGGATGCGGTGCTTGTCATCGTCAGCCCCACGGTTTGCCCATCAGCCCGTTGGGACGGATGCTGAGGAACAACATCAAGGCGGCGAAGATCACCAGATAGGTGATGTCGCCGTAGGCATGCAGCACCGACAGGCCGACCAACTCCAGCATGCCGAGAATGAAGCCGCCGGCGATCGCGCCGCCGACCACGCCGGCGCCGCCAATCATCACCATGAGGAAGGCCTTGATCGAAATCGGGCCGCCGATACCGGAGTTGACGCCTGTGATGGCGACCAGCAACCCGCCGACCACGCCGGCCAGCATCGCGCCGAGCGCAAACCCGATCATGGAATAGCGGTCGACATTGACGCCCATCAACTGCGCGGCGACGCGATCCTGGGCCAGCGCCCGCATCGCTCGCCCGGGACGACTGAACTGCATGTAGGCCATAAAGCTTGCGATCAGCACCAGCGCAATGACGCCGACGGCGATCTTGTCATAAGGCATAATCAGCCAATCGACATTGAGTACGCCGTTGATGATCTTCGGCACGCCGCGCTGCTTTTCGCCGAACAGCAGCAGGATCACCGCATCGAGGAAAAATGCCGTGCCGGCCGCGAGCAGCATGGTGCTCTCGTCGCGCACGCTGCGCCGGATCACGGTGCGGAACAGCAGGCGTTCGAACAGCGCGCCGATGATCGCGAGTGTCACGCCCGAACAGGCGAGCGCCACCACGAACGGCAGGCGCAGTTGGCCGTAGACCGTGTAGGTGATGAAGCCGCCGAACACGTACATCTGGCCGTGCGCGAAATTCAGCACGTTCATCAGTGCGAAGATCAGCGTCAGGCCGAGCGCGATCAGCGCGTACTGGGCGCCGAGATAAAGGCCGTTCACGATGACCTGTGTCATGCGCAATCCCGTTTGAAAGGAGCGGGCGATCCGCGCAGCGGCAGCCTCGGTTGAGCAGGGGTAGGGCGTCCGGCGAGCGATTTCGCCCACCGCGCTTCTCATGACGTCCGGTTCAACCGGCCGGCCAGCGCCGGCCGCCACGCGTCAAATCGACATCTCAATCGACATCGGCAATGAACAGCGTCTCGAACTTGCCGTTCACGTACTGGGTGACGACGAGCGGCACCGCGAGCTGGCGCTTCTGGCCGAACGACGAGGCGCCGACGTAATGAAGCGTCTTGTCGCCCTTGACGTAGGGGTTCGGGGCCGAGAAGCCGTCGATGGTCTTCTTGTACTCCGCGATATCGTCAATCGCCTTGGGGTTCGCCTTCAGCGTGTCGATGATGTATTGCAGCGCGTAGACCTTGGTGTTCGACTCGTCGTTGTATTCGCCGAACATCTTGGTGTAGCGGGCGATGAAGTCGTCCATCGCCTTGGAGCGGATCTCCGCGGTCGAGGCGCCGCCGACCGAGATGAAGCCGTTTGCGAGATCGCCCGCGCCTTCCTCGAGCACCTTGGCGTCCTGCGCGGTTTCGGCTGAGAGCAGGCCCTGATAGCCGAGTTCGCGCGCGGCACGGATCAACAGCGGCGCGTTGGCCGGCGAGACGCCGGAGAGCACCAGGAGATCGGGCTTCAGCTTGACGATCGGCGTCAGCACCGGCGTGAAGTCGCGCGTGTCGTTCTGGTAGGTGTCCTTGTCGGCCAGCACCTGCAGGCCGAGTTCGCGGGCGGCCGCGACGCCGCCGTCGCGCTGACTGAGCGGATCGGATTCATTGGCCGCGACGAAGGCGATCGTCTTCACGCCCTTGTTGTCGCGCACGTATTTGTAGATCGTCGGACCCGACTGATAGTTCGCGACCATGCCGAGCACCGCATTGCTGGCAGGCTTGGTGTAGAGCGCCTTCGGGAAGGCGTAGGGGAAGTAGATGATGCCCTTGGCTTCCGCCACCGGGCGTACGGCGGCGGCGCCGTCGTCGACATTCGGTCCCACCACATAGTGGATGCCTTCCTGGGCCATCTTCTCCATGCCGGCGATGGCGCGCTTGGGGTCCTTCTGGTCGTCGAACGTGACGATCTTGATGTCATAGGTGCGATCGCCGATCTTGACCCCGCCGGCCTCGTTCCATTGCGCCGCAAGGGTCTGCATTGAGCGCACGTTCGAGGTGCCCCAGGCGGCGGCGGGACCGCTGGTCACGCCGACGAAGCCGATCTTCAACTCGGTGTTCGCCGCCAGCGCAGGCAGCGCGCCAGCCGCGATCAAGGCCAGCAGCGAGGCCCCGAACACAGCCGATTGCGCAGCCAAATGCTTGCTCATCATCGCTCGTCTCCTCCCATTAATGAACGATCGCCCGACGTCCGGGGAGTCCCCCGTCGCAGTTCTCGGCTGGATCAGACGCGATCGGCTTGAGAGTGTCAACAATCAGATATAGTTTTGTATTCAATTATTCGGGTCGTTCGTATACAATATAAGGACGCCAGATAGGGTTGTGTGCACCGAAAACCTCATCCGAGTGTGATGCCGTGACGAATCGTCCAAGCTGGCGGGATGATCGGGCTGTCTGCTTCGCTCTGGCCGTCCTGGCCTCGCCATTCAAGTCGAAGCCACGGCTTGAAGCCGAGAACGCGGTGCTTCGACATTGAATGTTTTGAGGCGCAGGCTGCATGGTCGCGTCCGGCTCACGAACAATGATCGCTGGTTCTTTATCCAGCTGTATCGCTGGTTTCCATCAATATTGCGGGTTATCACAATCATTCGGCCTGAGATTCCGCCGAATGGGGCACGTCAAATAACGGAGGAATGCTGGGCTTTGAAGAAGAGCACATTGCAGTCAACGCCGTACCCATGATGCATGTGGGTGGGCTTGCCACATAGAACGGTGCTCTTGACCCAGAGCCGACATGGCGTGAATCCAGCTCATTGCGATTTCGAATGCAACAGATCTCGCCCCCGCTCTCGGAGCCCATAACTCAGGTCGTCGGCCTATCGGCCGCGCTGGCAGTGATGAGACAGCCTGTTCCGGGCGTACCATCTAGGCGATCGAGAGTTGCTCGGACGCAGCCCCGAAGCTGCAAGGTTGTCCTTCCTCAAGCCGGATACGGCCGGGTTCGAGTCGAACTCGTAGCACAGGTCGAGAAATCGCCCGCGGTAATCATCAGCAACAGCATTCGCAGCACTTCATTCGGAATGCTGCGTGCCAGCGCGCCGGGTCCTGAAAGCCTGACGTCGCGAACGCCGGTCCTCACGAGAATCTCCAGGAGTTCGTCGGGCATGCGTCCGCGGGCGCTCTAACGCCCGGCAGGCTAGGGATCCTGCGCCTGAGGCGCGTTTTACAAAGTTTCAGCCACCAGGGCGCCCGGCCGGGCCCTCGCCTGCAGGCGGGACACCGCCTCGGCCAGCGGAACGTCGGCCTGTGAGCCGTCGCGCTCGCGCAGGCTCACCCGGCCGTCCCTCATCTCGTGCCCGCCGACGATGGCCATCACCGGCACCGCCATTTCATGCGCCGCCACGATGCGCCGCGAAAGGGTGTCGGCGCCGTCATAGGCAACGGCCCGGATCCCGGCATCCTCAAACGCCGCCAGCACGTCCGCGCCGTATCCAGCCTGGTCTTTCGAGATCGGCGCGACCGCGACCTGGTCCGGCGTCAGCCAGAACGGAAGCACGCCACCATGGTGCTCGAGCAAGATCGCGATCATGCGGCCGAGCGATCCGAAGATGGCGTGGTGGATCATCAGCGGCCTCGCGCGGCTGCCGTCGGGGGCGACGTAGGACGCCTCGAGTCGCTGCGGCAGCACGCCGTCGAGCTGCACTGTGCCGCACTGCCAGGATCGTCCCAGCCGGTCGCGCAGCGCGAATTCAAGCTTCGGTCCGTAGAACGCGCCGTCGCCGGGATTGATTTGAGGCGTGAGGCCGCATTGCCGCGCGGCATCGCCGAGCTTCGCCTCCGACCAGTCCCAGATCGCGTCGTCGCCGGCGCGCGCCACCGGCCGCGTCGCCAGCGCCACCTCGTAGTCGGGAAAACCGAGGTCGCGGTAGGCCTCGCCCAGCAGGGCGATGAAGCACGCGACTTCGCCCTCCACGTCCTGCTCGCGGCAGAACACATGGGCGTCGTCTTGCTCGAAGGCGCGCGTCCGCATGATGCCGTGGAGCGAACCGGAAGGCTCATTGCGGTGGCAAGCGCCGAACTCGGCATAGCGGATCGGAAGCTCCCGCCACGAGCGCAGCCCCTTGTTGAAGATCTGCACGTGGCACGGGCACGACATCGGTTTCAGCGCCATCGCCAGCTCGCCGTCGTCGACCCGGAACATGTGTTCGCCGAACTTGTCCCAGTGGCCGCTGCGGCCCCAGAGCTCCTTTGGCAGCAGCTGTGGCGTCCGGACCTCGGAATAGCCGGCTCGGCGCATCTTGCGCCGGACATAGTCCTCCAGCACCCGGTAGACCGCGTAGCCGCGCGGATGCCAGAACACCATGCCCGGCGCATCTTCCTGAACGTGCCAGAATTTAAGCTTCACGCCGAGATTTCTGTGGTCGAGATCGTCCATGGCTGTGTTCCTCGTGATGGGAAAAAGCGCGGACGGGGACCATCAAAAACCAGAAAAGGCCCCGTCCGTCGCCGGCGGGGCCTTTTCTGGGTGAAGTACGCTTGTCTCTAGCGCGCGCAACCAGCAGGCGATCCGCCGTAAGCGGTCGCCGTGGTGGTCAATGCGGCTGATTGAAGCTTGTTCATGCTCTGTATATGGCGGTAAAGCGCTCAGGCGTCAACGCCCAGCCGCTTCGCGTCGCGGAATATGGATGATGCGCAGGAATATCAACACTTCTGTGGCGGATGATCCGGCTCCTTGGTCAGAATGCCGGTCTGCTCAGCAACGCGCTTGCAGTCGGCAATCGTCTTTCGTTGATGATAGATGGCCAGCGGCTCCTTGCCTTCATCATCCCGATGTCTCTTCGGGGTCAGTCTCGACATTCTGAGCGCAGGTCGGCCACTTCCGGTGTACCCCGATGAGCAGACATTCCGCCTGTTCGTCGGCATGTCTCAAACGTGCCAATGAACAGAAAGCGACATTACCACTAACCCGCTTAACACGCGTAGCGGCGGGCGGCCCGTTCTAGGGGGAAACCCGCTCCCAATCTAGAAAATCGATTTGGTCGAGGGTCCGCCGCGGCTCATTAAGAAACAACACCAGCCGCAGGCCATCAGTCAAATAGGGCTCGCCGGTAAGATTTACTCGTGGATTTGGCATCGACGACACGCCCACGCCACTTACAAAGCCGAAGCGTGTAACGGCTCCGGACAAGATCAAATCCTGCATCAAATAGAAGCGGTCCTGATCCACTTCCGGACTGATAAGATGCGTCGTCAGATACCAAGATTGCGTGGTCAGCTTGATGCCGATGTCGCGACTGATTTGGCCAACCCAAACCTGAAGCCCGTCAATCGTGAACGGTGCCAGCCACAACCGTAGATGATTGCGTTGGCTGATGGTGTCGCGCGCTTTCTGCAATGCGACATCCTGCTGGCGCCCAAAGATATATAGCGGACTGACCGGTGCGTTGAGATATTCGCTGCCAAACAAGAAGGCCCGTATGGTGCGGTAAGTGCTGTGAAGATCGAACGGCTCGTCAAGCCTCCAGCCTCGTTCGATGAAGGCAAAGAGCGCATCAATGCCGTGCCCAACGACCACGATATTGAGCGGATCTCCGTTGGCATTACCCTCTTTGTTGGTAGTGCAACACTGCAGCTGCGCCAGCTTTTCGCGCAGTGCCGCAAGATCAATTGCTTCGACTGTACTCGGCGGATAAATGCTTCCAAAGCGGACTTTTTCTATCGCGTATGAGGAGCCGCCGACCGGCAGCACGAACCTGAACCGAAGCATCTGCCTATCGGTCTCGAACCCCACCTCAAACAGCTTCAACCCGCCTTCACGGTGCGTGAAGACGAAGCCGGCAGCGGTTCGCTTTTGCAGGATCACATCCGGCATCGGGGATTGCGCCACCACCGATGCAATCGATGCATTGGCACTGCCGCGCCACCAGACGCGAAGTAACCGTTCGACCTCTGGGGAGGAGAAATAGTTCGGGTCCGTGACAATCGGCAGAAAGCGCAACCGCAAATCGCTGGCGTTGTCTACGCTCAGCCAAACGACCTGGATGCCATGGTCAGCCAGCGATGCGCCGAAATATCGTTCACTTTCGTCGTCGGTCAAGACCGCAGCGCGAACGGTCACCTCGCCCTGCTGGCGAACCTCAGTGCGAGACTTAAAGGGCTGCTCCGTCGTCAGGTCCGTTCCAGCGTCACTGGATTGACTGAATGCTGCGAACAGTGAAAGCAGCACCACAGTTATGAACGGCGTACGCCATTTCTTCATGATATGCTGATCCGATGCAGCCCAATTAGGTTGACCTTGGCTCGGAATATCTGACAGCTTTCAATCCTTCCTACGATGCCGCGTGTGCTGCATTGATCCAGGTCAACGCGGGCTGCGCATAATGTCCCGGTTCGGGCCATAGCCGATCTGTTGTCAAACGTCCGCCCTATGTTCGAGTTGGGTCAATCGCGTCGTTTGACCCTCTGCCAGCTACTTCCGGTCTACCCCGAACAACGGACATCATCAGTCCGGCCCTGTTGGTCCGGTTGGTGCCAGGGCATCCTCCAACTGATCCCGGTACGAGGCGGTAGCGGGGCCTTTACCTCTTCGGTAATTGATTCATCCTGTTCTACCTCGCAGGATTCAAATTCTGCCCAGCGGGAGTCCTTCGGTGGCCGTCACGTATCTCATCAAATTCCAAGTCTCGCCGGCGCAGCACGATCGATTCCTCATGCTGCTAAACGATGTGCTTGATGCGATGCGCCACGAGCCGACGTTTCATGAGGCGATCTTGCACCGAGACCCAGCGTCGGAGTATCACTTCATGCTCTATGAGACTTGGGAGAGTCATCGAGACGTACTCGATGTTCAGCTCCACCGAGAATACCGGCGCAGTTGGCACGACGCGTTACCAGCGTTGCTCGTACGGGAGCGCGATATTTCCGTCTGGCAGCCAATGCGCTCTGATCGCAAATAGCCCGTCTTAACATCTCGACCGCTTGACGATATCCCCGCTCAATATCCTCTTCGGGGTCTTGATGCAGCTTGCAGCAACCTCGTGGCATCGGTCTTGTCGATTGAAGGAAAAACATCCGATGGATCAGCGGAGTAATGAAAACTCGGCGCGAGCGGCGAGAGCCCGACGCTTCAAATTCTCCGAGAATTCGGAGAGCCTCCGAAAATTCGGAGTTTTTTGTTGTATGCGACGTGCCGCCGCCAGCAGCGGGCTTTTTGTCACCCCGCTGATCTATTAGACATTTCCAAGGGAACGCGCGGCGGCTTCCGTGTTGGCTCGCTTCTTGCGAGGCGACGTGAGAAGAAGCCTGTTCGTCCTATTGCAGACGGCGAGTCTTCGTTCGCTCTTTCGCCGCGGGTCGCGGCCCTTCGCAACTCAAGGAGAACAGTCATGAAGTTTGTAATCGCATCTCTCTTGCTGGTGGCAGGTTTCCTCGCGTTGAGCAGCGTGGAGGCAAGCGCGGTCGTTTGCGCTCGCGGCGTGTACAGGGCTGGCTGCGTCGCGCCCGGCGGCGCTGTGGTCGTCGGACGTCCTGTTGTCGCACCACGGGCGACCGTTGTGCGCCGCAGGGTGTATTGATCATCTCGCGGTGAGGTTTCCGAGCAACGAGCATGATTTCGACAAAATTGCCGCTCTGGCTTACTCCGTGGAGAGCGAGATTCAAATTTGTACCTGGATCGACGGCAGTGGCTTCGGTCGCTGGAGCGTTTGAAGGACGGCTAATCTGGATCTGAAGCTTGAAGCACGCTGGATTGAGCGGCGATACTTGCCTATGCAAATCCGGCAAAGTGACGAGCTTTGAGGGGCGCGACCGAAGAAATGGCCAATTCCGCATAGTCGAGATTGGCGATCCAGCAGCAATATGGGTTCAGTATATCCCGAGCAAAAGTAAGCCGTTGGGACGCCACCATGGATCTCGGGACTTTGCTGCGGAACCAGGGTCTCGAACGCTTTGAGGCGGCGTTCCGCGACAATGGGATCGATGAGTCGGTGCTGCCGCACCTGACACAGGATCACCTGCGCGAGCTTGGTCTTCCGCTCGGAGCCCGGATCAAGCTGCTCGCGGCCATTGCCGGGCTTTTAAAGGAAACCGAGACACAACCTCCAGGGACTGCGACGGTCGCAGACTCGCCCGCTGACGTGGCCGAGCGACGGCAAATCACCGTGCTGTTCAGCGATCTCGTGGGCTCGACGGTACTGTCGACGCGGATGGACCCCGAAGATCTGCAGAAGCTCATCTCGGCCTATCAGAAGTGCGTGACCGAAACGGTTCGTCGCTTCGGCGGATTTGTCGCAAAATATATGGGCGACGGCGTCCTAGTCTATTTCGGTTATCCGGAAGCCCACGAGGACGACGCCGAGAGGGCCGTACGATCGGGGTTGGACCTGGTCGCGGAAGTTGCGAAATTGAAGACAGGTACGCCGCTGCAGACCCGTGTTGGCATCGCCACGGGTCTGGTCGTGGTCGGCGATCTCGTCGGATCGGGACAAGCACAGGAGCGGGGCATTGTTGGCGAGACGCCGAACCTCGCCGCTCGGCTGCAAGGGCTTGCCGAGCCGGACACGATCGTGATCGCCGACGCCACCAGACGACTTCTCGGCAATCTGTTCGAACTGCGCGATCTTGGCCTCCAGGAGCTAAAGGGCATCGCGGGCGCTGTCCAGGTTTGGGCGGCACTCCGACCGAGCTCAGTGGAGAGTTGCTTCGAGGCGTTTCATGCTAGCGGCCTGACTTCTCTCGTTGGCCGCGCGGAGGAAATCGACGTGCTCTTGCGCCGCTGGGAGAAGGCCAAGCGGGGGGATGGTTGCGTCGTGCTGATCTCGGGAGAGCCCGGCATCGGCAAGTCGCGCATCGCTGAGGAGCTTCTGGAGCAGCTGCGAAGCCAGTCGCATGCGCACCCGCGCTACTTCTGCTCTCCCCACCATCAGAATAGCGCGCTCTATCCTATCATCGCACATCTTGAACGGGTGGCGAAGTTTCGGCGAGAGGACACGCCCGCACAACGGCTGGCGAAGCTGGAGGCGGCGCTTGCCAGTGGAACGGACGATCTGAACAACGTGGTTTCGCCTCTGGCAGATCTCCTCTCGATCCCGATCGGCGAGCGCTACCCGCCGTTCAATCACGCTCCCCAGGAACGCAAGGAGAAAACGCTTCGCGCGTTATTGGCCCAGGTTGAGGGAATAGCAGCGCGGCAGCCGGTCGCGATGGTGTTCGAGGATTTGCACTGGAGCGACCCCAGCACGCTGGAATTGCTGGACATGACGGTCGACCGGGTCCCGCGCCTGGCCCTGCTCCTGGTCATGACATTCCGGCCAGAGTTCACACCACCATGGGTCGGCCGTCCGCACGTCACGATCCTCACCCTCAATCGATTGCCAGTCCGGCAGCGCGCCGAGATGATTGCGCACTTGGCTGGCACGATGGCATTTCCGAAGGAGATCGCCAATCAGATTGCCGAGCGGACTGACGGCGTGCCTCTGTTCATCGAAGAACTGACCAAATCCGTTGTTGAAAGCGGATTGCTGGCAGAAATAGCAGACCGCCCCGCAGGGGCGGGGCCGATCGCAGCATTCGCAATCCCGACATCGCTGCACGCCTCGCTCCTGGCCCGTCTTGACCGTCTTGCCCCAACGCGCGAAGTCGCTCAGATCGGGGCTGCGCTCGGGCGTTCGTTCTCTCACGAGCTCATCAGCGCCGTCGCCGGAATACCGCAGCCGCGATTGGATGAATCCCTCAAACAGCTAGCGAGCGCCGGACTGATCTTCCAGCGCGGCACGCCTCCCGACGCGGAATATACATTCAAACACGGGCTTGTGCAGGATGTGGCCTATGGCACCATGCTGCACAGCCGACGCAAGCAGTTGCATGGGCGTATCGCCGCCACGTTGGAAAGCCAATTTCCGCAGATCGGGCAAAGGCAGCCAGGGCTGTTGGCGCGGCATTGCGCGGAGGCGGGTTTGGTCGAACGCGCGGTTGGCTATTTGCGCAAGGCTGGCGAGCAGGCGATCGCCCGCGGGGCAATGACTGAGGCGGTGGCGCAACTGGGGAGGGGCCTCGATCTGCTGTCCGACCTCCCCGATGATGACAGGCGTCAGCAACAGGAGCTGGACCTGCAGCTAATGTTTGGACGCGCACTGATGGCTGCGAAAGGCTACGGCGCGCCGGAACTGGGAGAGGCGCTTGCGCGCGCGCGTTGGCTCTGCGAACAATTAAACCGGCCGGAACAATTGGCGCCCGTCATGTGGGGCCAATGGGTGTTTCGGAGCGTCCGGGGAGACCTGATCCAGGCGGAACAGCACACGAGCGAGGTGCGCCACTTCGCCAATGGCCACAACGATGCGGCGTGGAAATGCTTCGGTCTGATAGCCGGTGGTGACGTCAGCCTCTGGCTCGGCAAATTCATCGACGCTCGCGCCTATCTCGAGAGTGCCCTGTCCTCATGGGACCCTGCGTATCGGGTTGGCGCGTCTTTGCCGGAAGACCCATACGTGCACATCCTGAAAATTCTTTACCGGACGTTGGTCTGCATCGGCCATATCGATCAAGCGCGCACGCGTCGCGACGAGGCACTGGCCGAAGCACGACGGATCTCACCCTACAATCTGGCTTCCATTCTGCGCCATGCTTGGTACGTCGATTGGGCGATCGGAGGTGAAAAATCGGCGCAGGCACTACTTCCGTTGGCGGAAGAGGTGTTGGCTATCTCGAAGGAGCATGGCTTCGCACTCCCATTGGCATTTGGAAACATTGCTCGCGGCTGGTGTCTAGGAATGATGGGGCAATCGTCGGAGGCTATTTCGCTGATGGAACAGGCGCTGAACAAGTTCCCCAGAGGGGCCAACCTGGGAGCGCCGTTTCACCTTATTGCTCTCGCCGAGCTTTACGGGAAGGCAGGGCAACCGCAAGAGGGGCTCAAACGGCTCGCTGAAGCCGCCGAGTTGATTGAAAAGACTGGTGAGCGCTGGGCGGCGGCCGAGATGCACCGGCTACGCGGAATGCTCCTGCTGTCTACCAACGAGCAGCGCGCTGCTGAAGACAGCTTCAAACAAGCGCTTGCCGTGGCGCGCCGGCAAGACGCCAAATTCTGGGAGTTGCGTGCTGCGACCAGTTTCGCACGACTGATCGGTGCTCAGGGCAAGCGAAATGAAGCCCGCGACCTTCTCGCGCCGATCTATGGCTGGTTCACCGAAGGCTTCGCCACCCCCGATTTGAAAGAGGCGAAGGCCTTGCTCGGCGCGCTGACAGCATAAGGAGACGCCGTCATGGACCTCGGAAATTGGCTGCGGAACCAGGGTCTCGAACGTTTTGAGGCGGCGTTCCGCGACAATGGGATCGATGAGTCGGTGCTGCCGCACCTGACACAGGATCACCTGCGCGAGCTTGGTCTTCCGCTCGGAGCTCGGATCAAGCTGCTCGCGGCCATTGCCGGGCTTTCAAAGGAAACCGAGACACAACCTCCAGGGACTGCGACGGTCGCAGACTCGCCCGCTGACGTGGCCGAGCGACGGCAAATCACCGTGCTGTTCAGCGATCTCGTGGGCTCGACGGTACTGTCGACGCGGATGGACCCCGAAGATCTGCAGAAGCTCATCTCGGCCTATCAGAAGTGCGTGACCGAAACGGTTCGTCGCTTCGGCGGATTTGTCGCAAAATATATGGGCGACGGCGTCCTAGTCTATTTCGGTTATCCGGAAGCCCACGAGGACGACGCCGAGAGGGCCGTACGATCGGGGTTGGACCTGGTCGCGGAAGTTGCGAAATTGAAGACAGGTACGCCGCTGCAGACCCGTGTTGGCATCGCCACGGGTCTGGTCGTGGTCGGCGATCTCGTCGGATCGGGACAAGCACAGGAGCGGGGCATTGTTGGCGAGACGCCGAACCTTGCGGCGCGTCTGCCGGGACTTGCCGAACCCAACACGGTTCTCCTTGCTCCAAGCACCCGAAAGCTCTTGGGCAACTTATTCGAGTTGAAGGACCTTGGCACGAAGGAGCTTAGGGGAATTGCTGGCCCAGTGCGCATCTGGGCAGCGTTGCGAAAGGCTTCTGTCGAGGGACGGTTTGAGGCATTGCATAGCAATGATCTTACCTCGATCGTTGGCAGGGAAGAGGAGCTGGAGTTACTGTCGCGACGCTGGTCGAACGCGAAGAACTCCGACGGCCAGTCAGTGCTGCTCTGCGGTGAGCCGGGAATAGGTAAATCCCGTTTGGCCGCTGCTCTGCTGGCTCGACTTAGCCAAGAGCCATATACGCCCTTGCGGTTTTTTTGCTCGCGGCAGCACATGGACAGCGCGCTTCACCCCATCATTGGACAGCTCGAACGGGCGGCTGGTTTTGTTCATGACGATCCCGCGCACGCGAAACTTGACAAGCTCGACGCGCTGCTGGCTCAAAGCGCGACACCGCCGCAGGATGCTACGCTGCTCGCCGAATTGCTATCGCTCCCAAATGACGGTCGTCATCCACTGCTGTCGCTTGATCCTCAACAGCGAAGGCGACGCACGCTGGAGTCACTTCTTGCTCAAATAGAAGCACTGGCGCGCCAAAACCCGGTATTGATGATTTTCGAGGATGCGCACTGGGCGGATCCAACAAGTCTTGAGCTGGTCGATCTCGTGTTGGAGCGGATTTCGGTCCTGCCGGTCTTGTTGATTGTCACTTTTCGTCCTGAGTTCGAGCCGCCTTGGATCGGACTACCGCATGTAACGGCCATGACGATCAACCGGCTCGGCCGGCACGACATTGACGCGATGATCGATCGCATAGTCGACAACAAGAGTCTACCACCAGGCGTGCGCGAGGACTTGATCGAGCGGACCGACGGAATTCCGCTGTTCATTGAAGAGATCACAAAGGCAGTCATCGAGGCGGAAGAAGATGAAGCTCATCGGACCATCGCTGATATTCCGCCGCCTCGCCTCGCGATTCCGGCAACCCTGCATGCCTCGTTGATGGCGCGACTCGACCGGCTCGGCCCAGCAAAGGAGATTGCGCAGATCGGATCGGTGATCGGACGGGAGTTTTCACACGCACTGCTGGAGGCCGTGGCGCAGAAGTCTCGGGTTGATTTAGAGACAGAACTGCAACGACTTATTGCCGCTGGCCTGCTCTTCCGCCACGGCACCCCGCCGCATGCAAGCTATCTTTTCAAACATGCGCTAGTGCAGGACGCCGCCTACAGCACGCTGCTGCGGGAACCTAGACGCGCCCTTCACGCTCGTATCGCTCAAACACTCTATGAGCAATTCGCGGACATCGCCGAAAGCAAGCCCGAACTCCTGGCACGCCACTGCACTGAAGCCGGTGAGATCGAGAGAGCGGTAGGTTTCTGGGGGAAGGCCGCGCAGCGGTCGCTGGCACGTTCGGCCTTACCGGAGGCGATAGCTCAACTCAAGTATGCGCTTGACCAGATTGCGGCGCTGCCCTCTTCATCGGAGCTCCGCCGCGAACAGGTTCGCCTCCAGGTCGCACTTATAACTCCTCTGATCCATGTCAAAGGCTACGCTGCCCGGGAAACCAAGGAGGCGGTAGACCAGGCGATGTTGCTTGTTAAGCGAGCCGAAGTCCTGGGCGAGCCTCTTGAAGATCCCTTGCTCCCGTTTGTGGTTCTCTACGGCCAATGGGCTGCCAATCTAGTTGCGTTCAACGCCGACAAGTTGCTCGAATTAACGGAGCAATTTTCGTCGCTGGCTGGAAACAACAGAACGAATGTTATGGTCGGCAACCGCGCTAGGGGCGTCTCGCTGATACATGCGGGCGAGATAGCTTCTGGATTGGAGTATCTCGACCGTGCTCTCGAGATTTATGATCCGATCGAACATCGTTCACTGGCAGCCCGGTTTGGTCAAGACGTTCGAACCACGATCTTGGCCTTTCGCGCTTTGACGCTTTGGTTGCTCGGCTTTCCTGAGGCAGCAATGGCCGATGCACGTAGAACCTTGAGTCACGCACGAGAGTTTGGGCAGGTGCCTACTTTGACGCACGCGCTGGTGATCACGTCATTTACGTTTATCCTTTGCGGGAATTCCACGGAAGCCATGGCGAATTTGAATGAGGCGACAGTCCTTGCGGATGAAACAGGAGCTGTATTTTGGAAAGCTATCGGCATGGCAAACCAGGGCTGCGCGTTGGCACTGACTGGCCAGATGCCAAGCGCAATCACGATGATATCTTCCGGCCTTGACGCGTTCCGCTCCACTGGATCGACATTGTATACGCCATGGTATCTCACGAGCCTCGCTGCGGCTTATGCAGAGCTTGGCCAATTTGACGATGCGTCGCACTGCATCGACGAGGCCGTGTTGACCGTGCAGACCACCAAGGAAAAATGGTGCGAAGCTGAAATACATCGTATTGCAGGAGAGATCGCGTTGCGGTTGGCCAAACCTGATGTGGCCAAGGCTGGGACGGCCTTCGCCCGCGCGCTCACGATAGCGCGGTCGCAACGAGCCAAATCCTGGGAACTGCGGGCAGCGACGAGTCTGGCTAGGGTCCTGCGGGATCACGGCGAGCGCGACAACGGTCGTGAGCTGCTCGAGCCGGTCTATGGCTCATTCACAGAGAGATTCGCCACGCGCGATTTGCGGGAGGCGAATGCGCTGCTCGACGAACTGCGGTAGCAAACATTCGCGAGGCCAAGCCAGGTACCGCTGAGCCCTAGCATCGCTGACGGAAGAAGCTGCAAGGGGAGGAAAAGCAGGCAGCACATCAGCACCGTCCAACCGTTCATTCCGGCTAGCCGAAAGTCTTGTTTCAGCGGACGAGCATGATGCTGACATTCCTCACGCTCGCTCAAGCCCGAGGCCTGACCCCGGTCGGATATGAAAGCGAAGCCGAAGGCTTGCTCGAGAACGTCGAGGGGAAGCACCACATCACCGAAGTCACCGTCCGACCCCGCGTCACCCTCAAGAGCGACGCCGAACTCGAGCCTGCCGCAAAACCATGGAAGGCGTCGAAGCCCACTGCTTCATCGCAAAATTCCATTAACGCCAGGGTCACGCTCACCCCGGAGTTTGTCGTTGCTCTCCCGCCAAACTGAGAACGTCCTCGTCAGGAAAACGATTTGGGCCGAAGGCGCTTGGCCTCACCATCCCACCTTCGCTGCCCACCCGCGCCGAGGTGATTGAATAGCAGCGGTAATTGCTGCGGTGCATGAGTCGCTTCGTGGCAATTTCGGACCTAGCGCGATGTCTCAGTTGAGTCCGTTAAGCGCTCCGGAGCGGACGTGGATTATCCTCAAAATAGGTTGATGTCGGCTGTCCCTGATTTTGCGGCCCCAGTGGCATTTACTTCTCCCTCGAGCATCCCCACATAGTGACGGTAACCCAATGGCAAAAATCTAGCTTTACGCGGGAGCCGCCGAAGACGAAGGCTGAGCTGCGCCAGATGCTGACCGAGGCCGTCCGCAACACGCGGCCCAGCGCGGAGAACGGGTCAAAGCGCCCGAAGGCCAAAAGGCGGCCTACGCCGATTGGATTTGCTCGGGCCATAAGAAAACCACCCCGGGATTTTCGCGCGTCCACGGCCAAGCAGTAAGTCGCTGACTAGTTGATGCCGCGCGATCCTAATTGATTCCGGCAGTCGGACCTGTTCAGTCGGCCGTCGGACTTTGCCGCGCGTTCCAGCAGTTCACCTCATGAGGAGAGGGATCATGTACAACGATTCTCTGTTCAATGCTTTCGCTCGGTCCTTTGAGGTTCGAAGCGAAACCGACATGTCGATGGCGGAATATCTGGAATCGTGTCGAGGCGATCCGATGCGATATGCCAATGCGGCCGAGCGCCTGCTAGCTGCGATCGGTGAGCCTCAAATGATTGATACGGCCAAGGACGCCCGCCTTGGCCGTATCTTTTTGAACAGGACCATGCGCGCCTATCCGGCCTTCGCCGGATTCTATGGCATGGAAGAAACCATCGAGCGCATCGTCGGCTTCTTCCGGCACGCAGCCCAGGGTCTCGAAGAGCGCAAGCAGATTCTCTATCTGCTGGGCCCGGTGGGCGGTGGAAAATCGTCGCTGGCGCAGCGGCTGAAATCGTTGATGGAAGTCCATCCCATCTACGTGCTGAAGGCCGGCGACGAACTCAGTCCAGTGTTCGAGAGCCCCTTGAGTTTGTTCGATCCGGAATCGCTGGGGCCGATGATTGAAGAAAAGTACGGCATTCCGCGCCGTCGCCTCCATGGACTGATGAGTCCGTGGTGCTACAAACGGCTGGAAGCATTCGGCGGCGACATTTCACGATTCCGGGTTGCCAAAATCCAGCCCTCGCGCTTGCGGCAGATCGCGGTCGCGAAAACCGAGCCTGGCGACGAGAACAATCAGGACATCTCCTCGCTGGTCGGCAAGGTCGACATTCGAAAGTTGGAGACCTTCGCCCAGAACGACCCTGATGCCTATAGCTATTCCGGCGGCTTGAATCGCTCCAACCAGGGCGTCCTCGAATTCGTCGAGATGTTCAAGGCGCCGATCAAGATGCTGCACCCGCTGTTAACGGCGACCCAGGAAGGCAACTACATCGGTACCGAGAATATCGGGGCCATTCCATTCACCGGTGTCATTCTCGCGCATTCGAACGAAGCCGAATGGCAAAGCTTCAAGGCCAACAAAAAGAACGAAGCCTTCATCGATCGCATCTGCGTGATCAAGGTGCCGTACTGCTTGCGGGTGACCGAGGAGCAGAAGATCTATGAGAAACTTATCCAGGGATCGGAACTCGCTTCCGCGCCGTGTGCGCCGGCAACCCTGGAAACGCTCGCGCGCTTCTCGGTGATGTCACGTGTTCGCAAGCACGAAAACTCTACCCTGTTCGCGAAAATGCGGGTCTATGACGGTGAAAGCCTCAAGGAATCCGATCCGAAGGCCCGCAGCGTCCAGGAATACAAGGATGCTGCCGGCGTCGACGAAGGCATGGCCGGCGTCTCGACGCGCTTTGCGTTCAAGGTCCTAGCCGCGACCTACAATCACGATACCGCGGAACTTGGCGCCGATCCCGTCCATCTGATCTATGTGCTCGAGCATTCGATCCGCCGTGAGCAGCTTCCTGAGGAAGTCGAAAAGCGTTATCTCGAATTCATCAAGGCCGAGCTCGTGCCGCGCTATGCGGAATTCATCGGCCACGAGATCCAGAAAGCCTATCTGGAATCCTATTCGGATTACGGTCAAAACCTGTTCGATCGCTACGTGGATTATGCCGATGCCTGGATCGAAGATCAGGACTTCAAGGACCCCGATACCGGCCAGATGCTCAATCGCAACCTTCTCAACCAGGAACTGACCAAGATCGAGAAGCCTGCGGGCATCGCCAACCCGAAGGACTTCCGCAACGAGGTCGTCAAGTTCTCGCTGCGGTCGAGGGCACAGAACAGCGGCAAAAACCCGTCCTGGACCAGCTATGAAAAGATTCGAGAAGTCATCGAGAAACGGATATTTTCGCAGTTCGAAGACCTTCTTCCGGTTATCTCGTTTGGCTCGAAAAAGGACGGCGATACCGAAAAGAAGCACGGCGAGTTTGTCGCGCGCATGGTGGGACGCGGCTATACCGAGCGTCAGGTTCGCCGCCTCGTCGAATGGTACATGCGGGTGAAGCAAGCCGGCTGAGGCAAATGCAAGGGTGGCTATGCACATCGTCGATCGGCGCCCGAATCCGGGCAGCAAAAGCCTTGAGAACCGCCAGCGCTTCTTGCGTCGTGCCAAGGCGCGGGTTCAGCGCGCCGTCAAGAAGTCCTTGCAGGACCGCGACATCAGGGATGTCCTGGAAGGCGGCGAGGTCAGCATCCCACTCGACGGGACGAATAAGCCGCGCTTTCGCCGCGAGGGCGGCACGCGCGACATGGTGCTTCCCGGAAACAAGAAATCGTCGAAGGTGACGTGCTTCAGCGTTCGGGTGAGGGCCGCGGAAGAAAGGCCTCCGATCAGGGTAAAGGCGATAGCGAAGATGCATTCCGGTTCGTTCTGAGCCGCGATCGACCTGTTCCTCGACGATCTCGAATTGCTGGACCTCGCCAAACGGAAGCTCGCTGAAGCCGAAAGCGAGGGGGTTCGCCGGGCCGGCTACTCGACCTCCGGATCTCCCGCGAACATTTCGGTGAGCCGTACGGTGCAGCTCGCGATGGCCCGGCGGATCGCGTTAGCGACAACCGGGGCAGCGGCGTCGATTTCGATAATCCCTCGGCCGTGACCTGCCGCTCGTTGGATGTTCCGCTTGGGGAACACCCCTTCCCGGAATGTTCGCCGTTTGGCCGACGAGCAGAACGCAAGGAGCTTATCCGGAGCTGGCAGCCGCTTGCGGGGTGGTTTTTTGTGCGGGAAGCGTCGCGTTGACGCTTATGCGGCATCAAGGCCGTAACTTTGCGGCGATCCCTTGAACTCGGCTTCCAAGTCCAGAACGATATCGTGAAGCAAACGAGCCGCAATTGGGTCCGTAGTTTCTTGTTCTAGAATGCGGTAGCGCTCCACCCGATTTCGACGCTCCTTCAAGTCGTGGTCCTCAGGCATCGTCCGATCCTCCCTGCCACCTGACTCGGGGAACGCGACACTTATTTCTCCGGAACCTCCAATTTGTGGTAATATGAACGAAAATGAGGCGCGCCCGCGTCGCCGGTGGAACATTATCAGGACGATTAGTTGTCCTGCGCAGCGACACCGGGGACGGGTAGCGAATTGGAACCCGCTGGATCGATGCGAAATATATGCGGGACAGAGGAGGACAACATGGCCTTCAATTGGCGAGAGTTTATGGTCCTAACAATTTTCGTGTTGCTGTTTGGAGCCGCCTTGCTCGCTAACGTGAGCGATGGATCGCTTTCCCGCGTGCGAGGCGCATGGGTGACACAGGCCATGCGATAACCATGGCGAGGGGCTCATTGATCGGAGCCAAATTCAACAGCACCTCCGCCACTTTGTGAGCGAATACAATCGGCCGGATCCAACCAAATACGCGAAGCTCGGCGACAGTCGGCTCTTTTCGCTGGACCAGCTTTTGTTCGAGAACGGCAACGCGATCTTGGCCGACACGGTCACCCGAGGGCTTTGGGATTAGAGGCCTGTTGTATCAAAAACTATGTTGCGCTCGTGTGTCCGATCACCTCGTATTCGAAGGCAACGCCTTCCGGTCGTTCTCCTTGAACCAGGCCCGCCGAAGCTTCAGCGCGCCGAGCGTAGATCTTGAGGGCGCCGGTTATCGCTACGCACCCCCCAGATTTTTGCGCCTTCATTCGATCCGCTGTGCCGGACACCGTGCCATCCCAGCGGCCCGCGCACACGCCGAACCTGCGGTTCCGACTTGAGGAACAATTGGATTTGGTTTTTTGTCTCAGGGAACGGCACACAAACGAGCCGGTTATCTAAGCAATCTATCGAATCGGGTGGAGGCGGCGTCCTGAAAATGCCGACCGCTGTTGATCGGGCTTAGAGAACTGATCGCACCGATCTTCAAGATCAAAGATGAGAAAAACCGCTGGGAGGTTTGTCATGCCCTCACGAAACGAATCCGCGCGCGCGCACTCGCGCCTTGAATTGGAAACGCCCATTTCCGACGATGCAAACTTGCCTAATTTGCAAAAGCAAGTCGAAGACTTTGTTCGTGAAGCAAAGCGTCGTGATTCGTCAGAACCTAATGAGTTAGTATCGACAGCGGTAGATACGGTCGCGCGTTACTACTTTCGACACGCCATCCTAAAACAACGACGGCGCGGGCGCGTCTCCAAAGGGCGTCGCTTCACAGCCGGCCACCCGTAACCGTGCTCTACCGGTTCATCGCCGCAGCCAACCCTTGCGAGCGCAGCAACGGGTAATTAGCCAAACGCCATTAGAGAGTCGTAGAGTCGTTCTTCGCATCTGGGGCTGCCCGGATGCGGAAAGGGCGGCCGATGCGGTTCAAATCGAGAGGATCGAGTTTATTGTCTCGCCGAGTTCCGAGACTGAAAACGGCTTCTGCAGTGCCGGTCGGTCTGGACAGCGCGGCTGCCGGAACAGGATCGGCAGAAAAGCCAAAAGGCTTGAGGCGTGTCCGGCATCGCCTTCGGATGGATAGGCTCGACAATCGCGTTCGGCGACGTCGTCAGGAATCCGTAGACCAGGTGGGGCGGGGGATTGGCTTCGACTTCGTGCCACAGTCGCCCTTGAACTCGGTCCAGATGCCGGCAAACGTGAACAGTGGTCGGCTGTCGTCGAGTGCGAACCAGACGACGTCCTTTCTCTTGGTCTCGGGGTTCGGCTCCGGAGCGTATTCGGCAAAGCTGTTCGCCGGCACCAGGCAGCGGTTCTCCGACTTCTTGTGACCGATGAAGCCGAAGCGATGTTCGCGCGCCGCGCTTGCAGCGGCATACGTCGCGCCACCTGCAGATCCTGCGACGTACGCGCCTCGTCGAAACCAAGCGTCGCGGTAAGTAAGTGTTCTATTGCCTCGTGGGTGATGGCGAAGTGGTGGCGCTGACCAAGGCGCTTGGTCGCGTGGGCGAACGGAACATGGCCGAGATCGACCGTGTGATGGCAGACTACTTTCGCGCGCGTGACGCGCTGGAGCCCGTGTCGCGAGAAGACCTGCTCTTGAGGCTGCGCGATGACCTTGTCACTGTCCTCGATGTTCGCCCCGAGGACGAGCTTGTGGTCGGGCATGTCGCCGGTGCCCTTAACATCCCTCTTGCGGAGCTCGAACGTCGCCTGGGCGAACTTCCGAAAACCGGGAGGTAATCGCCCTATTGCCGCGGTCCTTACTGCGTTCTCTCCTTCGAGGCGGTCGCGGCATTACGCGCGCGCGGCTATCGCATCCGCCGGCTCGAGGATGGCTATCCCAAGTGGAAGGCTGCCGGTCTGCCAATTGAACCTTTGGCCTGATTCGCGCTTCGGCCAGAACGGCTTAGCGCAACAGACGCGCTCCCCGGCGCGCCAAGTCACGATTTTCGAACAGGCTCTCAGACATTTGCCCAGTGCATGAAAGTACCTACGGCCGCCCCAACGAACAGCAAAAAACACGCCGTCGACTGTATGAAGAATCCGGGCAGTCGCTTCTCCACCGCCTTGCTGTAGCCCGCGAAATACAAAGCGCGGCCCGCAATCCAGACAAGCCCGAGCACGGCCGCGGCGGCGTCGTTCAGGTATATTGCGCAAAGCCAAAGCGGCACCAAGAAAGTCGGCATCCATTCAAGCGTGTTCACATGCGCGCGGAAGATGCGCTCGAAGTTGGGATTTCCGGTCGTTGCCGGGAGTTGAATGCCGAACTTGCCATGCGCCGCCGCGACGCGAGTCGCAAGAAAGAAAAAAGGCTACGGCCAGCAATGTAACGATTGTGGTGTAATGCGGCATGGCGACATCCTAGGGCGACTGGAAATAGCGGCGCGCCTTCTACGGCTTTGCCAAAGCCGCAGCGCTTTGCGCGAACGCCGCGAGAAGCTGCCCCCAATCCCCGGTCTTGTCGAAAATCGTCCGCATCTCATCACGACGCTCGCCATAGCGATCGAGCCGCCGATGCTCCAACTCCACCCGTGTCCGGGAAGCCCCGTCCGCGATGAAGCGCACCTCACGTCTGCAGAGCGGTGCGACGCGGCTAAGCAGTCACCAACCCACCTGATCCTGCGTTCGCTGACGGGCTCCCTTGACCGATCCAGGCTCAACTAGCGCGCGCCAGCGGGTGCCACAACAGAGCGCAGATCACGAGCGGTGTCCCGACGGCCGCAGGGATCAGCCAGTAGGCAATTGGGGGAAGTTGATTCCAGAGCGGCAAGTTCTTTCCGTTGTCGACGTAGAAAGCGGTTAGTAGCAAAATATAGGACGTCCCCATACCAGTGACGTGCAGTCTAACCCAATTGCCCCTGCGTTGCCGCCGCGCCTTGCGGCCAAGGTATGCAGCCGCCAGCGACAGCAGCCCAAGAATGAACAAGTGATAGTCCTCCGCCCAGCGCACGGCAGCTAAACCTGTCGCTGTCACGAAGACGCCGGTCAAACACCAAAAATAGATCGTCCCATACCGCGGATGACGTCCTGCGCGCTTCTGGCTCAGCATCGCAACGATCCCTGCAACCGTGCAGGTGAGGCCGAGCAGAACGTGAACGCCGGCAATAGCCAGAAAGTTCGGATCCGTCGACGGTATCTCAATTCCCGCTATGTTCGTTATGCCATCGGTCATGCTTGCGGCTCAGCAAATCTCCAGAGCACACCGGAGGGATCGATCACGCCGGCCACCACTGCCCAGCCTTGCGACTGCGGCGCTTGGATCTTGACGCCATAGCGCGCGGGCACATCGAGGCTCACGATATGATCCCACCACAGGCCGACATCGGAAACTGTCACGTGCACCACGAAATTGTCGGCCCACTCGCGGACGTAGTAGTCCTGCAGGATGAAGGAGAACATGCCCAACTGCATCTCGACCAGTCGTTCGGTTAATGGGCGAGGCTGGAAACCCAGTTCGATGTAGAATCGCTTGCTGACGTCAAAATCCTTTGCCGGAACCATTGGACGCATTGCCCTGACCGTGCCCAATAGAGTTGCTGTTTCAACCGACATGATGCTTCGCTCCTTTACCACCGCTCTTCAGGAACGTCTGACGTCGAGAATGTCCAGGATGGGGCAATCCGGCACCCTGGTTCCGGAACATTGTGCGATTGTTTTGGCGAGCAGCCTTTCAAGTTTCCTGAGGTCGGCGATCTTGGAGCGAATTTCATCAAGATGGTGCGCCGCGATCTCGCGCGCGTCCGCGCATGACGCCTTCCCGGGTGCGCCCAGAGCGAGCAGGGCGCGGATGTCTTCGAGACCGAAACCAAGCTCCCGGCCGCGCCGGATGAAGGCGAGCAAGCGAGTCTCAGCTGGTCCATAGACGCGACGGCCGCCTTCGGTACGAGGGGGCGCGCGAAGCATCTTTATCTTCTCGTAGTAGCGGATGGTCTCGATATTGACCCCGGTCAGTCGCGATAATTCGCCGATCGGTATTCCGTCCAATCTGTCTGCTCGCGAAGCTGTGATTGGAGGCATGCTTTGAGCTCCTTGCTTCTGTAGTCGCTACAGGATGCAGCATCGCTCAATGACGATCAAGGAACAATCTCTCCAAGTTCGTCTCCGCTGCGGCCAGGAGCTCATGGCGGCCGGCGGCATGCTTGGCTCGCTTGCGGCCTCGTCGTGCTGCATCGTGCCGCTTGTGCTCTTCTCCCTGGGAGTCAGCGGAGCATGGATCGAGAAGTTCACGCGGCTTGCGCCGTATCAGCCCTATTTCATCGCGGCGACACTTCTATTCCTGGGATACGGCTATTGGCTGGTTTACCGATCAGGAACGCGCGCCTGCGCGGAGGGTGAGGCCTGCGTGCGGCCCCTGCCAAATCGCATCGTCAAGGCAAGACTCGTCCTGGCGACGATTCTCGTCGCCGCGGTGCTTGGCCTCGACTTCATCGCTCCCTTCCTTCTCACCTCGTGACTGGAGGGCCAACATGAACAAATTTGTTGCCACGCCGCTTTTGCCGCCGTCGTTATCGCGTTCCCGGCGGCGATGGCCGCGGACAGAACAATCACTCTCTCAGTGAAAAACATGGATTGCGCGGCATGCCCCTCGATCGTCAGGGCAAGCTTGCAAGCCGTTTTGGTGTTACCACGGTTGCGGTGTCCTACAAGGATAGGACGGCATCACCTATGACGATGTCAAAGCCGATGTGAACCAACCGCCGCCCACCATCAAGGCGGGCTATCCGTCGCGCCCAAGAGCTGATCCGATGCTTCTTCAATCGACCATCATCTGTCCGCACTGCACGCTCGCGAAAACGGAGACCATGCCGACTGATGCCTGCCAGTTCTTTTATGAATGCACCGGCTGCTGCACAAAACTGAAGCCAAAGCCGGGTGATTGTTGCGTGTTCTGTTCCTACGGCTCGCTGCCGTGCCCGCCGATGCAGGCCGAGCGCGCGGGCGAGAGCGGCGCCGCTTCCTGCTGCGCGGAGTAGATAACAGTGAGCACCGATACTGAAGCAAGCACGCGACTGGCTGCGCAGCCTGCGCACAGCCTGCTCGGCTGGTGGGTTCCACACGCCGCGAACGTTGCCGGTTTGCTTGCCCCGGTTCCCATTCGAGCTACCATTTGGACTATCGCGCTAGTCTGGATGGGAGTGGCCTGCATCCTGAATGCAAGGCGGTACGGCCGCACGCACTACCGCTACACAGGACCTTACTATCTGGCCATGATTGCGCCGGTCTTTCTGCTTGCGGCCGGCATCGGCTCCGCCGGTTTTTCCGGCTGGCTGATCTTGGGCGTCCTCATTCTTGCGGGAAGCAAAATCATCTGGTAGGCCACAGAACGCCCCTGGGGAGAATTCTCATCGTATGGGCATCCAAGTCACGTCGAAAGACGCTCTCTTGAACGAAATCGAGAATGTCGAAACTGCTCGCCGCAGCTTCATCCGCTTGGGCGGTATCGTTCAAGGAAGGTATGCTAGCGGGACAGGTTAGGCGTACCGATCACGTTTGCGTCAATGCCCCCGGGAAGCAGCGATCATCCCATTTTCGAAAAATTCGGACTAGCGTTTTCCGGTCGGTCTTGGCGAAGGCCCGTTCGTTACCGTCGATCGCTGTTGAATCGCGTGGCTATAGGCCAACAATCGAGAACATCGAACGAAAGCAATTGGTCAGCCACAGTTGTGAAACCAGTCAGCACTTAAGAGGCCAATCGATGTCCGGGCTCCCCGCCGATTCACATTGGATGGCGGGCGAATCGATCGTATCGAAGCGAGAGGCACCGTTGGGCTTGATGGTCACCTTATGGTTTGCTGCACTCGGATAAGCCATTAAAATCGCTAAAAATGCGATCCCCATGCGAGCGTACCATAAACCCACGTTTGGAGTTGAAATCGCTCGAGCGATAAGTTGATCGCGCATGAACGGGGGCTTTTGGCGGATTGTGAACATGCCACCGAGCTAGTTGGGCTGCCCGAGAAGGATACCCGCTAGCAAGCTACGTGCTGTCATCGCTGGAGGGTGCAATCCTGTTGAGCTGCGGCGAGAAGAGTATCGCGCCGATCGAGCGCAGCGCGACATTCGTCGTGCAAATGGTAAGGGCGAAACTGCCAAAACGCTGATAGCGCCGCTCGCGGGGTTGCGAAATTCGTCGACTTCCAAGCTGAATACCGCGCGCGGTCCTCTTCAAATAGCCACCAGAAGCGAATGTCGGGATCGGTGTTTGCGTGTCCCGGCAACCAAGCGTTCTGCGGCGTCATCGACCCGAATCGACCGGCTGCTGGACGGAAATACTTTCGACGGTTTTGGACGCATTCGTGACGCAACAGCCAAGCCACTCACTCCCGACGCCTTCGGCGATCCTCATTTCTGTCCGAAGCAGGTCTGTGCCGGAGCACTGACCGCAGGATGCCAATGAATAACAATGCTGCGACTGGCCAGTGAAACCAGATTCTGTGCAGACCGGTGAAAACATTGATTAGAATCAAAAAGCCCGAAACTGTGAGGGTTGCTGCAATGGGGCGAGGCAGGCTCGCTAACCGATCCGAGATGGAGCTCATCCACGTGGATGGCTCGTATCGGTCGCGAATCCGTTGAGCGCCAGCTTCCGAGGTTGCAATCGTTCTAGCTTGGGGAGTAAGGCTTTCGTCAACGGTGAAGCTATGTCGCCCGACGGCTCGGCCGCCCATGGTAACTCGATAGCTGATTACGGGAGCAACGTTCTTCATCTGTTGCTGGCCAAGACAGTCAAAGCCAAGGGATAGTTTGTTGTGCACCTGATCGTAGACGGAAGCGGAGACCACGACGCCACCGGGCTCGGCGAGTTCTTGCAGCCGCGCCGCGATGTTGACCCCGTCGCCAAAAATGTCGGAACCGTCCACCATCACATCACCTAAATTGATGCCGATGCGAAACCGCATCTGGTGTGCGTGAGGCGGGTCCGAATCCTGATTGGAAATTTCCTGCTGAATCTCGACCGCACACTGCACGGCCTCGACAACGCTGGCGAACTCGGCGATCACGGCATCGCCCCAAGTATTCACGATCCGCCCGTCATGGCGCTCCACCAATCCTGCAATGGCGCTGCGGTAGCGGCGCAGCGTGCGCAACGTTCCCGCTTCGTCTGCTCCCATGAGGCGAGAATAGCCGTGCACATCGGCGCACAGGACAGTGGTCAGCCGCCGTTTCACCTTGTCGTCGGTCATCGACCACATGGTAGCCTCACTGACCGCCAAATGCATCAGGCATCATTTTGCGCCACAGCGGTTTAAAGGCTGGTCCTGGCCTACGGCGAAGTCGGGCTCAGCTCAAAACTGGTCTGCCCATTGGGGTAAGCCGGAAGTTACTGGCCGGCCTCCGAAATAGCGCTTGTGACCCAAAGCGACCGAAAAGGGCGCTGAACAATATGGTTTTATGCTATTGTGATGGCAGCTTCTGTGTACAGCTTTCGCGGTGCTGTTTTGGGAGGCTACTGATGCGCAAAGATTCCGAGTTAGTGCTCCTCGTTCCGCTTTTCCCAACATTCTTACTTGGCATGCTCCCGTTGCTCGTCCTTCCGCTGGTAGGCTTTGCCGGTCTTGCGGTCATCGGAGTGCTAATGATCGCATGTGGGTTCGCGGAGTACTTGCGCGCGATGGCGGAATACAACGAGCACGCCATCATGCGAGGCTATTCTGCCAGATCGGACCAAGCCCGTTATCTATCGTCGTTGAAGTCGGGTCTACGCTTGGCCAAAGGCCTGGGCGCCGCCGCGGTCTGCACAGCCTGCATCGCCATCGCCGGTCTTTGCGTCAGCTTTTGACGTCAGCTTGTGGCACGAAGCGTAAGTGCCGGAACGCACGGGTATTTTCCGGAGCTGGGGTAGACCGGCTGTGCCATCCGCCCGTCGGCCACAGCCGCCCTTGACCCTCAACGGACGTCGGCAACGGCTACCTTACCTAGCTTGTTTCGACCTTGGTGGCCGGTTAATTTTGCCGCGGCCTAATTCGCCGCACACAGATATCCCAGATATATAATGGTCAGCCCTGCAATCTGTGCCTAGCGTGGTCAACGCTCGGCAGCGCGACGCGCCTCCGCATGGGAAGCTAATCAAAACCCAGTCAGGTATGCATCCCCGTCGGGGGTTGGAAACAATTTATGAATGCAATGGTCTGCGGCACCGAGCTATTTCATACGACGGAGCTAACAGAGCCGGGTTGGGACTACGCAAACGCTTGAGGCCGCCTCAGTTGGCTTCGCTGTACGGCGCTTCTTGAGCGGACGGGTTCGAAGTCGCTTAGCCAGTATCTGAAAAATCGGTGAGTAGTCGTATCGCTGGCGCAGCCAAATCAGGCTGACCGCGTCGGCTTTTTGAACGCGAGCAGGGCGCCAATGTGTAACTCCCAAGCCGTTGGCTACGCGGTCAGGGCGAGCATGATGTTGCTTGGCGCTGCTGCGAGGGTTTGGAGAATATTGCATCCCCGTTTTTCCACGGTTGAGACGACGGATCTAAGGCGTGCGAAGATTTGAGCGCCGTCGAGGGTTCGGAAGGACCCGGAGATTTTCATTTTGACCTTCATCATCCGGAGGTCCTGTTCGGCCAGATTGTTGGTGAAGGGCACGTCGAAATCGGTGAGGAAGCGCAGCGTTTCGGGTTTGAACGTTTTCAGCCTTTCGAGCAGGTTATGGCCGGGACGTTGCTTGGTGCGCCCACCCGGTTTGGCTTTTGTCTCCAGTTTGGGCAACCCGCGATGGAAAGCGAGGCCGAGCCGGACGGCCGCCCAATAACGGCCGACGAAGGCCGCGAGTTTATCGGGCGCGAGCGCCGCCGCGCTCGCCTCGCGCGCTTTGTTCACGGCGAGGTTGGCCTCGCGGAGCATGTCGCGCATGGCCTCGGCCCAGGGTTCTTTGTCGAACTCGATCAGGCTCTGGAGTTCGCGCAGGATATGGGCGTTGCAGAAGGCGTGGTCGACCGTGTCGAGCCGGCGATAGGCAGGAAGTGGTCATGCACGACCGCGCCCCCTTTGCAAATCCTGAGGGATCGCGCCGCGCTTTTCACCGGCGCGATAGAAGGTGAAGTCGGGCTCGACGTCGTGTGCAGCCATTGCAGCTTGCCGGCAATGCGAAACCCCGTTTCGCCGAGATGGCGAACCTTCACTTTGGCCACGCGCTCGCCGATGCGCGCATAGACCTGCCGCAGATCTTCCCCCTTCTTGCGAACCAGGCCACGATGCTGGCCGGGCAGATCAGCGGCGCGCCGAAAAGATCGCTCAGAGCTTGCGCGGTCCGATCCTCTGGTATGAGTTGCTGGATATTGAGATAGATCGCCGCGAGACCACTTCCACGGGAAACGCCGCCTTCGTCTCGCCGCGGCAATGCGCGCAGCGCTAGATCGAGGCCTGATGTTCCGTAACCACGAGCGGGCGCTCGGGAAGGTCGAACACTTGGCGCTTCTCGATCCCAATCGCCGACTTCGGTTCGAGCGGCGAACAGCAATGGCAGCAGGCGCTCGCCTCATGCCGAACCACATGATCGGGATCGGCGCCTTGCCGCAACGTGCCGCCCTGGTGGCCCTTTTGCCCGCCGCTCGCCTTGCCCGAGCGGCCTCGCAGGCTGCCCGCGATCCGAGGCTTCTTCTTCAACCCGTCGCTCGAAGGCGGCTTGGAACTGTTCGAACTGTCCTGGCCCAGTTGTCGACGAAGATCAGCGACTTCAGCCTGGAGCACCGCAATCTGGCGCTTCAGCGAAGCGATCAACTCATCCACTTCGGCGGGAAGATTCATTCCACCCTTGATT
The DNA here is from genome assembly GCA_963822795.1 of uncultured Alphaproteobacteria bacterium. Taxonomy (GTDB): domain Bacteria; phylum Pseudomonadota; class Alphaproteobacteria; order Rhizobiales; family Xanthobacteraceae; genus Bradyrhizobium. The sequence continues at coordinate 152,198 of CAWGJM010000035.1, forward strand.
CAGAATTCTCAGCCCCAAGTCTCCTTAGCTCCTCTCATCGAAAGAAAATTCGTCGAAACAGTGGTATTTCGGACTCACCCCACTTTGGGAGTTACTTCGTGACTTAAAAAGTATGACCAGCCATTGATTTTGCTAAAGAATAACTGCCCTGTCACGGCGGAGGTCGCGGGTTCGAGCCCCGTCTTTCGCGCCATCTTTTCAATGGCTTGGCGCCGATCGATTTCCCGGAAGCTGCGTGACATGCGCGCAACAAAAAAGCCGCCTGAGGGCGGCCGTGTCCGTATCTGTGAGCGGGAAATCGCCGGTTCAGCGGACCATCGCGGTATCTGAGCTAGTGATTGCGACCGGCGCGCCGGCTTTGATGACGCGGGCGTTCTGAGTGTAATCCACATTGGAACGGCTCGCCATCCCGAAGATCGCCACCGCCATACCTGCAACCAGCGCCACCACCACGATCTTGAGATGGGTCGCACGATCGGCTGAATGAATTGAGTGGTTCATGAGAGCCTCCCAGGCGTCTGAAGCGCCTCTTTGTCGGCTACTTGATTAATCCTGGTCTGTTTCAGGGTGGTTTCGCGGGTTCCACAAAATGGTTTCGTCGCCCCGAAAAGCCGGTTTCACGGGCTGGCTCGCCGAGGCGGCGTGGTTCGGCCGAAACTTGCCGTCAATCGGGGGCAAACCCCGCCAGGGATGCAAAAACAATGAAAAACATGACCCGCAGGGGATTACTTGGTGCGGCTTCAGTCGCCTGGGCCACCACTTTTCTCGGCAAGCCGGCCCGCGCGGCGGCCGAATTCGAATTCAAGCTCGGCGTCAACACGCCGGATACCCATCCTGACCGCCCGCCTCACCGAGGCCGCGCGTGCGATCGGGGAACAGTCGGCCGGGCGACTCGGGGTCACGGTTTTCCCCAACACCAGTTCGGCGGCGATCCCGAGACGCTGTCGCAGCTTCGTGCCGGCGGCATCGAGCTATTGGCGGCGCCCTCGATGTCGCTATCGACGCTGGTACCACTGTCGGGCTTTCCCAGTGTCGGCTTCGCCTTCCAGTCCCTATGACCGGGTCTGGGCCGCCATGGACGGCTGGGTCGGCGATATCGTCCGCGACGGCCATCGGAAGGGCGGCCTCGTGCCGATGCGGAAGAAGCGGGACAACGGCTTCCGCCAGATCACCTCATCGTCCAGCCGGCAATTGAATGGCGTCGAGGATCTCAGGGGTTCAAGATCCGCGTTTCCGTCACGGCGCTGTTGACCTCGCTGTTCTCGGACTTCGGCGCGCTGCCCTCCAGCATCAGCTACAGCGAGCTCTATTCGGCGCTGCAGACGCATTGTCGTGGAGGGCCAGGAGAATCCGATGGCGCAGGTGTCGACCGGCAAGCTGTAGGAGGTGCAGAAATACTGCGCGCTGTCGAACCATTGCTGGAGCGGCTATCGGGGCGTCGCCAACCGCCGGGTGCTGGCGAGTTTGCCGGCCGACCTGCTCGGAATCGTCAACGACAATTTTGACGAAGCTGCCGTCAAGCAACGCGCCGATCTGTTGGCAATGATCGCTCGCTGCAGGCCGAGCTTTCGGCCAAGGGCATCGTCTTCAACAAGCCCGATCCGGTGCAGTTCCACGCCGCGCTGGTGAAGGCCGGCTTCTACACCCAGTGGCAGACGAGCTATGGCGCAGAAGCCTGGGCACAGCTCGAGAAATATACCGGGCCGCTGAACTGACGTGGACTCAAACCGTCCGCGCGATGTCGGCGCGGATGAAGCGCGCCGCCCACACGAACAACAGCGCGCCAAGCGTGGTGGTCACCGACGCCGACAGCAGCGAGTAGCGCACGGCGTCGACGCCATAGTCGCCCTTCAAGGCGTCGTTGATCATGCCGACCGCGAGCGGGCCAACGCCCTGGCCGAAGCAGGTCGCGGTCAGCAGGATGATGGCCGACGCCAGCGCCCGCATGCTCGGCCGCGCCACGGTTTGCGCGATGGCAAAGATCGGCCCAAGATGAAAGCCGACCATGAACGAGGTCAAGGCGAGTGCGGCGACCATGGTCGTGAAGTCATGTGTCAGCATGCACACCGCAAAGACCGGCCCGGCAAGGCCGGACATGATCGCCGGCGCCCATAATTTCCAGCGGTCGTCGCAGCGGCTGATCCTGGCCACCACGAGCCCGCCGACCAGCGCGCCCGCCATCCCGCATAGGCCCTTGAATGTGCCGGCATAGGTGCCGATCTCGACGCTTGTCAGATGATACGCGCGCGCCAGGAATGGCGGGATCCAGGCCGCTGTGGCGTAGTTGGTGTAGGTCGTAAGACAAAAGCCGACCAGCACGATGACGAAGCTCGGCTGGGTCGCAAGGAAGCGCAGCGTCGGTCCGAGCGGCTCGGGGGTGAAGGTTTCCGCCATGGCGCCGCGTTTCGGCTCGGCGATCGTCAGCCACAACAGCACGGCGAGCGCGATCCCAGGCAGGCCAGCCGAGAAGAAGGCCATCCGCCAGCCGTAGTGCTGGTTGACATAGCCGCCCAGAAAATAGCCTAGGAACACGCCGAGATAGGTGCCGATCGCATAGATGCCGAGCGCGCGGGGGCGCTCGTTCTTGTCGAAGAGGTCGGCGAGCAGCGACTGCGAAGCGGGGGTGCCGGCGGATTCGCCGATGCCGACGCCGATCCTTGCCAGCGCCAGCGTCGTCACGCTCGAGGCCAGACCGCAGAAGAACGTCATCGAGCTCCAGAACGCAAAGGCTGCGGCCACGATGTTGCGCCGGTTCAGCCGGTCGGCGAGCCGCGCGATCGGGATGCCGAGCGCCGTGTAAAACAGCACGAAGCCGAAGCCCGCGAGCAGCCCCATCGTGGTGTCAGAGAGCAGAAATTCCTTTTCGATCGGCTCGATCAGGACGTTGAAAATGGTGCGGTCGAGAAAGTTGAGGGCATAGACGGCCGTCAATATCCCCAGCACGTAATACCGCCGCATTGACGGAACTGCGGGTGCCGGCGCTTGCGCCCCTGCCTGTGGCGCAAGATCGACCATCGTGTTTCCTCTTGGGTGTTTCCGAATGGGTGTTTCTCCTAAACGATCCTATTTTTGCGAGAAATGCCTCACGCATCGCGAATGTAATTCCCGGCCTCGAACGCAACCGGTGGCGCGCCTTGGTCGAACGAGACCCCGATCGGGTCGCGGCCTGCGGCGAGCGCCTCGAGCTGGTCGCTCAGCATGCGCCGGACCATCAGGACGCCGCGGTCGCTCTGGCCGAAGTGCTCCTGCGAATGGAAGGTCACCGCGCCCTGGCCGACCTGGGCTTCGTAGTCGCCGGGAAATCGCTGGTGCTCCTGCTCGGTCATGTCCCACCAGAATTTACCGTTGAATTTGGAGCGCATGCGGGAGAGATCGCCCGAGTTTTTCACCCTCCCGGCGACATAGATGCGGAACGAGGTGTCGTCGATCGGCAGCGTCCAGCCGATCGACTCGACGCGGGCGAATTGCGCCACCCGCGGGTTCGGCACCACACGCAGCGTGGGGAGGGCGGCTTCCGTCACCCGGTAGAAGACTTTGCCGTCGTCCTGGTTGCGGATCGAGCGAACGGTAACGCCGCGCGGCGACATCTCGAACGTGACCTCGGGCATCGAGGCCATCATGTTGGTGAACTGGGGACCGCTGAAGGAGCCATGCAGCACCGGCACGTGGTAGGGATCAACCACGTTCTCGAAATGCTGCAGCCAGTTGCAGGGGACGATCGCAGGCCCGCCGCCGCCGATCGAGGAATTGTCGGCCTCCACGAACTCGCCGTCGTCCATGTTCTCCAGGCATTCGTAAGCCGGCAGCACCGGCTTTTTCCCGGCCGGCCCCATATAGGCGAAGATCAGCCCGTAGCGCTCCTCGATGGGATACCAGGGCTGGCGAACCTTGTCCTTGAACATTCCGCCTTCGGGCTCGCAGGGCTGCTCGAGGCAATGGCCCTCGGTGTCGAACTTCCAGCCGTGATAGCAGCAGCGGATGCCGTCTTCCTCGACCTTGCCGTAATAGAGCGTGGCGCCGCGGTGGCAGCAGCGCGCGTGCAACAGGCCGACGCGGCCATGCCTGTCGCGAAACAGGATGAGATCTTCCCCGAGCAGGCGCACTTTTCTGGGGATATCGGTGGCGTCGGCAACGAGACCGACCGGGTGCCAGTAACGGCGGAGCAGTTCGCCCATCGGCGTGCCGCGGCCGACCGAGGTCAGCTCGGTCCGGGTGGTGGGCGGCTTCATGGCATAGGCGGTGCCGAGATCGCGATCCCGCTCGCTGATGTTCTCAATCATATTCATGGCCGCTTCCTCCGCTACGCTTTGCCGCCGTGTTCATCGCGATTGCGAATTTTACGCAAAGTGAACTGTAGATCGATGACAATGTCAACGATTTGCGGCTTGGCACCGACTTGCTTTGTTGGCAGAGCTTGTAAGATGACAAGGAGACCGAACAAGGCTGTTTCCCCCGAGCCGCCGGCCGCGACCGGCGACGAGCTCGCGCCGATCACCGCGATGCTGTCGTCGCGGCTGATAGTGCTTGCCAACCTGCTGAAGCGGGGGGCGATCCTGCGCTATAAGCGCCTGGCGGGGCTGTCCTCGGTGGAATTCGGCCTCGTAGCGTCGATGGGGCGCCGGACGCCGATGAGTGTGGTCACGCTTGCGCAGGCGGTCGGCATGGACAAGGGGCAGATCAGCCGGGCGCTGGCCGGGCTGGTTTCGCGCAAGCTGGTCTCCAAGGCGGTGAACCCGGAAGATAATCGGGAAATGCTGGTCGGCCTGACCCGGTCCGGGCTTATCGCCCATGACGCGATCGTAGCGGGCGCGCTGGAACGCAATCGGCGCTTGCTGGAAGAGCTGGACAAGGACGAAGTGGCGATGCTCTTGGAACATATCGACCGCCTGACCCGCAAGGCCGAAGCGATGCTGGAAGCGGAAAAGGAGATCGGCTGATCCCAAAAGCCGGCGCCGGGAATGTATGCGTAGAATGCATCGGCTGCCGCAGCGGCTACCGTCCGAGCACCACCGCTTGGCGTTTTCCCGGCGCTTTGGATGACGTCAAAATAGCTTGTCTTGCGCCCCTTGGTGCGCTGCGCTAAGCCTCCTTGAATAATTCCAAATCGACGAATCTGCGGCGGTCCGAAACCGCGGGAAAAGGTGGCGCCGATGACCGGCATCCTGCAGAATTATCTGCCACTTGTGGTGTTCATAGGGGTAGCGGGCCTGATCGGTCTGGTGCTCCTGATCGCGCCGTTCGTGGTCGCGTTCCAGCAGCCCGATCCGGAAAAGCTCTCGGCGTATGAATGCGGATTCAACGCATTCGACGACGCCCGGATGAAGTTCGACGTCCGGTTCTATCTGGTGGCGATCCTCTTCATCATCTTCGATCTCGAAGTGGCGTTCCTGTTCCCGTGGGCGGTGGCGTTCGGCAAGCTCGGGGCGACCGGGTTCTGGTCGATGGTGGTGTTTCTGGCCGTCCTCACCGTCGGCTTTGCCTATGAATGGAAGAAAGGCGCGCTCGAATGGGATTGAGCCCCACCGCAGCAACCCAAACGCTAGGCCCGCTGATTGCGAAGGCCGCGACCGGCATTCTCGACCCTGCGACCGGCAGGCCGGTCGGCGCCAACGACCCGTACGTCCTCGAAGTCAATCACGAGCTGTCCGACAAGGGCTTCTTCGTCGCCGCGACCGACGACCTGATCACCTGGGCGCGCACGGGCTCGCTGATGTGGATGACCTTCGGGCTCGCCTGCTGCGCGGTCGAAATGATGCAGGTGTCGATGCCGCGCTACGACGTTGAGCGTTTCGGCTTTGCGCCGCGCGCCTCGCCCCGCCAGTCCGACGTGATGATCGTCGCGGGCACCTTGACCAACAAGATGGCGCCGGCGCTGCGCAAGGTCTACGACCAGATGCCGGAGCCACGCTACGTGATTTCGATGGGCTCGTGCGCCAATGGCGGCGGCTACTATCACTATTCCTACTCGGTGGTGCGCGGCTGCGACCGCATCGTGCCCATCGATATCTACGTGCCCGGCTGCCCGCCGACGGCGGAGGCGCTGCTCTACGGCGTGCTGCTGCTGCAGAAGAAGATCCGCCGCACCGGCACCATCGAACGTTGAAGGTTTTGGCATGGACGACGGCAAGCTCGACGCCTTGGGGCAGACGATTGTTAGCGCGCTTCCCGGCGCCGCCACCGATCATATGGTCGCGTTCAATCAGCTCACGCTGACGGTGGAGGCGAAAAGAATTGTCGATGTCGTCAAGTATCTGCGCGACGATCCCAATTGCCGCTTCGTCAACATCACCGACATCACGGCGGTCGACTACCCCGGGCGCGAGAAGCGGTTCGACGTGGTCTATCATCTGCTGTCGCCGACCCTGAATGCGCGTATCCGCCTGCGGGCCGAGGCCGACGAGACTACCCAAGTGCCGTCGATCATCGATGTGTTTCCCGGCGCCGACTGGTTCGAGCGGGAGGCCTACGACCTCTATGGCGTGATCTTCATCGGTCACCCCGACATGCGGCGCCTTTTGACCGACTACGGCTTCGACGGCCACCCGCTGCGCAAGGATTTCCCGCTGACCGGCTTCGTCGAGGTGCGCTACGACGACCAGGAAAAGCGGGTGCTGTACGAGCCGGTTCGGCTCAACCAGGAGTTCCGCAAATTCGATTTTCTCTCGCCGTGGGAAGGCGCGGACTATCCGCTGCCGGGTGATGAGAAGGCGGGACCGAAGGTGGGTGGATAGACGCATGCGCACCGAGTCACATTCTGCCCTCATCCTGAGGAGCCGCGCACAGCGCGGCGTCTCGAAGGATGGCCACAAGCGTGGTGCCGGATGGTTCGAGACGCGCAGCTTTGCTGCGCTCCTCACCATGAGAGAGCTTCGGAACGGCGCCATTCGCCATTCGCCATTCGCTATTCGCCCGCAAGCGGAGAGTGCGCCATGAACGAACAGAGCCAAGACCTCCGCAATTTTACGATTAACTTCGGCCCTCAACATCCTGCCGCCCACGGCGTGCTGCGCTTGGTGCTGGAACTCGATGGCGAAGTGGTCGCCCGCGTCGATCCGCATATCGGGCTCTTGCATCGCGGCACCGAAAAGCTGATCGAACAAAAAACCTATCTGCAGGCGATCCCTTATTTCGACCGGCTCGACTATGTCGCGCCGATGAACCAGGAGCACGCGTTTTGCCTTGCAGCCGAAAAGCTGCTCGGCATCGAGGTGCCGCGCCGCGGCCAGTTGATCAGGGTGCTCTACTGCGAGATCGGACGGCTATTGTCGCACCTGCTCAACGTCACCACGCAGGCGATGGACGTCGGCGCGCTGACCCCGCCGCTGTGGGGTTTTGAAGAGCGCGAAAAGCTGATGGTGTTCTATGAGCGCGCCTCCGGCTCGCGCATGCACGCGGCCTATTTCCGGATCGGCGGCGTGCATCAGGACCTGCCGCCGAGGCTGATCGACGATATCGAGGCGTTCTGCGACCCGTTCCTGAAAGTGGTCGACGATCTCGACCGGCTGCTTACGGGCAACCGGATCTTCAAGCAGCGCAATGTCGATATCGGCGTGGTGAGCCTGAAGCAGGCCTGGGAATGGGGGTTTTCGGGCGTGATGGTGCGCGGCTCGGGCGCGGCCTGGGATTTGCGCAAATCGCAACCTTACGAATGCTACCCCGAAATGGATTTCGACATTCCGATCGGCAAGAACGGCGACTGCTACGATCGTTACTGCATCCGCATGGAAGAGATGCGCCAGTCCGTGCACATCATGAAGCAGTGCATCCAGAAGCTGCGCGCGCCGGACGGGCAGGGGCCGGTCGTTGTCGCCGACAATAAGATCGCGCCGCCGCGCCGGGGCGAGATGAAACGCTCGATGGAGGCGCTGATCCACCACTTCAAGCTCTACACCGAAGGCGTCCACGTGCCCGCCGGCGAGGTCTACGCCGCGGTCGAGGCGCCGAAGGGCGAGTTCGGCGTCTATCTCGTCTCCGACGGCAGCAACAAGCCCTACAAGTGCAAGATCCGCGCGCCCGGCTTTGCGCATCTGCAGGCAATGGACTTCATCTGCCGCGGCCATCTCTTGGCGGATGTCTCCGCCATTCTCGGCTCGCTCGACATCGTGTTCGGAGAGGTCGATCGGTGATGGCGCTGGCGCCCATCCAGTTTGACCGCACATCGGGGGCTCTTGAGGGAGCCAACCTGTGGGAGCGGACGGCTGCGCTGGCGCTGGTGACGGGCTCGAAAATCTCCTCGCACTTCTCGCACCGCGGCTACAATGGCTGCGCCAATCTGCTGCGCAAGACCCTGCCGGAGCGCAACATCGCGATCAAGCTCAACGCCGACGCCATATTCGAGTTTCCCTATGGTGACGGCTACTGGAGCAAGCTGCTCAACCGCTCCTACCACTACGAGGACGAGCTGGAGCTGTTGTTTCGCGATTCCGCCGACGTCGACTACACGCTGATCGATTGCGGTGCCAATTACGGCTACTGGTCGGTTTTGGTATCGAGCGCGCCCTATGGCTCGCACAAGACGATCGCGATCGAGCCCTCGTCGCAGAATTTTTCGAAGCTAGCCAACAATGCCAGGGTGAACGGTGACCGGTTCGAATTGATGAAATCCGCAATCGGCTCCGCGCGCGGCACGGCGCATTTGACCGGTACCAAGCACGAAGCCTTCAGCATCGCCGGCGGGATCAACAGCGGGGGCGAGGAAGTGCCGGTCATTGCCCTCGATAATCTCGTCGACGACGGCAAGGTTTCGAGCGACGGAAAATTTCTGATCAAGCTCGACGTCGAGGGTGTCGAGATCGAGGCCATCAAGGGCGGCATGCAGCTGTTGCAAGGCGATAGTGTGATCCTGTGCGAGGAGCACGGCAACGATCCCGACCACACCGTGTCGCGCTATATCCTCGAGCAGACCCCGCTCAAGTTGCTGGTCCATGATCCCCGCTCCAATCGCCTGGAAGCCGTGACCGAGCTTTCGATCCTCGACCGCATCAAGGTTTCATCCCACGTCGGTTACAATGTGTTCGGCACCGCAAGCGCGTTCTGGCAAAACCGGATCAACGCGCTGAACGCGAATGCCGCGCGTCGCATGCAATGAAAGTCTAGAGCACGATGTCCGTCCGCCGCCTAGCCCCGAAGGAATTGCAGCCCGCTAGCTTCACATTCTCGGAGGAAAACTTAGCTTTTGCCAAGAACGAGATCGCCAAATATCCGCCGGGGCGTCAGGCCTCGGCGGCGATCGCCATTCTGTGGCGGGTGCAGGAGCAGCACGAGGGATGGGTTTCGGAAGCCGCCATCCGCACGGTCGCCGACCTGCTCGAGATGCCCTACATCCGCATGCTGGAGATTGCGACTTTTTACACGATGTTTCAGCTCTCCCCGGTCGGCAAGAAAGCCCATATCCAGGTCTGCGGCACCACGCCGTGCCGGCTGCGCGGCGCCGCCGATATCATCGAAGTATGCCAGAGCCGTATCCATCACGATCAGTTCCACCTTTCGAAGGACGGCAATTTCAGTTGGGAAGAGGTGGAGTGCCTGGGCGCGTGCGTGAACGCGCCGATGGTCCTGATCTGGAAGGATACCTACGAAGACCTCACCAAGGAGAGTTTTGGCAAGGTTCTGGACGGCTTTGCCTCCGGCAACGCACCAAAACCCGGGCCGCAGAACGGCCGGCAGTTCTCCGCGCCGATTACCGGGCCAACCACGCTGAAGGAGACGACATGAGGCGTGATTCTATTCTGATGAAGAACTGGCGCTATATAGCGTTGCATGCCGCTCTCGCTGCCTGCTTCATCTTCCTGCTGCAGCGCTACGCGCTCAACGCCTCACTTGAAACCAGCCTGGAGTGGGCAGCGACGCTCGGCGCTTGCGCCGCGGGTCTTGCCTATTCGCAGTCCAACCGCTGATCGGAAAGCACTTTAGTCATGCTCGACGACAAGGACCGCATCTTCAAGAATCTCTACGGCCTGCAGGACTGGGGCCTGGAGGGCGCGCGCCGCCGCGGCGCCTGGGACGGCACCAAGGCGATCATCGACAAGGGCCGCGACTGGATCATCAACGAGATGAAGGCTTCCGGCCTGCGCGGACGCGGCGGGGCGGGTTTCCCGACCGGCTTGAAGTGGTCGTTCATGCCGAAGCAATCGACCGACGGCCGGCCGAGCTATCTCGTGGTCAATGCCGACGAATCCGAGCCCGGCACCTGCAAGGACCGCGAGATCATGCGGCACGATCCGCATCTTCTGGTCGAGGGTTGCCTGCTCGCGAGCTTCGCGATGGGCGCGCACGCCTGCTACATCTACGTGCGCGGCGAGTTCATTAGGGAGCGCGAGCACCTGCAGGCCGCGATCGATCAGGCCTATGAAGCGAAGCTGATCGGCAAGGACAACGTCAACGGCTGGCCGTTCGATCTCCACGTCGCCCACGGCGCCGGCGCCTATATCTGCGGCGAAGAGACCGCGCTCCTGGAAAGCCTCGAAGGCAAGAAGGGCCAGCCCCGGCTGAAGCCGCCGTTCCCGGCCAATGTCGGTCTCTACGGCTGCCCGACCACCGTCAACAATGTCGAGTCGATCGCGGTCGCGCCCGACATCCTCAGGCGGGGCGCGGCGTGGTTCGCAGCGATCGGCCGGCCCAACAATGTCGGCACCAAGCTGTTTTGTATTTCGGGCCATGTCGAACGTCCCTGCAACGTCGAAGAGGCGATGGGGATTCCGTTCCGCGAATTGATCGAGCGCCATTGCGGCGGTATCCGCGGCGGCTGGGACAACCTCAAGGCGGTGATTCCGGGCGGCTCCTCGGTGCGCATGGTGCCGGCGGAGCAGATCATCGATACGCCGATGGATTTCGACAGCCTCGGCAAGCTGCGTTCCGGCCTAGGTACCGCCGCCGTCATCGTCATGGACAAGTCGACCGACCTGATCCGGGCGATCGCCCGCATCTCCTATTTCTACAAGCACGAAAGCTGCGGCCAATGCACGCCGTGCCGCGAGGGAACGGGATGGATGTGGCGGGTGTTGACCCGGATGGCCGACGGCCGCGCGCACAAGCGCGAGATCGACATGCTCCTGGAAGTCACCAAGCAGGTCGAGGGCCACACCATCTGCGCGCTCGGCGATGCCGCGGCCTGGCCGATCCAGGGCCTGATCGCGCATTTCCGTCACGAGATCGAAGCGCGGATCGAGGCATATACGCATAAGGCCGACATCGATGATATCGGCGTCCGCGACCCCGTCCACATGGTCGCGGCGGAGTAGCAGCAATGACCAAACTGATCGTCGACGGCAAAGAGATCGATGTTCCCGCGGAATACACGCTGCTGCAGGCGTGCGAGGCTGCGGGGGCCGAGATTCCGCGCTTCTGCTACCACGAGCGGCTGTCGATCGCCGGCAACTGCCGGATGTGCCTGGTCGAGGTCAAGGGCGGGCCGAAGCCGGTTGCAAGCTGCGCCTGGGGCGTGCGCGATTGCCGTCCGGGACCAAAGGGCGAGCCGCCGGAGATCCTGACGCGTTCGCCGATGGTGAAGAAGGCCCGCGAGGGCGTTATGGAGTTTTTGCTGATCAACCATCCGCTGGACTGCCCGATCTGCGACCAGGGCGGTGAGTGCGACCTGCAGGACCAGGCGATGGGCTACGGCCTCGACACCAGCCGCTTCGCCGAGAACAAGCGCGCGGTCGAGGACAAATATCTGGGTGCGCTGGTCAAGACCTCGATGAACCGCTGCATCCAGTGCACGCGCTGCGTTCGTTTCTCCGCGGAAATCTGCGGCGCGCCGGAAATGGGCGCGACCGGCCGCGGCGAGGACATGGAAATTACGACCTATCTGGAGCAGGCGCTGACATCGGAGCTGCAGGGCAACCTCGTCGACATCTGCCCGGTCGGCGCGTTGACGTCGAAGCCGTATGCGTTCGCGGCGCGACCCTGGGAGCTCGGCAAGACCCAGTCGATCGACGTCATGGACGGCGTGGGCTCGGCGATCCGGGTCGATACCCGCGGCCGCGAGGTGATGCGGATATTGCCGCGTGTCAACGAGGCGGTAAACGAAGAGTGGATTTCCGACAAGACCCGCCACATCGTCGACGGTCTGGGCACGCAGCGGCTCGATCGTCCCTACATCCGCGAGAACGGCAAGCTGGGCGCGGCCTCGTGGACCGGGGCTTTCGCCGCGATCGCAGCCAAGACCGGTCGCATCGACGGCAAGCGGATCGGGGCGATTGCCGGCGATCTCGCCGCCGTCGAGGAGATGTTCGCGCTGAAGGAACTGCTCGCCAAATTGGGCTCGGCCAATCTGGCGGTGCAAGGCGGCGACGCGTTCGACCCCAAGGCCGGCCGCGCCTCCTATATTTTCAATCCGACCATTGCCGGGATCGATCAGGCGGATGCGCTGTTGATCATCGGGTCCAACCCGCGCAAGGAAGCGGCCGTCCTCAATGCGCGCATCCGCAAGCGCTGGCGCTCGGGCCAGCTCAAGGTCGGCCTCATCGGCGCCAAGGCCGATCTCACTTACACATATGATTATCTTGGCGCGGGTACCGATAGCCTAAGCGAGCTCGCGAGCGGCAAAGGTTCGTTCGCCGATGTGCTCAAGGGTGCGAAGAAGCCGCTCGTGCTGGTCGGCGCAGGAGCTGCCGCACGGCATGACGGCGCGGCCATTCTATCGCTTGCGGCCAAGCTCGCGGTCGATTTCGGCGCGGTCCAGGACGGCTGGAACGGTTTTGCCGTGCTGCACGAGGTGGCCTCGCGGGTTGGCGCGCTCGATATCGGATTTGGCGCCGGCGGCCTGAGCGCCGCACAGATGACGACATTCGGCACGCTCGACGTGCTGTTCCTGCTCGGCGCCGACGAGACCAAGGTGGCGGACGAGACTTTCGTGGTCTATGTCGGCACCCATGGCGACCGCGGCGCGCACCGCGCCGACGTGATCCTGCCGGCGGCGGCCTATACCGAAAAGTCCGCCATCTACGTCAATACCGAGGGCAGGGTGCAGATCGCGGGCCGCGCGGCGTTTCCGCCCGGCGAAGCGCGCGAGGATTGGGCGATCATCCGCGCGCTGTCCGACGTGCTCGGCAAGAAGCTGCCCTATGACTCGCTCCCCGCATTGCGGCAGGCGATCTTCAACGCCGCGCCGCATCTGATGCGCGTCGATCAGATCGAAGCCGGTAACGCCGCCGACATCAAGACCCTCGCCGGCAAGGGCGGCAGCCTTGAGAAGGCGCCGTTCAAGGCCCCGATCGAGGATTTCTACCTGACCAACCCGATCGCGCGCGCCTCGGCCGTGATGGCGGAATGTTCCCGCCTGGCCTCCGGGCGCATGCTGACGGCAGCGGAATGAGCGTGAGCTGATGGCTGAATTTTTCGCAAGCGACTTCTGGACCGGCTTCCTGTGGCCGCTGATCATCATGGTCGCGGAGAGCTTGCTGCTGCTCGTCGTGCTCTTGATCGCGATCGCCTATATCCTGCTCGCCGACCGCAAGATCTGGGCGGCGGTGCAGATCAGGCGCGGTCCGAACGTGGTCGGGCCCTTTGGCCTGCTCCAGTCGTTCGCCGACCTTCTGAAGTTCGTGCTAAAGGAGCCGATCATTCCCGCCGGCGCCAACAAAGGCGTGTTCCTGCTCGCGCCGCTGGTTTCCTGCGTGCTGGCGCTTGCGGCCTGGGCGGTGATCCCGACCGCTCTCGGCTGGGTGATCTCCGACATCAATGTCGGCGTCCTCTATATCTTCGCGATCTCCTCGCTGTCGATCTACGGCATCATCATGGCCGGCTGGTCGTCGAACTCGAAATATCCGTTCCTCGCCGCGCTGCGCTCGGCGGCGCAGATGGTGTCCTACGAGGTCTCGATCGGCTTCGTCATCATTACGGTGTTGTTGTGCGCGGGCTCGCTCAATCTCTCCGCGGTAGTGGAAGCGCAGAACACCCGCGGGCTCGCCAGCCTGATTGGCCTGCCGCAGCTCACCATCCTGAACTGGTATGTGTGGCCGCTGTTTCCGATGTTCGTGGTGTTCTACGTCTCGGCATTGGCGGAAACCAACCGGCCGCCTTTCGACCTGGTGGAAGCGGAGTCCGAATTGGTCGCCGGCTTTATGGTCGAATACGGTTCCACGCCCTACCTGCTGTTCATGCTCGGCGAATATGTCGCGATCACCACGATGTGCGCGTTGGCGACGATCCTGTTCTTAGGGGGTTGGCTGCCGCCGGTGGCGCTGCCGCCGTTCACCTGGATACCCGGGGTCATCTGGTTCTCGCTGAAAGTATTCTTCATGTTCTTCATGTTCGCGATGGCGAAAGCGATCGTGCCGCGCTACCGCTACGATCAGTTGATGCGGCTCGGCTGGAAGGTGTTCCTGCCGCTGTCGCTGGCGATGGTGGTCATCGTCGCCGGCGTGCTGCATTTCGCCGACATCGCGCCGAAGTGAGGTCGCCATGAGTATCAATGTCAACGCTACCGCCCGTTCGCTGCTGCTGTCCGAATTCGTTTCGGCATTCTTTCTCGCCATGCGTTATTTCTTCCAGCCGAAGCCGACGCTGAATTATCCGTTCGAGAAGGGGCCGATCTCGCCACGTTTCCGCGGCGAGCACGCGTTGCGCCGCTATCCCAATGGCGAAGAGCGCTGCATCGCCTGCAAGCTGTGCGAGGCGATCTGCCCGGCGCAGGCCATCACCATCGAGGCCGGCCCGCGCCGCAACGACGGCACCCGCCGCACCGTGCGCTACGACATCGACATGGTGAAGTGCATCTATTGCGGGCTGTGCCAGGAGGCCTGCCCGGTGGACGCCATCGTCGAGGGGCCGAATTTCGAATTCGCGGCCGAGACGCGCGAGGAACTTTATTATGACAAGGCGAAACTTCTCGCCAATGGCGACCGCTGGGAGCGCGAGCTTGCAAAATCCATCGAACTCGACGCGCCGTATCGGTGAGGTGAGGATATGATCCTTCCCGCGCTGTTCTTCTATCTGTTTGCGGCCGTCTGCGTCGCATCAGCGGTGATGGTGATTGTGTCGCGCAATCCCGTGCATTCGGTGCTGTTTCTGATCCTGGCCTTCGTCAACGCCTCCGGTCTGTTCGTGCTGATGGGCGCGGAATTTCTGGGGATGGTTCTCATTTTCGTATACGTCGGAGCAGTCGCGACGCTGTTCCTGTTCGTGATCATGATGCTGGACGTCGACTTCGCCGAATTGCGCGAGGGCTTTCTGGAATATCTGCCGATCGGCGTCGTGGTCGGCGGCATCTTCCTGTTCGAGCTGCTGCTCACGGTCGGCGTCTGGGTCATCAATCCCGGTACGGCCAAATCGATCACGGCCGCGATCCCCGCCAATGTCAGCAACACGGAAGCGCTCGGCCTTGTGCTCTATACCAAATACATCGAGTACTTCGAGCTTGCGGGCATGGTGCTCCTGGTCGCGATGATCGGCGCTATCATGCTGACGCTGCGCCACAAGGCGAACGTCAAACGGCAGGATATCAACGTGCAGAATGCGCGCACGCCCGAGCTTGCCATGACCGTGCGCAAGGTGGCCGTCGGCCAGGGGCTGCAGGACGCCGACGCGGCGGAGTGGGTGCAATGACGATCGGGCTCGGACACTATCTGGCGGTCGGCGCGATCTTGTTCACGCTCGGCATTCTCGGCATCTTCCTCAACCGCAAGAACATCATCGTGATATTGATGTCTATCGAGCTGATCCTGCTCGCGGTCAACGTCAACCTGGTGGCGTTCTCGACTTTCCTCGGCGATATCGTTGGCCAGGTGTTTGCGCTGCTGGTGCTCACAGTGGCTGCGGCGGAAACGGCGATCGGTCTTGCCGTGCTGGTCGTGTACTACCGCAACCGCGGTTCGATCGCGGTTGAAGACGTCAATCTGATGAAGGGTTAACCCAGCCATGATTCAGGCAATCGTTTTTCTGCCGTTGCTGGGCGCTATTCTCGCTGGCCTGATCTCGATTTTCGGGGCGCATGCGCGCAACCCGAGCGGCGACACTGTGGAGCATCATGACGATGCGCACGGCGCCGATGCTCATTCATTGGATGCTCATGACGATGATGCGGATGGCCACGGTCACGATGATCATCATGCCGCCGAGCCGCCGGCGGCCGGATCGCGCGCGGCTGAACTGATCACGACCGGCCTGTTGTTCGTTTCGGCCGCGCTGTCCTGGTTGACGCTGGTCGACGTCGGCTTCATGCATCACGATGCGCGGATCGAATTGTTTCCCTGGATCACCTCCGGCGACCTGCAGGTTTCGTGGTCGCTGCGGGTCGACACGCTGACCGCGGTCATGCTGGTCGTGGTCAACACCGTCTCCTCGCTCGTGCACCTCTATTCGATCGGCTACATGGACGAGGATCCGTACCGGCCGCGGTTCTTCAGCTATCTGTCGCTGTTCACATTCGCGATGCTGATGCTGGTGACGGCGGACAACCTGGTGCAGCTGTTCTTCGGCTGGGAGGGCGTCGGTCTTGCCAGCTATCTGTTGATCGGCTTCTGGTACCAGAAGCCGTCGGCGAATGCCGCGGCGATCAAGGCTTTCATCGTCAACCGCGTCGGCGATTTCGGCTTCGCGCTTGGCATTTTCGCAATCTTCGCGCTGATTGGCTCGACCGATTTCGAGACGATTTTCGGCGCCGCGCCAAAGCTCGCCGGCAAGACCATCGATTTCTTTGGCTGGCATCCTGATGCGCTGACGCTGACCTGCCTCCTGCTGTTCATGGGTGCGATGGGCAAGTCGGCCCAGTTCCTACTACACACCTGGTTACCCGACGCCATGGAAGGCCCGACCCCGGTTTCGGCCCTGATCCACGCCGCGACCATGGTGACCGCGGGCGTCTTCATGGTGGCGCGGCTGTCGCCGTTGTTTGAGCTCGCGCCGAATGCGCAAGCCGTGGTGATGTTCATCGGCGCGACCACGGCCTTCTTCGCGGCGACCGTGGGTCTGGTGCAGAACGACATCAAGCGCATTGTCGCCTATTCGACCTGCTCGCAGCTCGGCTACATGTTCGTGGCGATGGGGGCGGGGGCCTATTCGGTCGGTATGTACCACCTCTTCACCCACGCCTTCTTCAAGGCGCTGTTGTTCCTGGGCTCGGGCTCGGTGATCTACGCGATGCATCACGAGCAGGACATCCGCAACATGGGCGGGCTGTGGCGCAAGATTCCCTACACTTTTGCCGTGATGTGCATCGGAACACTTGCACTGACCGGTTTTCCTCTCTTCGCGGGTTATTTCTCAAAGGACGCGATCATCGAGTCAGCCTATGCCTCGCAAAACCCGTTTTCCACTTATGCCTATATCCTGACGGTCGCGGCAGCCGGCCTCACCTCGTTCTATTCCTGGCGCCTGATCTTCAAGACCTTCTTTGGCGAACCGCACGATCAGGAGCACTATGAGGCGGCGCATGAGAGCCCGTTATGGATGCTGGTGCCGATCGGCGTGCTCGCTGCGGGGTCGATTTTTTCCGGTCTGCCGTTTCGGGAATTGTTCGTCGGTCATGGTGTCGGAGAGTTCTTCGGCAATTCGGTGAAGATGAACCCGCACATCCTCGAAGACATGGAGCACATGCCGGCCCTATTGGGCTATTTGCCCACTGTGATGATGGTGCTCGGCCTTGCGGTCTCTTACTTGTTCTATATCCGCCGGCCGTATCTGCCGGAGGAACTCGCCAACCAGCAGCCGATGCTCTACGAATTCCTGCTCAACAAGTGGTATTTCGACGAGCTCTACGACCTCATCTTCGTGCGTCCGGCGAAATGGATCGGGCGCTTCCTTTGGAAGTTCGGCGACGGCTATATCATCGACGGCTTCGGCCCGGACGGCGTGTCGGCGTGGGTGCTCGACATCACCCGCAACGTCGTGAAAATCCAGACCGGCTATCTCTACCATTACGCGTTCGCGATGCTGATCGGCGTCGCCGGTTTGATCACCTGGTTCATGTTCGGCTTCGGGGGCCAGTAAATGACAACCTGGCCCATTCTCTCGGTCGCAACCTTCCTGCCGTCGGTCGGCGCGCTGTTGGTGTATTTGTTTGCGTGGGGCAGCGACGAGGCTGCGAATCGCAACGCACGCTGGATTGCGCTGTGGACCACGCTGATCACCTTCGCGGTGTCGTTGATCCTGGTGGCGCGCTTCGACGCCTCGCAGCCCGACTTCCAGTTCGTCGAAAAGACGTCGTGGCTTGCGAGCGGCATTACGTACCACATGGGCGTTGACGGCGTTTCGCTGCCGTTCGTGATCCTGACCACCGCGCTAATGCCAATCTGCATCATCGCGAGCTGGAAATCGATCACGATGCGCGTGCGCGAATACATGATGGCGTTCTTGATCCTGGAAACGCTGATGGTCGGCACTTTTTCCGCGCTCGACCTCGTGCTGTTCTACCTGTTCTTCGAGGGCGGCCTGATCCCGATGTTTTTGATCATCGGCGTGTGGGGCGGCCCGCGCCGGGTCTATGCCTCCTTCAAGTTCTTCCTCTATACGCTGCTCGGCTCGGTCCTAATGCTGCTCGCGATCATGGCGCTGTACTGGAACGGCGCCACCACCGACATCCCGACCTTGATGCACACCGCCGTGCCGCGTTCCCTGCAGACCTGGGCGTGGTTTGCGTTCCTCGCTTCGTTCGCGGTGAAGATGCCGATGTGGCCGGTGCATACCTGGCTGCCGGATGCGCATGTGGAAGCGCCGACCGCGGGTTCGGTGATCCTGGCCGCGATCCTGTTGAAGATGGGCGGCTACGGCTTCCTGCGCTTCTCGCTGCCGATGTTCCCGCTGGCGTCGCATGATTTCGCGCCGCTGATCTACTCGCTGTCGGTGATCGCCATCATCTACACCTCGCTGGTGGCGCTGATGCAGGAGGACATGAAGAAGCTGATTGCCTATTCCTCCGTCGCGCACATGGGCTTCGTCACCATGGGTATCTTCGCCGGCACTATCCAGGGCGTTGCCGGCGGCGTGTTCCAGATGATCTCGCACGGCATCGTCTCCGGTGCGCTGTTCCTCTGCGTCGGCATCGTCTACGACCGCATGCATACCCGCGAAATCGCCGCCTATGGCGGCCTGGTCAACCGGATGCCGCTGTACGCGCTGGTGTTCATGGTCTTCACCATGGCCAATATCGGCTTGCCCGGTACCAGCGGCTTCGTCGGCGAGTTCATGACGCTGATCGGTACCTTCAGGGTTTCGATCCCGACCACGGTCTTTGCAACCACCGGCGTGATCCTGTCGGCGGCCTATGCACTGTGGCTCTACCGGAAGATCATCTTCGGGGCGCTGGTCAAGCCGTCGCTGATGACGATCAAGGACATGACGTTCCGGGAATGCCTGATCCTGTTCCCGCTGGTGGCGCTGACCATCCTGTTCGGGGTCTATCCGAAGCCGGTGCTCGACATGTCGGCGGCGTCCGTGCAGCAACTCGTCAACAATTACACCACCGCGATAACGGCCGTGAAGGCCGCAGCGCTGCTGCCATGACCGAGCGTTTTCGAGCGAAGTGGGGACCGGTTCGCGTGAAGAAAATGCGTCAAAAAGAGATTGGGATCTCGGTTCTGATGAAGATCAGGATCGAGATCCTAATAGGTTAGGAAACGCGCAAATGGGGTTTGAGACCGCGGGTTATCAGCTGCAGCCGGTGTTGCCGGAACTGGTGCTGGCTGTCGGCGCCATGGTGCTGTTGATGCTGGGCGCCTATCGTGGGCAGGACACGACGCGGCTGGTCAATGCGCTGGCGGTGTGCCTCCTGGTCCTGACCGGCGTGCTGGAATTGCTGTTGCCGGGCGGCAAGCTCGTCACCTTCGGCGGCGGCTTCATCGTCGACGATTTCGCGCGCTTCCTGAAGATCCTGGCCCTGATCGGCTCGGTCGCGACGCTGCTGTTGTCGACGGAGTATTTGTCCAATCCGTCACGGCACATCTTCGAATATTCGATCCTGGTGCTGCTCTCCACCCTCGGCATGATGGTGCTGATCTCGGCCGGCGACCTGATCGCGCTCTATCTCGGGCTTGAGCTGATGTCGCTCGCGCTCTACGTGGTCGCCGCCTCTAACCGCGACAATGCGAAATCGACCGAAGCCGGCCTGAAATATTTCGTGCTGGGCGCGCTGTCCTCGGGCATGCTGCTGTACGGCGCTTCGCTGATCTATGGCTTCACCGGCACCGTCAGTTTCGCTGGTATCGCCGTCGAGGTGAAGACCGGCAGCGTCGGCATCATGTTTGGCATCGTGTTCCTGCTGGCGGGGCTGTGCTTCAAGGTTTCCGCGGTGCCGTTCCACATGTGGACACCCGACGTCTATGAGGGCGCGCCGACGCCGGTGACCGCCTTCTTCGCCTCGGCGCCCAAGGTCGCGGCGCTTGCGGTGTTCACCCGCGTCACGCTCACCGCATTTCCCGGCATCGTCACGCAATGGCAGCAGATCGTCGTGTTCGTGGCGATCGCCTCGATGGCATTGGGATCGTTCGCCGCGATCGGACAGAGAAATATCAAGCGGCTAATGGCCTACTCCTCGATCGGCCATATGGGCTTTGCACTGGTCGGGCTCGCGGCAGGCACGGCCGAGGGCGCGCAGGGCGTGCTGGTCTATATCGCAATCTATGTCGCGATGACGCTCGGCTCCTTCGCGGTCATCCTGGCTATCAAGCGCAATGGCCAGAACTTCGAATTGATCAGCGATTTCGCAGGGCTCTCGCGCACCAACCCGCTGCTCGCCTTCTTCTTTGCAATGCTCTTGTTCTCGCTCGCCGGTATTCCGCCGCTGGCGGGTTTCTTTGCCAAATTCTACGTGTTCGTCGCCGCGATCAAGGCGGGGCTATTCACGCTCTCGGTGATCGGCGTGCTCACGAGCGTCGTCGGCGCCTACTACTATCTCCTCATCGTCAAGGTGATGTATTTCGACGAGCCGCTCGCCAAGCTCGATCCCGTGCGCGTGGAACTGCGCACGGTGCTGGCGATCGCCGGCCTCTTCAACATCTTTTTCTTCGCCTATCCGGGCCCGCTGGTCAGCATGGCCAGCGCCGCGGCGAAGTCGCTGTTTTAGATGCCCTTCACGCTCGGACCGCGCGCCGCATCCGCAGGTTACCGCTTAGCTGCCTTCGACCAAATCGGCTCGACCAACGCGGAGGCTATGGCGCTTGCCCGCGACGGCGAGCGTGGCCCGATGTGGTTCGTGACCTCCGAGCAGACGGCGGGACGCGGGCGGCGACACCGGCCCTGGATCGCGCCGCGCGGCAATCTTGCGAGCAGCATCCTCGAAGTCATGGACATCACGCCGGCGGTCGCAGCGACCCTTGGCTTTGCCGCAGGGCTCGCGCTCGAGGCTTCGCTGCGCAAGCTCAGCATCGAGGTCGCGCTGCGGTCGGCAGGTTCGGATGACCTGAACTTTTCGCTGAAGTGGCCCAATGATGTGCTTGCCGGCAGGAAAAAGCTCGCCGGCATCCTGCTGGAAGCTGAGGTGGTCGACGGTCACCTCGCGGTCGTGGTCGGGATCGGCACCAACGTCGTCGCAGCACCGGAGGGGACGCCGACTCCGGCGACCTCGCTGAAGGTACTGGGGATCGATGCGCGCGCGGAGGACTTGTTTGCGGCGCTCTCGGACAGCTGGGCCGAGTTCCGCCATATGTGGGACGACGGCCGTGGCTTTGCGGAAATCCGCAAGTTATGGCTTGAGCGGGCGACCGGTCTCGGACAAATGGTTGCGATCAAATCCGGCGGCGCGGCAATCGAGGGCACGTTTGACACCATCGACGAACAGGGCTGCATGATCGTCCGGACCTCTGGAGGCAAACTCGTGCCGGTTAGCGCGGGCGACGTCTATTTCGGCTCGGCGGCCTCGATGAGGGCTACCTGATGGCGCGGCCGGAGGAACTGAGCTTTGCCCCGCTCGGCGGTGTTGGCGAGATCGGCATGAACCTGTCGATCTACGGCCTCGGCGACCGCCATCAGCGATCCTGGCTTGCGATCGATCTCGGCGTCTCCTTCGGTGATGAGGAGCACCTGCCCGGCATCGACCTGATCATGCCCGATATCCGCTTCCTCGAAAAGGAGCGGAAAAACCTGCTTGGCCTGGTGCTGACTCACGCCCACGAAGATCATTTCGGCGCCATCATCGATCTCTGGCCGAAACTGAAATGCCCCGTCTATGCGACCAAGTTCAGCGCGGCGTTGTTCGAGGCCAAATGCGAGGCCGAGCGTAACCCGCCGAAAATCCCGGTTACGGTGGTGCCGTCGGGCGGGCGTATCGATATCGGACCGTTCAATGTCGAGTTCATTCCGGTCGCGCATTCGATTCCGGAATCGCATGCGCTGGCGATCCACACCGAGGCCGGCACCGTGCTGCACACCGGGGACTGGAAGATCGATCCGACGCCGATCATCGGTAAACCGACCGACGAGCGGCGGCTGCGCGAACTGGGCGATGCCGGCCTGTTGGCGCTGATCGGCGACTCCACCAACGCGGTGCGCGAGGGGCGCTCGCCTTCGGAAGCCGAAGTGGCGAAGACGATCGTTGAGCTCGTGAAAGGCGCCAAAGGCCGCGTCGCGGTCACGACGTTCGCCTCCAACGTCGCGCGCCTGAAAGCGGTTGCGAACGCCGCCAAGGCCGCCGACCGTGAAGTCGTCGTGGTCGGGCGCGCCATGGAGCGCGTGGTCCAGGTGGCGCGCGAGACCGGCTATCTTGACGGCGTGCAGAATTTCCGCGGGGCCGATCTCTACGGCCATTTCCCGCCGAACAAGGTGCTGGCGCTGTGCACCGGAAGCCAGGGCGAGCCGCGCGCGGCGCTGGCGCGGATCGCCAATAACGACCATCCGCAGGTCACGCTGAACAAGGGCGACTGCGTGATCTTTTCCTCGCGTACCATCCCCGGCAACGAGAAGGCGGTGGGCGCCATCATCAATGGCCTGGTGACGCAGGGCGTCGAGGTCATCACCGATCGCACCCATCTCGTGCACGTGTCCGGCCATCCGCGCCGCGACGAGCTGCGCGACATGATCGCCTGGACCCGCCCGCAGCTTCTGATCCCGGTTCACGGCGAGCCGCTGCACCTGTTCGAGCATGCACGGCTGGCCTGCGCCGCAGGCGTGCCGAAAGTCGTGACCTGCCGCAACGGCGACCTGGTCAAGCTCGGGCCCGGCGACCCCGGCATCATCGGCGAGCTGCCCTCAGGCAGACTCTACAAGGATGGCACGATCCTGGAGGACGCCAAGTCGCGGGCGGTGGTGGAACGGCGGCGGATGGCGTTTGCCGGTTGCGTCTTCGTGGCGATCGCGATGACCGAAAAGGGCGAGTTGGTCGACGACCCCGAGGTTGATCTTGTCGGCATCCCCGAGAAGAATAGGGCCGGCGAGGAGTTCGACGATATCGTGTTCGATGTGGTGGTCTCCACGGTGGAGGGCCTGCCGCGGGCGCGGCGGCGCGATCCGGATGCGCTCGCGGAATTGGTGCGCCGGGCGGTACGGTCGATCTTGAACGAGCATTGGGGCAAGAAGCCGCTCTGCCTGGTTCACGTTCTACAAGTCTAGCGCGCGTTCTGTAGAAACGGGCACCGCAGTCTTGCGACTGGTACCCGCAAAAAATCAAGGAGGAGGCGAGGATGCTGGGCCGGCTCAATCATGTCGCGATCGCGGTCAAGGACGCCGAGAAGGCCGCCAAAATCTATGGTGCCGCGTTCGGCGCCGAGATTTCAAAGGCCGTGCCGCTGCCCGAGCATGGCGTCATCACCGTATTCGTGACGCTGCCCAACACCAAGATCGAATTCATCCAGCCGCTCGGCGAGGAGTCCCCGATCGCAAAGTTTCTCGAGCGCAACACCGATGGCGGCATCCATCACGTCTGCTACGAGGTGTCCGACATCATCGCCTCGCGCAACATCCTGATCAAGGAAGGCGCACGCGTGCTCGGGGACGGTAATCCGAAAATCGGCGCGCATGGCAAGCCGGTCCTGTTCCTGCACCCGAAGGACTTTTCCGGCGCGCTGGTCGAGATCGAGCAGAGCTAGATGGCCTACACCCTCTCGACATGGTTCGCGATCTACTTCGTCATCTGGTGGATCTCGTTGTTCCTGACCTTGCCATTCGGTGTGCGCAGCCAACACGAAGATGGCGGCGGCCCGCCGGGCACCGATCCCGGCGCGCCGATCGCGACCGGGATGGGCCGCAAGCTGATCTGGACTACCGTCATTTCGGCGGTGATTTTCGCGGTTTCCCTGTTTGCCTATAATGCCGGTTACCTCTCCGTCGATCGGCTATCGAAGCTGATGGGGATGTAGTTCTAGCGTTAAAAAAACGGAGCTAGCGAGAAAATGACATTTCAGAGGGTAGCGATTGCGCTGTTCGTTTTGCTGATCGCGGGGCTTGGGGCGGCGTTCTACATCGACTGGAAATTGGCCGTTCAGGTCCGCACCATGAAAGCCTTTGTCGAAGGCTACGTGTTCGCCGAAGCGGTTACGGTCTGCGAAAAAGCGCCAAGTTCGACGCCGTTCAAATGGAACGACGGCAAGAGCACCTCGATCGTCGGGTTGAATTCGGTCAAGCTCGACAAATACACGGTGGTCGCCAGCTATACGCTCCTCGCCGACGGCGTCTATTGCGACTACGATCCGATCAAGAAGAAAGCGGATATCGGATCGAATTTCCTCGATCGGGATTAGGACTGTCACCCTTCGACTGCACAGGAGGCAACCGCCAATGACCTCACAGCAGCAACCATTGGGTGCTCCACGGCAGGACGAATACCGGATTTTGCGAGAGGCGGATCTGCGCGATTACCTCGCGCAGCTTCCTGCGGTCTCCGCGCAACTCGGAGGATCGCCCGCGGCCTGGTCGACCAGCGAGGTCGGTGATGGCAACCTCAATCTTGTGTTCATCGTCAGGGGGACGAGCGGCGGAATTGCCGTCAAGCAGGCGCTGCCTTATGTGCGCCTTGTCGGCGAGAGCTGGCCGCTGCCGCTGTCGCGCTCGCATTACGAACATCAGGCGCTGACGCTGCAGGCCCGGCTGGCGCCCGGCCTGGTGCCGGCGGTGCTGCATCACGATGAGGCGCTCGCGCTGATCGCGATGGAGCTGCTGGAGCCGCATATCATCATGCGCAAGGGGCTCATTTCCGGGATTTGTTATCCGCGTTTCGTCGAGGACATCACAACGTTTCTGGCGCAGACGCTGTTCTTCACGTCCGACCTCGCGGTCCGGGCCGCGCAGAAGAAAGACGGCATCGCCGCTTTCGCCGGCAACCACGCGCTGTGCAAGATCACCGAGGATCTGATCTTTACCGATCCCTATCGCGAAGCCGAGCAGAACCGCTGGACTTCGCCCTGGCTCGACGCCACGGCCGCTCGCTTCCGCGAGGACATGGACGCGCATGTCGTCATCTCGCGGCTCAAGCTCAAATTCTTGGGCTCCCCGGAAGCGCTGATTCACGGTGACCTCCATACCGGATCGATCATGGTGACCGAGAGCGAGACGCGGATGATCGATCCGGAGTTCGCGTTTTACGGGCCGATGGGCTTCGATCTCGGCGCGGTGATCGGCAACCTGATCATGGCCTATCTGGCCTCCGCCGGACATGAACGTTCGCCCGGCGAGCGACGCGCGTTTGAAGCATGGGTGGCGGAGACGATCGAAAGCGTATGGGGCGAGTTTTCCCGCAAATTCGTCGAGCTCTGGCGCGCGGAGGCGCAGGGCGACGCCTATCCCGCAACGCTATTCATGGGCGAGGCCGGCGCGGCACGGCTTGAGGGGGAGCGGCAGGCCTATATGGCGCGTCTGTTCCAGGACATGGTCGGATTTGCGGGAGCGAAGATCATCCGCCGCATCCTCGGCCTTGCCCACAATATCGATTTCGAGTGGATCGAGGATACGCGCCTTCGGGCGATCTGCGAGGCGCGAAGCCTGCGGCTCGCCCGCGCGATGCTGGTCGATACTCTGTCGTTCGGCACCATTCGTGCCGTCACAAAGGCGGCGCGGGAGTTGCGCGATTGGCAGCCCGATCTTCCGTGAGGGAAGGAGCTACTCAACCGCCCTGGCCCGCAATCTCTGCGCATAGACGTTGATCACGAGGGCTGCGAGTAGAATGAGGCCGCGGATCAATATCTTCAGGAAGCTGTCGATGTTGACGTGATCGAGCCCGTTGTTGAGGACGCCGAGCACGAACAAGCCGACGATGGTATTGCCGATGCCGCCGCGGCCGCCGAACAGGCTAGTGCCGCCGACCACGACGGCGGCGATCGAATTGAGCAGGTAGGTGTCGAACTCATTCTGCTGGGCGCTGCCGAAATGGGCGACGCCCAGCATGCCGCCGATCCCGGAGCAAACCGCCGCGATGACCATGACGCTGCCGAGGATCAGGCTGACATTGAGGCCGGAATATTCCGCGGCCTCGCGGTTTCCCCCGACCATGTAAACGTAGCGGCCAAACCGCGTATAGGTGAGCACAAGGTGGCCGCCAAGCAGCATCAGCGCGGCGACGATCACGATCCAGGGAATGCCGCCGATCGACGACGAGCCGAGCGTTGTGATGAGGTCCGGCACCTTGTAGGCGATCTGCCCGCGCACCAGGAGCGCCGATATGCCGGCTGCGATCTGCATCATCGCAAGCGTCATGATGAAGGAGGGGATGCCGATGATGGTCAGCCCGAGCGCGTTGACGAGGCCGAGCAGAGCACAGAGCAACAGCGCCAGCAGGATCGCGGCCCAACCGGGCAGCGGGATATTGGCGATGTTCACGTAGGATTCCTGCTGGGTGAAATAGGCAACCGCGATACCGGTGACGTTGGCGATGCTGGCGATCGAAAGGTCGATCTCGGCGCACAGGATAACGAAGGTGAGCCCGACGGCGATGATGCCGGTGACCGAAACCTGGGTCAGGATATTGCCGACATTGTCGAGCGTCGCAAAGGAGGGGCTCGCCACCGCAAAGAAGGCGGATAGGCAGATCAGTGTCAGGAACGGGGCGATGTTGCGCATCTGGGAGCGCAGCATGGCGGCGAGCTTTCGCGGCTGCCGTTTCGGACCCGTTGCTGAAGCCGTTACGCCTTCACCGGACGCCATGTCGATCTCCTCATGCCGCTTCCAACAGCCGGTCCTTGCTGATCGTCTCGTTGGCGAACTCGCGCACCACGGTGCCGCGCTTCAGCACGATGATGCGGTCGGCGAGCGACAGAACGGTCTCAGGCTCGGTCGAAAGCACGATGATGGCAAGTCCGCGCTCGCGCAGACCGCGGATGATATGGATGACGTCGTTCTTGGCGCCGACATCCATGCCGCGCGTCGGCTCGCATAATACCAGCAGGCGCGGCGGGTAACTGAGCCACTTCGCCAGCGCCACCTTCTGCTGGTTGCCGCCTGAGAGCATGCCGAGGTCGAGTTCGACCGCCGCCGGCCTGATTTGCAATTGCTCGACCTGCCTCTCGGCGATGACGCGTTCGTGGGCCGGCTTGAGAAACAGCGACGAAATCCGATCCAGGATGCTGATCGAGATGTTCTTGTAGACCGGCTCCTGGTGGAACAGCATAGCGCGGCGGCTCTCCGGAACAAAGGCGATACCGGCGTGCCGCGCGTCGGCTGTGCTGTGGAAGGCTTTTTCGTCGCCCGCCACCACGAGCGTGCCGCGGTCGGGCCTGAGCTTGCCGAACAGGATGCGTGCCAGCTCGAGCTGTCCGCAGCCCATGAAGCCGTAGATGCCGAGGACCTCGCCGGCGCGCGCCTTGAACGAGACGTCGCGGAGACTGCGGGTGAGGGAAAGCTCGTTCGCCTCCAGCACCACCGGCCGCTCGCTTCGCGCGGGAAGCGCTATGTCGTGTGCGTAGGTCTCCTCCAGCGCCTCGCGGCCCTTGCCGATCATTGCCTCGATCAAGGCAGCTTTGCTGGTGGCTGTGGCCTGCGTCTCCATGACCTTCCGGCCGTTGCGGAAAACGGTCACCTCGTCCGAGACGCGCAGGATGTCCTCGATGAAGTGGGAGATGAATACGATAGCGGTGCCCGCCTCGCGCAGCCGTCGCAAGGTCGAAAACAGGCGCTCGACCTCCGGCGGCGACAGCGCCGAGGTCGGCTCATCCAAGATGATGATGCGAGCGCCCGAGAACAGGACACGGGCGATCTCGATCAGCTGCTGCAGCCCGATCGGAAGGTCGCCGAGCCGCGACAGCGGATCGACATCGATGCCAAACCTGGCGAGTTGCTCACCGGCTTCGCGGGCCATGCGCCGCCATTGCACGAGGCCGAAACGATTGGTCGGCTGGCTGCCTAGAAACACATTTTCGGCGACCGACAGATCGGGCGCGACACTGAGCTCCTGATGAACCATCGCGATGCCGGCCGCATGCGCGTCGCGCGTCGACCGGAAACGCGTCTCCTTCCCGTCCAATATGAAACGGCCCGAGAACTCGGCATGCACGCCGGCGATAATCTTCATCAGCGTGCTCTTCCCCGCGCCGTTCTCGCCGACGAGACCATGGATCTCGCCGGCGGAGAGCGCGAAGTCGACCCCGCGCAGGGCCTCGACACCGCCGAAGGCCTTTGTGATCTCTTTCAGTTCCAGAATGGGCGATCGGCCTTGCGGCATCGAAGGATCAGATCAGGAAATGGTTCTCCATCCACTGCATGCCGGCGGCGTTGGCTTTGGTGACGACCGGACCATCCGTCACGACGCTCTTCGGGATTTCCTTTCCACTCTTTTCGCCCATCGCGAGCGCGGCGACGCCCGCCACGATCGCGCCGCCATGGATGCGGCAGGACGGATTGCGGACGGTTGCAAACATGCGGCCTTCGCTCACCGCCTGGATCGCCGGCGGCATGGCGTCAACTCCGCCGATCAGAATGTTGGTGCGGTTGTGCGCCTTCATGATGTTGTAGGCGGCGAGCGCCATGTCGTCATTGTGGAAGAAGGCCGCGTCGATCTGCGGATATTTGGTGAGATAGGTCTCCCACAGCCGCGCCGTCTTCGACACGTCCCAATCCGCCGGCTGGGTGTCGAGGACCTCGATGTTCGGATACTGCTTGATGACCGATTCAAAACCCTTGGCACGGCCTTGCGCGCCGGTATGGCCGAGCGCGCCCTGGGTCATGATCACCTTGCCTTTGCCGCCGATGGCGTTGGCCAGCGCCTGCGTCACCGAGGCGCCCATGAATTCGTTGTCGGGCGCGAGGAACGAATGCACGTTGATCTGGTCGAGCGGCGCGATCAGCGTATCCATGTCGATGACGGGAATGCCGGCATCGATCATCTTCTGCACCGGCTGCGTCAGCGTGCCGATACCGAACGCCTGGATGGCGACAAAGTCCCATTTCTGCGAGGCCATGTTGTCGATGGCGGCGCGCTGCTTGACGGCGTCAAGCTGGCCGTCAAACCAGGTGACCTCGACATTGAACAATTTGCCCCACCATTCGGCGGCCTGCTTGCCCTGGGCGCACCAGGTCGCCTGCAAGCCCGCATTGGAGAACGCGGCCTTCAGCGGTTTCTCCGAACGTCCCATTTCCGCGGCCATCGCTGGGCTCACGCCCAATCCGCCCAGCAACGTGGTGGCTGCGCCCGCGGTCGCCGCAGCAAGAAGATCGCGTCTGGTCGTTGAGGAATTGTCAGTTCCGGACATCGCTCGCTCCCTATGTGTTACTGTTCTTTTGCCGCAGGGCGCATTAGGCGCGCCGCGGTGGAGGATCAGTGTCTCACAAAGAGGCTGTTCCCGCTAGGCGCGCTCGCACCACGGAATAGCGATTTGAAACAACGGTGCCGATCGAGCCCCAAACGATACCGTTCAGGCGTCGCCTCGAGCAATGACGCCTTCGATCTCCCGAAGCAGCTTTTGCCACGCGTCATCGATTTCCTGCGACCAGTCGCCTCCAAGCACCTCACGCAAGGTCTCTGCGATGACGCCGAAGAACGACGCGAACAAGTCGCGCGGCGTTCCGTAGGCGCCATGTGAGGCCAGCTCGCATTCGATCATGCGAAATTTTCCGGTTCTCTCGCCGGCAAAGTCCAGGATCGCCTCGATCGTCAGCGCCAGCATCGAACCCTTGACGAGCTCTGAGCCTTCGCTGCGAAACATCGCTCGTGTCTCCGGATGCGCAAGATGCAGCCGCTGATAGACTAGCGGCGTCAGATCCGAGCAGCGCTCGGCGGCAAGTTCGAAGCTGCGTTCGACGGGGTTCATCATGGGAAGCGCGAACGAAGAGCTAGCGCGAAAAAGAAAAAAGAGCAGGGCGGTGAGCCCTGCTCGAGAAATTGTGTCGACCCTATTTGTCCCGCGATTTTGATTTGATCTTAATTGGCGGGGCGACGCTGCTTGTGCGCGCCAGGGCTCCTCCCGAGACTTGGACCACCAGACTTGGACCACGAGTTGCGCCTAGCCTGAGCGGATATTGGTAGACCATCTCGATTGTCTTGTCATCAATTTCGGCAACGTTTGTTCAAACTTCGGGCAATTTTCGAGATGATTGGAAATTATTCATTGGCGTTGCACCCGTATGCTCATCGGTGGTATCCAGGTAGAGAAACAAAGCGCGAACGTGGTCCCCAGAATCTTCGCCATCGAGGGCGATCTCCCGCAACACAGCAAATAAATATTGCGTTGCCTGCCTGTTGGGCTCCGCGCCGGGGTGAGCAATCTCGACTCGGCGTTCCCACGGTGATTAGTTAGATCAACCGGCTTAAGCAGATTCTCAAAATGCGGCGGCACCTACAAAAATTCCTTCCGATCGTCCTGATCGCGCTGATGGTGCAGGTTCTGGCACCGATCGGCGCGTGCTGGGCCGCCGCGATCACCGCTTCCGACCCGTTTGGCTTGGCTGCCATCTGTCATGATAGTGGAGCCGCCTCCGGCCAGCAGGAGGGTGATCAGGGTGGCGAGCATCGCGCCCATGACGGCGCCTGCGCGATCTGTTGTGTTCTGCATGCGGGCGCATCGGCCGACACGCCGCAGGTGCCGACGCTCGCGACACCCTACCGCCATGCCGCACGCCTGGTCTGGCGTGACCAGGCGCTCGGCCTTTCGGTTTTCCGAACCGGCTCCAACGCGAAGGCCCGCGCTCCTCCGCTGTCGATGTGACGCCTGCGGCCGCCGGCTGCCGATCCATTCACATTCTGTCAGTTGCGGAGATTTCCATGTCTACCCGTCTCTTGCGCGCGAGTTTGTCCGGACTCGTTATCGCGCTCGTTCCTCTCACCGAAAGCATCGCCCACGAGATCGTCGGCAATCGCTTCTTTCCGGCCACGCTCACTATCGACGATCCCGGCGTCAACGACGAGCTGTCGCTTCCAACCGTCGACAACTTCAACACTGGCGACGTCCCGCCAGTGCGGCAGCGCGATATATCCGCAGAGTTCAGCAAACGGATCACCGAAGATTTCGCGATATCGTTCGGCTCGACTTATACCTTCCTTGGCCCGATGGATCCAACGGTCGCGGGCGCCAACGGATTCCAGAACCTCGACACCACGTTCAAATACAGGGTCTTCAAGAACGCCGAACATGAGTTCGTGATGTCGGTCGGGCTCAGCGTCGAGTGGGGCGGCACGGGTGCAGCCAATGTCGGGGCGGAGGCCTTCAACACATACGTGCCGAATATCTATTTCGGCAAAGGGCTCGGCGATCTTCCCGATACGCTGTCCTGGATCAGGCCCGTCGCGATCACCGGCCAGGTCGGCTATGCGATCCCTGAGAGAAACTTCACCACAACCTTCGGCATCGATCCGGATACCGGCAATCAAACCTTTGACACCGAGTTCAATCCGCGGGTGCTGAACTGGGGCGCGACGATCCAGTACAGCATGCCCTACCTGAAGTCTGCCGTGGTCGATCTCGGCCTGCCGGATTTCATCAATCACTTGATCCCGCTGGTGGAGGCGACCATGCAGACGCCGGTCGCCAACACGCTGACGTCGGGGACACTAACCACCGGCACCATCAATCCGGGCGTGATCTGGGTTGGCAACACCTTTCAGGTCGGCGTTGAGGCACTGATCCCGATCAACCGTCAAAGCGGCAGCAACGTCGGCGTGATCGCGCAACTGCACCTCTACCTCGACGACATCGACCCGCATGGCATAGGCAAGCCGCTGTTCGGCGGCTCCGTTCAACCCGCCAGCCCCTTTGCAAGGTAATGAACATGCGACATTCATCCCTGCTTTCGATCGTCCCCTTGCTGCTCCTGCTCGCAACCGGCGAGGCCAGCGCGCACGCCTTTCTCGACCATGCCGAGCCGCGTGTCGGCAACAAGGTCGCGAGCCCGCCGCACGAGGTCACGCTGTGGTTCACCCAGAAGCTGGAGCCGGCCTTCAGCAGCATTACCGTGACCAACGCCGCCGGTGAGCGCATCGATGGCGGAAAGGCCCGCGTCAGCGGCAATCAGATGTCGATCCCGCTGCGTCCGGGCGGCACCGGCACCTACCATGTGAATTGGCGCGTGCTTTCCGTGGACACGCATACGACTGACGGCAATTTCACGTTCCAGGTCGGGCAGTGAGGCTTTACGGGAAAGATCGATGATCTGGTTTGGGGCCGAGATTGACGGCCCGATGATCGTGACGCGGACGGTGCACTTCGCTGCCTCCGCGATCACGGCCGGCGCCCTGGTGTTCCGCGACTTTGTCGCGGAGCCGGCGTTGCGCGCGGTGCCAGCGGCGGCCGCGCCTATCGACAAGCAGTTCCGCGCCACCACCTGGATCGCGCTCGCCGTAGCCGTCGTCTCTGGGCTGGCGTTGGTGCTGTTGCTGACGATGTCGTTGAGCGACGAGGGTCTTGGCGAGGCGGTGATGTCGGGGGCGCTGCGCGACGTACTCAACTTGACGCAATTTGGTTTGGTGGCGCAGGTCCGCTTGGCAATCGCCGTCGTGCTGGCGATTTGTCTCGTCTTCGAACGCTCGGCGTTGTGGCGCTGGCTTGCGTTGGCGGCGGCGGTGTCGCTGGCTGCTTCGATCGCCTGGACCGGACATGCTGCCTCAACGCCCTTCGCATTAGGTTATCTGCATCTTGCCAGCGATGCGCTACATCTGACCGCCGCCTCAGCCTGGATCGGTGGCCTGGTGCCGCTCGCGTTCTTGCTCGGCATGGCCCGGCGCCATAAGGGCTGGGCCTCGCTGGAACTTGACGTGATCAGGCGCTTTTCAATGCTTGGCATTGTCAGCGTTGCGGGGCTGATCCTGTCGGGGGTCGTCAACACCTGGATCCTGGTCGGCTCGTTCCGCGGACTGGTTGAGACCGGCTACGGACAGCTCTTGATGCTCAAGCTTGCCGCCTTCGCGGTGATGCTGGCGTTCGCCGCGGTCAACCGGCTCTGCCTGACGCCGCGGCTCGCCTTGTCTTCCGACGACGCGCCGCAAGATGCGCTTCGCGCGCTCTCGCGCAATACATGGATCGAGATTGCCCTGGGGCTATCGATCTTCGCCATGGTCGGCGTGCTCGGCACGCTGCATCCCGCAGCTCATCTCGTGAAATAACGACAAGAACAGGAGCCAACACATGCATATCAGTAAGATTACCTTCGCCGCGATCGCATTTGCGGCGCTCGCATTGTCGCTCCGCTCACCTGCGCGCGCCGAAGAAGTCAAGGCCGGCGATCTCGTCATCACGCAGGCCTGGACCCGCGCCACGCCGAAGGGGGCAAAAATCGGCGGCGGCTATCTCACCATCGAGAACAAGGGAACCGCGCCGGACCGATTGATCGGTGGCTCGGCCGACATCGCCGGCAGCGTGCAGGTCCACGAAATGTCGATGGACGACGGCGTGATGAAGATGCGCCCGCTGGACAAGGGGCTTGCGATCGAGCCCGGCAAGGTCGTCAAGCTCGCGCCGGGCGGCTATCATCTGATGATGATGGACTTGAAGAGCCCCTTGAAGCAGGGCGACAAGCTGTCGATCACGCTTCAGTTCGAAAAGGCCGGCACGGTGCAGGTCTCCTTCGAGGTCGCGGGCGTCGGCGCCCAGGGACCGGCCGGCGCGCCCAGTGGCTCGATGCAGATGAAGTAGATGCCCGATCATTCTGACACGAAGATGTGAGCGATGCGGAGGCCCTCGCACCTGTTGTTCGCGGTGCTCGCGCTGGTCGGCTCGCCGCTGGCGGCGACCACGCCGCTCGGGATCCATATCCATTCCGACAAGGCGATGTTCCAGGTGCTGATCTCGCCGGGCACGGTCGGCGCCGACAACTTTGTGCTGCAACTGATGTCCGGCGAGGGCACTCTGCTCGCCGTGAAGGAAGCAACGCTGGTGTTGAGCCCGCCAGGGCAGGGCACGGCGCCACTGGAGCGGAAGGCGAGCTTTGGGGCGGACGGCTATTGGCATGTCGATGACGTGCAACTACCGTCGGCCGGCCGCTGGCACATGCGGATCAATGCTGTAGCGCCGTTCCGCACCATCACGCTGGAGGACGATTTCGACGTGCCGGCTCAATAGGCTATTCCGGTTTTTTGGCCCTTGAGTTGAACCTGACGCGTTTGTGTCTTAATCGGGGCTATCAAGCGCATTCGGAAAATGGCAGAAAATCCGTTACTTAGCGGCTTTTTCTAAGGCTCTCCCTTGTGTTTTCGCACCCGATCCGGTTTCACTGCTCCCGCACCGTTTCTGTCCGATTCCCTCAAGGGCCTGTTCTATGCGACTAACGCGGTTCTTCCTGCCCATCCTGAAAGAGAATCCGAAAGAGGCGGAGATCGTGTCGCATCGGCTGATGCTGCGCGCCGGCATGATGCGGCAGGAAGCGGCCGGCATCTATGCGTGGCTGCCGCTGGGCTTTCGGGTCTTGAAGAAGATCGAGCAGATCGTGCGCGAGGAGCAGGACCGCGCCGGCGCGCTTGAACTGTTGATGCCGACCCTGCAGCTCGCCGATCTCTGGCGCGAGAGCGGCCGCTACGACGCCTATGGTCCGGAAATGCTGCGCATCGCCGACCGGCACAAGCGCGAGCTTCTGTACGGGCCGACCAACGAAGAAATGATCACCGAGATCTTCCGCGCCTACGTCAAGTCCTACCGCAACCTGCCGCTCAACCTCTACCACATCCAGTGGAAATTCCGCGACGAGCAGCGGCCGCGCTTCGGCGTGATGCGCGGCCGCGAATTCCTGATGAAGGACGCCTATTCCTTCGACATCGACGAGGCGGCGGCGCGGCGTTCCTACAACAGGATGTTCGTCGCCTACTTGCGCACCTTCGCGCGGATGGGCCTGAAAGCCATCCCGATGCGCGCCGAGACCGGGCCGATCGGCGGCGACCTCAGCCATGAATTCATCGTGCTGGCGGAGACCGGCGAGTCCGGCGTCTATTGCAACAGTGACGTGCTTGGCCTGCCGATCCCGGGCGCGGACGTCGACTATGACGGCGACCTCACGCCGATCGTCAAGCAATGGACCTCGGTCTATGCCGCGACCGAAGACGTCCACGACGTCGCGCGCTTCGAGCGCGAGGTGCCCGATGACAAGCGGGTGCACACAAGGGGCATCGAGGTCGGCCAGATCTTCTACTTCGGCACCAAATATTCCGATGCGATGAAAGCCCTGGTCGCGGGCCCCGACGGCGCCGAGGTGCCGATCCATGGCGGCTCCTACGGCGTCGGCGTCTCCAGGCTGGTCGGCGCCATCATCGAGGCCTGCCACGATGACGCCGGCATCACATGGCCGGAGGAGGTGGCACCCTTTAAGGCGACCATCCTGAACCTCAAGCAGGGTTCCAGCGATACCGACGCCGCCTGCGAGAAGCTCTATCGCGAACTGATCGCGGGGGGCGTCGACGTGCTCTATGACGATACCGATCAGCGTGCCGGCGCCAAGTTCGCCGCCGCCGACCTGATCGGCATTCCCTGGCAGATCATGGTGGGACCCAAGGGGCTCGCCGAAGGCAAGATCGAGATCAAGCGGCGCAGCGACGGCGCGCGTGAGAACCTGAGCGCTGCCGACGTCGTCGGGCGGCTTGCCGGATAAGGATTATCCACCGGTGAGAGGTGGCCAATCCGGCCACAATTGACCCCGAATCATGGGATTATCGAACAATGGATGAAACCATGAATGAAACAATCCAAACCGCTCCTTTCGCACCGTTCGAATGGATGCTGTCGGGGCGCTACTTGCGCGCACGCCGCCGCGAAGGCTTCATCTCCGTCATTGCCGGCTTTTCCTTTCTTGGCATCATGCTCGGCGTCGCCACGCTGATCATCGTGATGGCCGTGATGAACGGCTTCCGCAAGGAACTCTTGGACAAGATCCTCGGCCTCAACGGCCATCTGTTGGTGCAGCCTCTGGAATCGCCGCTCACCGACTGGAAGGACGTTGCCGAGCGCATCAGTCAGGTCTCCGGCATCCGCCTTGCCGCACCGGTCGTCGACGGCCAGGGGCTCGCATCGTCGCCCTTCAATGCGGCTGGCGTGCTCATTCGAGGCATGCGCGCCGACGACCTGAGTAATCTCACCTCGATCGCCAGGAACATCAAGCAGGGCTCGCTCGAAGGGTTTGACGAGGGGCAGGGCGTCGCCATCGGCCGACGGCTCGCCGATACGCTGTCGCTGCACGCCGGCGACATGATCACGCTGGTTTCGCCGAAGGGCGCGGTGACCCCGATGGGCACGACGCCGCGCATCAAGCCTTACAGGGTGACGGCCGTGTTCGAGATCGGCATGTCCGAATATGACGCCGGCATGGTGTTCATGCCGCTCACCGAAGCGCAGGCCTATTTCAACCGCAACAACGACGTCACCGCGATCGAGGTCTTCACCACCAACCCCGACCGCATCGACGTCTTCCGCAAGACCGTGATGGAGGCAGCCGCGCGGCCGGTTTTCCTGGTCGACTGGCGGCAGCGCAACTCGACCTTCTTCAACGCGCTGCAGGTCGAGCGCAACGTGATGTTCCTGATCCTGACCATGATCGTGCTGGTCGCGGCGCTGAACATCGTCTCCGGCCTGATCATGCTGGTGAAGGACAAGGGTAGCGACATCGCGATCCTCCGCACGATGGGCGCCTCGCAGGGATCGATCATGCGGATATTCCTGATCACGGGCGCCGCGATCGGCGTGGTCGGCACGCTGGTCGGCTTTTTCGTCGGCCTGATCATCTGTCTCAACATCGAATCGATCCGGCAATTCCTGTCCTGGCTCACCAGCACCGAAATATTCTCCCCGGAGCTCTATTTCCTGTCCAAGCTGCCGGCCGATGTCGATTTCGGCGAGACCAGCGCGGTCGTGATCATGTCGCTGACTCTCTCCTTCCTCGCCACGCTCTATCCGTCGTGGCGCGCCGCGCGGACCGATCCGGTCGAAGCGCTGCGCTACGAGTGAGGGGCTGATGGAGCAGGGGGCGGAAGATGTACCGGTCGTCTATCTCCACGAGATAAAACGCCAGTACATGCAGGGGGAGGAGCCGCTGATTATCCTCAGCGGCGCCAAGCTCGCGCTGTGGGCGGGGCAATCGGTGGCGCTGGTGGCGCCGTCCGGCGCCGGCAAGTCGACGCTGTTGCATATCGCGGGCCTGCTCGAGAGCCCCGACGAGGGCGAGGTCTATGTCGCCGGTGCGCCGACATCGCAACTTTCCGACATGGAGCGAACCCAACTCCGCCGCTCCGAGATCGGCTTCGTCTACCAGTCGCACCGGCTGCTGCCGGAATTTTCCGCGCTCGAAAACGTCATGCTGCCTCAGATGATCCGCGGCCTCAAACGCTCCGAGACCATCAAGCGCTCGACCGAAATCCTGAGCTATCTCGGCCTCGGCGACCGCATCAAGCATCGGCCGGCCGAATTGTCGGGCGGCGAGCAGCAGCGGGTGGCGATCGCGCGCGCGGTCGCCAACGCCCCGCGGGTGCTGCTCGCGGACGAGCCGACCGGCAACCTCGATCCGAATACGGCCGACCACGTGTTCCGGGCGCTGATGCAATTGGTCAAGGCGACGCGGGTCGCCATGCTGATCGCGACCCACAACATGGAATTGGCGGGCCGCATGGACCGACGGGTGTCGCTGGTCGACGGCAAGGTCGTCGAGCTGGATTGATCGCGGGCCCTCGGGTTCGGATCATTCTCTAATTTCAAACAGCCAGGCACGAAGCGTTCTGAGTCACCTCGCCCCGCTCTTGCGCAGGGCTGTCCGGGGAAATTAGGCATAGCAGAACTCCATTTGGTCGAGCGAGTTTCCGGATTTGCGCTGGCTAGGATCGATGCGTGGGGGCTCGTCGATCGTGGCGATAGGCCGCCGCGTAAAGAGGAACTGGCGGACGAGTTCGGCGAGCCTGATTGGGCGCATGGTGATGTGGTTCGCCCGCGCGGCGATACGCAGCAGCAAATAGGCGATCATCGCGGCGAGGATTTGCGGGCGGATCGCGTTGTCAGTGCTGCCGAGGAAGTTGCGGATATCGAGATGCTGTTTGATCTCTCCGGCCTTTGTAGAGGGTGGCGATCTCAACTGCGGTGCTGGTAAGATCGTTGGTGAGGAGCGTCATCACGCCGCCGTTCTCGCGCCTGATCTTGATACGGCGCAGCGGGATCGGCAGCCGGGAGTCCGCCCTTGCTGGCGAGCACGACCTCGTCATCGGCGATGATCTTGAAGCCATCGCCCAGACACCGGTCCACATTTCTGCTATATGAGCATTCTATTCACCCGAGCATGCGGGTGTATCTTGAGAAGCGAGCACGTAGAGCGGCGACTGGCGGCAATTCCGGTCGCGGATGTTACACGCTCTTGCTGCTTGATGGAGCCAATAAGAGCGCTGAAGGAGATGACACATGAGCCGCCATCCCGATTTCGTGCCTCAAGGTGTGATCCCGGCGGTGCTGCTGCCGTTCCACGAGGATTTGTCGATCGACGAGCCGAGCTTCCGAGCTCACCTGCGCGACGTCGGGGCGGTGCCGGGACTGTCTGCGATCACGATCAACGCCCATTCGACCGAGGTCGCCTCCTGCACCAAGGACGAGCAGCGTCGTATCATGCAGATCGCCGGCGAGGAAGTCGGCGGCGCGCTGCCGATCATTCACGGTGTCTGGGCGGACGGGAGCCTGGAGGCGGCGCGGATCGCTCGGCAGGCTGAGGTCGGCGGGGCTTCGGCGCTGCTGGTGTTTCCGCCGGCTCCCTTCACGCTCGGCCAATCGGCCGAGATGGCGTTGGCCCATTTCAAGACCATCGGCGATGCGACCGATCTGCCGCTGATCGTTTTTCAGTATCCGCTGGCGACAGGGCAGGGCTATCCGGCAGCGACACTGGAGCGGCTGTTCGACGAGGTGCCGACCATCCGCGCAATCAAGGACTGGACGCCACTGGTGCCGCAGCACGAGAACCAAATTCGCGCGTTGCAGCGGCGCAAGTGTCCCATCAACGTGCTGTCCACCAACAGCGCATGGCTCTTGAGTTCGCTGGTGCTCGGCTGCAATGGCCTGCTCTCCGGCAGCGGAAGCGTCATCGCCGATCTTCAGGCCCGGCTCTATCGCGCCGTCAGGGCCAACGATCTGGCCGAAGCCCGCCGGCTGAACGATCGGATTCACCCGATGGCACGGGTATTCTACGCCGATCCCTTCATCGACATGCACAACCGCATGAAGGAAGCGCTGGTGCTGCTTGGCAAACTGCCGCGCGCGGTGGTGCGGCCGCCACTGGTCAAGATCACGGACGCAGAAATCGCGCGGATCAAGGACGCGCTGATGGAGGCGGAGCTGCTCGACACTCGAACGGCGAAGGCGCGCAACGCCGCATAACGGTCGGCTTCTTCTTGGGCTATTATATCAAGGAACTTCGAAATTTTCGCTCGCGCGGCACCGCTACCGCGCGGCTAAGCGTATGTTTATTGCGAGAGATGATCGAGCGCATTGGCTTTCGACACACGGGGCGGTTCGATAGGCGCCTGCCGCGCCGGCTACGTCAGGTTTTGATTGTTGAAGGCAAAGCTGTCGACAACAAGCGGGTCGACCGCGAGCAAGCCATGTAATGGCCTGGCGGATTGTAGAAGGACGACAGTCCTGCGTCGAAGTGTGGCAAATAGACCCTACTCAGCGCATCTCCAAAATAAAAGAAATGCGGGCATGCCAGAATGCCTGCCGTCGGCATCTTTGAAAGATGCCGACCGAACTCTAAGAATGTCGGCCGATCGGAGATGACCTGAAGTCGCCGGTGCACCGCCAAAGTGACGCGAATGACCCAGCTCGGTCGTATCCGTCCGGCGATGCCGGTGAATGCCCTTGCGGCGTTGTAGCCGACGCTCAGAGAGGCGGCGACAAACCCTCGCGTTTCAGAAATGATAATTCACGCCGGCGGTTACTGCGTACATTGTATCCTTCAAGCTGCAAGCGTCGTCAACGCATCGTCGACCTTTTCACGAGTCCAGGCGGCACCATCCCTGACGAAAACGAGACAGCGGTCAGTGAAGCTGTAGCCAAGCCGAGCAGTGCGGGCGCTGAGAATGTCTGTTTATCGGTAGATCGGAAGTGGCCGATCCGTGCCCAAACGACGCGATTGACCCACAGCCGACATCAGCAGTGGCTTGCAACGCCGCTGCAGATTTCATTCGCGGGCCCGGAACGCCCTTCTTTTTCCTTACTGAGTCTTCTTCAGATATCGGAGGCTGCGCGGCGGTGAGCGTACGGAGATAAAACGCGCCGAAGGCGGCTACGCACATTTTTATTGTTTAGTGCAATGTCGCATCTTCTTCGTCTTCAGGAATTGCGTGCGCTTGGCAACGCTCCTTGAGCTGTTGCCGCTCCCGATCCATCTCTTCAAAGATCTGTTGGTAGAACAGTTTGGCTTTGCGCCGGCTCTCGCCGATCCGAGACCTGGCATGCTTCCTAAATAACCCCATTGAATCCCAACTCTCTGTTACACCCCCACCTTGCGGGCCCTACATTGCACAACTCGCGTCGCTCTTCACGACCGTAGTACTACCGGTACGGACATCGCCAAGGGTGACGTCCTCTCGCGTCTCGGCCCCGCCTAGCGTATCGAGAAGCATGAGGTGTTCATCTGACGGAACACCCCGTGCAGTTGAGGGGACGACGAACAAACCTAGCCGCGCCCATCACCAGTTGGCCAGTCAGATCAGACGCTAGCCCCGCTGACTGGCTGGGCCCGGCGAGGGGACCGCGACCGGACCGCCAATCCACAACCAAACCGAAGAAGACTGCCCTGGAGCTTGTGACAATGATCACGTCAGGCGTCAGCAAAAGCATTTTGCAGCCAAAAGACGCCGTCGTCTCGATTTGGCCGGATGCGGAAAATTGGAAGGCGGTGGACAAGGAATGGATCGAGCAAGTTCGGGCCGAGGTTGAACGTCTGAAGTTGGAATTCGATTTGGATCTCTAGGCCAACGAACTCACTCGCCGATGATCTCGTATGCGAAGGCGACGCCTTCCGGATCATTCCTCGAACCATTTTTCGGCGGCTTCTTCGTTGGCAAAGACCTTGAGATGGATCGAAGGCGCATCCGTCTAATTTCGCCGTGTGCCCGACCGCGCGCTCTCTGGCGCGCGGAGCGGTTGCCCCAGTCGTCGCGCGGCTCAAGCGAGGCTATGCATCATAACACATGCTTCGAAGGACTAGCCCCCGAGTGTTGACAGGCCTTAAGGCGTTAAAGCATCCGCCCCATCGAGCGATGCAGCCTGCCAAACGTCGTTGTCTTCCATCGGCCTCGTGGCCGTAGTTCGCTGCGCCCGCTTCGTAGTTCCGGCATGGCCCTGTTGGATGCGTATAACCAGGCGATGAAATTCCAAATATTTTTGATGACCGCTTGGAGCTTTCGAGACCTGCGGACGGACACCGCTAATGCTCGCTTATCGGGGTAGACCGGAGTGCGCCGGGAAGACCGGCAAGGAGTAGATGGTGCAAGTCCATCACGATGAAGGAGTAGCGAACCGCATCGACCCCGAGTCATTCGCAGATGCCCGCGAGGGCGTCGGCGAAGCGTTGACAGGGGAGCGCATAGGCCAGCCATTGAGCCGCGGTGCGCCGGGAAGATCGGCAGGAGATAGATGGTGAAAGTCCGTACGGTGACGTGGGCAGCCGACAAGGCTGAGGGTCTGACAGGGTGAAAGTCCCTGTACCGTCAATTACCTGTATTCGGACGGTTAGCATATCCGGTGCGTGTGGAGGTAACAAAGCACGATAGGCCCGGACGTAAAATCGCCGGCTGCCCTGCAGCAGTATGTGCAGCGGTAGGAACGATCTTGGGGGAGAGCAAACTTGGAGGCCGGAACATCAAGGATTTTTCTAACCCGACGTATTGCGCACAGCTTCCGCCAGTATCGCGTAAAGCTGGCGCTTGGTGAATTCCTTGGGCTGCGTCGCTACTGGCTTGCGCGAAGACACCACCCTATCCACCGGGCGGTGACATGCAGCCAACTGCGCTGGTCTTCGCTTCGGCACCGACACCAAGGATTGCTGAAGTCTCTTGTTTGAGCGGGAGACTATCTTGGGCTTAGCGGTTGGCGGCGCGTGCCCGCGCTTCAGGCCCAGCCGCCGCAACTTGCCGCAGACAGCACCGCGACTATGCCCCAGCCGACGTGCAATCTGCGCAGCGCTCTGGCCGCTGGCCCAAAATCTTTTGAGCAGTACTACGTCTTCCTCGTCCCAACGCATGGGATATCTTTTACACCCAACGTGCGAGTGTTGACAATATCACCACCATTTCCGCCAGCGGAAACAACATCGCTGCAGATGAAGTTGCGACCTGCGCCGATAAATTTGCGTCAGTATATTGCCGAGCCGCGGGTCCTTGACCTTATCCAATTGATTCGTCGAGAGCGCCGTCCTCCTTGAATAGTGTTCTCAGCAACCGCCATTGTTCGCGGTGTCCAGCAGTTTGGCCGGCTTGCTTGAGATACTCTCCAATATTCATCGTCGCTGTTTGGATCTCAGTGACGCCGTCATGGTTCACGTTTAAATGCGCCACTTCGCGCTCGAGCTAACGCCAATGGCAGCCTTCGGCACTCCGAGCACGTCTGTTTATCAGGGTAGACCGAAAGTGATAGGCGGGCAGCCAGAACGACGCGAATGACCCAGAACAGACATTTTCGCAGCTATCGTTAGCTTGCTGCCCTGCATAGAGCGTCTCGCCCTTCGGCAACGGAATCGGTAAATCGAAACGACGGGATGCAATGGAAGCGCACCCGACCTTACCTAGACGCCGTACAGCCGATATATATATATATATATATATATATTGGGGAGGTCGGACATGAGCAGACTTGCCGCCACTTCCAAAAATGACTCTTGCGGAACTCGAATCTGATGGCCGAGGACAACCCGATCGACGAGATTTCACTGATCGAAGCCCAGCTTGAGGAGCTTGCCGAGGTCGCCGAGCGATGCCGAAAGATCATTCTAGTTTCGAAGGCGGCGATCGCCATCGGTGTCACATTGGTGCTCGTCATGATGCTGGGCCTCTTCGCGTCAAATCAGGTCGCCGCCATCGGGTCGATTGCCGCGGTGCTGGGCGGTATCGTGTCGCTCGGATCGAACGTCAGCACGTTGCGACAGACGATGGCCGCCATGAGCGCCGCCGAGGTGCTCCGTTCGGATCTGATCGACCGGATCGACCTTCGAGTGGTTGGTGACAGACTATGAAACGGATTTGACGTACTTGCTTTTGAAGGCCGCGCACTGCCAAAGCAGAGGGTATGTTAGCCGTCGAAGATCGGGCCAGCCGACGCGCTATGTTGCGCGCGGCGAAAGCGGCAGGAGAGCAGCGAGCAGAATTAATGCGATCCCTAAGTCTATCGAAACATCAGCGACATTAAAAACCCAGACGAATCAAAGTTTCGACGTATCGAATAAGTCGACAACAGCTCCAATCGAAGGCGATCGAGGGAATTTCCGAGTGCTCCCGCGTTGATAAACGCGAACCCAAAACCGTTCATTATGCGCCCAAAGATAACAATGCCCAATGCTTTGTCTGCTGATCCAGACCCAGTATTGCAAATGCAGCAGACAATGCGATGATGCACGAGTTTAGGCGGCTGTTCACAAACAAATCCTCCTTTCGCTGCCCCTCGGTTGGGCCGCTTTGGGGCCTAAAACAAGGTGTTCTGCCTGCGGCAGAAGGGTTTCGTGGGTTTTCGTTGGGTCAGGTTGGGTCACTATAAAAGCAACAAAAGTTAGTACCGACCACCGCCCCAGTAGCAACCGCCGATGCCGCCGATGCACGGCCCCGCCACGCGGGAACTGCGGCGCATGCCTTCTGGTATAATGTCCTCCAAAGCGCGCGGGCGATTGTCTTCGGATGGTGCGTCGCGACGACACCGGGGATAGCAATCCTCCTCCCGCGCCGCGCCATGGTTCGCTGCCGACTTTGAAGGGGGTTCACCCCTCGCGTCGCGACGCGGCGTTGAAACCGCTGGACCCGCACGGGCAGCCGATGGAGGTGCGGGAGCTGCGGAGGGCGGTGCGGGCGGAGCCGATGCACTTGCGGAAGGAGCGGGTGCGGTTGCGGAAGGAGCGGGCGCGGTTGCGGGGGGAGCCGACGCGGTAGCAGGAGCTGCCGACGAGGCTGCGGACGGCGACGACGGGGCCTCGGCTTGAGGAGACGGGATTGGGGCGGGCGGCGTCGGCGGCGCTTCCTTGGATTGCCGCAAGATGTGCTCATTGACGAAAGAACCCACCGACGACGCCGCCTTATCCGCGCTGTCGCGGACGGCCGCAACGCCATCGAAATATCCCGAAACGTGCTGGCCCAGGGCGACAAAGCCCCGCAAGGCGTAGAACAGAAAAATGGCGAGGAGCGCGATCGCGAGAAACCGTATCGGATGTCGCAGCGGAAAGAAAACAATGCGCGCAACAAAACCGAGCGCTCTCTGCCAGGCGGACGCAACCGGCTCGCCCGCCATCTGGTGCAGCGGCTCGCTGTCTTGCACCATATCCTCGTAGGGGGCGAGTCCGCCGGTATGCTCGATTGCTTCGGCAATTTGACGAAAGCTCTGGCCCTCTTTCCTGAGCGCGCTGCCTGCGTCGCGGAATGCCGCTTCTCCGAGCATACCGGGCTGATCCATGCGCTTGAT
Source organism: uncultured Alphaproteobacteria bacterium (assembly GCA_963822795.1). Taxonomy (GTDB): domain Bacteria; phylum Pseudomonadota; class Alphaproteobacteria; order Rhizobiales; family Xanthobacteraceae; genus Bradyrhizobium. The sequence continues at coordinate 197,083 of CAWGJM010000035.1, forward strand.
GTTAGCCACGATCCTGGGCCGCAGCAGCAATCGACGCTGTTCGATCAACTCGGCCATTTTCGCGAAGCTCAGCCTGGCATCGCTGAGGGTTTGCGCGGCGCGGTCCTTGGCGGCCTGGGCCACGGTAGGATCGTCCGCGTCCATCTGCTCCATGGCCTGTTTCAGGAGTGCCAAGTCATCGATCATCGCAAAACCCGCTCCGGCGCAGTCGTATCGATGGTACAGCTGGTTCGCCAGCGCCCATTGGCGCTGCGAACCGTCGCGCTCGAATGTTTCCGACTATCGCCGGTCTTGCGGGAACCGGGCCGAGGCCGTCAGTCGCAGCGGTATCAACGCTCTTCATTGGGAACTGCGCGGGCAAGCTGCACTTCTTGTGACGGGCAACTATACCAGGGAACAGCAAGCAATATCCAGCCGGGCCGCCGGGGGCCGAGCTTTCCAACAGAGCCGGCAATGAGGGATGTTGCCCAAAAGATGGCGCCCGCGATCGCAGACGCGCCGAGATGCTGGAAGAACGTCGGGGCAATTCTGCCTCCAATGACGAAGCCGCGTCTCATTCGCTCGGCGTAACAATCGAAAAGACGGTAAAGGCTATGCCCCCAATGCCGACAAGCATCAGAAGGATACCGGCAAGGAGGTTGCTACCACCTCCGATCTGCCCAAGTTCAAGCACCGCTATTGCGGGGTTCTGCGGGTCACATCGCACCGAGACTGTTGAACCGACTGAATACTTGGCGAGGAACTCGCGAGCCTGTTGCTCGAGCAAATAGCCGCGATTTTCCAAACCAACCCGGATGACGCTTCCATCCCGGCTAACGCCATCCGCATTGTAGACATACCGGACTTGCGGAAACGAAAACCTTGCTCGGACCATCTTCCGTCTTGTCAATCCGTTCGACGATTTCAACCGATAGCACCTTGCCTGCGACAACAGGCCATTGCGCAGCGGCTGCGGCGACACGCAAGTAGCGATTGCCTTTTCGAATGAGCTTTGCGCCAACAGAAATGAAGAAGGCGGTGGCGATCACTCCGCCCGCGACGAAATAAGGCTTGGCGGCGCGATCGATCATTGCTTCCGCTAATGCGTCATTCGTGGTCATCAAGATTGCGGTGATGATGGCTATTCCGCCGAGAACGCATTTGTCAGCTTCTTGCATCAGTTCAGACCGCCTCAGGCTATGAGACCGTCGATCTTAATGTTTAATGCCTGGGCAATTTGCTTGAGCGTGGCCGCCGTTCCCGGCTTTTCGCCGGATTCGATCTCGGAAACAAAGCCTCCTTCGCCAGGTCGGCTTGAGTCATGCGCCGCTTCTCGCGCCAAAAGGACAGTGGCGTTTTCTTCAGAAATTCGCCGAGTTCGCTCTCGCTCAAGACGGCTTCCGCGCCGCTAGCGATTTGCGCGATGACGCGGCGCGCCGTTTTGGCGTCCGTCCTGTCCTCGTGCGCTGCGATTAGGCGATCGTATTCGTCGCGGGACAGGATCACGATTTCGTCGCCCTTCGGCGATTTGGTCATTACGGGCATCGTTGATTTCCCTATCATTCGCAAATGTCGCCACGCGGCCCGATGTCAAGAACGGTGATTGTCTCCGGCGTTTCGGAGAAGATCACCCGAAAATCGCCAATGCGCAAACGGAGTTTGTCGTCATTGACAACGAGACCGGGGAAGACGTTACCCGCGTTCTGTTGACTTAATGCGCACGGGCTGAGGCGCTGCTATCCTGCGCGCTTCGAACTAAGAGGCGACGGCAGGTCGCGCCGACGCCTCTTTCGCTTCGCTGTATCGAGCGTTGGCGGAACGAGTCAGCCCGGTCCTGCGCCCTGGGTTGCGGTATACACCGCGTAAAGCGACTGGCTCGCGGCCATGAACAGGCGGTTGCGCTTGGGGCCGCCGAAGCAGATGTTGCCGCACACCTCGGGCAGGCGGATCCGCCCGATCAGCTTGCCTTCCGGCGTCCATACCGTCACGCCGTTATAGCCGACGTGGCGGCCGGCATTGCTCGAGGCCCAGACATTGCCGTTGACATCGCAACGCACACCGTCCGGCCCGCAATTCACGCCATCGATGATGAAGTCGCTGAACCGCTTCTGATTGGTGAGCTTATTGTCGGCCCCGACATCGAACACGTACATATCGCCCTTGCCCCCCGGACCGGTGTCGCCCGGGCCTTTGCCGGTCGAGATGACGTACAGCTTCTTGTAGTCCGGCGAGAACGCCAGCCCATTGGGATCCGGCACCTGGTCCTCGGTCACGACGACATCGAGGCGGCCAGAGGGATCGATCCGATAGCAGTTGGTCGGCAGCTCGCGCTTGCCCGGCACGAAGCCGGCGGGCTGACCGATCCGCGGATTGAGCTTGCCGGCCGCATTGCTGGAGGTTCCCGGACCGTCCGGCTCGCCCTCGTAGAGCTGACCGCCATAGGGCGGGTCGGTGAACCAGTAGCTGCCATCCGGGTGGGCGGCGATATCGTTGGGCGAGTTCAGCTTCTTGCCATTAAAGTTATCGGCGAGCACGGTCGACGTGCCGTCATGCTCGTAGCGCACGACCCTGCGGGTGAGATGTTCGCAGGAGAGCTGTCTGCCCTGGAAGTCGAACGAGTTGCCGTTGGAGTAGTTGGAGGGATAGCGAAACACGGTGGTGCGGCCGTCGTCCTCCGACCATCTCATCTGCCGGTTATTGGGGATGTCGCTGAACACCAGGTAGCGGCCCTGCGCGCTCCACGCCGGGCCTTCGGCCCACAGCAATCCGGTATAGAGGCGCTTGATCGCCGTGTTCGGCTGGGCAAGATCGTTGAACGACGGATCGACCGCGATGATGTCGGGGTCCCAGAAATAGGTGGTCGGCGCGCCGCCGGGGCCGAAATCGCGCGGCGGGGTGGTGATCGTCGTCGGCGGCCCCAACTGGCCGCCCTGCTGGGCCAGCGCGCCGCTAGCCCCCACTGCGGTGGCACCGGCTGCGATCGCCAGGCCGTGGACGAGCGTTCGTCGTGAAATCATTGATTCCGGATCGCGCTTCACCTCGCGTGTCATCACTTCCTCCCAATGTCGTTGCTGGCCAGTTGATCCGGCCAAGCGGCGTTGAGGCTAATCCGAATGAGGTCGGGTTGCGAGAGCCGCGGGGGTCACCTTCGCCGCTGAACGCGCAATGCGAATGAAGCCAATGCGACATGGGGCACGCACGCTGCGAGCGATGCGGACGATTCTGCGGGGCATCTGTTGGGTTCCTTTGTGCCAACGTTTCCCTTGCTATGTTGCCAAAACGTGACAGTTGCGAATGGGCGATGTGCTACCGTTCGGTACAGTTCTAACCGCACGGATCGTGCGACCCCAACGGCTCTTGCCTGCGGGCTCGCGAGGGGATCACGGAAATGAACCAGCGCTACCGGCCGCTGACATGTCTATCTGCCCTGGTTATCCTCGCCGCATTTTCAAGCGAGGCCGCGGCGCACGCCCGTCATAAGCAGATTGAGCATGCCAAGAAGGCGGATGCGGCGGGTAAAAGACCGGGCCATCAACGCCACGCCGCGCTCAAGAAGGGCAAGCATGAAAAAGAGAAGCATGCGGCGCATGTCGCGAAGGCGCGGCATGAGCCGGCATCGTCCGGCGACGAGCCTTCTCAGGCTGTAGCGGCCCCGCAACTGTCCGGCGACATCGCGCTAGTCAAGCAGGCGATCGATCTGGCGCGCGAGTCCAAATCTGGCGAGGCCAGCGCGCTGGAGAAAACGATCGGCGATCCCGCGGCCAAAAAGCTTGTCGAATGGTTCCTGCTTAGACATCCCGACTCGGATGCGAATTTCAACCGTTACGCGGCCTTCATGGCGGACAACCCGGGCTGGCCGAGCATGGGCCTGATGCGGCGGCGGGCCGAGGCACGTCTGTGGCAGGAGCGGAGCGATGCTGCGACCGTTCATCGCTTTACGGGCGATCAGCCGGTCAGCGCCAAGGGCCGCTTCGCGCTAGCGCGCGCACTGCTCGCCGAGGGCGACCGTGACGGTGCGGCGGGCTGGGTTCGCAATGCCTGGCGGTCGGAGGAATTGACGGAGGCCGCGGAGGGTGAGGCGTTCGATACGTTCCACGATCTGCTCAACCGCGACGACCATCGGGCACGCATGGACAAGCGCATCGGTGCCAAGGATTTTTCAGGCGCGATGCGCACGGCGCATCGTCTCGGCGGTGACGAAATATCGATTGTGAAGGCTTGTGCCGCGGTCACGGGGAATGACGACAAGGCGCTCGACCTGCTCGATGACGTCGCGGCGGACGTCCGCAAGGACCTCGGCTACACGCTATGCCGTATTCACTGGATGCTGCGTCACGATCGGATCGAGGACGCCGTGCGTCTGATGCTGGCGGCCGCGCCGGAGACCATGCCGCGTCAGGACACCGACGAATGGTGGCGCCAACGGCGTGTTCTCGCGCGCAAGCTGCTCGATCTCGGCAAGTTCGATGCCGCATATCAGGTCGTGCGCGACGCCGCGCTGCCGGCCAATGAGAATTACCGGGCGGAATTCCACTTCATGCCGGGCTGGATCGCGTTGCGCTATCTCAACGATGCCGCGACCGCGCGTGAGCATTTCGCCCATATTGACGATGGCTCGGCCAATCCGATCGTGATTGCAAGAGCGCACTACTGGCGAGGCCGCGCCGCCGAGGCGGCTGGCGACAACGAGGCGATGCGCGCCGAATACGAAGCCGCCGCGCGCCATAGCACCGCCTATTACGGACAGTTGGCGCGCGCCAAGCTCGGCCTTGAGAATATCGAATTGCGAAAGCCGCCGGAGCCCGATCCGGACAGCGGTCCCGCGTCTTCCGACGAGCGCGTGCGCGCCGCCGACATGCTCTATACGCTGGGCGAGCGTGACGCCGTCAGGAGTTTTGCGGCTGATCTCGCCGATGAGAGCGTCGACGCCGCCGTGCTGTCCGCGCTCGGCGAGTTGACGGTGCGAAAGGGCGACGCGCACGCCACCCTGGAGATCGGGAAGACGGCGCTGGCCCGCGGCCTGGCGCTGGATCTTTATGCCTTTCCGACCATCGGTATCCCGCAGCATAGCCCGATCGGTCCCGCGATCGCGCGCAGCATCATTTATTCGGTGGCGCGCACCGAGAGCGCGTTCGATCAGCGCGACAAGTCGTCGGCAAACGCGGTCGGCCTGATGCAGGTCACGCCGGAAGCCGGGCGCGATACCGCCAAGAGGTTCGGCGTCACCTACGATTGGGACCGGATGGTCTCCGATCCCGTCTACAACACCCAGATGGGTGCCGCCGAGCTCAGCGCGCTGCTAAGTGAGTATCGCGGCTGCCACATCATGACCTTCGCCGGCTACAATGCCGGCCGGGGCCGTGTCCGCGAATGGGTGAAGCAGCACGGCGATCCCCGCGATCCCAACGTGGATGCGGTCGATTGGGTGGAACGAATCCCGCTCGCCGAAACCCGTAACTACGTCCAGCGGGTGATGGAGAATCTGCTGGTCTATCGCGCCCGTTTTGACACCGACGTCACGGTGTCGAAGGCCGATCGGCCGCGCGAGATCAAGCAGGAAATCAGCTCGACGTCGGTTTCGTCCACCGAAGCATCGGCTGCGGAGTGACAAATTCGATCGAGGCCGCTGCCATCGCTGCATCGTTCGTTCATGCTTAGCTCATGACGCGATGTCGGCCTACGACGTTAATGTGCTCGGCGGTGCGCAACAAGTGCACGGACGGGGGAATGTAATCGTTCCTCGAGTCACCGATTGGACCCTCGGCGGCGATGCGTAAGCAGACGCTTCACGTCGATACGATCATCTGGACCCCTCCCAAAACCTCAACCGGATAGTCGTGCAGCGTTTTTTCTATCCAGGGCGTGGACGCACATCCGCGTCGGACCGTCCTTGCGTTCGATCACCAAGCAAACGCTCGCCGGTTCGGCGGCGCGCTTGCGTGGCTCGCGGAAACCTGAATGATTTGCATCGTTGTCCCGGCGGACGGATGGATCGTGGCGAGGCCAATGCTGCCTCTTATTGGAGATCTTATGGACATGTCGACGCTCCTCCCGCATGGCGCATGCCTGCTGTGGAAGCCGGGATTGATCTGGCTGAATGCCATTTCCGACGCCATGGCCGCTATGGCCTTCTTCATGACCGCGTTCGTCCTCACGTTGTTCCTGTGGCGGCGCCGCCGCGAGGTCATGTTCAGCAGCGTATTATGGGCATTCGCGATCTTCATGACGGCGTGTGGGGCGACCCGCCTGCTGTCGATCCTCACTTTGTGGGTGCCGGCCTACGACATCGAGGGCCTTGCCAAAGGCTTCCTGGCGCTGATCTCGGTGGGGGTCACGGCGGCGCTGCTGCTGATGCTGCCGCGGATCCTGGTGCTGCCGACACGCATTCAACTCAAGCAAGCCTATGAGGCGCTCGAGGAAGAAGTCAAGTTGCGCCGCAGCGCCGAGGCCATGGTCCAACGTTTTCGGGAGATCGAGGCCACCGAGTCCCAGGTCCGGCAGGCGCAGAAGATGGAAGCCATCGGCCAACTCACCGGTGGCGTCGCCCACGACTTCAACAACATTCTCACCGTGATCACCGGAACCATCGAAATCCTCGACGAGGCAGTCAAGGATCGTCCGCATCTCGCCCAGATCACCAACATGATGGGCGCCGCGGCAGCACGGGGCGCCGATCTCACCCGGCATCTGCTAGCCTTCGCCCGCCGTCAACCGCTGCAGCCGCGCAGCGTCGATGTCAACGCCCTCGTCATCGAGGCCGCGCGGTTGCTGCGGCCGACGCTTGGCGAACAGATCGAAATTGAATCGATGCTGGCGCACGATTCCGCACCGGCCCTGATCGATCCCAGTCAGCTCTCGACCGCGATCCTGAACCTCGCCCTGAATGCGCGGGACGCCATGCCGAACGGCGGCAAGCTGACGCTGGAAACCAAGAATGTCGTGCTCGACGAGGACTACGCCGCCATGAGCAGCGATGTTAGTCCGGGCAACTACATCATGATCGCGGTGAGCGACTCCGGCATGGGAATCCCGGCCAGCCTGCTCGACAAGGTGTTTGAACCGTTCTTCACCACCAAGGACATCGGAAGTGGATCGGGGCTCGGTCTCAGCATGGTCTACGGCTTCGTCAAACAGTCGAACGGACATATCCGGATCTACAGCGAAGAGGGCCACGGCACCACCGTGAAGCTTTATTTGCCGCAGGCCGCGGGCGTCGCGGTCGCTCCGACCGCCGAGGCAGGCATCTCCGAATTCGAACGTGGCGACGAATCCATCCTGATTGTCGAGGACGACGCGCTGGTCCGCGAATACGTCGTGGCGCAGATCAGCCGTCTCGGCTACGACACGCTGGCTGCCAGCAATGGCGCCGAGGCGCTGGCGATCATCAATGGTCCCGAGCGCATCGATCTGTTGTTCACCGACGTGATCATGCCCGGGAGCATGAACGGCCGTCAGCTCGCGATCGAGGCGCAGAAGCGACGCCCGGAGCTCAAGGTCCTTTTCACGTCGGGCTATACCGAAAACGCCATTGTGCATCATGGCCGGCTCGACCCCGGCGTGCTGCTGCTGCCGAAGCCCTACATCAGCTCCGATCTCGCACGGATGATTCGGACCGCGCTGGCGACGTGAATTCCTGGCGTCAGGACTTGATCCAGATCATTTCTGCGGTGGCGTGCCGCTTAGACGTTGGCAACAGAGGGCATTGGTCGCAAATTATCGGGGGCGGTAAGTTAGAGTATTGTGCATGCAGTCGGAGGAATAGCGATGCAATTGCGGACTTTTGGGCGAACGGGAATGCAGCTCTCGGTGCTGGGCTTCGGCTGCGGCGCGGTCGGCGGATTTATGGTGCGCGGCGATCCAGCCGACCAGGAGCGCACCATCGCACGCGCAATCGCCGCTGGCGTGAACTATTTCGACACCGCGGTGCAGTACGGCAATGGCGAATCGGAAAAGAACCTGGGCCGGGCCTTGCAAAAGCTGAAACCAGCCAGCGTGGCCGTCGGCACCAAGGTCCGGTTGCCACCCAGCGAATTCGGCCGCATTGCCGACGCCGTCACGATGTCGCTCGAAGGCAGTCTGGTGCGGCTGCATCTTGACCGGGTCGACATCTTTCACCTCCACAATTCGATTACCGAGACAGGAGGCGGAGTGGCGCTGAGCATCCAACAGGTGCTCAGCGACGTGGTGCCGGCGTTCGAGCGCCTGCGTCAGCAGGGAAAGATTCGCTTTCTCGGGATGACGGCGGTCGGCGACACGGCGGCGCTGCAGCAAGTGATCGACGCGGGCGCCTTCGACAGCGCTCAGGTCGTCTACAACATGCTCAATCCGTCGGCCGCTGAGGAATTGCCGCAAAGTTATCCGGCACAGGATTATGGACGATTATTCGATCGCACCAGAGCAGCCGGCGTTGGCGTGGTGGGCATCCGCGTGCTGGCCGGCGGCGCACTGTCGGGCTCAGCCGAGCGTCACCCGATTGCGGGTCCAGCGCCCGAGCCGATTGGTTCGGCCATGAGCTACGATGCCGACATCGATCGCGCACGCCGTCTCATGCCGCTGGTCAAGGAGGGGTTCGCCGCCAGCCTGACCGAAGCCGCCACGCGGTTTGCGCTGTCTCACCCGGCGATGGGCACCATCCTGGTCGGTATGGCAACGCCGCAACAGTTCGAGGACGCACTCGCCGCGGTCCAAAAGGGCCCGCTACCGCAAGCCGCGCTCGACCGGCTGTCAGCACTGCGGCAGGCGTTCTCTGGCGAACCGCGGTGATCGCCCGGGTTTCCCGCTCATGGCCGGATCACGGTCATCTTGAACGGACCGCTATTGGCGGCGGCATGGGCGACGGCGTCGTTGGCGTGGTCGAGGTCGAAGCTAGCATAACCGTGAGACCCCCCGGCTCTGCCGGGGAGGCAGTATAAGTTTGACATTTGCGGCGGTCGCCCATCGCGGAAACCTCCGATCGTGAGCTACCACGCACACGAAAGGAAGTTTGACGATGGACAATCGTGAAACCTTAACCCATCAAGTGGCGATACAATTATCAAGAGGCATCTGTTCTCCGAAGTGGCGCAGAAAAAATTGGATAAAGGGTCGAGGGTCGGGGAGGGAGCATTCGTGCGCCGACCAAATAGACAGAGTTTCGGATTCAGAGTGGCCGCTTCGAGCGGCCCAATTCTTATCAGGCGGATCAGACGGATCGTGGCGTCCGGCGGATACATCCAGACGCCGTAGATGGTGATGCAGTTTCGCATGATCCAAGGGTCGGGCAATTCCAGTCCCGCGCCCGCCGGTAGGCCGACGCCGCCCATCAGCGCCACCCGTCCATAGGGACGCACGGTCATGAGGGCCGCGCGCACCGCGGTGACGGGGGCAAAGGGCGGCAGGATGTCGAGCACGCAATCGATCGGGCCGGGCGCGGCGCGCTTCATCCGCTCGCGGTCTTCGTTCTCGATCGCGCTTTAGCCCATTGTTTGCGCATGATCTTTTCGGAAAACGGCTGCGCACCTTTCCGGATCATGCGCTAGTCGCGTGAAAACCATGACGGATGCCGCAGAATAGAATTTGGCGATTTCCTGCGCTCGCGCCGGGAAAAATTGAACCCCGTAGCGTTCGGGCTAGCGAGCGGAAGGCGTCGGCGCACCGCAGGTCTGAGGCGCGAGGAAGTCGCCGAACTCGCCGGTATCGGCGTCGATTGGTACATCCGCCTGGAGCAAGGCCGGACCGTCAACCCGTCCGTCACCACCATCGATGCGCTGGCGCGGGCGCTGCGGCTCAACAAGACCGATCACGCGCATCTGCGGGCGCTCGCGCGCTGCGCCGATCGCAGGGCGTTTTCCATCGAAGCAGTGCCGGAGACGATCCGGCGTCTGCTCGACAGCCTCGACCAGCCCGCTTACGTCACCGGCCGTCGCTGGGACCTTCTGGCCTGGAACAAGGTCGCGGAAGAGGTCTTTGCGTTCAGTCGCCTGCCGGACCAGGATCGCAACATCCTACTCTGTATGATGACCAATCCCGGCACGCGAAAACCGTTTGGCGCGGGCTGGGCCGACGAAGCCAAACGCATGGTAGCGCAGTTTCGCGCGACCCACGACGTCTGGGCCGGCGATCCGGCGTTCACCGAGCTGTTGCAGCGCTTGCGGCAAGGCAGCCCCGAATTCGTGCGCTGGTGGGAGGCGCATGAGGTGCGCGGCACCGCGTCGGGACGAAAATCGCTGCATCATCCCAAGCCGAGCTTGCTGCAGTTCGAGTATACGAGCTTTCTGGCCAACGACGATCCGGTGCTGAAGCTTGTGATTTATACGCCGGTATAAAGCAGCTCATTCGCGAACGCGGCGGCGTTGTGGTCCGACGCTGGTGACGCTACCGCTTCGCGAAGCTCGGCGGCGTGACGACGCCCAGAGCGCGGTAGCTTCAGATGGAATCGCAAGTCACGCTTTGGCGCGTTGTCTGAGCATGATCGTCGCGCAAGCAGGTCGCGTTTGTCACCAAGGCCGGCGCCCCTTTAGAGGAAATCTACTCAGAGGAGACCGGCCGCGCGACATCGGCCGCGTTTTGGTCGGAAAGAAGTTGGAGAATGGTGAGCGTCCATCGACGCGCGACGCGAATACCGTTGCAATTGCAACAATCAGAAATTGTTCTTGTTTGCGATCGCGCCGATGTGAGCTCGGCGACATAGCGACCAAAGACGCGACGCATAGCGCAACATGCGCAACGCGCGTCAAAAATCATGTTGCAATGTGGCTGGTCGGCGGCTGGCCACGATTTATCCATCTAATCGGCAAACCCGGGTTCCCGATCGTCGGTAACGCCTGCAATTGCAGGGTTTTTGTAAATCGCAGAAACGCCCGAAATGACGCGTTAACCTCGCTGACGTTGCGCGCTTGGGTTAGGCCCGAGAGTTCGTCGGCGGAAACGCCGACCCTCGCTTGGGCCCAGAAACGTATGGGGTTCAATAATGAAAAAGCTTCTCCTCGCATTGACGGGGCTGAGTGCGGTTGCCGCATCGGCGCCCGCCTTAGCAGCCGATCTTGCGGCTAAGCCGTATACCAAGGCTCCTCCGGTGGTGGCTGCAACGATCTATGACTGGGGCGGCTTCTACGGCGGTTTCAACGCCGGCGGCGGCTCGAGCCGCAATTGCTGGAACCTGATCACGAACGCCGGTGTCGCGATAAATTCGGCGGCTAATCGCGAAGGTTGCAACAGCGCCGGCGGCGCCGCGGTCGGCGGCCAGATCGGCTATCGCTACCAGATGGCGAATTGGGTGTTCGGCGTCGAAGCCCAGGGCGATTGGGCCGACTTCAGCAGCACCAACCGGAACTTGCTGTTGCCGACGCTCAGCGATCGTTCGCGCGTCGACGGCTTCGGCCTGTTTACCGGTCAGGTCGGCTATGCCTTCAACAACGTGCTGGGCTATATCAAGGGCGGCGGCGCGGTCGTCGGTGACAAGTACAATACAATGAACTTCGCGACGAACATGCTGGTTGATACCGCGAACACCACGCGGTGGGGCGCCACCGTCGGTGCGGGTATCGAGTATGGCTTTGCTCCGAACTGGTCGGTGGGCGTCGAATACGACCACCTGTTCATGGGCACGAAGAATCTCAATTTCGTCACCCCGGCCGGCGCCACAACCATGGTGCACAACATCAGCCAGGATGTCGACATCGGCCTCGTCCGCGTCGACTACAGGTTCGGCCCGTCGTTCATGATGGGCCTTCCGGGTCACTGACGGGTCCGTGGCCTCGGGGCCTCTTGTCGCGGCCGCGCAGCAGGTTTCGGCGGGCTGGATCTGCCCGTCGGCGCAACACGATCAAGGCCGAACGTGATTGAGATAGCCGTGGCGTCGTGCGGACGAGGCCGGACGCCCGGCTTTCGCTAGCTTAGCTAAGCTAGTCTCAGCTGGACTGAGGCGGCCGGGACTGGGATTTGGCCGCGCTCATGGTCTTCGTACGCGCGATCTCGGTGAACGTGTCGATGATGTCCGACCGGCGGCGGATAGGGCGGGTCGTAGGGGTTGATCTCGCATTGTGCCGCGCGGCCCGATGCGGATTCGCTGCACTGGGCGAGTGACGTGTAGCGGCACTCGTCATAGGTGACCTCGCCATAGACGTGCAGGCAAATCGGATAGTGCGGGTCGTAGGTCTGCGTGGCTGCCGAAACAGCGCCGATCGAGAGAATCGGAATGATGCGCACCAGAAATCTCTCGGATCGGCTGCGGTAGCCAGCATCCGGATTTGGCGGCGGTCATGGTCTTAGTAAGAGTGACGGCGATGTCGCCGATGATGCCCAACCGGCGCCGGGTATTCGGCGGCGGCGTAGTAGGGATTGAAGTCGCATTGCGCGGCGCGGCCCGAGGCGGTCGCGTTGCATTGCGCAAGCGAGGTATGTCGGCACTCATAATACGAGGCTCCCCCGGCCATAGACGTGCAGGCAAACCGGATAGTTCGGATCATAGCTCTGCGCGCGCACCGGCGCCGCCGCTGAAAGCGCTCCGATCGCGAGAATCGTCAGCGCCAGCGGTAGGGATCGTCGGTCCCGCCGGCAAAGTAGGGATTGGCGACGTAGGTCAGAAACCTCCCCGAAGTGGTCGCTATGCACTGATCGTAGCTTGTGAAGGTGCAGTTGCTCAGTCCCGGAAATTCGTTGCCCTGAATGCAGAACGGATACCGCGTGCCGACCGCGTGCGCGGGAAGCGCGCCAGTCCGCTTGCAGCAAGCGCGTCAAAACGATGTTACGCATGGTTTCCTTCTTGTGACTTCAAGACGCAGATCGCGCCCCAGTTTCGACTCATTCGGAAGCACGCACGTTTGCGTTCATTGTGTTGACAAACCTGGAACCGGCGGAAATGAAAAAGTTCCAGAAGTGCCTGCGGCACAACATTAATTTACTTTAAGCCCGAGTGTTGCTTTAGCCCCGAGTGTTGCGATCGAGTTACAGCAATTAACGCTGACGGTGGCTAAGAGGCGGGCGGCCAGGGGGCCAATAGAAGGAATCAAGATGAAGAAAATATGGTTTATTACTGCGAGCCTCGTCGCGTTGGGCGCGGCTGCGCCCGCGTTTGCGGCGGATCTCGCCGCACGTCCCTACACCAAGGCTCCGCCGATGATGATGGCCGCCTATGACTGGAGCGGTTTCTACATCGGTCTCAACGGTGGCGGCGCCACTAGCCATAACTGCTGGACGTTCGGCGGCGCGAGCGAAGGTTGCCACGATGCCACCGGCGGCACCGTCGGCGGACAGATTGGCTATCGCTGGCAGCAGGGTCCGGTGGTGTTCGGCGTCGAAGCGCAGGGCAACTGGGCCGATTTCAAGGGCGACAATGCGAGCCTGCTCTTCGCCACTCGTAACCAGACCAAAATCGATGCGTTTGGACTGTTCACCGGCCAGGTCGGCTATGCCTTCAACAACGTGTTGCTCTACGTGAAGGGCGGCGCGGCGGTTACCGACGACAAGTACAACGTCAACACGGTTCCGGCCGCGTTGCTGGCTTCCGCCACCGAAACCCGCTGGGGCGGGGTGGTCGGCGCCGGCCTCGAATACGGTTTCGCTCCGAACTGGTCGGTCGGTGTCGAATACGATCACATGTTCATGGGCTCTTCGAACATCAACTTCACCACGCCGGGCGGCCTGGCCGCAGGCTCCGACAGCATCAAGCAGGACGTGGACCTCTTCACGGCCCGCATCGACTACAAGTTCGGCGGCCCAGTGGTCGCGCGGTACTGATCTGCCCCAGTTTCGCGGCGGATCAAACAAGAGCCCCGGCATCGGCCGGGGTTTTTTTTGATCGCTCTCACTGCCAATTCACATTGGCGTGAATAGTCGCCCGCATAGTTGCGGCCGTTCACCAATATTGGCTTTTTTTCTTGAAACCCGTAGATCACCGGAGTGCGTTTTGATCGATCTCAAGGTTTTGTCACGTTGTCGGGAATAATCCGACACAATGTTGAGGCGGTTCTGACGCAATGTTCGAGGTGGTTCTGACAAAGCGCGGCCGGTCGCGGTGGGAGTGGCAGGTTTGTGACCGTGCTGGCCGAGCAATCATGTGCGGATTGGAGGACAGCCGTCCGGCTGCGAAATACCAGGGCGAGCGCGCCTTGTTCCTGTTGCTGTCGGCGGTGCCGCGCCAAAGCGAAGCCCCGCCAAAGGCGCTATAGGGGCCGCGGTCCACCGCAGCCTCGGTAATCGGGTAATCGCGTCAGTTCGATTATGGAAAAATAATGCTTTTTTCGGGAAACCATTCCGCCCGAACTCGTACCTATTTTTGATGTTCGAAATGGCTCTCACAAAGCGCGGCCGTTCGAAATGGGAGTGGCGGGTCCACGACGCCTCCGGCAATGTCGTCGTGCGTGGATCGGAGATCAGTCGCCCAGAAGCCAAATACCAGGGCGATCGCGCGCTGTTCCAGCTGCTGACGACCACGGGCAGAATTTACGACCCTCCGCAGACGACGTAGGGGGGCCCGATCAGCTTCTCTTGTTGATGTCGGAGATCCGACCGCGAGCGCCTGCGCTCGCCAGAAAAGCTAGTCGCGTTAACCAAAGGATATTTTCGAGAGTCGGTCATCACGCTGGCCTGCTAGTACCCCTTGACCCATGAACAAAAATAGAACATCGTTCCCTTTATGTTCTGTAGTGTCAGGAGGCGGCGATGTTGAAGATTTTCGTGGAAGAGGCGGCGGCGCTGGCGTCGATCACGCTGTTTGTCGGGATGATCGCGATCTGGGCGCAGCTCATTCCACAGCTCTAATTTTTATTCGAGCATGATCTCCGCGCAAACGCGTTTCGCGTTTGGTAGCTAAGGGAAAACCGGTACCCACCCATCGGGTCGTGGCCCCAGGGCAAGCCTTTCCGGATCATGCTCTGGGGAAAAGCCGGATGGCGGCTGCGAACGGCGGCCCGGTGCGTGGACTCTTTGAGGGCGGGGCCGCACCATCGAGTTAGCGAGTCGGCCCTCGAGGGGCTTCCCGATGGCCGATGATCGCGCCCCTCGAGCATAGCGAAAACCGCAAGCCACCCCATGTCCAGTGCCGGCTTTGTCCATCTTCACGTCCATTCGGCCTATTCGCTGCTGAAGGGCTCGATCAAGATCGCAAAGCTTGGCGAACTCGCCAAAGCCGATCGCCAGCCGGCGCTGGCGCTGACCGACACCGACAACATGTTCGGGGCGCTGGAGTTCTCCGACAAGATGGCCGGTTACGGCATCCAGCCGATCACCGGCTGCGAGCTCGCGGTCGATTTCGGCGACCTGGACCCCAATGCGCGGAATGCGCAAGCTACGAATCCTGCGCGGATCGTGCTGCTCGCGGCGCGCGAGCGCGGCTATCGCAGCCTGATGCGGCTCAACTCCCGCGCCTTCCTGGAGACCCCGGTCCACCAGGCCCCGCACATCAAGGTCGATTGGCTGAAGGACGATGCCGAGGATTTGATCGCGCTCACGGGCGGCCCCGACGGGCCGATTTCGCTCGCGATTGAGGCCAATCATTTGAGCCTGGCGCAGTCGCGCTGCGACAGTCTCGCAAGCCTGTTCGGCGACCGGCTCTATATCGAGCTGCAGCGCCACGGCATCGAGCGGGAACGCCAGGTCGAGGCCCACCTGATCGATCTCGCCTATTCCAAGGGGCTGCCGCTGGTTGCGACCAACGAGCCTTATTTCGCAACGTCGGACGATTACGAAGCCCACGACGCGCTGCTCTGCATCGCCGGCGGCAGGCTGATCGCCGAGACCGAGCGCGAGCAATTGACCGCCGATCACCGCTTCAAGACGCGCGCCGAAATGGCGGTGTTGTTTGCCGACATTCCGGAAGCTCTCGCTTCCACCGTCGAGATCGCCGAGCGCTGCTCGTTCCGCCCGGTCACGCGCAAGCCGATCCTGCCGCGGTTCACGGTGGGCGCGGGCGCCGATGCGGTCAGCGAAGAAGCCGCCGAGTTGCGCCGGCAGGCCGAGGAGGGGCTCTCCAACCGTCTAAAGGTGCACGGGCTTTCGCAGGGAACCACCCAAGAGGATTACAGCAAGCGCCTTGCCTTCGAGATCGACGTCATCACCCGCATGAACTACGCGGGCTACTTCCTGATCGTGTCGGACTTCATCAAATGGTCGAAAGCGCAGGGCATTCCAGTCGGCCCGGGCCGCGGCTCCGGCGCGGGCTCGCTGGTCGCTTATGCCTTGACCATCACCGATCTCGATCCGATCCGCTTCGGGCTGCTGTTCGAGCGCTTCCTCAATCCGGAGCGCGTGTCGATGCCGGACTTCGACATCGACTTCTGCCAGGATCGCCGCGGCGAGGTGATCGATTATGTGCAGAAGCGATACGGCCGCGACCAGGTCGCGCAGATCATCACCTTCGGCACCCTGCAGGCGCGCGGTGTGCTGCGCGACGTCGGGCGCGTGCTGCAGATGCCCTACGGGCAGGTCGACAAGCTCACCAAGCTGGTGCCGCAGAATCCGGCCGCGCCGGTGACGCTCGCGGCCGCGATCGCGGGCGAGCCGAAGCTGCAGGCGTTTCGCGACGAAGACCCGGTCGTGGCGCGCGCCTTCGACATCGCCCAGCGCCTCGAGGGCTTGACGCGGCACGCCTCCACCCACGCCGCCGGTATCGTGATCGGCGATCGCCCGTTGAGCGAGCTCGTGCCGCTCTACCGCGATCCGAAATCCGACATGCCGGTGACCCAGTTCAATATGAAATGGGTCGAGCCCGCGGGCCTCGTGAAGTTCGACTTCCTCGGTCTGAAGACGCTTACCGTGCTCGACGTCGCCGTAAAACTGTTGAAGAAGCGCGGTATCGATATCGATCTCGCCACGCTGCCGCTCGACGATACGCCGAGCTATCAGATGCTGGCCCGCGGCGATGTCGTCGGCGTGTTCCAGGTGGAAAGCCAGGGCATGCGGCGCGCGCTGGTCGACATGCGGCCGGACCGTTTCGAGGACATCATCGCGCTGGTCGCGCTGTACCGGCCGGGCCCAATGGCCAACATCCCGACCTATTGCGCGCGCAAGCATGGCGACGAAGAGCCGGAATATCTGCACCCGCTGCTGGAGCCGATCCTGAAAGAAACGTTCGGCGTCATCATCTACCAGGAACAGGTGATGCAGATCGCGCAGGTCATGGCCGGCTACTCGCTCGGCGAAGCCGACCTGCTGCGCCGCGCGATGGGCAAGAAAATCCGTTCCGAAATGGAGAAGCAGCGCGAGCGCTTCGTCGCGGGCTCGGTGAAGAGTGGTGTGCCGAAAGGGCAGGCGGACACCATCTTCGAATTGCTCGCCAAGTTTGCCGACTACGGCTTCAACAAGAGCCACGCCGCGGCCTATGCGCTGGTGTCCTATCACACCGCCTACATGAAGGCGCGTTATCCGGTCGAGTTTCTCGCAGCCTCCATGACGCTCGACCTGAACAACACCGACAAGCTGTCGGAATTTCGCAGCGAGGCACAGCGGCTCGGCATCAAGGTCGAGGCGCCCTCGATCAACCGCTCCGGCGCAAGTTTTGAGGTTGCCGACAGCACCATATACTACGCGCTCGCGGCGCTGAAGGGCGTTGGACCGCAAGCGGTGGAACTGATCGTCGAGGCCCGCAGAAGCGGCCTTTTCACCTCGCTTGCGGATTTCGCCGCCAGGGTAAACCCGCGCGCGATCAACAAGCGCGTCATCGAAAGCCTGGCCGCCGCCGGCGCGTTCGATACGCTCGATTCCAACCGCGCGCGGGTGTTTGCCGGCGCCGAGGCGATCCTCGCCGCCTGCCAGCGCAGCCATGAGGCCGCGAGCATCGGGCAGAACGACATGTTCGGCAATGCGCCCGACGCGCCGACCATCATGCTGCCGCAGATCGAGCCGTGGCTGCCGGCCGAGCGGCTCAGGCGCGAATATGATGCGATCGGATTCTTCCTCTCCGGTCATCCGCTCGATGATTACACCACCGTCCTGAAACGCCTGCGGGTGCAGTCCTGGACGGAATTTTCCCGCGCGGTGAAGACCGGCGCGACCGCCGGCAAGGTCGCCGCCACCGTCGTGTCGCGGATGGAGCGGCGCACCAAGACCGGCAACAAGATGGGCATCATGGGCCTGTCGGACCCGACCGGTCATTTCGAAGCGGTGCTGTTTTCGGAAGGGTTGGCGCAATATCGCGACGTGCTGGAACCCGGGGCCGCGGTGCTGCTGCAGCTTGGTGCCGAATTGCAGGGCGAGGACGTTCGCGCCCGCGTGCTGCATGCCGAGCCGCTGGATGATGCCGCCGCCAAGACCCAGAAGGGCCTGCGCATTTTCGTGCGCGACACGAAACCGCTGGAATCGATCGTCAAGCGGCTACAGATGCCGGAAGGCGCGCCGGCGAAACCGAATGGCGGCGATGGCGACGTCTCGCTGGTCTTGATGCTCGACCTCGAAACCGAGGTGGAGATGAAGCTGCCGGGACGCTTCAAGGTCTCGCCGCAGATCGCCGGCGCCATCAAAGCGGTGTCCGGCGTGGTCGACGTGCAGACGCTGTAGGCCGGCGCGACCGTGGCGGGGTTGTGACTGGCTTAAGTCCGAGAGCCTGGCCGGCGGCTCGGCCACAACAGACGAATGCAGCTAGTGTTGCAACCATCACGCGCGCCGGCTAAACGGCGCGGAAAGCTTGCCGACAGTCGATTTGGTGAATACAAAATCGGCGGCCAACGAAGCCTCCCTGAAGGTGAGGTGTGACGTTGATGGGGGAGTTCTTGACTTTTTCGATAGCCGGCGTCGCGCGCGCGCTTTTATTGCCTCTGGCGATAGCAGCGACGGCCGTCGGCGCCACGCAGGCGACGCGGGCGGCACAGGTAGACCCCTCTGCCGCTGAATCCATCTACGCCGCAGCTCCACCGCGGCTTTTGCAGATTCGAACGTTGGTCGCCGACGCCGGGCGGCAGACGTCGACCGGCTCGGGATTCCTCGTGACCTCCGATGGGTTAGCGATCACCAACTATCACGTGGTTTCGCAGGTCGCGCTCGAGCCAAAGACTTATCGGCTTGAATACACGGCGGCCGACGGCAGCCATGGCGACGTTACGGTGTTGGGCGTCGACCTGCCGAACGATCTCGCGGTCATCCGTCTCGATAAGCATGACGCGCCGTTCTTCACCTTCGATGAGCAGGCGTTGGCGGGCGATTTGCCCAAAGGCGAGCGTCTCTATTCGATGGGCAATCCCCTCGACCTCGGCTTCACCATCATCGAAGGCACCTATAACGGTCTCGTGGAGCACAGCTACAGCGAACGCATCCACTTTACCGGGGCTCTCAACCCCGGCATGAGCGGTGGCCCGACCGTCACGCCCGAAGGCCGCGTCGTTGGCATCAACGTCGCCACGCGCAGGGGAGGGCAGCTGATAAGCTTCCTCGTGCCGGTGCGATTTGCCGCGGCGCTGCTGCAGCGCGTGCGCGAGCAGAAAACCGCGCCGGGCCTGCACGACGAGATTGCGCGACAGCTTACCAATTGGCGGTCGGAGCTCTACAAGGCGCTTGGGGACGCGGGCTTTCGTTCCACCGCGCTCGGACCTTATTCGGCGCCAGAGACGACGGCGCCGTGGTTCAATTGTTGGGCCAGCACCAATGCGGGCGAGACGCCCGTGCCACGCGCCAGCATCAATTCGACCGACTGCACCAGCGATACCGGCCTGTTCGTGGCCACTGATCTGAACGTCGGAACCATTCGAATCGATCATTCCTATGCCAAAACCATCGATCTCAATCAGTTCCAGTTTGCGACCGTGCTGACCCAGCTGAGCCAGCCGCGTCTCGTCGGCGGAGGCCCGTTCCGCAAGTGGTATACGCCAGAACGCTGCCACGAAGACTTCGTGAGCGCCGCCGCGCCGGAACACCCGCCACTCAGGGCTATTTGGTGCGCGCGGGCCTATCGCGGGTTCGAAGGTCTTTATGACGTGGTCCTGGTCGCCGTCACCCAGGACCACGGCAGCGAAGCCTTGGTCTCGCGACTGGGCCTGCAGGCAGTGGGCTATGACGATGCGATCGCGCTCGGTGGACGCTTTCTCGAAGCGGTGAAAGTGTCCAAATGATCTGGGTCGAGATCCTGTCACGCCACCGCGACATCGCGGCTCGTTTTCGATTTCCCGGTCCTGAAGTGCGGATCGGTCGCGGCTACGACAACGACGTCATCATCGACGACCCCTATGTCGCCGCGCAACACCTGCGCGTTTTTCGCGACGGAGTCGGCCAACTGGTTGCGGAGGACCTGGGGAGCGCCAATGGCACCTTCGTGGATCGCGGCAGGAGCCGGCTTGCGCGCGTGATCGTTGACGGCAAGCAGCCGATCCGGATCGGTCAAACCTATCTGCGCCTTCGCGAGCTGAACCACGCGGTCGAGCCGGAACGCCTGGCGCGGCCGCAGTGGCGAATCCTGCCGCTCGTCCTGGCCATCGCACTGGGAACGGCGATACTGGGCATGGATGCGCTCAGGATATGGCTCACCCAGATAACCGAGACCCGGGCTTTGAGCTTTCTGACCCCGTTGCTGTTGATGCTAGCCATGATCGTGATCTGGATCGGGATTTGGGCGCTGCTGTCGCGGGTGTTCTCCGGCCGCTCCCATTTCTTCCGCAACCTGCTGATCGCGCTTGCGGGCCTCTTCGTCTTTTCGCTCTACAACGCGCTAGCGCAGTATTTGGCCTTCGCCTGGACCTGGTCGATCCCCAGTAGCTACGAATACGTCGTGGACTGGTCGATCCTGGCGGTCGTGTGCTTCCTTCATCTTCGCGAGGTCGGACAGACGCGGCTGCGGTTAAAGGGCGCTCTCGTCACGGCGCTGCTGGCAGTCGCGGTTGCGGTACAGACGCTGCAGCGCTCCGAAGCGTTTTCCGACTCCGGTCGGCAAAACACGGCGCATGTGTTGATGCCACCGAAACTGCGCGCTGTGCCGTTCCGCGACGAAGCCGCCTTCTTCGGCGAGATCGCGAATCTCAAAACGAAGCTTGACAGAGATCGTGCTCAAGCCAGGCCTGACGAGGCCGGACGGTAGATACTGCCCTATTGCCTGCGCATTCTGTTCAAGCAGCATTCAGCTAGCGCGATACTGAATGGGGGAAACCGCGTTCCAACCATAACAAGCCGGACCAGCCATGCGTGTTGTCAGCACCTTCTCGTTCGTCACCCTTTGCCTGCTTTTGGTTTCCGGCCTTGGATTGAGTGTTCCCGCGGCCGCGCAACAACAGGAAAAGCGTATTGCGCTGGTGGTCGGCAATTCCGCCTACGCCAAGGTGCCGCTTGCGACCGCCGCCAACGATGCCGGCCTGATCGCCCAGACCTTGCAGGCCGCAGGCTTCGATGTGATCGGCGCCCGCGACCTCGACGGCGATACGCTGCGCAAGAGTTTTCGCGACTTCATCCAGAAGGCGGAAGCGTCAGGCCCGGGTACGGTCGCCATGGTGTATCTTTCGGGCTACGGCGTGCAGCTTGCCGGCGAGAACTATTTCGTTCCGGTCGATTCCACGATCGAACACGACACCGATATCCCGATCGAGGGCATGCGGATCAGCGACTACGTTCGCCAGCTCGCCGCGCTTCCCTTGAAGGCCAGCGTCGTCGTGCTGGATGCGGCGCGGCAGCAGCCCTTCATCGATGGCGGCCAGCCGATCGCGAGCGGCCTTGCGCTGGTCGAGCCTGACAACAACATGCTGATCGCGTTCAATGCCGCCCCCGGCACGGTCGCACCGAGCGAGGGTGGCCCCTATGGCATCTATGCGCAGTCGCTCGCGGAAATGGTCCGCACCGGTGGGTTGTCGCTGCCGGACGTGTTCGATCGCGTGCGCCTGCGCGTCAACGAGGCCAGCAAGGGTGCGCAGGTGCCGTGGGATGAGCAGAAGATCCAGGCGCAGTTCACGTTCTTCGATCGCGCGCCTGACGCACCGCCGACGCAAGGTGCTGCGGATCAGGTGGCGGCGATCCGGGACCGGCCGATCCGCGATCTCTCGGTGCAGGATGCCTACACCGCAGCGCTCGAACGCGACACGCTGCAAGGCTATGAGGATTTCCTCGTAGCCTTCCCGAACGATCCGCTGGCACCTCGGGTGAGGGCGATCGTTGCCGCGCGCCGCGAGGCGATCACATGGCGCCGCAGTTATCGGGACGATACGCCGGAGGCCTACTGGTCCTATCTGCGGCGCTATCCGCGCGGGCTGCACGCGGCCGACGCCCGCAGGCGCCTTTCCATTCTGACCGCGCAGCTGGACCCACCGCCGTCATTCGCCATGCTCGACTATGACGTGCCGCCGCCGCCGCCCGACGAGGACGTCTATGTCGATCGTCCGGTGCTGTATTTCGGCGATCCCGATTTCGATTTTGTTCCGCCACCGCCGCCGCCGGTTTTCTTCCTGCCGCCGCCGCCGCCGGACTTCGTCGTGCTGGCGCCGCCGATCGCGCCGGTCGGGCTGTTCATCCTGCCCCGACCCATGTTTGTGCCGATCCCGGTGTTCGTCCGGCCGCCGGTCTATGTCGCGGCGCCGCCGAACAACATCATCTACAACAATATCCACAACACCGTGATCATCAACACCGTGATCAACCGGCCGGCGCCTCCGCTCCCGCCCGGCAATCCCGCGGCGGCTGCCGCTGCCGCCGGGCAGGAGCGCGGAGCGGGCCCGGCATTGCCGGCCGCGGTCACGCAACGCGCCTCGCTGATCCAGCAGGGCAAGTTGCCGGTTCCGCCGAGTGCCTCGATCAACCCGACGGCCAAGCCGGGAACGCCGGGCGCGATGCCGGCCAATGTGAGGCCGACCGCGTTGCCGCAGCAGTCGACCTTGCCGAAAGGCAACGCGCTGCCAGTTCCCGGGGCCAAGGGAGCGCCGCCGGCGCCTCCTGGAACGCTCGCCGCTCCCCCCGGCAATCGCAATCCGAATGCCAAGCTGACGCCGTCAACGCCTGCACCCGCAAACCCCAACCCGCCAAATCGCGTCAGCCCGGCCGTCGTACCGTCGAAGCCGCCGGTGGCTCAAAGCCAGCCCGCGACGCCCGAAGCGCGGGGGAAGGAGGAGCGGGAGAAGAGGGGGCCACCCCCGCCGCCGCCTGTCAAACCTGCCGCAAAGCTCGCGAAGCAACCGCCGCCGCCGCCTCCGCCGTCACCAGCGAAGCCGGCCGCCAAGCCGCGGATCGAACGAGCCGCGCCACCGCCCAGGCCCGCGCCACCGCCGAGGCCGGCGCCTCCGCCGAGGCCGGCGGCCCGACCCGCGCCACCACCTCGACCGGCACCGCCGCCACGTCCGGCTCCGCCGCCGAGGCCGGCGAAGAAGTGCCCGCCAAACGCGAAACAATGCTGACGAACCGTTTGCCGTGAGCGGGCCAAAGGTGAAATAAACGACCCGGCGACGTCTTGGCCGCGCCGCTGAAAATCGGCGCGGCCCTGCGCTGTCGAAAGACCAAGCGTGACAAACCGGGAGGAGGTGCCGATGTGCGAGATCTGCCGCCAGGATTCGCGTCGACCGTTCGCGCCATCGCGGCGCAGTTTCCTGCTCGCGGCCTCGGCGCTGCTCGCGAGTGCAGCGGCCCTCGCCAAGGAAGACAAAAAGCCGCCCAAGCCCGAGAACGTGCTGTCGCCGGATGCGGCGCTCAAGCGCTTGTTGAAGGGCAACGAACGCTACGTTGAAGGCGAATCGCGCCGTCACGAATTCAAGCGCGAGCGGGAGGCGTTGGCGACCGGCCAAAACCCTTACGCCGCCATTCTAAGCTGCGCGGATTCGCGGATCGCGCCCGAATACGCCTTCGATAGCGGCCGCGGCGATCTCTTCGTCTGCCGCGTCGCCGGCAACTTCGCTTCCGACGAGGTCGTTGCCAGCCTGGAATACGCCGTCGCCGTGCTCGCGACGCCCCTGATCCTCGTGCTCGGTCACGACCGCTGCGGTGCGGTCGATGCGGCGATCAAATCGCTCAAGGACGCCACGACGCTGCCCGGACACATGCCCTCGCTGGTCGCCGCCATTGCGCCCGCGGTGAAGGCGGTATCGCAGCAATCCGGCGATGCGCTTGCCAACGCGATCCGCCAGAACGTGATCGACAACGTTGCTCACCTGAAGTCCGCAACCCCGATTCTGAGCGCTGCGGTCGAACAGAACAAGCTCAAAGTGGTCGGCGGCATCTACCGGCTAAAGGACGGCGAGGTCGAGATAGTCGGTTGAAGGGGACGTTGCGCCGTCCCATCGCCGAACGGCCCCACCCGAACGGTCATTTTCGCAGCTCTGGTGGCGGTTCTGTTCCGCTATTCGTCGATGTCCTCTAGTCGCACCCCGCGTCCTGCGCGCACGCTATTCCGCGCCCGTTCGATCCGGCGCAGGAAGCGCGGATCATGCTCGAGGTGGTATTCGAACCAGTCCTCCTCCGATTCAAAACCGACCAAAACGCCGGCGGGCTTGCCGTGACGGGTGATAACGATTTCCTGCGTCTCCGCCTCCCGAAGATACCGCGACAGATCATCCTTTACTTCCGAGAGCGGGACTTCCTTCATTGCAGACTTCCGAACTGTGCGAGCCATGAGTTGGCCTCCGATTTGGTTAGGACCGCCAAAATCTCGACGGTTGTTTCGGGTAACGACGCCGTGGGCAGATGCGCGGGCAGGAGGCCGATGTGGACGTGTGTATCTTTGTGTATATCGATGCACACGGCTGCAGGATTTGCCTATGCGCACGAACATTGAAATCGACGATGGGTTGATGGCCGAAGCCCAGAAGGTCTCAGGTCAAGCCACCAAGAAGCAGACTGTTGAAGAAGCGCTGCGCCTGATGGTCAGGTTGCGTCGGCAACAGAAGGTAGGCGCTGCGTTCGGCAAATTCCGCTGGCGCGGGAATTTGGCGCGAAGCTGCAAGGGGCGAGCGAGGGGCGCGGGATCGGTTGATCGTGGTCGACAGCAGTGCTGTAGTCACCTCCAAAAGCGAAAATCCCGGGCTTGTCGACTTGCTCTGGATGAGGCTACCGCGAGAACGACCCTCGCCGGGCTTCAATTGGCGGAATAGCGCGCAGGGAGAGGGCCCGGCGCAAAATCGCGGGGCCAAAGATCAGGTGATTCGGCGGGCGCCACCCGCCAAATCCGGCCTTATTTCCTTGCTTCCGGCGAAAATCCCGCTATACAGCCGGCCATCTCACACGGAAACATGGCTTAAAAGGCCGTCCGGTGGCAGCCGGGCCAATCAGGCCCATTTGCTCACACGTTTCCGGAGGAACCAACCGGAGAACTTAAACCAATGTCGCTACCCGATTTCTCTATGCGTCAGCTGCTTGAAGCTGGCGTGCACTTTGGCCACCAATCGCACCGCTGGAATCCGAAAATGGCGGATTACATTTTCGGTGCCCGCAACAACATCCACATCATCGACCTCGCGCAGACCGTGCCGTTGCTGCATCGGGCGCTGCAGGCGGTCAGCGATACGGTCGCCCGCGGCGGCCGCATCCTGTTCGTCGGCACCAAGCGGCAGGCGCAGGACGGCGTCGCTGAGGCCGCCAAGCGCTCGGCGCAGTATTTCGTCAATTCGCGCTGGCTCGGCGGCACGCTGACCAACTGGAAGACCATTTCCGCGTCGATTAAGCGGCTGCGACATCTCGATGAGGTGCTCTCGTCCGGTGAAGCCAACTCCTACACCAAGAAGGAGCGGCTGACGCTGCAGCGCGAGCGCGACAAGCTCGACCGTTCGCTCGGTGGCATCAAGGAAATGGGCGGCCTGCCCGACATGATCTTCGTGATCGACACCAACAAGGAAGACATCGCGATCGCCGAAGCCCAGCGGCTCAACATCCCCGTCGCCGCCATCGTCGATACCAATTCGGACCCCAAGGGCATCACCTATGTGGTGCCCGGCAACGACGACGCCGGCCGCGCGATCTCGCTCTATTGCGACCTGGTTGCCCGCGCGGCGATCGACGGCATTTCGCGTGCGCAAGGCGAATCCGGCATCGATGTCGGGGCTTCCGCGCAGCCCCTGCGCGAAGAGCTTCCGGCGGCCCAGCCCGCCGGTTTCCAGGGTCTGGCCGGCCCGCGGGGTGCTGCCGACGACCTTAAGAAGCTGACGGGCGTGTCCGGCGCGATCGAGAAGAAGTTCAACGATCTCGGTATCTTCCACTACTGGCAGCTGGCTGAGCTCAATCACGATACCGCGCACAAGATCGGCGAAGAAGTCGGATTGCCGAGCCGCGCAGATGCCTGGGTCGCCCAGGCCAAGGCGCTGACTGCGGAACCCGAATAACCAAAGCGTTGGCCGGGGCGAGCTCCGGCCATCACACCCAAGTCGACGCAAATAAATCGACGCAAAGTTCCTGATGGCGGACGGCGGCAGGTGTGCGAGCGGCGCCCGCGCCGCGGTCGGCAACCGACAGGCAAAAGGACGTTCAACGATGGCTACTATCACCGCAGCGATGGTCAAGGACCTGCGCGAGTTGACCGGCGCAGGGATGATGGATTGCAAGGCCGCCCTTACCGAATCAGGCGGTGACATGCAGGCCGCGCAGGATTGGCTGCGCAAGAAGGGGCTGTCGAAGGCCGCGAAGAAGGCCGGCCGCGTCGCCGCTGAAGGTCTGATCGGTGCCGTCACCGCCGCCACCAAGGGCGTCGTGGTCGAGGTCAATTCCGAGACCGACTTCGTCGCGCGCAACGAGCAGTTCCAGGGCCTCGTCAAGATGATCGCGCAGGTCGCGCTGGAGGTCGGCGCCGACGTCGAGAAGATCAAGGCGGCGAAGGTCGGCAGCGTGACGGTCGAGACCGCGATCGCGGACGCGATCGCCACCATCGGCGAGAACATGACGCTGCGCCGTGCGGCTTCGCTCAAGGTCGGCAAGGGCGTGGTGTCGAGCTATGTCCATAACGCCGTGATCGAGGGCGCCGGCAAGATGGGCGTGATCGTGGCGCTGGAATCGACCGGCAAGACCGACGAGCTTGCGCTTCTCGGCCGTCAGCTCGCCATGCATGTCGCCGCCGCCAACCCCTTGGCGCTCGATCCGGCCGGTCTTGATCCCGCGCTCGTGCGCCGCGAAAAGGACGTGCTTGCCGACAAATACCGCCAGCAGGGCAAGGCCGAGAACGTGATCGAGAAGATCGTCGAATCCGGCCTGAAGACCTACTACAAGGAGGTCTGCCTCTTGGAGCAGGCCTTCATTCACGACAGCGGTAAATCGGTCGCCCAGGCGGTCAAGGAAGCTGAGGGCAAGATTGGTGCACCGGTGAAGATCACCGGATTTGTGCGCTATGCTCTGGGCGAGGGAATCGATCGGCAGGAAACCGATTTTGCCGCCGAGGTCGCGGCTGCCAGCGGCAAGAAGTAGCCGCCGCTCGAAAGGGCTTCCGGCGCGGCCTGCGCCGGAGGCGGTCCGCGGCGGATAAGGAAGCAACTCACCATGGCTGAGCCGGTCTATCGTCGGGTGGTGATCAAACTGTCGGGCGAATACCTCGCCGGCAGCCAGTCCGCCGGTATCGACCAGCCGACCGTCGACCGCATTGCCGGCGAATTGATCGCGGCCCACGGGCTTGGCGCCGAGATCGCGGTCGTGGTCGGAGGCGGCAACATGGTCCGCGGTGTGCAAGTGTCCTCCCACGGCGTGACCCGTACTACCGGCGATACCATGGGCATGCTCGCGACCGTCATGAACTGCCTGGCGCTGGAGGCTGCGATCGAGCGAAAGGGCGCATCCGCCCGCTCGCTGTCCGCCTTCGTCATGCCGGAGATCTGCGAGCTGTTCACCCGCGGTGTAGCGCACAAATATCTCGGCGAGGGCCGGATCGTGCTGCTCGGCGGTGGAACCGGCAATCCGTTCTTCACCACCGACACCACCGCCGTGCTGCGCGCCGCCGAAATCGACGCGCAGGCGGTGCTGAAGGCCACCAATGTCGACGGCGTCTACAGCGCCGACCCCAAAAAAGACCCTTCCGCCAAGCGGTTCGACCGTCTAACCCACTCCCAGGCCATTGAAGGCGGTTACAAGGTCATGGATGCGACCGCATTCGCGCTTGCCCGCGAGACGGCGCTGCCTATCATCGTGTTCTCGATCGCCGAGCCCGGTTCCATCGGCGCGATCCTGCGCGGAACCGGCCATGGAACCGTCGTTGCCGGCTAAGCGGTAACGGCAGGCGATTGCCGCACGGGCCTCGACGAGAATGTTGCAGAAGGGAGAATGAGTCATGCCGACGGGTAAGTTCGACATCAACGAATTGAAGCGCCGCATGCAGGGCGCGACCCAGGCGCTCAAGCACGAACTGGGCGGTCTGCGCACCGGCCGCGCCTCGGCGTCGATGCTGGAACCGGTTCAGGTCGAAGCCTATGGCTCGCACATGCCGCTGAACCAGCTCGCCACCATCAGCGTGCCGGAGCCGCGGCTGATTTCGGTGCAGGTCTGGGACAAGTCGATGGTGAAGGCGGTCGAAAAGGCCATCATCGATTCCAATCTCGGCCTGTCGCCGGCGACCGAGGGCCAGGTGCTGCGCCTGCGAATCCCCGAGCTCAACGAGGAGCGCCGCAAGGATCTCGTCAAGGTGGCGCACAAATATGCCGAAGCCGCGCGCGTCGCGGTCCGACATGTTCGGCGCGACGGGCTCGACACTGTCAAGAAGCTCGAAAAGAACCACGAGATTTCCGAGGACGATCAGGAGCGCCTGGCCGCCGACGTGCAGAAGGCGACCGACGCAACGATCTCGGAAATCGATCAATCGCTCGCGGCCAAGGAAAAAGAAATCCTCACCGTCTGAAGGGATCGACCGATGTCGAACGCCGTCGCGCCAGCCGGCCAAGGACCCGATCGGTCCGACGCACCGTTGCATGTGGCTGTTATCATGGACGGCAACGGACGGTGGGCGGCGGCGCGCGGCTTGCCGCGCGCCGAAGGTCATCGCCGCGGGGTCGAGGCGCTGCGCCGGGTCGTTCGCGCGGCGCACGAACTTGGCATTCTCTACTTGACGATTTTTTCGTTCAGCTCGGAAAACTGGTCGCGCCCGGCAACCGAAATCGGCGACCTGTTCGGATTGCTGCGCCGGTTCATCCGCAACGATCTCGCGACGCTGCACCGCGACGGGGTGAGGGTGCGCGTGATCGGCGAGCGCGCAGGCCTCGAGGCGGACATCTGCGCGCTTCTAAACGAGGCCGAGGAGCTGACGCGCGACAACAGCCGCCTCAACCTCGTGGTGGCCTTCAACTACGGATCGCGGCAGGAGATCGCGCGCGCGGCACAACGCCTTGCCCGCGAGGCCTTGGACGGCAAGCGCGATCCGGCATCGATCGACGCCGACACGCTCGGGCAGTATCTCGATGCGCCCGATATTCCCGATCCCGACCTGATCATCCGCACCAGCGGTGAGCAGCGGCTGTCGAATTTCCTGATGTGGCAGGCGGCCTACAGCGAATTGGTGTTCGTGCCGACCCACTGGCCCGATTTCGACAAGGCGACGCTGGAAAGCGCGATTGCAGAATATGCCAGACGCGAACGCCGGTTCGGCGGTCTGGTGGCGAAAACCGGATCGTGAGCGAGGGCAAGGCCGTGCCGGCGGCGGTGGCCGGACAGGGGTCGCGTAACCTCTTGACGCGCGTCGCGGCGGCCTTGGTGCTGGCGCCGATCGCGATCGCGGTCGCCTATGCCGGCTCCTGGTGGTGGATCGTGCCGGTGACGCTTCTGACGATCGGCCTCTTCGTCGAATGGCTGACGGTCGTGGGCTCGGCGCGGGAAAAGCGCGTCATCGCGGCCGGCGTGGTGGCGCTTACGGTTGCGGGACTATGTCTCGGCTTCGCGCGGGTCGAACTGGCGCTGGTGGCACTGGGTTTGGGCGCTGCCGCCACAGCACTGCTCTCGTCGCGGCAGCGCGGCTGGACCTCGGGCGGATTTCTGTATGCCGGCGCAGCGCAAATGGCGTCAGTAGTGGTGCGGCTTGATTCCGCGACCGGATTTGTCGCGCTGGTCTTTGTCATGCTGATCGTCTGGGTCACTGATATCGGCGGATATTTCGCAGGCCGCGGCATCGGCGGAGCCAAACTCTGGCCGCGTGTCAGCCCGAACAAGACCTGGGCCGGCGCCATCGGCGGATTTGGCGCAAGTCTTGTCATAGCCTTGGGATTTGCCGCCCTTGACGTTGGCCAGGCGTGGCCGCTGCTGATGCTCGCCGCCGTGCTTTCGGTGGTAGCCCAACTCGGCGATCTCTTCGAATCCGCGGTAAAGCGCCGCTTCGGGGTGAAGGATTCCAGCCACATCATCCCCGGTCACGGTGGCCTGATGGACCGCCTTGACGGCTTTGTCGCCGCAATCGTGCTGGCTTCGATTTTCGGACTTTTGCGGGGCGGCGTGGATGGCGTCGGCCGCGGTCTTATGGTTTGGTGATCTGATGAGCGCAGTTCCCTTGCGTAACAACAAAGCCGCGGCATCCAGGCCGCGAAGCGTTACCGTGCTCGGCGCCACCGGCTCGATCGGCGACAGCACGATGGATTTGCTGCGCGCCTCGCCCGAGCGCTACCGGGTCGAGGCGCTGACCGGAAACAGCAACGTGCAGGGACTGGCGAAGCTCGCGCGGGAATTCGATGCGCGCTTCGTGGCGGTGGCCGATCCGAGCAGGCTTTCCGAGCTGAAGGAGGCTTTGGCCGGCACGCGGACCGAATGCGGCGCGGGCGAAAGTGCCATCATCGAAGCGGCGGCCCGGCCGGCCGATTGGGTGATGGCGGCGGTCTCAGGCGCGGCCGGGCTGAAGCCCGCGCTCGCCGCGGTCGATCGCGGTGCCACCGTGGCGCTCGCCAACAAGGAGTGCCTGGTTTGCGCCGGTGATTTCTTCATGCAGCGCGCCTCAAAGGCCGGCGCCTGTATCCTGCCGGCGGATTCCGAACATAACGCGCTGTTCCAGGCGTTAAGCTCAGGCAATCGCGAAGAGCTCGTCCGCGTCATCATCACCGCCTCGGGCGGACCATTCCGGACCTGGGCCGCCGCCGACATCGAGCAGGCGACACTGGCGCAGGCACTCAAACATCCGAACTGGAGCATGGGGCAGAAGATCACCATCGATTCCGCATCGATGATGAACAAGGGCCTCGAGATCATCGAAGCCGCCTATCTGTTCGCGCTGGCGCCGGAGGAAATCGACGTTCTCGTGCATCCGCAATCGATCGTCCACGGCATGGTCGAATTCTCCGACCGTTCGGTGATCGCCCAGCTCGGCGCGCCCGACATGCGAACCCCGATCGCCCATTGCCTGGGATGGCCGGACCGCATCAAGGGGCCCGCGGCCAAGCTCGACCTCGCCAAGATCGGCCAGCTCACCTTTGAGGCGCCCGATTTTGAACGGTTCCCGGGCTTGCGTCTGGCTTATGAGGCACTGCGCACCGGACGCGGCGCGACCACGGTGTTCAATGCGGCGAACGAGGTCGCGGTTGCGGCCTTCATCGCCGGTAAGATCAAATTCGGCGCCATCGCCCGGCTCGTGGAAGCAACCATCGATGCCTGGATTCGTTTGGGGAATCTGGCGCCCTTGAGCTCTGCCGATGACGCCATCGCCGTTGACCATGATGCCCGAAATAGAGCTGCCACCCTATTGCCTCAAATTGCCTTAAAGGCATCCTAGAAGGTTAAGGGAGGGGCCTCCGGGTCGAACTCTAAGGGGAATCGGATGTCCGAGTTTTTTATGCATAGTTTCAATACGTTGGGCCATGGTTTCATCGGCTACGTCATCCCCTTTTTGTTCGTCCTCACCATCGTTGTCTTCTTTCACGAACTTGGACACTTTTTGGTCGCTCGATGGGCCGGTGTGAAAGTGTTAACGTTCTCGCTCGGCTTTGGCCCGGAACTCGTCGGCTTCAATGACCGCCACGGCACGCGCTGGAAGATCTCGGCCGTGCCGCTCGGCGGTTATGTCAAGTTTTTCGGCGACGACACCGAGGCCTCGACGCCGTCGGCCGAATTGCTCGCCACCATGACCGAAGAGGAGCGTGCGGGCAGCTTCCACCACAAGAGGGTCGGCTCGCGCGCGGCGATCGTCGCCGCCGGTCCGATCGCGAATTTCCTGCTGGCGATCGTGATCTTCACCTGCCTGTTCACGTTCTTCGGCAAGCCGAGCACGACGGCGCGGGTCGACATGATCGAGGCCAACAGCGCCGCCGCCGCCGCGGGCTTTCAGGTCGGCGACATCGTGATGTCGATCGACGACACCAAGATCGACAGTTTTTCCGACATGCAGCGGGTCGTCGGAACCCATGCCGGCGATGAGCTGACCTTCGAGGTCAAGCGCGGTGACGGAACCGTCCAACTGCACGGCACGCCGCAGTTAAGGGAAGTTAAAGACCCCTTTGGGAACGTTCACCGAATCGGAGTGCTCGGCATTACCCGGCAGACCGCGGCCGGCGATGTCGTGACCGAGCGCGTCGATCCGGTGACTGCGTTGTGGCTCGGCGTGAAGGAGACCTGGTTCGTGGTGGACCGGACGCTGGCCTATATCGGTGGGGTGTTCACGGGCCGCGAAGCCGCCGACCAGGTCGGGGGGCCGCTGCGGATTGCCCAGATATCGGGTCAGGTCGCGACCATCGGGATTGCCGCGTTGATTCACCTTTCCGCGGTATTGTCGATTTCGATCGGGCTTTTGAACCTGTTTCCGGTTCCGTTGCTCGATGGCGGCCACCTTTTGTTCTATGCGGTGGAAGCCGCTCGGGGACGTCCGTTATCGGAGCGGGCGCAGGAGATGGGGTTCCGGATCGGGCTGGGTTTGGTGCTGATGTTGATGGTGTTTGCGACCTACAACGACATTTTGCATCTGGCGGCGTCGTGAAGCGGGCTTTTTTATGACGTTGCCGAAGGGCAACGTCTTGGAATGAAAATGGAATCGTAGCGCCGTCGGACGTTTGCCACCCCGGTGAAATTGGCTACAAGCAGGACAGTACAAAAGAGAATTTGTCGGTTCGTGGGGTGCGGACCGGCACTGGAATGATAAGGGCGCTTTGCGCATGAAGTTTGGAATGCGAGTGCGGGGGGGCTTGCTCGCCGCCCTAATCATGTTCGGCGCGCCGGTAGTTGCCTCGCTGGCAGCTCTGTCCATGGCGTCGCCCGCGAATGCCGTCGAGACAGTTTCGTCGATCGAGGTGGTGGGGAACCGCCGCGTTGAGGTCGAGACCATCCGTTCTTATTTTAAGTCGGGACCGGGGGGCGCGCTCGATGCCGCGTCAATCGACGAGGGCCTGAAAGCGCTGATCGAAACCGGCCTGTTCCAGGACGTGAACATCAGTCACGCCGGTGGCCACCTCCTGGTCACCGTGGTGGAAAACCCCGTGATCAACCGTGTCGCCTTCGAGGGCAACAAGAAGGTCAAGGACGAGCAGCTTACCGCTGAAATCCAGTCCAAGGCGCGTGGAACCCTGTCGCGCCCGATGGTGCAGTCGGACGCCCAGCGCATCGCCGAGATCTATCGCCATACCGGCCGCTACGACGTGCACGTCACCCCGCAAATCATCGAGCAGCCGAACAACCGCGTCGACCTGGTTTTCGAGATCGTCGAAGGTACCAAGACCGGCATCAAGTCGATCGATTTTGTCGGCAACGTCGCCTTTTCGTCGTACCGATTGAAGGACATCATCAAGACCCGCGAGTTGAACCTGTTGAGTTTCCTCGGTAACGCCGACATCTACGACCCCGACCGGGTCGAGGCCGATCGCGACCTGATTCGCCGCTTCTATCTCAAGCACGGTTACGCCGACGTGCAGGTGGTGGCCGCGCTGACGGAATACGACCCTGACAAGAAGGGCTTCCTCGTGACGTTCAAGATCGAGGAAGGCCAGCAATACCGGGTGGCGACCGTCAAGTTCGAATCGAGCATTCCCACTCTCGATGCTAATTCGCTTGCCAGCTTCTCACGCGTCGGCGTCGGCGGGGTCTACAACGTCGAATCGCTGGAAAAATCTGTCGAGGAGATGCAGATCGAGGCCTCGCGGCGGGGCTTCGCCTTCGCCGTCGTGCATCCGCGCGGCGACCGTAACTTCGACAACCATACCGTCTCGGTCGTGTTTGCCATCGATGAGGGTCCGCGCACCTATATCGAGCGCATCAACATCCGCGGCAACACCCGTACCCGCGACTACGTGATCCGCCGCGAATTCGATGTCTCGGAAGGCGATGCCTACAACCGCGCTTTGGTGGATCGCGCCGAGCGCCGATTGAAGAATCTCGACTTCTTCAAGGACGTGAAGATCACGACTGAGCCGGGCTCATCGAGCGACCGCGTGATCCTCAACGTCAATCTCGAGGAGAAGTCCACCGGCGACTTCTCGGTATCGGGTGGCTATTCGACCACCGACGGTGCGCTTGCCGAAGTCAGCATTTCCGAGCGCAACTTCCTCGGCCGAGGTCTGTTTGCAAAGGCTGCGGTGACGTACGGCCAGTTTGCCCGAGGCGTTTCGCTGTCATTCGTCGAGCCCTATCTTCTGGACTACCGCGTCGCGCTGGGGCTCGATGTCTTCTATCGGGAACAGTTGCCCAACAACTTCATCGCCTACGGCACCAAGACGCTGGGTTTCAGTCCGCGCCTGGGCTTCCAGTTGCGCGAAGATCTCTCGTTGCAGCTGCGTTACTCGCTCTATCAGCAGCAGATCAATCTGCCGCCCTATCTTGCCAACTGTAACAACACCTTTGGCGGCTCCCAGGTCGGCAACAATTTCCTTCCCTTCAACCCGTCGCCGGCGTTTGTGGCCGCAAATGGCGGGAACGCGATGGGCGCAGTCGACCCTTCGGGCGTGGGGCTGTTTTGCTACAGCGACGGCGAAGCCTCGCTGCCGGTCCGCAAGGAACTGGCGGCTGGCGCCTCGCTCACCTCGTCGGTTGGCTATTCGCTGGACTACAATACGCTCGACAACAACAAGAATCCGACCGACGGCTTGCTTATCGACTTCAAGCAGGACTTCGCCGGCGTCGGCGGCGACGTCTCCTATCTGAAGTCGACGATCGATGGCAAATACTTCACCCCGCTGGTCGCCGACATCGTCGGATTGATCCACCTGCAGGCCGGTATCTTGAACCACGTCGGCAACAACGAGCTGCGCATGCTCGATCAGTTCCAGATGGGTCCAAACCTGGTCCGCGGCTTTGCGCCGAACGGCATCGGCCCGCGCGACCTCAACCCCTTCGGCACGATGGACGCACTCGGCGGCACCAAATACTGGGGTGCGTCGTTCGAACTGCAGATGCCGTTCTGGTTCCTGCCGAAGGAAGTGGGCCTGAAGGGCGCGGTCTATGCCGACGCCGGCGGCCTGTACGACTACCAGGGGCCGACGACGTGGGCTGCGACGAGCGAGCTGACCACGCCGTTCAATTCCAACTGTATCAAGCCGACCGTCGTCCCGGCGACGGCTGGAACCTGTACGGGATTGGTGTACGATACCAGCAACGTCGTGCGCACCTCGGTAGGCGTGGGCCTGATCTGGGCCTCACCGTTCGGCCCGCTGCGCTTCGACTTCGCGGTCCCGCTGACCAAGAGTCCGAATGACCGCGTGCAGGAATTCAAGTTCGGCGGTGGAACCTCGTTCTAATGCTTGAGCCCCGATAGCGGAGCTATCGGGCTCTTGGGCGGTTCGGACGAAGTGGGTACTGGTGCGCGTAGGCAAAACGCGTCAAAACAACAAGATGGGAGCCTCGGTTCCGATTGATCAGGACCGAAGCGCTGGTTCAATGACCGGCCGGACCGCGACGGGTGGAATGGCGCAGCCGACGTTTTTCGAGCAACCACCCCCGTCAACGCTGGCCGACATCGCCGCGTTGGCTGGGGCGCATCTGGCTGACCCGTTGCGGGCCGATCAAGAGGTCAAAGGACTGGCTTCGCTGGACGAGGCCGGTCCGATGCACCTCGGCTTCTTCGATAATCTGAAATATGCCGATCAGCTCGCCTCGACCAAGGCTGGCGCCTGTCTGGTCAGCCCGCGCTTCGAGGCCAACGTGCCGGCCCATGTCGCAGTGTTGCGCGCGGCCCAGCCGTTCCGCGCCTTCGTGCAGGTCGCGCGCGAACTGCACCGCGACGCGCTGCGCCCGCAATCCTGGTTCGGCTACGCCGGCATTGCACCGTCTGCGATCATCGACCCGGGCGCGCATCTGGAGGACGGCGTGATCGTCGATCCCTTGGCAGTGATCGGGGCGGATGTCGAGATCGGCGCGGGAACGGTGATCGGGGCGGGCGCTGTGATCGGCGCCCACGTCAAGATCGGCCGGGATTGCAACGTCGGAGCGCACACGGCGATCCAATGCGCGTTGATCGGCAACAATGTGCTGATCCATCCCGGATGCCATATCGGGCAGGATGGCTACGGCTTCGTGTTCTTCGGTCCCGACGGCCACCTAAAAGTACCACAGACCGGCCGGGTCCTGATCCAGAACGACGTCGAGATCGGGGCCGGAACCACCATCGACCGCGGCAGCCTGCGCGATACGGTCATCGGTGAGGGCACCAAAATCGACAATCAGGTCCAGATCGGTCACAATGTGACCATCGGCAGGCACTGCCTGCTTGCGGCCCAGATCGGACTCGCGGGCAGCCTGACCATCGGCGACAACGTGGCGCTGGGAGCCAAGGTCGGTATCAACAACCATCTCAAGATCGGCGATGGAGCTCAGGTGACCGCCATGAGCGCCGTCAAGGATGACATCCCCCCCAACGGCCGCTGGGGTGGTCATTTCGCAAAACCGACCAAGCAGTGGTTCAGGGAAATCGTTGCGGTGGAGCGTCTGGTGCGCGATGGCACGGCTGATCCGAACGGCGAAGGGAAGGAGTGATGGAGGAATCACCGGTCAGGTTTGCGCTCGTGGATATCGACGCTATCCTCAAGACGCTGCCGCACCGCTATCCGATGCTTTTGATCGATCGGGTGATCAACATCCGCGCCGATTATAGCGGGATCGGGATCAAAAACGTCACCTTCAACGAGCCGCCGTTCCAGGGACACTTTCCGGAGCGCCCGGTCTATCCCGGCGTGATGATGATCGAGGCCATGGCGCAGACCGCCGGCGTGATCGGTATCAAGTCGGTCGAAGGCACCGAGAGGCCGCGCGCGGTCTATTTCCTCACCATCGACAAGTGCAAGTTTCGGAAACCCGTGATGCCCGGCGACACCATCGAATATCACATGCGCTCGATCGGTCGCCGCAAGACCATGTGGTGGTTTCACGGCGACGCCAAGGTGAATGGCGCAACGGTTGCGGAAGCCGATGTCGGGGCGATGCTGACCGACTGATTCCGCGCGCAACCTACCGATGACGAGTTGACCGCGTCGCATGCGACGAGGAGCCGCAGGGATCGTTGTTTTCCGGCCCCGTGCAAGCCGAAATACCGCGTAACCATACGTCACTGGACAGCGCGGGTAGGTCGCGCTAACCACTGAAAAATCACGTATATTTGCAAGAATTGAAGGCGGGGCATAAGTCTATCCGATGAGCATGATCGATCCCACCGCACGCGTTGCGGACGGCGCCGTGATCGGCGAGGGCGCACAGATTGGTCCCTATTGCATCATCGGACCCGACGTTGTGATCGGCCAAAATTGCAAGCTGATCGCGCATGTCAGCGTCACCGGCCACACCAGGGTCGGGGCGAACTGTGTGATTTCACCATTCGCGGCGCTCGGCGGGGCACCGCAAGACCTGAGCTATCGCGGCGAACCGACGCGTCTCGAAATCGGCGAGGGGTGCACGATCCGCGAGGGCGTGACAATGAATATCGGCACCTTCAAGGGCGGTGGCGTGACCCGGGTCGGCGACCGCGGATTTTTCATGAACAACAGCCATGTCGGCCACGATTGCACGGTGGGCAACGACGTGATCTTTGCGACCTCGGCCACGCTGGGCGGTCACTGCGAGATAGCCGACTTCGTCTATATCGGCGGGCTGTCGGCGGTGCACCAGTTCACGCGGATCGGGCCGCAGGTGATGGTTGGCGGGGTCTGCGGCGTGCGGGGCGATGTCATCCCGTTCGGGCTCGTCAACGGCCAGTATGCTGTCCTCGAAGGCCTCAACATCATCGGCATGAAGCGGCGCAAGTTCACCCGCGAACGTCTCGCCACCGTTCGCGCGTTCTATCAGAAGCTGTTTCTTGGAGCAGGCGTGTTCGCCGAACGGCTCGCCAGAGTGAAGCCGCTGGCAAGCGAAGATCCCGCGATCGCCGAAATCCTGGCCTTCATCGACGACGGCAAGCATCGGCCGCTATGCCTTCCGGCTGACGAGAATAGAGCGTTTTCCAGCGAAGCCGGCGCCAGTTCGCGTCAAGAAAACGTGTCAAAACCAGAAACCAGAGCCTCCGTTCCGATTCATTCGGAACGGAACGGGCTCTAGCCGGCCGTGACGATGGCTTCGCCGGCGCCACAGCTTTCCTCACCCGTCGGACTGATCGCAGCCGGCGGCGTGATGCCCTTCGCGGTCGCGGATTCGCTTCGCCAGCGCGGCGTCGATTCCGTGCTGTTCGCGCTCAGGGGAATCTGCGACCCGAAGCGGGTCGAGCGTTTCCGTCATCACTGGATCTCGGTCGGTCAGTTGGGGCGGGCGACAAGACTGTTTCGCGCCGAGGGCTGCCGCGACCTGGTCTTCATCGGCAACCTGGTGCGCCCCGCGCTTTCGGAAATTCGGCTCGATTGGGGCACGCTTCGCGTCATCGGCCAGGTATGGGCGGCGTTCCGCGGCGGCGACGATCATCTGTTGTCCGGGATCGGCCGGATTTTCGAACAGGACGGCTTCCGCATGGTGGGCCTGAAAGAGGTTGCCCCGGACCTGTTGATGCCGGAGGGCTGCCTGACCCGGTCGATGCCGGATGAGCATGCAGCGGCCGACATCGCCCGAGGGCGCGAGGTACTGGCTGCGCTCAGCCCCTTCGATATCGGGCAGGCCGTGGTCGTGATCGACGGCAATGTGGTGGGGGTCGAGGCCATTGAGGGCACCGATGGGCTGTTGATACGCATTGCGCGGCTGCGCGAACAGGGCCGCATCCGTGC
Source organism: uncultured Alphaproteobacteria bacterium (assembly GCA_963822795.1). Lineage (GTDB taxonomy): Bacteria > Pseudomonadota > Alphaproteobacteria > Rhizobiales > Xanthobacteraceae > Bradyrhizobium. The sequence continues at coordinate 235,953 of CAWGJM010000035.1, forward strand.
GGAAGGCCAACGCGGTGTGCTGGTGAAGGCGCCCAAGAGCGGGCAGGATCTGCGCTACGACCTGCCGACCGTGGGCCCGCGAACTGTCGAGGAGGCGGTCAAGGCCAGGCTTGCCGGAATTGCCGTGGTCGCCGGCAACACCCTCCTCGCCGAGCCGCAAGCGGTGATCGAAGCGGCCGATGCGGCCGGCCTGTTCGTGACCGGGCTATCTCCGTGACGGCGGCGCGCCCACCAACGCTCAGCGCCGGCCGAAAGATTTTCCTGATCGCGACGGAAGAATCCGGCGACCGGCTCGGCGCCGGCTTGATGAAGGTGCTGCGCCAGCGCCTTGGCGACGCCGTGCAGTTCGAAGGCGTCGGCGGCCGCGCCATGGCGCGCGAAGGACTGACGTCGCTGTTTCCGATCGAGGAATTGTCGATCGTGGGACTGGCGGCGGTGGTCAGGCAACTGCCGAAGATCTTGCGCCTGATCAGGGACACCGCCACTGCTGTATCCGACGCCCCCACCGACATGCTCGTCATTATCGACAGCCCGGACTTCACCCATCGGGTGGCAAGGCGTGTCCGCGCCCGCGATCCCTCGATCCCCATTGTCGATTATGTATCGCCGTCGGTATGGGCATGGCGGCCGGGCCGGGCGCGCGCGATGCGCAGGTATGTCGACCATGTGCTGGCGCTGCTGCCGTTCGAGCCCGCGGCCTACCGCAGGCTGCATGGGCCGCCCTGCAGCTATGTCGGCCACCCCTTGACCGAGCAGATCGGCTCGCTCCGGCCCAATACCGAGGAACAAGCGCGACGGGACGCAGAGCCGCCGGTCCTGCTGGTGCTGCCCGGCAGTCGCCGCAGCGAGATCAGGCACCATATGGCGGTATTCGGCGAGGCGCTTGGCCGCCTGCGCGCCGAGAGCGTGGCGTTCGAGCTCATCCTTCCGACCATGCCGCATTTGCTGGAGGCCGTGCGCGAGGGCGTGGAGCGCTGGCAAAAGGATTGGCAAGTCGAGCCACGGATCGTGGTCGGCGAAAAGGATAAACGGGCGGCATTTCGGATCGCACGTGCCGCGCTCGCCAAATCCGGCACCGTGACGCTGGAGCTAGCGCTTTCCGGGGTGCCGATGGTCGCGGCCTATCGGGCCGGCCGCGCCGAGGCATTTATCGTGCTGCGGGCCATCAATGTGTCCACCGTCATCCTTGCCAACCTCGTGATCGGCGAGAACGTGGTGCCGGAATTCGTGCAGAACGACTGCACGCCGGACAAGCTCTCGAGCGCCTTGCGCGAAGTGCTCGTGGATTCGGAAATGCGGCGGCGGCAGCTCGATGCCTTCGCGAAGATCGACACAATCATGTCGAGCGGCGGCGTATCGCCAAGCGTCCGCGCCGCCGACACCGTGCTGGCGACGATGCGGAAATCCCGTCGCGGAAACTGACGGCCGATTTCGATCGAGAATTAGTGTTTACTTATATAAGCACAGACTGATATTAATCCCGTGTCGCAGGGACACCGGGAGGTCTGCCGTGAAAAGTGATGTTGCCAGCTATGTCGGTGCGGTCATTCGGGAGGTCGACAGTCGTGAGCACGAAGGACGGCTTGCCCGTGTTGTCGTCGCCACGCGTACCTATGACACGACGATCGAGGACGTGTGGGACGCCCTGACGAACGCCGAGCGCATTCCGCGCTGGTTCCTGCCGATTTCGGGCGATCTGCGTCTTAGCGGCAGCTATCAGCTCCAGGGCAATGCCGGCGGAGAGATCACGCGCTGCGAGCCGCCGCGCCTGTTTGCGGTAACCTGGGTGATGAACGGTCCGGTGAGCTGGCTCACCGTTTCGCTTGCGAGCGATCCGGCCGGTGGCACGCGCCTCGAGCTTGAGCACGTCGCGCATGTCGAGGATGAATGGTGGGATCGGTTCGGTCCCGGTGCGATGGGAACGGGCTGGGATTTGGCCCTGATGGGGCTGGGTCGTCATCTCGCCACCGGCATAGCAGTCGACCGGAGCGCGGCTTTGGCCTGGTCCGCATCCGAGGAGGGCAGGGAATTCCTACGCCAAAGCAGCAACGAATGGTGCAAGGCTTCGATCAGAGCTGGTACAAGCGAGGCCGCAGCCAAAGCGGCGGCGGCGCGGACCACCGCCTTCTATGGTGGCGAGCACAAGGACTAAGGCGGTGGCCGATGCACGCGTTCGACGTTCTCGGGGATCCGGTGCGCCGGCGCATATTGGAACTGCTTGCTGGAGGTGAGCACACCTCCGGCGATATCGTCGCGGTCGTACAGCGCGAATTCGGCATCACGCAATCAGCGGTGTCGCAGCAGCTACGCGTGCTGCGCGACAGCGGTTTTACCTCGGTACGGGCCGATGGCGCGCGCCGCATCTATTCGGTCGATGCCGGCCGGCTGCGCGAAGTCGACGACTGGCTCGACAAATTCAGGGCACTCTGGGGGCCACGTCTCGATGCGCTCGCCACCGAAATCGCGCGGGGCAAACGAAAACGCCGACAACAAGATTGACGACGTCTGGCGTTGGAGCGTTCGGCTACCTCCGCTCGTCGATTTCGATGGAGTCACGCCCGGTGACGCCGGTGTGGCGGTCGAACAACCAATATCAAAGCTTCTTCCGCACGTGTGAAAATCTGATACGGATTTTGCCATGACCGCCGATATGCCAAACAACGCCGTCGCGGCCAATCTCGCAGCGGCTGCGATCGGCAGTCGGCCGATCGCCGTGCGTCGATTCGGTACCGGCTCGCATCACTACGTCTACGAGGCCACATTTGCAGATGGGTCGCCTGTGGTGGTGCGTATTGCTGCCGAGCACAGTCGGTCGGCAATGGCTGGGGCGCTGAAACTCTCGCGTCTACTTCGGCCACGAGGCGTTCCATTGCCGGAAATCATTTCTGAGGGCTTGAGCCATCCGTTCCCACATCTCGTTCTCGAACGCTTGCGCGGCGCCGATCTCAGAGATGTGATCGGAGGGCTTTCGAACGCTTGTCTGGAAGCAATTGCAGCGAAGGTGGCAGATGCACAGCAGATCACAGCCGCAACGGCGTCAGGCAGGCGTTATGGGTACGGCGTGACGCCGACGGACGCGCCTCGCGAGAGCTGGTCGCAGGTTCTGCATGATAACCTTGCCAGATCGCGGCGGCGGATCGCTGCTGCAAAACTCTTTGACCAAAGCGCTGTCGATCTCGTGGCGCAGATGGTGTCGACCGCCGGCGCCGAATTGGATTCGTTTGCGCCAATTCCGTTTTTGCACGATACGACAACCAAGAACGTTATCGTTACTCCAGCAGGCGCATTTTCCGGCATTGTCGACGTCGACGACCTGTGCTTCGGCGATCCGCGCTACGTCGTTGCGCTAACATTGGCCTCCCTGACGGCGTTCGGCGGTCCGACCCATTATGTCGATGCGTGGATGACTGCAGCCGGCTATCAGGATGACGGGATATTCCGGCTCTACGTCGCGCTATTCATCGTTGATTTCATGTCCGAACACGGCCAAGCCTTCAACGACAATCCGGTGCCGTCGTCGTTGGACGATCGCAACCGCTTGCTTCGCGTCTTCGCAGAGTGCCTACGCCTCGCTGAACGTTGATCTTGAGATTGCCGCCGAATGGTCGAAAGCCCGATGCATCGCGCCGGGCTTTCTCAAAGCTTCGCGATGAGCGGAAAGTCCTATTTCCGCTTGTCGATATCGACATAGTCGCGCCGGGCGACGCCGGTGTAGAGCTGGCGCGGGCGGCCGATCTTTTGCTGCGGGTCCTCGATCATCTCGCTCCATTGGCTGATCCAGCCGACGGTGCGGGCGACCGCGAACAGCACGGTGAACATCGACATCGGGAAGCCCATCGCCTTCAACGTGATGCCCGAGTAGAAGTCGACGTTCGGATAGAGCTTGCGGCTGATGAAATATTCGTCGTTCAGCGCGATCTTTTCCAGCTCCAGCGCGACGCTCAGCATCGGGTCGTCGCCATGGCCGGTTTCCTTCAGCACCGCGTGACACATCTTCTGCATGATCTTGGCGCGCGGATCGTAGTTCTTGTAGACGCGATGGCCAAAGCCCATCAGGCGGACGTCGCTGTTCTTGTCCTTCACCCTCTTGATGAAGTCCGCAATATTCTCGACCTTGCCGATGCCGTAGAGCATGTTCAGCGCGGCCTCGTTGGCGCCGCCATGCGCGGGACCCCACAGGCAGGCGATGCCGGCGGCGATGCAGGCGAACGGGTTGGCGCCGGAGGAGCCGGCGATCCGCACCGTCGAGGTCGAGGCGTTCTGCTCGTGGTCGGCGTGCAGGATGAAGATCTTCTCGAGCGCGTCCGCCAGCACCGGATTGACCTTGTATTCCTCGCACGGCACCGCAAAGCACATGTGCAGGAAGTTCTCCGCGAACCCCAGCGAGTTCTTCGGATAGACGAAGGGCTGGCCCACGGTATATTTGTAGGCCATCGCCGCCAGCGTCGGGATCTTCGCGATCATCCGCATCGATGCGATCATGCGCTGGGTGGGATCGTTGATGTCGGTGGAGTCGTGATAGAACGCGGCCAGCGCGCCGACGGCCGCGACCATGATGGCCATCGGGTGGGCGTCGCGCCGAAAACCCTGGAAGAAGCGGGCCATCTGCTCGTGAACCATGGTGTGATGGATCACGCGGTTGTCGAAATCAAGCTTCTGGGCCTTGGTCGGCAGCTCTCCGTAGAGCAGGAGATAGCAGGTCTCGAGGAAGTCGCCGCGCTCTGCGAGCTGCTCGATCGGGTAGCCGCGGTATTCGAGCACGCCGGCGTCACCGTCGATATAGGTGATCTTGGACTGGCAGCTGCCGGTGGAGGTGAAGCCCGGGTCGTAGGTAAACATCCCGGACTGGGCATAAAGCTTGGCGATGTCGATGACGTCAGGCCCGGCAGTGCCGCTTAAAATCGGGAAATCGTAGGTCTTGTTGCCGACCGTCAGCGTTGCGTTTTTTGTGTTGGATGTTGCGTCCATCGTGAATTCCCCGATGAAGTCGTTGCGAAAAACCGGCGGCTACAAGCGCCTTATGAGATAAATGGCGTCGGGAGCCGGTTATTCCAGGAGCATCTCTCAAACGGTTATCTTATTGCTATGTGCACTGCAAGATGGCCGCTCGGATCGGGTCTCCGTTCCGATTGGATCGGTACGAAGGCTCTGGTTTTTTGCTTTGATGCGTTTTCTCGGACAGCGAACCGGTGTCCACCGGATCGAGTCCGGGGCAGGCTTTCGCTGGAAAACGCTCTAATGCCGCCTAGGCGGCGGCCTGGTCGGCGAGTCTCGCCAGGGATTCCTGCCGTCCCAGCACTGCCAGAACCTCGAAAATCCCGGGCGATGTGGTCCGCCCGGTCAGCGCCACACGCAGCGGCTGGGCCACCGCGCCGAGCTTGAGGCCGCCGGTTTCCGCGAACACCCGCATCGCGGCTTCCGTGGTCGCGGCGCTCCATGGCAACACCTGCTCCAGCGCAGCGCGAAGCCGGCCGATCAATTCGCGGTTTTCCGGCGTCAGCAGCGCCAAGGCCTTCGCGTCCATCTGAAGCGGGCGGTCGGCGAAGATAAAATAGGAACCGTCGATCAGCTCGATCAGGGTCTTGGCGCGCTCTTTCAGGCTCGGCATCGCGGCAAGCAACTGGGCGCGGGTGGTGTCGTTGAGCTTGGCCTTCAGCTCAACCCCAGCGGGCACGTAGTCCAGCAGGCGTTCGAACATGGTCACCAGGGATTGATCGTCGGCATGGCGGATGTAGTGGCCGTTGAGGTTTTCCAGCTTAGCGAAATCGAAACGGGCGGCGGAGCGGCCGACACCCGAAAGGTCGAAGGCCGCGATCATCTCTTCGGTCGAAAAGATCTCCTGGTCGCCATGGCTCCAGCCGAGCCGGACCAGGTAGTTGCGCAGCGCCGCCGGCAAATATCCCATGGCGCGGTAGGCATCGACGCCGAGCGCGCCATGGCGCTTCGACAGTTTCGAGCCGTCGGGTCCATGAATCAACGGGATATGCGACATGCTGGGAATGGACCATTCCAGCGCGTCGTAGATCTGCTTTTGCCGTGCGGCGTTGATCAGATGGTCGTCGCCGCGGATGATGTGGGTGACGCCCATGTCGTGATCGTCGACCACGACGGCGAGCATGTAGGTCGGGTTGCCGTCGCCGCGCAACAGCACGAGGTCGTCGAGATTCTCGTTCTGCCAGACCACGCGGCCCTGCACCTGGTCCTCGATCACGGTCTCGCCGGTCAAGGGCGCCCGCAGGCGGATGGTCGGCTTGATGTCGGCCGGCGCCTCGGAAGGGTCACGGTCCCGCCACATCCCGTCATAGAGCCTGGTGCGCCCATCCGCGCGCGCCTTCTCGCGCATGGCGATGAGCTGCTCCGGCGTCGCGTAACAACGATAGGCCTTGCCGGCCGCGAGCAGTTGCTCGGCGACCTCGCGATGGCGCGCGGCGCGGCTGAACTGGTAGATGACGTCGCCGTCCCAATCGAGCTCGAGCCATTTCAGTCCGTCTAGAATGGCGTCGATGGCTTCCGTCGTCGAGCGCTCCCGGTCGGTGTCCTCTATCCTGAGCAGCATCTTGCCGCCGTGCTTGCGTGCATAGAGCCAATTGAACAGCGCGGTGCGGGCACCTCCGATGTGAAGGAAGCCGGTCGGCGAGGGGGCAAAGCGCGTGACGATGGAATCAGTCATGTGTGGAGCGGGTCGTATGCGTCAGGGGCGCTGGTGTATAGCAGGAACGGTGCATAACTAAAGCCTCGGGTCGAACAATGCGGGCTTGGCGGGAAGGAGCGAATTTGGCAGAAGGTCCGCTGATCTCCACGCAGGAACCGGGAATGACCACAGAAACGGCAGCGGCCGAGGCGGGGCGCGATTTCATTCGCGACATCGTGCAGGCCGACCTCGATACAGGCAGGCATAAGGAGATCGTGACTCGGTTCCCGCCGGAGCCGAACGGCTATCTGCATATCGGCCACGCCAAGTCGATCGCGCTCAATTTCGGCATCGCGCAGGAATTCTCCGGCCACTGCAACCTGCGCTTCGACGACACCAACCCGACCAGGGAAGAGCAGGAATATATCGATTCGATCCAGGCCGATGTGCACTGGCTCGGCTTCGACTGGGGCAAGAACCTGTTCTATGCCTCCGACTATTTCGATCGGCTCTACGAATGGGCGGAGGGCCTGATCGGCAAAGGTCTCGCTTATGTCGACGACCAGTCGCAGGAGGAAATTCGCATTTCCCGCGGTACGCTGACCGAGCCCGGCAAGAACAGCCCGTTCCGCGACCGGACGGTAGCGGAAAATCTCGATCTGTTCCGCCGCATGAAGGCGGGCGAGTTCCCGAACGGCGCGCGCGTGCTGCGCGCCAAGATCGATATGGCTTCGGGCAACATCAACCTGCGCGATCCCGTGCTCTATCGCATCCTGCACGCGACCCACCCGCGCACCGGCGACAAATGGTCGATCTATCCGAGCTACGACTACGCGCACGGCCAGTCGGACGCGATCGAAGGCATCACGCATTCGATCTGCACGCTGGAATTCGAGGATCACCGGCCGCTCTATGACTGGTTGCTCGAGAAGCTGCCGGTGCCGTCGAAGCCGCATCAGTACGAGTTCGCGCGGCTCAATCTGACCTATACGCTGTTGTCGAAGCGCGTCTTGACCCAGCTCGTGCGCGACGGCCACGTCTCGGGCTGGGACGACCCGCGCATGCCGACGATCGCTGGCCTCAAGCGGCGCGGCGTGCCGCCTGTGGCGATCCGCGAATTCGTCAAGCGCATCGGGGTCGCCAAAGCCAACAGCGTGGTCGACGTCGGCATGCTCGAATTCTGCATCCGCGAGGAATTGAACCGCACGGCGCTGCGGCGCATGGCGGTGCTGCGGCCGCTCAAGGTCGTGATCGAGAATTATCCGGAAGGGCAGGTCGAGGAGCTCGAGGCGGTCAATCACCCGGACGATCCCGCCGCCGGCACGCGCCGCATCGCGTTCGGCCGCGAGCTCTATATCGAGCGCGACGATTTCATGGAAAACCCGCCGAAAAAATTCTTCCGCCTCTCGCCCGGCAACGAGGTGCGGCTGCGCTATGCCTATTTCATCAAGTGCCGCGAGGCGATCAAGAACGCCGCCGGCGAGGTGGTGGAACTGCGCTGCACCTACGATCCGGCAACCAAGGGCGGCAACGCGCCCGACGGCCGCAAGGTGAAGGCGACTATGCACTGGTTGCCGGCGGCGCAGTCGCGGCCCGCGGAGATCCGCATCTACAATCAGCTCTTCGCCAAGCCCAATCCGGATGCCGCTAGTTTTGCGGGCGATCTCAATCCGCAGTCGCTCGAAATCCTCAAGGACGCACGGATCGAGCCCGCGATCGCGGACACCAATTCGAACGAGCCCATGCAGTTCGAACGCCAGGGTTATTTCGTGCGCGACATGGATTCCACGCCGCACCGCTTGGTCTTCAACCGCACCATCGGCCTGCGCGACAGCTTTGCCAAGGAAGTCGGCGGGAAAGGGTAAGGCCGCGATCCCGCGTGCTCCCGGAGCGAAGCCCGGCATTTTATCGATTGGATCATCCGATGCGAAGCACAGCCGACCAGACAGTGTCAGGCATCATCGAAAAATGGTCGGCTTCCTTCAACAAGCTCGATGCCGACGCGCTCGCCTCGCTCTACTCTAAGAACGCGTTCTTCTTCGGTTCGAACCCTTCGCTGTATTGCGGGCACGAAGGTGTGGCGGCCTATTTCAACGCGCTGCAGCGATGGAGTTCGCCGACCGTTCAATTCACCGATGTCAGGACCGCGCCGGTCGGCGCTGATTTGATCAATTTCGCGGGCACGGCATCTTTCGTCGTCAGCGAAAGCGCGCCGCCGCTGTCGGTGAAGATAACCTGGGTGGTTGCCAGGGTAAGACGGCGATTGGAAAATTGTCAGTCATCACGTCTCGTCCAAGACGCCGCTGATCGCTGATCTAGCGGTGTCCTGACGTGGCCCAAGTTGGTTCTGCTTCCGTTCCGCTATCGCGCAGGTAACAGCTTCCGGTAGCCTTGCGACCTTCGAGGGGTTGTTGGGCCCAGCGATTGTAGGGCGTAGCCGCATGGTAGGCGATTATCGACCGACAGGCACCGATCAACCGCTATAGGGCCAGTACGGCTGGGCGATCGCGTTATTGGCGTTGCGGAATTGCTCGGCCACCGGTGCATGGGTCACCTTGTGGGCGCGGCGATGTTCGCTCGCCGAAGCGATCTGTGCGGTTGATGCCGCGATCAGGGTCGCGGCCAACGCGGTGAGAATGGTCTTTTGCACCGCTGGCTCCTCTTAGGGCACGCTGCGAGGCGCTCGTGCCCGCGTCTTGCATGGCGAGGATTTGTTGCCGGGAGGTGGTTTTGATAATCGAACGAAGGAGCAAAAGACCATCAATTCAGATTGTACGCACGCGGGTTCCGCATCAGGTTACGGCTCGTCGTCGGCGCTCCGGGCGGCCAATTCGAACGCACCCAAATGAAATTCCTCCGCGACGACGGCATCGAGCGCGTCGGACCGATCGCCCGGCAGCTTGACCAGTGTGAACGCCGCGTCCGGATACATTTTCCAGATCGCGAGATCGTCCGCCGTCAAGGTGAGCCAGCCGAACGTAAACATGTACCGGCCGGGTTCGGTCACCCCGCCAGCCTTCCGCCATGTAATCTTGTTGACCACGGATCGCTTATATCAGCGATCGCTTGGCCGAGCACCCGCGAAGGCGCCGCCGGCCGCAACCGGCGGGACCGTTCACGCCCGGACTCGGCTCAGTCGACCCGGAGCGACCTTATTACTACAGGCCGCGGCGGCTGAGCCGTCGTCTGCGGCGGCGCGCTGACGGGCTGCGCCGTCACCGGCAACTGCAGCACCACGGCGCGCTGCCCTTCGCAAAGCTGGGTCACCAGCACGTAGTTTCCGTCGGGAAATTCGACCGCGTCGTGGTGGCGGTCCGGAATGTGCGGATCGACCTTGCCGAATTTTCCGACCCGCGAATTGATGGTTCGCGTCCAGATCCACCGGTTGTCGTATTTGACGTCTTGCGCGAAGGCGAGTTCGGTGCCGGGCATCATGCAGACGGCGACGTTAGGATCGCTTTCTGATGCGAAGCCGCGGGTCGAAGTGCCGCGGAAGGTCGTGGTAACCAGCGTCTCGCCAACCTTGGCGGGCCGCGTTGCGACAGCATGCAGACTATAGTCACACATCGGATTGCTCCTCGTTCGAGATAGCCAACCCGCGCCCCCACATCATTGGTTGAGCATGATCTTTTTCGAAGAGACCGATAGCCACGTTGCGCTAATGCGGACCTCCGGATCCGGACCATGCTCGAAGGAGGCCAGGCCCCTATCAGCGTGGACAGTAAACCGCGAGCTTTTGCTCGGTTATGGGCAATTGTGCGGCCCGCGGCGGCGAAGCCTGATCACAAGTCCGTTGAAGCCGGTTTGGTTCCTCAGCGAGGTGCAAGAACCACTCACATACGCGCAGCAGGTGCCATTACGTCGCCGAAACAGGTCCGGCGGCTCCTCGCCAAGGACGGCGCCAGCGGACTGCGTTCGTGCTGGCGAAAACGATTGGGGCCTTTTCCGTTCCGATTGAATCGAAACGGAAGCTCCAGCCTCTGTCTTGACGCGTTTTCCTGGCGCGAACCGGGGTTCCACCCGCTATCTGGGACGCGTTTTCCTGACGCGAACCGGGGCCCACTTCGCTGGAAAACGCTCTAGTCTAGTACTTCCGGTACAGCCCGATCAGCTTGCCCTGAATCTTGACCCGGTTTGGCGGCAGGATGCGGACTTCGTACGAGGTGTTGGCCGGTTCCAGCGCGATCGACGCGCCGCGGCGGCGGAAGCGCTTGAGCGTTGCTTCCTCATCGTCGATCAGCGCCACCACGATGTCGCCGGTCTCGGCCGTATCGTTGCGCTGGATCAGCGCCAAGTCGCCGTCGAGGATGCCGGCGTCCACCATGGAGTCGCCGCGCACCTCGAGCGCGTAATGTTCGCCCGAGCCGAGCATGTCAGGTGGCACGCTGACGGTGTGGCTGCGGGTCTGCAGCGCCTCGATCGGCGTGCCCGCGGCGATCCGGCCCATCACCGGGACGGCAACCGGACGCTCGCCATCGTCGCTATTGCCGCTTGCGCTGCGTCCCTTGCCGAGATTGCCCTCGATGACGCTGGGCGTGAAACCGCGCCGGCCGCTGCCGCCACCACCGCCGGAAAGCTCGGGCAGCTTGATGACCTCGATGGCGCGGGCGCGGTTGGGGAGGCGGCGAATGAAGCCGCGCTCTTCGAGCGCGGTGATGAGGCGGTGGATGCCGGATTTCGAGCGCAGATCCAGAGCATCCTTCATCTCGTCGAAGGAAGGCGGTACGCCGGCCTCCTTCAGCCGTTCGTTGATGAAACGCAGAAGTTCGTATTGTTTGCGCGTGAGCATCTCGAGCAGTCCCCCGGTTGCAGTGTCGTTCAATTCCGAGACCACGGGAGCAGTCACTCCCATACTACCCCTCGAAACAAATCATGAACGGACACTATATGTTCGATATGTGTTCCGCAACACCTTAATTTCCGGTGAATGCGATTTGTTGGCCCGGCGTGAGGCGCGCGGGCATCTCATCCAGCTACCGCGGAACGCGCAAGCCGCGTCGGCGCGGGCTTCAGGCACAGGATGCAGCACGGATCAGAAGTGCCTATGCCGCAGCGGTATTTCGCAGGTAGCGGGCGTCGGTCAAATTCGTTCCGAAAGGCGGATGACGGCGTCCGGCGACTCCGGGACCAACCTCGCCGCTACCGTTTCCGCGCGCGCAGTCGCCTCCGAGTAGCCCCCCGACAACGTTGGGCAGGCCATGATTGTCGGCGCGTTGGGTCCAGAAGGCCCGAATCGGCGCGGAGCCCGCGCTTGGCTGTACTCAGTGCACAGCGGCGTAGAGAATCTTGTCCTGGGTCGCATTGGCCGCATCGAACTCGGCGACGATTCGTCCGGTGCGGGCGACCAGGATGCGGTCGGAAACGGCGAGAATCTCCGGCAGATAGGATGAAATCACCACGATCGCCTTGCCTTCATCGGCTAGTCTTCGGATTTCCGCATGGATGTGCGGGATGGTCCCGACATCGACGCCCCGGGTCGGCTCGTCGAAGATCACGATCGAGGGATCCTGGACCAGGGATTTGGCCAACACGACCTTCTGCTGGTTGCCGCCGGAAAGTTCCACGATCCGCGCTTTCCGCTGCAGGGCGTTGATCTTGAGCCGCTCGACCCAATAATTCGCCAGTTTAGACCGTCGCGCGCGCGAGAGCAGGTAGCTGAAGCCGATCCGGGTCGCGAGCTTGCCGATATAGACATTGTCGTCGACGATCATGGTTTCGAAGAAGCCATTGGCTTTGCGATCCTCGGTGATGTAGGCGATGCCGTCGTCGATCGCCTGCCGCGGCACGCGGTAGCGGATCGGCTTGCCGCGCAGGCGGATGGTGCCGCCATTGACGAGGTTGCGCTTCAACGCCCCGAAGATGATTTTCGCGATCTCGGTGCGGCCGGAGCCGATCAGGCCGGCGATGCCGACCACCTCACCGGCATAGACCGAGAACGACATGTTTTTCACCACCATGCCCATGGTGACGTTCTCGACGGTGAGCACCTTCTCGCGACGATGGTTCACCTGTTTGCCGCTGCGTTCGTAAACCGCCTGCGCGATCTGACGCCCGACCATGTGCTGCACCAGCGCGTCGCGGTTCAGGATCTTCGCGGGCGCCGTGATCACCAGCCGTCCGTCGCGCAAGACCGTGATGCGGTCGGCGATCTGTAAGGATTCCTCCAGCGCATGCGAGATGTAGATGATCGCGACCCCGCGGGCGCGCAGGTCGCGCACCAGATGGAAGAAGTGGACGATCTCTTCCGGCGTGAGGCTCGCCGTCGGCTCGTCGAAGATGATGATGCGCGCCTTGTTGTAGATCGCGCGTGCGATCTCGACCATCTGCTTCTTGGCGGTGCCGAGCAGGGCCACTGGGGTTGCCGGGTCGACGTGGAAATTCAGAGATTGCAGCAGTTGCTGCGCCTGGATGTTCAGCGTGCGGAACCGAGTCAAGAGCTTTTCGTTGCCGAGCTCGATGTTCTGCGCCGCCGTCATCGTCGGCACCAGGCTGGTTTCCTGGTAGACCATGCAGATGCCGGCGGCGAGCGCGTCGCGCGGCTGCTCGAAATCGACCAGCTTGCCGTCAACATAGATGTCGCCGGAGGTCAGCCGGATCGCGCCCGCGATCGCCTTGCAAAGCGTCGATTTGCCGGCGCCGTTTTCGCCGACCAGCGCATGGACCTCGCCCGGAAACAGGTCAAAATCGACGCCCTCGATGGCGTGCACGCCGCCATAGATCTTGCTGCCGCCCACGACCCGCAGCACGGCCTTGCGGTCGTTCGCCGCGGTTTCACCGGTCGTTTCCGGCGGCGAGGTCAACTCGTCCATCTCAGATCTCCCGGCTCAAGAGCAGGCGGCCGGCGCCGCGCGCGGCGATCACCGTGCCTTGCGGGGTCGCGCAGGCGCCAGCGATGCCGTGGAAGCGGCCGCCGGCGCGGCTGTGGATGCTGGAGGTCATGTCGCCCTCGGCATCGAGGCGCACGAGCAGGCCATAGGAGCGCGGCGGGGCCCAGGGTTTTTGGATGCCCAGCGCCTTGACGGCGCCGATCTGCATCGGTTCGAGACAATCGCTGCCGCCGGCATAGGCCGGCGCGATCCAGTAGTCCGGTGGCATGGTCGCGATCATCTCCTGGCGAAAATCGTCCTCCTTGAGGACGAATTCGATCAGATGGGTGCGCCGCGCGAACAGAGCGAGATAAAAGCCGCCGCGCCCGTCGCCGTGGAGGCGCGCGGGATAGCCGGGCAGGTTGCGCAGCACGATTTCCGGCTTTGCCCGCTCGTTGCCGGGCAGCGGCATGCGGCTGAGGCGGTGAGCCCAGCTCTCGCTGAACCAGAGGTGGCCGGTATCGGGCGCGACCGCGAGCCCGTAGGGATAATAGAGTCCGCTGAGCAACGTGGTTGCGGAATTAAGCTCCGCGTCGCACGCGATCAGCCGGCCATCATGGCGCTTCTCCATGAGGTCGTGACGCCATGCCTCCGGCGGCCTCGCCGTGCTTCCTTCCACCGCGAAGATGCGGCCGTCCGGCGCTGCGGCGACCGAGAGCAGTCCGGCGAGCGCGCGGCCTTCGGCGGCCTCCAGCCAGCGCGGTTGAGGTTTTGTCGGATCGATCGCGGCAAGCCCGCGCCCGGCGACGCAGACCAGGAGGCGCCCGTCGGGATGCAGCGCAAGACCGCCGGCATCGCCTTCGAACTCGGCGACCAGCGCGCGCGTTGCAAAGTCGATGCCCGACAGTTTCAGAACGCGCTTGCCTGCAGAAACAAACAGCGCGCCGTCGCTGTCGGCCACGACGTCGTCGAGACCGGGCAGGGGATCGCCGATCGGCGTGCAGCCATCGAGACGGTCGTTGGGGCTGAGGGCGCCGTCCAGCGGCGGGATGGCGTTCTGCTCGCTATCGCGATCGATGACGTTGCGGATGTCCCGCAAGAGATGGTCGAACATTCCCACGGTCGTCCTACCCGGTTAGTTGGCTTTTTGCGCCCCAATAGGCGTCATACCCGGTCCAGCTCTCGTCGACGCGATCGAGCTTGATCCGTCCGATGCGATTGTTCTCAAGACCGCCGAGATAGAGATAGCCCTTGTGCTCGCGCATCGAGGTCAGCGTCGAGTGCGAAATGCCGGTGGGGTCCCACCAGGATTCCAGCGCCTCACCTTGCTCGTTGAACTTGAGCACGCAGCCATGATTGAGTGCCGGCGCAAGCCATTCGTCGGTCGGCACCTGCTTGACCATGCGCAGCCGGAAGCCGGGTTTGCGGGCGGCGAGGTCAAAGCTCGGCGTGCGGATGCCGACCAGCGCCAGCCAATAGTTGCCGTCGGAGGCGCGGTTGATGTTGTCGGGGTTGCCCGGCAGCTCGTCGATCAGGACCTCGGTCTGGCCTTGTTTCGGGCCGGCGAGCCAATAGCGGAAGATCTTGCACAGCGAGGTGCTGGCGATCATAAGCGACTTGCCGTCGTGCGATACGCAGACGCCGTTCGGGAAATAGAAGTGATTGATGATCGTGCGCGTGGTCTTGGTCGCGGGATCGTAACAGACCATGCGGCCGTTCGGACGCGCCTCGAGGATGTCGAGCGTATTAGTCGTCATCTCGTAGCGCGTGGTGCAGTCGCTGAAGTAGATCTTGCCGTCGGGCGCGATATCGAGATCGTCGGCCATGCGCAGGCGGGAATCGTCGTTGAGCTTGTACCAGGTGCGGTTGGTCTCATCGGTGACCTTGAACACCTCGCCGTCCGGCTTGATGCCATAGACGCCCATCCCGGCGACCGCGACGATCAGGTTCTCGTCCCGGTCGAACTGCATGCCGAGTGGCCGGCCGCCAATATGCGCAAAGACCTCGCGCTGTTCGAAGTTGGGACCCGAGAAGCGGATGATGTTGCCGTCGCGCGTAGAACCATAAACGCGGTCGTGGCGATCGAGGATGACGTCCTCCGGCCCCTCGACCTGATCGAGGCCAATGGCCTGTGAGTTGATCAGGCGGTCATTCTGCGCGTAGGGCGAGCGGCAGCCCGGCTGTACCGAAGGCGCGGGCGAGAAAGCAACGAAAGCCGGATTGACGTAGATCTTCTGGATCGCCTTGCCGCGGTTCTTCGACCATTTGACGTCGATGCCGACGGCTAAGAGCAGAATGATGCCGATCACGGCGGAGGTGACGTAGCCGGGGATTCCCATCCGCACCAGACCGTTGATCAGGAGGAAGATGATCAACGCGCCGATCATGGCGCGCCAGACCGTGCCCTTGCCGCCAGCGAGCGACACGCCGCCGAGCACGACGGCGGTCAGCGCCTGGAATTCCCACCCCACCCCGGTGGTCGAATCCGTGCTCGACTGCCGCGCCGCGTAGAAGATGCCGCTTGCCGCGCAAAGCGTGCCTGACAGAACATAGGTGAAGAACAGGATCAGCCTGACGCGAATGCCGGCGTGCCGCGCCGCCTTGCGGCTGGCGCCGATCGCGGTGAGATGCCAGCCATAGCGCGAGCGCGACAGGAAGATGTGGCAGATCAAGAGAATGACGAACAAGGTCGCGGCGTTGATCGGAATGCCGAGCAGGCTGCCGCCGCCGAGGAAATCCCAGGCGTCGCTGTCCACCGAATTGGTCGCGAATACCTGCGCGTAGCTGGTGTTGAGGAGATTGACCGAGGCGCGCAGGATGATCAGCGTCACCAGCGTGGTCAGGAACGGCCGGGTCTTCAGGAACCCGATCAAAAAACCGTTGATGCTGCCGAGCGCGGCGCCGACAGCGAGCGTGGCGGCGATCACGAGGGAGACCGGGAGCTCGAGCACGAACAGGAAGTATAGCGCCGAGAAATTGCAGAAGGCGAAGATCGCGCCCACGCTCAAGTCGATGCCGCCGCTGATGAGACAGAATCCCATCGCGAGCGCGACGAAGCCGAACTCCGCAAACAGGCGCAGCAGCGACAGCGTGTTTTGCACCGTGGCGTAGTCGGGAATGGTCAGCGCGAAATAGACCCACAGCCCGATCATCACCGTGAAGGGAATGACCGGCTCGAACCACTGCTTCAATAACAACTCGGACAACAGCAGGCGGGGCGAAAAGCGCCTGACCGAGGCGGACAGTGAATCCATCGTCATCGACATCGACATCGCGAACCCTTCGACGGCTTATTGTGAGCATGATCTTTTCGAAAAACCGGACTCCACTTTTCCGGATCATGCTCTAAGCGAAAGTTGCCGGCCCGCGGGGTCGCGGGCCGGGACTGGGTCGCGTGCCGCTACTTCTTGGGTAGCGCGAAGCAGTTGGCGCCGTTGGCGTTGGCTTTGTCGAGCCAGACCGGACGGGTGTAATATTCGAGATGTTTTGTGCCGGGCTTATCGCCGGATTCCAAAAGCGTTTCCGCAGCGAACATCAGGTCGTGGCCCTGCTCGGTCGCCTTGTAGCTCAGGAACCTGTAGAAGTTGCCTTGATTGACCTGGTCGCAGTCGAGCTGCGAGCCTTCGCCGGAGGCATAGATCTTGACGTCGTCGATCTTGCCGGCGTTGCGGATCGCCTGCGCCGCTCCGGACTGCATGATGCCCCAGAACCCGACGCTGGCGCAGAGGTCCGGATGCTGCTGGATCACGGTTGCGGTGGTGTTGAGCGCCGTGTTGGCGTCCCAGTTCGCGGCCTGGTTGGACACCACCTTGATCGCCGGATCCTTGTTGAACACTTCCATGATGCCGCCGACCTGATCGACGCTGGCGGCGGCGGCGAGTTCACCCTGAACGATCTGCACCTTGCCGGACTTCCCCGAGCCGGTGCCGCATTGCTTGACGACATCGGTCGCGAGCATCTTGCCGATCTCGTGCCAGTCGGCGCCGACGAAGGCGCCGGACTTGTAGTTCGAGGACATATTGATCTGGATGACGTGGGTGCCCTGGCTTTCCGCCCGCTTCAGATCCTTCATCAGCAGCGTGACGCTCGGGTTTTGTACGATCAGCACGTCGGGCTTCTGATCGACCAGTGCCGTCAGAGCCTGCTGCATCGCCGAGGGGTTGTTATTGGGGTCCCGCACGATGTACTTCATGCCGCGCCATTCGGCCTCTTCCTGCACCACGCGGCCCCATTCGTCGGACAAGGGCACGCCAAGCGCGATCGGCAGGTAGGCGATGGTCTTGCCCTGCAAGGATTTGTCGTAGTCGATGCGCAGCTCGCGCGCTGTCTTGGTGCCACCTTCTTCCTGCGCCGCAGCGACGAGCGGCAGCGCGGCAAGCGCAAGGCCCGCCACAACAGCCGTCCACCTGTTCGATACCAATTTCATGAGCTCCTCCCGGGTTCTGTTGACGTGATTATCTGTGATTCTTCGATCAATCGCTGCATCGGTCTGCTTATCAATCTGCTTATCAGTCTGCTTATCAGTCTCCTTGGCGCGCGGTCTCCTCGTCGCGTGGGTGCAGCCAGTTATCGAGCACGATGGCTGCCAGCAGCACGATGCCCTTGATGATGTTCTGCACCTCGCTGTTGACGTCCATGATCGTGAAGGCGTTGAGCAGGGTGCCGATCAGAACGCAGCCGACCACGACGCTGAACACCCCGCCGCGGCCGCCGACCAGGCTGATGCCGCCGATCACCACGACCAGCACCACGTCGAAGATCATGGTGCCTTGGGTGATCGCCATCTGCATGCTGCCGGTGGTGCCGATCCAAACCAGGCCCGCAATCCAGGCGAGCAGCGCCACCAGCACATGCTCGAGCACGATCAGCGGCCGGATCGCGACACCCGCGAGCCGCGCCGCTTCCGGATTGTCGCCTTGCGCGTAGATGAAGCGGCCGATCGACGTCCGCGACAGGAACAGGTGCATGACGATGGCGCAGCCGGCGAACACGAAGATCGGCACCGGCACGCCGAACAAGCGGCCGGCGCCGAGGAAAAGCAGGCGAGGGGCGTCCTTCGGGGCATAGACGACCCAGGCGGGCGCGAACCAGAACGCGAGCCCATAAATCACGAAGCCAGCCGCGAGCGTGACGAACAAGGCCGGGGCTTCGACGAAGGCCACCATGACCCCGTTCACGACGCCGATCATCAACGCGAGAGCGAGCGCGACCAGGCAGGCCCATCCGGCCGGCATGCCCTGCTGAATCTCGATCAGCGCGATCGACCAGGAGCCCGCCATGATCGCGACCTCGCTAAGATCGATGCCGCGGCTGATCACGATCAGCCCCATGCCGAGGCCGAGAATGCCGA
This sequence comes from uncultured Alphaproteobacteria bacterium, assembly GCA_963822795.1. Lineage (GTDB taxonomy): Bacteria > Pseudomonadota > Alphaproteobacteria > Rhizobiales > Xanthobacteraceae > Bradyrhizobium. The sequence goes on from CAWGJM010000035.1 coordinate 254,740, forward strand.
GGATCGAAATACTGCGCAGCAGGTTGAGCAGGTTGTTCACGGTCGCAAAGCCGTTCAGCGTCAGGCCGAAGGCGATCAACAGCGCGATCGTGATCAACAGAACGATCTGCTCCTGGTTGGGTTTAGCCAGGTTCAAGCGAAGGCGAGGGGTGCTTGCCGGAGAATCAACGGCCACGACGCACCTCCAAGATACCTTGCAAGGTACCTCGCAGGGCGATTTGCACGACAACGCGCGGCGCGTCCGAATCGATGAACGAGGCTGCGGTCGAGCGCATCGCATCCCTCCCTGGTTTTTTGGTTGGCTCAACTTTCCACGGGATCGTGCCGCAGGTCAAACATCAAATGATGTCGCGGGTGCCGCGGGCCCCAGGTGCTTTTACGTCTCGCACTGACGGCCGGCCCAGGTTCAATACTGGGACGCTGAGCCATCAAATTCGATTGCAATCTTCGGCGGGGTTTCAAACTAAGTTTGGACCGTGTCCTGACGATGGTCCTGACGGTATCCTGGATCCTTTCAGGTTTTCAAAGCACGGATTCCCTGTTTTCAAGGCAGCAACGGCCGAGAGCGTAGTGCTGCCCGCGGCCGCCCGGTAGCCGCGAAAGCGCGGTTCGGCTCTGATGCTTGCGTAGGTCCAGTGAAATTGGACCGTGACCGGCTGCGCTGGGCAGATCAGTGTCTGGATTCGAGGACAATGACCACCCCCGTCGGTTCGGGTTCATGTGGTCTTAAACTGGAGAGCGTCGCGTCGCTCCAGTCGGCAAGACTCACCACCTCACCGGCTTGTGTTTCCATGCCGGGCGTTTCGGTGGGCTCCAAGACCTTAAGACCGCTGCTGTCGAGAAAGAACGTGTGGTCCCCAAACATGCTGCTCAATTGGGTAACCGCCGGATGATCGTCGGGAAGCACCTCGGCATTGAATTGACTTAAGGTTTGTTCCAGCTGTGTCGAATTTAGCTTCATGAGGCCCACTCCTGTTTTGATCTCGAACCCTGTTGCGGTGTTGCCGTCGCCGACACCAGCGCTTCGCTAGCCGTTGGGGACGCAACGCGTAACCCGTCGCGCGGTTTCCGTGATAGCCCAACTTCCGCCGGAAGTCGGGCTAGAGGGCGTTCGCTGCATCAATTCGATTAGCGGCGGGAACAGAGAGTTCCGCAGGCTCGTGAGCAAGCGCTGAAACGTGGAGATGAGACCGGATGGCGCAGGCCGCCATCTTACGGTTCCGTCCCCAAGCACTTCCGTAGGCTTGTTCTTCTGAAGAGAAGAGAAATGAAGGAGCGGCCCGAGAGCACCAGCGGTCTTCACCGCGAATGGCCTAGTCGGGCAGCCGCAAAATCTCGCAGGGCGAACCGGCTTTCGCCGCGGGTGCAAAGGGCGCGCGGATCACAAGCGCCCGCGCCGCCGACAAATTCCCAAGCAGGGAACTATCCTGATGATCGACGGGCGTCGCGATCAGGCTACCGTCCGCGCGCTGCTCGATCCTCGCGCGAAGATAGTCTTCGCGCCCGTCATTGGCGCCGACATCGCGACCAAGCAACACGCTCTCGCGCGCGTGATGGGTAACCTTGCAGCCCGAGAGCGCGCGAATCAGCGGCACCACGAACAGGAGCGTGCACACATACGACGACACGGGATTGCCGGGCACGCCGATCACGCGCATCGCGCCGAGCCGCCCGTGCATCATCGGCTTGCCCGGCCGCATCGCGATCTTCCAGAACGCGATATTGACGCCCTCGGCCTTGAGCGATTGCTGGACGAGATCATGGTCGCCGACCGAGGCGCCGCCGGTCGTCACCAGGATATCGGCGCCAGCGTCGCGGGCGCGGCGGATGCCAGCGGTGGTCGATTCCAGGGTATCTGCGGCGATACCGAGATCGATGGTGTCGGCGCCCTCGGCGCGCGCCAGCGCCTTGAGCGCGTAGCCGTTGGAATAGACAATCTGGCCGGGCCCGGGGGTTACCCCCGGCATCACCAGTTCGTCGCCGGTTGCGAGTAGCGCGACCTTAGGCCGGCGTCGCACCGGCAGTTCCGGATGGTTCATGCTGGCGGCAAGCGAGAGGTCGCGGTCGGTGAGGCGGCTTCCCGCCGCAAGCAGCAGATCGCCTTTTCGGAAATCGACCCCCGCCGGGCGGATGTGACGGCCCGCGACCGCGGCTTCGGTGATGCTGATGCCGGTGCCGTCAACGACGGTATCTTCCTGGAGCACGACCGCATCGGCGCCGTCGGGAACCACGCCGCCGGTGAAGATGCGGGCCGCTTCGCGCGGACCGAGAGCGCGGTCGAACGGCCGGCCGGCCGCGACCTCGCCGATCACCTTTAGCCGTGCATTGACGTGAGCGGCATCGGAAGCGCGCACCGCGTAACCGTCCATCGCCGACATCGCCTGCGGCGGCTGGGTGCGCAGCGCCGCAACATCGCGCGCCAGCACCCGGTGATAGGCCGCGTCCAGCGCGACCATCTCTTCACCGAGCGGTTCGGCGCCGGCAAGGATCGCGGCAAGTGCGTCGGCAACCGGCATCAGGGCCAAAGGCAAACTCCTAGATTCCAAGCGCTGCGAGCGCGTCCGCGACGTCCGCGGAGGACCTCACGTGAACGGCCTTAAGGCCGCGCCCCCGTGCGCCTTCGACATTCTCCGCGAGATCGTCGAAAAACACGATGCGCGAAGCCGGCACGCCGATCGACCTTACGACATGATCATAGGCCGCCGCGTCCGGTTTCCGAAGCCCGATCGTCGAGGACAGGTACAATTCACGGAAATGGCCGAGCAGCTCCGCATAGGTCTTCGAGAAATATTCGACATGCGGCCGGTTGGTATTGGAGAACACATAAAGCGGCAACTTTTCCGCGGCGCGCGGCAGCAGGCGCGCAATATCAGGCATTTCGCCGGCGAAGATCGCGTTCCAGCCTTCCAGAAACTGATCGTCGGTCAGCCGAACGCCGAGCGAGGTGCGCAGACTATCGAAGTAGTCGGCATCGCTGATCTTGCCGACCTCGTGATGCCGGTAGGCCTCGCCGCGGACGAAGCGCGCGGCGATGTCGGACGGCGCGCAGCCGGCATGCGCGGCCCAGCACCCGATCGCCTTGCCGAAATCGATATCGAGCACGACGCGGCCGAGGTCGAATAAGAGCGCGTCGGCGTCACCGGGGGAAAGGCAAGGGGAGGGGCAAGGGGAGGGGCAAGGGGAGGGCGAGGTCATGTCAGATCAAAGTCCCTGGCGACGTTTGCGCTCGGCCTGCAGCGATGCGCCAACAAATCCGATATCGCCGATGCCGCGTTCAAGTTCCTGGGAGTAAAGAAGAAGCGTCAACGCCAGAGCGCACCCCGACGCAGTTGTGATCGTCAATACCGGGTTCGAGCAGGCCGTAGCAACGAGGCTATCGATCGAGATCGGCCCGATCGAGCGATGTGAGGCGCAGGCCAGCGACAAGAAAGATGCCGACATGGCTGATCCAAGCGCGACGACAGCGGCATTCGAGATTGCAAGCGCGATAACAATGATGGCGAGTCCCTTTTTCAGGGACAGGACGACGTCGACCATCTTGACGACGAGAAGGCATATGGTGATGAAGGCTCCCGCTGCCACCCACGCTTCCGAGCCAGCGGCCATCGCAGCCGGCGCGTTGCTCCACAACAGGAGTCCGCATGCGCACGCAAGCGCAAAAAAATTGGTCTTGACGAACTCGGGAAACTTGCTGCGAAGCAGGCGCGCATTGATCTTCTCAATGAGGTCGAGTACCGCGCAAGCGATGAGGCCGGCCGCGAATCCGCCGAGATGGACACCCCAGTCGATCCGCAAATTGCTGAGCGCAAACGCGATGTTCAATCCAATATTGATCGCGAAGAAATTTGCCCGAAGATCGATCTTGTCGAGTATCCACAGGCACAGCAGCGCGCCCAGAATGCCTGACGTCGCTCCGGATGCGCCGACTGTCAGGTAGGGGGTCGAATGGATCGCATTGCCGATAATGGCGCCGAAAGCCAGTCCGCAGGCATAGACGATAAGAAAGTAAAGCGAACCGATACGCCTTTCGAGATGACCGCCCCAAAGCGCCAGGCAAAGCATGTTGATTGCAAGATGAATGAGATTGATGTGCAAGAACCCGTAGGCGATCAGTCGCCAGTATTCGTGGCGCTGCAGCGCAGACGGATACATGGCGCCATATTGATAGAGAAGTGCGCCCGGCACGGCTGGTGCGCCCGACTGGCTGAAGCAGATGCCGGATATGACGATATTCGCGCTGAGCAATAGATAGACCGCGGTATGCGGAACCTCAAAGAAACTACCGCCGGCTCGATACGTCGTCATGCGCAATCGCCGCGGGCAAAGCGAGCCGATAGCCGCGCATCGGTCACGTCGAGGGAAGGAGTAAGTGCGGGCATTGCTACGCCGGACCAGATGCCTGAGGGCGGGACTGACACACCGTAACCAAGCCATTTCCCGATTGCTACCAAAGCGTGCCTGCGGTCCTGTCTGAGCCCCGCAGGTGCCATGCGACTGCGCAATGGTCAGGCAACCGCGACCAGTTCCAGCCCTCAGTACCGATAGGGCTCGATCTCCAACAGCGGAAACGCGCTAAACACGCTCGGCATGTTGGTCGGCGTCGCCGGATGCAGCATGGACTTGCCGAGTTCCGCGAACGAGGTGACGCCGAGCAGCCCCAGCGTGCGGATCACCTCGTCCTCCAGAAGCTCGAGCATCCGCCCCACACCGGTCTCTCCGGCCGCTGCCAGCGCCCAGCATTGCATGCGGCCAATCCCGACGATATCGGCGCCGGAGGCGATCGCCTTCACCACGTCTGAACCGCGGCAGAAGCCGCCATCGACCATGATCTTGGCGCGGCCCTTCACCGCATCGACGATCTCCGGCAGCACATGCATAGCACCCCGGCCGTGGTCGAGCTGGCGTCCGCCGTGGTTGGACACATAGATCCACTCCGCGCCATGATCGAGCGCGATCAATGCATCCTCGGCGGTCGCAATCCCCTTGAGCACCAGGGGGATCTTGAACTTGTCCTTGATCAGCTTCACCGTGCGCCACTCCAGCCCCTTCTGGTAGTCGCCGCCGGTCGAGCGAAGCCGGCTCTCGCGGACATAGCGCTTGGCGATATCGCGTTCGCGGCGGCTATAATGCGCGGTGTCCACCGTCAGGCAGAATGCAGCGTAGCGGTTGGCCTCCGCGCGGCTGACGAAATCCTCGACAAAGGCGTCGTCGCCGCGGGCATAAAGCTGAAAGATCCGCAACGCGTCGGGCGCGGCTTCTGCGACCTTCTCGAGCCCCGGCTCGGACACCGAGCTCAGCATGTGCGCTGCGCCGAATTTGCCGGTGGCGCGCACCACCGCGGCCGCTGCATGGGGATCGAAGATTTCGAGTGCGCCGACCGGCGCCAGCATCACCGGCAGCCGCAGCTTGCGGCCGAACCGTTCGACCGAGCCATCGACCTTGGCGACATTGCGCAGGACGCGCGGCCGGAACGCGATCTCGTCGAGCGCCATGCGGTTGCGGCGCATGGTGGTCTCGGTCTCGGCGGCGCCCACGATATAATCCCAGGCGTTCTGGTTGAGGTTGGCGCGCGCCTTGCGGATAAGTTCATGAAGGTTCTGAAACGGCTCGTTGCTCGCGCCGAGCTCCACGTTCCGTGCCGGGCGGATCGGGGTTGCCTCGTTCATGTTATTCCTCCGCAAGTTTTGCAAATGTTTGATTGGGCTTGTTATCCTTTCGCGTATCCCGGCGCGTCACGCCATCCCAAAATTGCATGGCTTTGAGGCCGAGCTGCGCTAATCCATCTGGGATTTCCGGCTTTGCCGCGGTGGCGGCGCCCGTATATCGTCCTTGGCCAACAAGACCACTGCCCTGAAGAAATCAGCCGAGGAAATCGCCAATGTCGGGGAAGCTCCTGTTCACGCCGATCGCGATCCGCGACGTCGAGTTGCGCAACCGGATCGTGGTGCCGCCGATGCACCAATATTCGGCGCTGAAGGGGTTCCCGACCGACTGGCACCTGATGAACGCCGGCAAGTTCGCAGCCGGCGGCGCGGGCCTCGTCGTGGTCGAATCGACCAAGGTCGAGCGGCGCGGCTGCGGCACGGTCGGTGATCTCGGCATTTGGGACGACGCCTTCGTCGAGCCCTTGAAGCGGCTGGTGAAATTCATCAAGGGGCAGAACGCGATCGCCGGCATTCAGCTCGGTCATTCTGGCCGCAAGGCCCGCGCCAACCGCCCCTGGGAAGGCGACGGCCCGCTGCAGCGTACGCCTGAGATCGACGATTGGGAGGCATGGTCGCCGGTGGCCCCAAGCGCGATCGCCCACAGCGAGAAATGGCCGGTGCCGAAGGCGCTGGAACGCCACGAAGTCAAGGATTTGGTGCAGGCCTGGGGGAATGCCGCCGGCCGCGCCCATGAGGCGGGCTTCGACGTGCTGGAGCTGCACGGCGCCCACGGTTACCTGGTGCACCAATTCCTATCCGAACGGTCCAACCAGCGCACCGACGAATACGGCGGCTCCGAATCGAACCGGATGCGCTTCATTACCGAAATTACCGAGGCCGTGCGCGCGGATTGGCCGGAGAACAAGCCGTTGTTCGTCCGCCTCTCGGTGGAGGACAATGCCGGCTGGGGGCCGGAACAAAGCGCACGGCTGGCTAAAATCCTCAAAACCCGCGGGGTCGACGTGATCGACTGTTCCTCCGGGGGCATCACCGATTTCGCGCCAATTCTGGGCAAGGAGATTAAATTCAACTACCAGGTGCCGCTGTCGGAATATCTCCGCCGCCACGCCGATATCATGACCATGGCGGTCGGACTGATCATCCATGGCGACCAGGCGGAACAGATCTTACGGGACGGGCACGCCGATTTGATCGCAGTCGGACGAGAAATCCTCAATAATCCGAACTGGCCGATGGATGCCGCCTTGAAATTGGGAGTAGAAGGTCCCTTTCGTAACGTCCCGCCGCAGTTCGGTTATTGGCTTGGGACCCGGGAAAAACGCGGTTTTGGCACAAAACCGTCAACTTGGCAGGCCGGCCTGGAAGTCGGCCATGAAGAAACCAGAAAGGTATTGTGAGATTCCAGTTCAATCATACCTAGGTCACGGACAAGATCGGGAAGGCGGCGGATTTATGCGGAAGAATTTCCTATTTTTACTGGGTTCCGTGACTGGCGTCTGCCTGACGCTGCTCGTAACCGGGCCACAGGGCGGACAGCTGATCGCCAAGGCCAAGGCGGGCGCGGACACCTATTCGCAGCTCAACCTGTTCGGCGAGGTGTTTGAGCGGGTCCGTTCCGACTACGTCGAGAAGCCCAACGATCCGCAGCTGATCGAGGGCGCGATCACCGGCATGGTGACTTCGCTCGATCCGCATTCGCGCTACATGAACGACAAAGCCTGGCATGAGATGCAGGAGACGACCTCCGGGGAGTTCGGCGGGCTCGGCATCGAGGTCACGATGGAAGACGGCCTTGTCAAGGTCGTGGCGCCGATCGACGACACGCCGGCGGCGAAAGCCGGCATCCTGTCCGGCGATTTGATCGCCCAGATCGACGGCGAGGCGGTTCAGGGCCTTACCCTTGAACAAGCTGTCAACAAGATGAAGGGCGCGGTCGATACCAAGACCAAGCTCACAATCATCCGCAAGGGCAAGGATGCCCCGTTCGACGTCTCGCTGACGCGCGAGATCATCCGCGTCCGCCCGGTTCGCTCCCACGTCGAGGGCGGCGACATCGGCTATATCCGGGTCACCTCGTTCAACGAGCAGACCACCGAGGGGCTGCACAAGGCGATCGCCGAGATCAGCAAGGAAATTTCGCAGGACAAGCTTGCGGGCTACGTCCTTGACCTCCGCAACAATCCGGGTGGATTGCTCGATCAGGCCGTCTCGGTGTCGAGCACGTTCCTGTCGCGGGGCGAGGTTGTCTCGACGCGCGGCCGCAATCCCGAGGAGACCCAGCGCTTCACTGCGCGGGGTGGCGACTTCACCAAGGGCAAGCCGCTGGTCGTGCTGATCAACGGCGGATCGGCGTCCGCTTCCGAGATCGTCGCCGGCGCGCTGCACGACCACAAGCGCGCGACCCTGATCGGGACGCGCTCGTTCGGCAAGGGTTCGGTGCAGACCATCATCCCGCTCGGCGCCGGCAATGGCGCGCTGGCGCTCACCACGGCGCGTTACTTCACGCCGTCGGGGCGGTCGATCCAGGCGCAGGGCATCACACCCGACATCGAGGTGCTGCAGAGCGTGCCGGATGAGCTGAAGGGCCGCGTCGACATCAAGGGCGAGGCTTCGATGCGCGGCCATCTCTCCGCGGAAGGCGCTGAGCAGACCGGCTCGCAGTCCTACGTGCCGCCGGACGAGAAAGATGACAAGGCGCTGGGCGCCGCCTACAACCTGTTGCGCGGCATCACCGTGAATGCGGATGTCCGCCCAGCTCCGAAGACGACCACCGTACCGAACTAAGCCGGCGGATCATCAAGCGTAAATCGGGGCGGCCAAGTGGCCGCCCCGATGCTTTTGTGGGCCACGATAGCTTCAGATGAAACCGCCACCGTGCATTCTCCGATGGATCGCACCACTTACGCGGTTTTCGTTACCGGGCAGCGTCTGCGCGGCGGGGCGGCCTGACGCCTGCGGTGGGAAGAGAGCAGTTCCTCGATCTGCGCGGCGGGCTTGGCGGCGCTGAACAGGTAGCCTTGCATTTCCGAGCAGCCGAGCGCGCGAAGCAGCTGCCGCTGTGCCTCGGTCTCGACGCCTTCGGCCGTCGTCGTCATGTGGCGGGCGGCCGCGATGTTCACCACGGCCTGCACGATGCTGGACGATCCATCCTGTTCGGCGACGTCGTTGACGAAACAGCGATCGATCTTGATCTTGTCGAACGGAAAGCGCTGCAGGTAGCTCAGCGACGAATAGCCGGTGCCGAAATCGTCGAGCGCGATGCGCACGCCGATGGCGCGAAGCTGATGCAGGATGGCAAGCGCCGCCTCGTCGTCGCGGATCAGGACCGCTTCGGTGATTTCCAGCTCCAGCCTGTTGGCCGAAAGACCGGATGCCGCCAGCGCCGCTGCGATTTTCAGCGCCAGCGTACCGCTCTTGAACTGGACCGGCGAAACGTTGACCGCAAGCTTGATATCGTCCGGCCAGGTTGCGGCATCCGCGCAGGCCTTGTTCAGCACCCACTCGCCGAGCTGGTTGATCAGGCCGGTATCTTCCGCGATCGGAATGAATTCGGCAGGCGAAATCGCGCCGCGCTCGGGATGCCGCCAGCGAACCAGCGCCTCGCAGCCCGTGATCGCATCGTCGCCAAGGCTGACGACCGGCTGGTAATGGACTTCCAGGCCGCCGGCGGCGATGGCCTGGCGCAGATCCACTTCCAGATTGTGGCGTGCCTGTACCTCGGCCTCCATCGCTGGTTCGAAGAACCGGAAGGTCCGCCTCCCGGCGGATTTCGCGGCATACATCGCAAGATCCGCATTCTTGAGAATCCGATCGAGGTCGGTGCCATGGTCCGGCGCGAGCGCGATGCCGATGCTGGCGTCGGTGGTCAACTGATGGCCGAGACATTCGACAGGCAGCCGGATCGCGCCGAGGACCCCCGTAACGAGGTCGGTGACGTCGTCGACGGATTTGATCGTGGTCTGCACGATCGCGAATTCGTCGCCGCCCAATCTCGCGACGAAACCGTCGGTGCCGACGCAGAGGCTCAAGCTCGCGGCAACCGATTTCAGCAGTTCGTCGCCGACCATGTGACCGAGCGAATCGTTGACGCTTTTGAATTCGTCGATGTCGATGTAGTGCACGGCAAGGTGCTCATCCGGCGCAATGCGTGCGAGTTCGTGCTTCAGCCGCTCGCGAAACAGAGCGCGGTTGGGAAGATCGGTCAGGGCGTCGTAGTGGGCGAGGTGGGTGATCCGCTGCTCGGCGCGCCGGCGTTCGGTGATGTCCTCATGGGTTGCGACCCATCCGCCGTCCGCCAGCGGTTCGTTGACGATTTGCACCGCGCGCCCGTCCGGGGTCTCGATGACGTTGACTTTCTCTCGCCCGATCTCGCGCAGGACGGAAGCGATGTACTCGCTCTCGTCGCCGGCGAAGGAGCCGGTCGCCTTGCGATGGGCAATGATCTCGCGGAAGCTGCAGCCCGGTTTCACAATGTCCTCGGACAGCCCGTACATTTCGATGTAGCGATGGTTGCAGACCACGAGCCGTTGCGACGCATCGAACAGTAATAGTCCCTGCGTCATGTTGTTGACGGCGCGGTCGAGGCGCAGTTTCTCAAGCCTCAGCCGCAGCTCGGACAGGAGATGTTCCTGCGACAGCCGGCGCACCACCAGAAACAGCATGGCGCCGATTACCAGCACCGAGGCGGCGCCGGCACCGATCAGGAAATTCATCTGTTCGCGCCAATCGGCGAGCGCAGCCGACACGGTCGTCGTCGCCATGATCACGATCGGAAAATTGACCAGCCTGTGCGAGGCAATCAGCCGGTCCTGGCCGTCGATCAAGCTGATCAGGCGGGTGGTGAACTGGTTCAGCTCGAACACCTTCTGCTGGTTCGCTGTGCCGGTCCTGAGATTTCGCCCGATCATGTCCTCGACATGAGGGTAGCGGGCGAGCAGCGTGGCGTCACGTTGATGCATCGAGATCGAAGCGCCCGGCGCGAGCGTTACGGAAGCGAAAAATTTCTCAAAACTCGCCGGCGTGATCGCCCGCGTGACAACGCCGAGGAACTCGCCATGCGGCCCCATCACCTTCCGCGCAAATACCGTTGCCCAGGCCTGCGAGAAACGACCCTGGACCAGCTGCATCGCGAATGGTTCGGCTGCTGGAGCGGATTTCAATTGCTTGAAGAATTCTCGATCCGCGATGCCGACGTTGGGCACTGGCCAATGTTCCGAGGAGTTGATCAGCGCGCCGTTGGCGTCGAAGATATTGACTCCGGCGACATCGGTCTTTGCCTGCAGCTTCAAGTTCAAGATCTCGTGCCACACGGGCGTCGACACTTGCGCCCTGAAGACCTCCGGCGAGGCGATCCGGGAGGCCTCGAGTTGCGCGACAACGTCTCGCTCGATCCCCGTGAAATCCTCAAGTTGCTGATCGAAGTGGCGGGCCAGCAACAGAACGGTGTTTGCCAGCTCGCGTTCGCTGCCTTCGAGGGCGCGCTCACGGAAATTGCCGGCCATCATCGTCGTGCCGATGGTGATCGCGGCGATCAACAGCAGGCCGCCGCCAACGAGCCAGCGGGTCGGGCCGCCTCGAACAGACGCTTTGACGTCGATGGGGGCAGGGCCTTTTATCATCATGACCTTGACGGCTTCACAGGCTAGCGACCGCGCGCGCTGGCTGGGCCATGCATAGGTACGATGCCGATATGGAGGTGACGTTAGGAATTTGGGTTAATGCTCGGTTAAGCCGCGCTGGTTGCGTCCTCTCGTTGCAGCGCTTGCCGGCGGCACGCCATTGAGCGGGCACAAGATTCCGCCTGCGCCGGCGCGCACCAAAGCTTAACCATCTAACGCTTTGAGAGCGCTTGCGACCGGTTTGGGCATGCAATTGCGATTGCAGAAATTGATTGCAGATTTTGATTGTGATCTGCGAATTGTGAACTGCGTGGCGCTACGCGCCGCGCGACGGAGAGGCCACCGCGATGAAAATGCTGAAGAAATTTCTCGCCGATGAATCCGGCGCGACCGCGATCGAGTACGGGCTGATCGCAGCCGGAATTTCGCTCGTGATCATCTCCAACGTGAACGGGATGGGCGGCAAGCTCAACTCGAGTTCGCGTCGCTCAATAATTCGCTGAAGTCGCTGATATCGGCAGTGTGGCTTCCGCGCCCGCCTCCGCGGCGCAACGCCGACCGTCTGATCGCCCTGCCAGGCGGCGGCGTTCTGGCCGCGCTGGTAGTTGGGATCGGTGTAGGGGTTGCCCGGCCCCTTATTCTGGCAATTGGCATTGGGGTAAAACAAGGCGCAGCAACCGGGCTCGGAAATGACGGCCCGCGCCAGCGCCGAGCGGCCGCCACGCCAAGAGTCCCGAGGATTGCCATCTTGAAGTTCGCCATTTGCGTTTCTCCGCGTTGGGGCATGCGGGAAGCCATACGGAGAGATTAACACCAAAACCTGTGCGCGCTTCCGTGGCCTGTCAATCACTCCGCCGCGAAGGTCGCTACCGATCCCTCCTCAGGCGCGATAGTGGCCGGACTTTCCGCCCTTCTTTTCAACGAGATGAATGCCTTCGATGCGCACGCCGCGCTCGGCCGCCTTGATCATGTCGTAGATGGTCAGGCAGGCGACCGACACCGCTGTCAGGGCCTCCATTTCGACGCCGGTCGGGCCGGTGACCTTGACCGTGGCCCGGACGACGCAGCCAGGGAGCTTGTTCTCGGGGACGATGTCGAGCGTGACCTTGGACAGCGCCAGCGGATGGCACAGCGGAATCAGCTCATGAGTTCGCTTGGCCGCCATGATGCCGGCGATGCGAGCGGTACCGAGCACGTCGCCCTTTTTCGCGTTACCCGACAGGATCAGTTCGAGCGTCGCCTTGCTCATGACGACGCGGCCTTCGGCGACCGCGCTGCGCTCGGTTGCCGGCTTGTCCGACACGTCGACCATGCGCGCTTCGCCGCTTGTGTCGATGTGGGTGAGGGCAGGGCCACTTTTGGAAGAATTGCGCGCCATCAACGCGCGCCCAGGGCGCTTGCGGTCTGATCGCGCGCCAGCAGCGCGCGGGTTGCAGCCGCGACATCCGCCTGCCGCATCAGGCTCTCGCCGACCAGGAAGGTCGACATGCCGACGCGCGCCAGCCGCGCCAGATCGGCTGACGTGAAGATGCCGCTTTCGCCGACCATCAGGCGGTCTTTTGGGACCAGCGGCGCCAGCGCCTCGCTGGTCGCGAGCGTGGTCTCGAAGGTGCGCAGGTTGCGATTGTTGACGCCTATCATCGGCGAGCGGAGTTTTAGCGCGCGGTCGAGCTCAGTGCGGTCGTGGATTTCGATCAGCACGTCCATGCCATGGGCAAGGCTTGTATCCTCGATGTCCTTTGCCGCGGCGTCATCGAGCGCCGCCATGATGATCAGGACGCAGTCGGCACCGAAGGCGCGCGCCTCAACCACCTGATAGGGGTCGAACATGAAATCCTTGCGCAGCACGGGGAGGCTGGTCGCCGCGCGCGCCGCCACCATGAAATCGAGGTGGCCCTGAAAGGACGGTGTATCCGTCAACACCGAGAGACAGGCGGCGCCGCCGGCCTGGTAGGCCTTGGCGAGCGAGGGCGGATCGAAATCGGCGCGGATCAGCCCCTTCGATGGCGAGGCCTTCTTCACTTCGGCGATCAGCGCATATTCGCCGCTTGCGAGCTTGTTGCGGATCGCCGTGAGGAAGCCGCGTGGCGCGGGGGCGGCTTTCGCATGCGCCTCGACGCGTGCGAGCGGGTGCGCGCGCTTGGCGGCCGCGATCTCTTCGAGCTTGTAAGCCTCGATTTGCTTCAGGATATCGGACATCGCGCGCCGTTGCCCTCAGCTATTGGAGATCGCGATCAGATGCTTCAGTCGCGCCGCCGCCGCGCCGCTGTCGAGCGACTTGGCGCCGATGGTAACCCCCTCCTTGAGGGACTTGGCGCGGCCGGACACCACGAGCGCCGCCGCGGCATTCAACAGCGCGACATCTCGATAAGGGCTCGGCTTGCCGTCCAGCACGCTTTGCAGCGCGATGGCGTTGGCATCCGCATCGCCGCCCTTCAAGGCCTCACCGCCGACGCAGGCGAGGCCCGCTTCTTCCGGCGCCACCTCGAAGGTGCGGATGTTGCCGTTCTCGAGGGCCGCAACGAAGGTCGGGCCGGTGAGGGTGATTTCATCGAGCCCGTCGGAGCCGTGCACCACCCAGATCTTCTCGGCGCCGAGGTTCTTCAAGACCTGCGCCAGGGGCTGCACCCATTGCCGGGAGAATACGCCCACCATCTGCCGCTTGACGCCGGCCGGATTGGACAGCGGTCCCAAGAGGTTGAAGATCGTGCGCGTGGCCAGTTCGACCCGGGTCGGCCCGACGTTCTTCATCGCGGGGTGGTGCGATGGCGCGAACATGAAGCCGATGCCGGCTTCCCTGACGCAGCGGCCGACCTGTTCGGGTTTGATGTCGATCTTGACCCCGAGCGAGCCCAGCACGTCGGCCGCACCCGAGCGCGAGGACAGCGCGCGGTTGCCGTGCTTGGCGACGGGGATGCCGGCGCCAGCCGCGATGAACGCGGCGCAGGTCGACACGTTGACCGAGCCCGAGCCGTCGCCGCCGGTGCCGACGATATCGATGGCATCGGGCGGAGCCTCGACCCGCAGCATCTTGGCGCGCATCGCCGAGACCGCGCCGGTGATCTCGTCGACGGTTTCGCCGCGTACCCGGAGCGCCATCAACAGCCCACCCATCTGCGAGGGCGTCGCCTCGCCTGACATCATGCTGTCGAAGGCGGACGCTGCCTCCTCGCGCGACAGCGTGGCGCCGGTGGCGACTTTGCCAATGATCGATTTGAGGTCGTCCATCGCCTGCTTTCGGAAATTGCTCAGTTGCTGTTAGCGCCCGTCACCTGCGCGAAGGCCGCCTCGTTGATCGAGGTGCCGACATCCTTCTCGAGCTTGGTGACGTACTGGGCGATCTCCTCGTCGGTGAGGCCGCGATCCAGCGTCTCCTTTAGCTGCGTCATTTCCTTGGAGGCGAGATCGACCGGCGGCACCGCGATATCGGTGACGCGGAACACGAACCATTCGGTGCCCGCGCTCCCGGGCGTCTGTCCGGCGCCGTCCTTGGGCGTCCGGAACGCCGCCGTGATGACGCCGGCGGGCACGCCGGGGACCGAACCTTCGCGCCGCAAGCTGCTGGCGGTATCGACCTTCATTCCCAAGCTTGCCGCCTCGTCCGCGAGCTTGCCGCCCTGGTTCAGCTTCTGCACCATGTCCTCGGCCTTGGCGCGCAAACGCTCGGCGATCTGGTCATTGCGCCAGTGCGCCTCGATCTGGTCCTTGACTTCGTCAAGGGTGCGGTCCCGCGGTGGGGTGATGCCCAGCACGTCGTACCAGACATTGCCGCCACGATAGGAAATGGGGTCGTTGTCGACGCCGACGTCGCTGTTGAAGGCCTGCGATACGACGTCGAGGCCCGGCGCGATATTGGCCGGCTGTCCATCGGGCAAATGACCCGAGCGATCGACGGCCTCGATGGTGACGGAAGAAAGCCCCAGTTTTTTCGCGGCTTCGAGCACGCTCGCTCCGCCGCCGCGTTCGTCTTCCATCTTGTCGCGCAGGTTGGCGACCTCGGTACGTGCGCGCTCGGTCGCGATTTCCTTTTTCAGATCGGTCGCCACGCTCTCATAGTTCGGTTCGATCGCCGGCTGGATGACGCCGACCTTGACCAGCGCCGCGCCGAAGCCGCCCTGCACCGGCTGGCTGACGTCGCCCGAGGTAAGCGAGAACGCAGCATCCGCGATCGCGGGATCGAGGATGCCGGATTTGGCGACCATGCCGAGGTCGACATCGGCGGATTTGAGGTTGCGCTCTTTCGCCAGATCATCGAACGACAGGCCAGAATTGATGCGCGCGCGCGCCGATTGCGCCTCTTCCATGTTCGGGAAGACGATCTGCGAGACCTCGCGTTTCTCCGGCACTCCGTAGCGGTCGCGGCGCTGCTCGAACAGCTTCTTGGCGTCCTCGTCGGAAACCTGCGACCATTTTCCGACTTCTTCCGGCGTGATCACCACAAAGGCGATCTTGCGATATTCGGGCGCGCGGAACTGGGCCTTGTGCTCGTCGAAATAGCCGGCGAGGGTTTCAGGCGAAGGCGGATCGATCTGGCCGGCCTGCGCGGCCTCCAGTCTCACATACTCGATGGAACGCTGCTCGTTCTGGAAACGGCTCAGTGCTTCCATCAGCGTTTTCGGCGGTTCGAGGCCCGCCGAGATGGTGCCGGTGATCTGACGCCTGAGTGAGACCCGCTTCTGATCGGCGATGTAGCGCGCTTCGCTAAGGCCGAACTGGCGGATGATGGCCTGGAAGCGCTGTGGATCGAAGCTGCCGCCGACGCCCTTGAAGTTCGGATCAGAATAGATCACCCGCAGCGTTTCCGCGTCGGACTGTCCGAGCCCGAGCCGCCGGGATTGCTCGTCAAGCGCTGCTTCCGCCAACGTTTGCTGCAGCACCTGCCGGTCGAAGCCGAACGTGCGCGCTTGATCCATCGTCAGCGGGCGGCCGATCTGGCGGCCGATTTGCTGCAGCTTGTCGGTATAGAGCTGACGGAATTCGTTGATCGATATCTCGGTACGGCCGACGGTGGCCAGCGTCGACTGCCCAAAGCCTCGGAAAATGTCGGCAATTCCCCAAATGCCGAAACTGACGATGAGTACCCCCATCACCACGGCCATAATGGTCTTGCCGAGCCAGTTTGATGAGGCTTTGCGTAATCCTCGAAGCATGGGTCCAACTTGGTTTTTGTAGGAGGGGAAGCGGCTTGCGCCTCAAAGCCGATATCGCAAAAGAGCGCAACCGAATTGATAGCGCATCATAAAGTGGCAACCGCTCCGTCGCAACCACCGGGCGGAGCCAAACCGCGCTACTGGAACTGTTGGGCGGGCTCTGCTAGCGCATGTTGGATCAACTTTCGCTGGAAATCCGCCATGACCGATGCCATCCGCCCGCTGATCGCCGGCAACTGGAAAATGAACGGCCTTAAGGGCTCTCTGGGCGAGTTTGAGGCCATGCTCGCGGGTGCCGCGGGCGTTGTCGGCAAGACCGATCTTCTGGTTTGCCCGCCGGCCACGCTGATCGCCAGCTTCGCGGAAAAGGTCCGCGGGGCGACGGCATTCGCCGTCGGCGCACAGGATTGCCACCCCAAGGCGTCCGGCGCCCATACCGGCGACATTTCGGCCGAAATGCTGGCGGACGCCGGCGCCACGGCCGTGATCGTCGGCCATTCCGAGCGGCGCGCCGACCACGGCGAAAGCGACGTTCTGGTGCGCCAAAAGGCCGAAGCAGCCTGGCGGGCCGGGTTGACCGCCATCGTCTGCATCGGCGAGACCCAGCATCAGCGCGACGCCGGGCAGACCCTGGATATCTGCGGCGGCCAGCTCAATGTTTCGCTGCCGGATAATTCCCGCGCCGACAATCTGGTGGTCGCTTACGAGCCAATCTGGGCGATCGGCACCGGCTTCACGCCGACGGCCAAAGATGTCGAGCAAATTCATGAGTTTATACGAAACTTGCTGATGAAGCGCTTCAGCGGCGAGGGCTTGCGGATGCGCATCCTTTATGGCGGCTCGGTCAAGCCCTCAAACGCTGCGGAATTGATGGCGGTTGCCAACGTCAACGGCGCGCTGGTCGGGGGGGCGAGCCTGAAGGCTGTCGATTTCCTTGCGATAGCGGCAGGCTGCCCCTAGCCACGTGCGGCTTGGGGTCGCTTCCAATAGATCATGGTGCCTGTGAGTCCGCCGTGCGGCTTGAGCGCGTAGTCCGGAATTATGCCGCTCAATTGGAATCCCAACCCTTCGTAAAGCCCGGAAGCCCCACCTTCTACGGCGGTGTCGAGCACCAGCAGCGTGCGTCCGCGCTCGATCGCCAACCGTTCCGCTACGCGCATCAATGCCCTTGCCACCCCTCGGCCGCGGTGACTGATCCGGGTCATCATTTTTGCGATCTCGGCGCGGTGCGGCTGGTTTGGCGGAAGGCTGAGCAGCAGCGTTACGGTTCCGATCAGGCTCTCTCCGTCAAACGCACCGAGAACGATCCGCTCGCCGCGATCAGCCGCCGCCAGCGAATCCCGCCAGAAACTGTCCGCCGCCTCCCGTTCCAGGGGATGCATGAAGCTGACCGAGCCGCCGCTGGCCACCGCCTCAATCAGGATTTCGCTCAGCGCAGCTGAGATCGGCGGCGAGGCTTTCACGGGTGCGATCTTGATCTCGGGCATCGCGTCAGCTCCGTGCAAGGGCGACGACATAGCTGCAAGGCGCGCCAGCTTCGTTGGCAAATGTCACCTCGGATGGCGGACCGAAGCCCAGGCAGTCACCGGCCGCGAGCAGGTGCCGCTCGCCGGCCTCGGTGATGACGAGGTTGCCGGTGCGCACCCAGACCGCCTGACGGATATGGGCGTAGGACGAAGCCGGCAGCACGACCTGTTGTCTGGCCGGCAGTTCGACTTCGATGATCTCCAATGGATGATCAGGGCGGCTGAACACCTGCTTGCGCAGATAGCCGGTCTGGGGGTCGCGCCAAACCGGCTGTGCTGCAGCCCGCGTCAACCGGCCTTGGCCCTCCGCCCGCAGCAGCAAGCCGGCGAGAGTGAGGTCGAACGCGCCAGCCAGCCGGACCAGGATCACGGCGGTCGGACTCACCTCCTCGCGCTCGATTTTGCTGATCATCGCCTTTGACACGCCGGAGCGCTCCGCGAGATCCGCAAGCGACCAGCCGCGGCTGTCGCGCTCAAGCCGCAAACGGGCGGCGATCCGGGGGCCGGGATCGTCTAATAAAAGAGACATATGTATACTATATAGGACAGTCTGCCGCCGAGCAAGATGCGATTTGATCGAAGCGGCAGTGTGTGGCCCGCTGCGAACATGGACTGAAGTGATTATCTAGCGGGTGCCGTTGTGGGGGTGACAATGACCCGGCTGATCGTGTAACACCGCGCGACTCCAAGAACCCCGCAAGCGCCAGATGTTCGACGCCGAAAACCGGCCGCGCCGTGCTTGCGATGGAAGGCAAAGATGCAGACTGTCGTTATTGTCGTTCACCTCATGATCGTCGTCGTATTGATCGGCTCGGTATTGCTGCAGAAGTCCGAAGGCGGCGGGCTGGGCATGGGCGGCGGCGCCGGCTTCATGTCGAGCCGCGGCACCGCGAACTTGCTGACGCGCACGACGGCGATATTGGCGATCGGCTTCTTTGCCACCAGCCTCTTGCTCTCCTGGATCGCAAGCGCTGACCGCAAGCCGGCCACGCTCATTGGCCCGGCTTCACAGAGCGTACCGGCCGGTGGCGCGACCCCGGTGGCGCCGCCGACCAGTGGCGGCATCTTGGATTCGCTGAAAAAGGCTGATGAGCAGCAGAAACAGGCACCAAGCGGGCCGCAGGCTCCGCAGTCGCAATAAAGCAGGGTGGCCATGCAGGAAAGCAGCTCGCATCCTGCTTCGAAAATTCCCATCAAGGCATTGATAGCGCTTTCATTTTCGTAGTCACCCACAGCCCCGCAAAATGTTCGCGGTGGTACGCGATTCGTTTTGGCGAATCGGCCCGGTGGCCTTAAAGGTAAAGTCCCATGGCGCGGTACATATTCATCACCGGCGGCGTGGTTTCTTCGCTCGGCAAGGGTCTGGCTTCGGCGGCACTCGGTGCGCTGCTGCTGGCCCGGGGCTACAAAGTCCGCCTCCGCAAGCTCGACCCCTATCTCAACCTCGATCCCGGAACGATGTCGCCGTATCAGCACGGCGAAGTGTTCGTGACCGACGATGGCGCCGAGACCGATCTCGACCTCGGCCATTACGAGCGCTTTACCGGACGGCCCGCGACCAGGGCCGACAACATCACGACGGGGCGGATCTATCAGGACATCCTGACCAAGGAGCGGCGCGGCGATTATCTCGGCGCCACCATCCAGGTCATTCCGCACGTCACCAACGCCATCAAGGAATTCGTCCTGTCCGGCAATGACGAGTTCGATTTCGTGCTGGTCGAAATCGGCGGCACGGTCGGCGACATCGAGGGGCTGCCGTTCTTCGAGGCGATCCGCCAGCTCAAGAACGAATTGCCGCGCGAGCACGCCGTCTACATCCATCTGACGCTGTTGCCGTTCATCCCAAGCGCCGGCGAATTGAAGACCAAGCCGACCCAACATTCGGTCAAGGAACTGCGCTCGATCGGCATTCAGCCGGATATCCTGCTGTGCCGTACCGACCGGCCGATTCCGAAGGAGGAACGGCGCAAGCTCGGGCTGTTCTGCAACGTGCGCGAATGTGCCGTGATCGAAGCGCGTGACGTCGATAATATCTACGCGGTGCCCGAGGCCTATCACGCGGCGGGTCTCGACGATGAGGTGCTGGCGGCGTTCGGAATTGCGCCCAAAATTCCGCCGGGCTTGCAGAGCTGGCACACCATCAACGAGCGCATTCGCAATCCCGAAGGCAATGTCACGATCGCCATCGTCGGCAAATATACCGGCATGAAGGATGCCTATAAGTCGCTGACCGAGGCGCTGTCGCATGGCGGCATCGCCAACAAGGTGAAGGTCAATCTCGACTGGATCGAGAGCGAGGTGTTCGAGAACGAGGATCCCGCGCCGTTCCTCGAGCACGTCAACGGCATCCTGGTGCCCGGTGGCTTCGGCCAGCGCGGCGCCGAGGGCAAGATCCGCGCGGCGCAGTTCGCGCGCGAGCGCGACGTGCCGTATTTCGGCATCTGCTTCGGCATGCAGATGGCGGTGATCGAGGCCGCGCGCAATCTGGTCGGCATCGAGGCGGCCAATTCCACCGAATTCGGCCCGACGCCTGAGCCGCTGGTCGGATTGATGACGGAGTGGCTGCGCGGCAATGAGCTCGAAAAGCGCACCAAGAGCGGCGACCTCGGCGGCACCATGCGAACTCGGGGCCTATCCCGCGGTGCTCAAGCGCGGCAGCCGGGTGTCGAAAGTCTATGGCGGCTCAACGGAGATTTCCGAGCGCCACCGCCACCGCTACGAGGTCAACACGGCCTATAAGGACCGGCTGGAGCAGCACGGCTTGAAATTTTCAGGGATGTCGCCCGACGGCGTGTTGCCGGAGATCGTGGAATACGAAGACCATCCCTGGTTCATCGGCGTGCAATTCCATCCCGAACTGAAATCGCGCCCATTTGAGCCGCATCCCTTGTTTGCGTCGTTCATTCAGGCCGCGATGGTGCAGAGCCGGTTGGTGTGATGCCGGTGCCGTCAGTGCCGTCAAGGGTTACTTGACAAGGTCACAACTCGCATTATTGTCAGGGATACCTTGACAAAAGGGAGCTGTTCCATGGTTTTGGGATGGAAGCTCCTTGCCACGAAACCGAAGGCGAAGCGCCTTTTCTGTTCTTTCTGCGGCAAGGGTTCAGACGTGGTTAAAGCGTTGATTGCGGGCCCGACCGTGTTCATCTGCAATGACTGTGTGGAGGTCTGCAACAACGTCCTGGGTGGCGAACTGCCGCCGCAACCGGAGCCGCGCTGGGATAGCTATTCCGAAGAACAGATGCTCGAAATGTTGCCGCGGGCGTCGGCTATCGCTGACCACGCGAACGAGTTCCTGGCATCGCACGTCGATGCGCTCCGTAAGCGCGACGTGACCTGGGCCGATATCGGCAAGGCGCTCGGCGTCTCCCGGCAGGCCGCATGGGAGCGGTTTTCTTGAAGCCCGCTGATGAGACGATGCGGAAATCGCTCATGCGATTCCATCGTAGATTGATTGATGTCTCCGTATATACACCACCGACCGGACATTGCCATGCACTAGGCGCTGCACGGCGTGCTCGATTGAGCCAAGACAGCCTGCCAACCACCCGCTATAACCTCCCGCGCAAAGGGAGGATCTCCGATGATCTACGAAACCCGCGTCTATCGTTGCCTGCCGGGCCGGCTGCCGGCGCTGTTGAAACGCTTTGATACCATCACGCTGAAATTGTGGGAGAAGCACGGCATCAAGCAGGCCGGCTTCTTCACCACGCTGGTCGGCGAATCCAACCAGGAACTGACTTACCTGCTGGCTTGGGAATCGCTTGCCGATCGGGAAAAGAAATGGGCGGCGTTCCAGAGCGACCCGGAGTGGATCGCCGCGCGCGCCAAGACCGAGGAAGACGGCCAGATCGTCGGCAACATCGTCAACCAATTGCTGGTGCCGACATCGTTCTCTGCGATGAAGTGAGCGGGGTTTGCCCCACGGCCTCGACCACATCGTGCATGCGGTGCGCGACCTCGACGCGGCCGGCGAGTTCTATCGCCGCGCTGGCTTCAACGTCGGTGCGCGCAACCGGCATCCATGGGGCACCCACAACCGCATCGTGCAGTTGAAGGACTGCTTCGTCGAGATCCTTGAAGTCGCCGAACCGGAAAAGATCGCACCGCATGGCGGCCGCTCGTTTTCGTTCGGCGCCTTCAATCGCGATTTTCTGAAAGACCGCCAGGGCCTTTCGATGCTGATCTTGGCTAGCCGCGACGCGGTTGCGGACGGGCGTTCGTTCGAAGCCTCGGGCATCTCCAATTCCGATGTGCTCGACTTCGCCCGCGAAGGAAAGAGGCCGGACGGCACACCGGTGAAGCTCGCCTTCTCGCTGGCCTTCGCCGCCGATCCGATCTCACCCAACCTGCGCTTCGCGGTCTGCCAGCAGCACTTTCCGGAGAATTTCTGGGATCCGGCGTTCCAGATCCATGCCAACGGCGCGACGCGCGTGCCCGGCGTCGTGATGGTCGCGGACAATCCTACCGATCATCACATCTTCCTGAAAGCGTTCAGTGGTGTCAGCGACCTGCATTCGAGCTCGATCGGCGTCCGCGCCCGCACCGAGAATGGCGATATCGAGATCATGGAGCCGGTCGCGTTTCGCGATCAGTTCGGCATCTCGCCCGAGGTAAGCGGGGAGGGGATGACGCTGAACGCCGTGCGCTTTGAAGTGGCCGATATCGGCAAGGCGGAAACCGCGCTCAGGGCGAGCGGAATTGCGGCCGAACGCCATGTTGGGCGGCTGGTGGTGCCGCCTGATTTGGCCTACGGCGCAACCCTGATATTCGAGGCCGCGAACTAGATTGATCCCCCAAGCTTGGACCGGCATGGTCCGCGCGACAACAGGAACGGAAACCTTTGAACGCGAACACCTCCGCCGCGCCGGTCGTTACCACAGGCTCCGTCAAATTCGGCAATGACCTGCCGATCTCGATCATCGCTGGCCCTTGTCAGCTCGAAAGCCGGGCGCATGCGCTCGAAGTGGCTTCCGCGCTGAAGGAGATAGCGGCTCGCTTGAAGATCGGGCTCGTTTACAAGACCTCCTTCGACAAGGCCAACCGCACCAGCGTCTCAGCCGCGCGCGGCATCGGGCTGCAACAGTCGTTGCCGATTTTTGCCGAGATACGTTCCTCGCTCGGCCTGCCGGTACTCACCGACATTCATGAAGCCGCGCAATGTGCTGCGGTGGCGCAGGCTGTCGACGTGCTGCAGATCCCGGCATTCCTGTGCCGGCAGACCGATCTGCTGGTCGCGGCGGCTGCAACCGGCAAGGTGATCAACGTCAAGAAGGGGCAGTTCCTGGCGCCGTGGGACATGGCCAATGTCGTTGCCAAGATCACCGGCGGCGGCAATCGCAACGTGCTGGTGACCGAGCGCGGCGCGTCCTTTGGCTACAACACGCTGGTCTCCGACATGCGCGCGCTGCCGATCCTTGCGCGCACCATCGGCGCGCCGGTGATTTTCGACGCCACCCATTCGGTGCAACAGCCCGGCGGCAAGGGCGCGTCGTCCGGCGGCGAGCGGGAGTTCGTACCCGTCCTGGCGCGCGCCGCGGTCGCGGTCGGCGTCGCCGGCGTGTTCATCGAGACCCATCCTGATCCCGATCATGCGCCGTCGGACGGCCCCAACATGGTGCCGCTTGGCGAGTTCGAGGGACTGGTGCGGAGGTTGATGGCGTTTGACGCGCTCGCCAAGGCCAAAGTACCCTGATGCATCAAGCCGTCGCGCGGACGCACGAGCAACGCCTGCCGCCGGCGCTCAACATCATTGCGCTGGCGACATTTGCGGCGAGCCTGTCGGTGCGCGCGCTCGATCCGGTGCTGCCGCATGTTGCCGACGAATTTGGCGTGGGCATCGCAACCGCTGCAGGTTTCGCCTCCGGTTACGCTTTCACCTTCGCGATCGTGCAGCCGGTAGTTGGGGCGGCCGCCGACCTGTTCGGCAAGGCGCGATTGATGATTGGCTGCCTGGTGCTGTTGGGGTTTGCCAACATCCTCGGCGCCATGTCGACCTCGTTTCCGCTGTTGTTTGCGAGCCGCATCCTTGCCGGCATCGCGTCCGGCGGCGTGTTCCCGGTGGCGCTTGGGCTGACCAGCGATCTGGTGGCGCCGGAGAAGCGCCAGGTCGCGATCGGACGAACGCTGGCCGGCTCGATGACGGGCAACCTCTTGGGCGCCACCGCCTCCGGCCTGATCGGCGATTTCCTGGGCTGGCGCGGCGTGCTGGCCGTGCTGGGGAGCCTGGTCGTCGTCGCGGCGGTTGCCGTCGCCGCGGGCTTCAGGGGCGCGGAGCTGAAGCGTCCGCCGCGAACAAGCTTGTCGGCGCTGCGACAAGGCTACCATACGATCTTCACCAATCCGAACGCCCGCGTCTGCTACTCGGCCGTGTTCGTCGAAGGCTGCTGCGTGCT
This sequence comes from uncultured Alphaproteobacteria bacterium, assembly GCA_963822795.1. GTDB lineage: Bacteria > Pseudomonadota > Alphaproteobacteria > Rhizobiales > Xanthobacteraceae > Bradyrhizobium. The sequence continues at coordinate 279,098 of CAWGJM010000035.1, forward strand.
CGGATTGTTTCCGTTCATCGCCGCGTTCCTGTTCGATCTCGGCGAAACCTCGCTGTCGATCGCCGGCCTGGTGATCGCGGGTTTCGCGGTCGGCGGCCTGTTCTATACGTTGACCGTGTCGCGTTTTCTGCCGCGGCTCGGAGTCAGCGGCATGATGATCGCGGGCGCCACGCTGGTCGGGGTGCAACTCGCTGTCGTCGCGTTTGGGCTCGGCTGGAAGCTCCAGTTCGTCAACATGCTGTTCATGGGCTGGGGTTTCTACATGATCCACGGCTGCCTGCAGGTGTTCGCCAGCGAGCTTTCGGTCGAGGCGCGCGCCACCGCGCTGTCGCTGCATTCGTTCTTCTTTTTCATGGGGCAAACGGTCGGACCGATCGCCTATGGTTTTGGGCTCCTGCATGCGGGAAAGATTTTGACCTTGCTGTCGGCAGGCGCCGCCATGATCGCGCTCGGCTTTGTCTGCGGGCGGCTGTTGCGGCCGCGGCGGCCGGCGGACGCGGCAGCAAGGCTGGACGTCGAACCTTAAAGGTTACACCTAACCCGAGCGGCCTGCGCAGCTCTCGAACGCTGTGCGCGGACCGCATGTCGCGATGCACATGTCGCGATGCCTGGAATCAGCCTCGTGCGGCGCAGCAAATTCGAACCCGTATTCGATTTGCCAACAACGCGCCGGCCGCAAGCGCGTCTCTAGGCCGTAGGTTGAAGATAATATCCCGGCAGCCCCCTACAACGATGAAAAAAAACAGGGCATGCTTGCCGCAGAACAGGCCAGTCGACCCTGCGATCGACGGTCAAAAAAATGACGGGGGGACGAAGATGGACACGGACGTATCCGGCCAGACGCGCGCGGCGGCAATTCTGGCACGCCTCGATCGACTTCCAGGCACGCGGCATATCTGGCGACTGATTGCGCTGCTCTCGCTTGGCGGCATGTTCGAGCTCTACGACCTCTTCATGACCGCCTACGTCGTTCCCGGCCTGATGAAGGCAGGATTGCTCACGAACGTGAAGCTCAGCATATTCGCGGGCCCGGCCTTGTTTGTCGCCGCGACCTTCACCGGTCTGTTCATCGGCACCTTGTTCTTCGGTTATGTCGCCGACAGATACGGGCGGCGAACGATCTTCACCTATTCGATGCTGTGGTACAGCGCGGCAACGCTGGTGATGGCCTTCCAGGACACCGGTCTTGGCGTGAGCCTATGGCGACTGATCGCCGGCATCGGTATCGGCGTGGAATTGGTCACGATCGACACCTTCGTCTCCGAACTCGTGCCCAAATCGATGCGCGGTCGCGCGTTCGCCTTCAACCAGGCCGTACAGTTTTCGGTGGTCCCGGTGGTGGCATTCGTCGCCTATCAACTGGTGCCGATCAGCCCGTTCGGGATCGACGGCTGGCGATGGGTCGTCGTGATTGGCTCCACAGGTGCGCTGTTCGTCTGGTTCATCCGCCGCGCCGTACCGGAGAGCCCGCGCTGGCTGATCAACCAGGGGCGGCTCGATGAGGCTGAGGCGGTGACCGCTTCGATCGAGGCGAAGGTGATGGCCGACCTCGGTGGCGCGCCGTTGCCGATGCCGGGAAGCCATTCGGTGGAGAAGGCCGAACCCCGGGGCCGCTTGTCCGAGGTCTTCGAGCCGCGTTATCGTGGCCGCACCGTGATGCTGATGATCTTCCAGTTCTTCCAGACCTTCGGCTTTTACGGCTTCGCCGCCTGGGTACCGACGCTGATCGCCCAGCAGACCGGCATCAATCTCGCTGCGAGCCTGCTCTATTCGTTCATCATCGCCATTGCCAATCCGTTCGGCCCGTTGCTGGCGATGAGCTTCGCCGACAGGTTCGAGCGGAAATGGCAGTTGGTCGGTGCGGCCTGCTGCATCGGAGTCTTCGGAATGCTGTTCTCGTTCCAGAGCACGATGCCGCTCTTGATCCTGTTCGGGGTGCTGATCACGTTGTCCAACAACGTGCTTTCCTACTCGTTCCACGGCTATCAGAGCGAGCTGTTCCCCGCCCGAATACGCGCCCGCGCTGTCGGGTTCACTTACTCGCTCAGTCGTATCAGCGCGGTCTTTGCGAGCTTCATTATCGGCTTCTTCCTGCAGACCGCGGGCACCAAGGGCGTATTTGGACTGATCGCCTTCGCGATGCTGATCGTGGTCATCTCGATCGGCGGCTGGGGACCGCGCACGCTTGACCTTGAGCTCGAGGAGATTTCGCGGTAGCCGGAATGGACCGCCTGAAGGTGCAATCGGCATGACCGCTGAAGACGAGCTATCCGTTCGCGTTCTGGTGCCGGCAGGCGTGCTCGGCTGGGGCGTCCGCGCCGATGAGATTGAGGCGGGGCTGGCTCAGGCGCCCCATGCCATCGCAGTGGATGCCGGATCGACCGACAGCGGTCCGGCCTATTTGGCGACGGGCCGCTCCAAATACGGACGCCAGTCCGTCAAACGCGACTTGTCCCTGCTGATGGACGCAAGGCGCCGCGCCGGCATTCCGCTGCTGATCGGTTCTTGCGGGACTTCCGGTTGCGACATGGCGGTGGATCAGGCGCTTGCGATTGCGTTGGAAGTCGCCCGCGAGCAGGGCGGCGCGCTCCGGATTGCGGTGATCTATTCCGAACAGAGCGCCAGGGATCTCAAAGCCCGCAACGCAGCCGGCATGGTGACGCCGCTGGCGCCGGCCGGACCGCTCAGCGACGAAAGCCTCGATGCTTGCAATCATATTGTCGCGCTTCTCGGACCGGAGCCCTACATGGCCGCGCTCACCGCCGGCGCCGACATCGTTCTCGGTGGGCGCACCACGGACACCGCTGTTCTGGCCGCCGTGCCCTTGATGCGCGGCGCCGACGTCGCGGCCGCCTGGCATGCCGCCAAGATTGCCGAGTGCGGCGGCCTTTGCAGCGTCAATCCGACCAGTCCGGGCGTGATGATGAGCATCGATCGCAATGGCTTCACCATCGAACCGTTGTCGCCGCAAAACCGCTGCACGCCGGAAACCGTGTCGGCGCACATGTTGTACGAGAACAGCGATCCGTTCCGGCTGGCCGAGCCCGGTGGCGTGCTCGATGTCACGGAAGCAGAGTACAGTGCGATTGATGACAGGCGCGTCCGCATCACCGGATCGAGGTGGGAGACGAAACCCTACACCATGAAGCTGGAAGGCGCCGGCGGCGGTCCGTTCCAAACCATCATGCTGGTGGGCATCGAGGATCCGGCCGTGCTGGAAGATGTGGATTCCTTCGTCGCGCGCATGGAACGGGGCTTGCGCGACCGGATAACCCGCACGCTCGGCCCCGAAGCCGGGTCGATCGACCTCTCGCTTCGCCCCTATGGCTGGAACGCCGTGTCCGGACGCGCCGTCGTCGCCGGCGCGGCGCCACCGCGCGAGATCGGCTTGATGTTTGTGGCGACCGCTCCGACGCAAACGATGGCGACCGAAGCTGCGAGGGTATGCAATCCGCTTTTTTTCCACTTCCCGGCCTACGAGGGACGCGAATTGCCGAGCTACGCTTTCCCGTTCTCGCCAGCCGAGGTGGAGCGGGGGCAAGTCTTCGAGTTTCACCTCAACCACGTGGTCCATACCATCTCGCCCTTTGAACTGGCGCGCACCCGATGGATCGATGTTCCAGCCGCCACGGGAAACGCCGCCGGTGCCTAAGCTCAAGGACGTCTGCCGCTATGTCCGCTCCAAGAACGCCGGCCCGTTCTGGGTGACGGTGGATCTGTTTTTCGTCGGCGCCGAGACCTATGCCCAGTATCACGACGACCCGGCGATCTCCGCTCCGACCATTGCCGCCATTTACGGCGTCGACGCCGCCCATGTGAAACGCTTCGAGGTCAAGTCGCTGAACATGGTCAAGATCTCGTACCCGCGCGCGACGCCCCAAGGTGGCGTGCATGAGCGCGACATGCACAGCGGTCAGCAATTCGTGCCGCTCCTGGAATTGCAGCTTCGCCGGAACGGGCAGCCCTGAGGCTCGCGGGTAGGATCAACCACGCCCACGATAGGGCGCGACGCCCTGATCGGGGATCCACATTCCCTTCGGCAATTTGCCGGTCTGCCAGAACACGTCGATCGGAATGCCGCCGCGCGGATACCAGTAGCCGCCGATCCGTAAGTATTTTGGCTTGATCTCGGAGGCGATCCGCTTGCCGATCATGACCGTGCAGTCCTCGTGGAAGGCGCCGTGATTGCGGAAGCTTGCGACATATAGCTTGAGTGATTTCGACTCCAGGAGCCACGGACCCGGCACGTAGTCGATCACCAGATGCGCGAAGTCCGGCTGCCCCGTGACCGGGCAGATCGAGGTGAACTCCGGCACGGTGAAGCGCACCAGGTAATCGGTACCGTTTTGCGGATTGGGCACGCGATCGATCTGCGCTTCTTCGGGCGTATGCGGCCATTCCACGGCGCGGCCAAGCTGCAGCGGCGGCGAATTTGCCGGTTTATTGGGCTTTCTGGACATGACCCCTCCGTTTGGGGGTCTTAGCCAATCATTTCCGCCCCGTCACGCGACCTTTTCTGCCTCGATGCGTTGCGCTAGAAGCGGCGCCAAGCCGTCTCACCCCCCTTTCGCTTTCAAAGAGGCAACCATGACCGCCATCGTCGACATCATCGGCCGCGAAATTCTCGATAGCCGCGGCAACCCCACCGTCGAGGTCGACGTCGTGCTGGAGGACGGCTCGGTCGGCCGCGCCGCCGTCCCCTCCGGCGCCTCCACCGGGGCCCATGAAGCGGTCGAGCTGCGCGATGGCGATAAGGCGCGCTACCTCGGCAAGGGCGTGCAGAAGGCGGTCGCCGCGGTCAACGGCGAGATCTTCGAGGCGCTCAGCGACATGGAGGTCGAGGATCAGGTCCGGATCGACCAGATCATGATCGATCTCGACGGTACGCCGAACAAGAGCCGGCTCGGGGCCAACGCCATCCTCGGCGTTTCGCTGGCCTGCGCCAAGGCGGCGGCCGAATCCTTCGACATGCCGCTCTATCGCTACGTCGGCGGCACCTCTGCGCGAACGCTGCCGGTGCCGATGATGAACATCGTCAATGGCGGCGTGCATGCTGACAACCCGATCGATTTCCAGGAATTCATGATCATGCCGGTCGGCGCCAAGTCCTTTGCGGAGGCGTTGCGATGCGGTTCGGAAATCTTCCACACGCTGCGGGGCGAGCTGAAAAAGGCCGGCCACAACACCAATGTCGGCGATGAAGGCGGCTTCGCGCCGAACCTGCCGTCGGCAGACGCCGCCCTCGAATTCGTCATGAGCGCGATCGGCAAGGCTGGCTACAAGGCCGGCGGCGACGTGATGCTGGCGCTGGACTGCGCGGCGACCGAGTTCTTCAAGGACGGCAATTACGTCTATGGCGGCGAGAACAAGACCCGCTCGCGTTCCGAGCAGGTGAAATATCTTGCCGAACTAGTCTCCCGCTATCCGATCGTCTCGATCGAGGACGGCATGTCGGAAGACGACATGGATGGCTGGAAGGAACTGACCGACATGATCGGCGCCAAGTGCCAGCTCGTCGGCGACGATCTGTTCGTCACCAATGTGAAGCGGCTCGCCGACGGCATCAAGAATGGCCGCGCCAATTCGATCCTGATCAAGGTCAACCAGATCGGCACGCTGACGGAGACGCTTTCCGCGGTCGAGATGGCGTACAAGGCCGGCTACACCGCGGTCATGTCGCACCGCTCCGGTGAGACCGAGGATTCCACCATCGCCGACCTCGCGGTTGCCACCAATTGCGGCCAGATCAAAACCGGCTCGCTGGCGCGCTCGGACCGCACGTCGAAATACAATCAGTTGCTGCGCATCGAGCAGCAACTGGCCAAGCAGGCGAAATATGCGGGCAGGGCGGCGCTGAAGGCGCTGGCGTAACGAGTCAGCTTGGGCTCGCGGCATAGAACTCGTCGTCCGCAGGTGGCGCCAGCTCGGGCTTCCAGTCCAGCAGTTTTTCAAACGTGTAGGTATCGTAGCGGAAGCCGCGCCAGACCAGATCGGCTTCGCCGACCGGTTGCAGGATAGCATCCGTCTTCTCCCACAGCCCTGCGTTGTGATTTTCCTTGGGAGCCACGTACAATCCGACGGGGCCATCGAGCACCGACGGCCTGAATCCGATGTACCTGCTGCGCTCGTTGACTTGCACGACTGGCACGGCGTCCCTGAGATGCCACCGTAACATCGCGTAGATGCGATAGTCGGTCGTGGCGAACCAGGTCGCGCCGGCATCTATTCTGTGACGCTCGGCGGCCGCGACGACGTCGCCGAAACCGGCCTCTTTTCCGATCGGATCGTCGTTTTGCAAGTAATTGGCCGTTCCGCCCATATAATAGAACTGTGTTGCGGTCACAAAAGCCAACCCCGATAAGATCGCCACGCCCATGATTGCGGGGGCGATTTGCGCCATGACCGAAGCCGGTGCTTCTTGCCGCCATTGCTTCAGGTTGATTGCGGCACAGACGAAGGCGAGCGGCCACACGAACAGCGGCCAGCTGTCGCCGATGCGCGAGGAAAGCCCGTGCCAGACAAAAAATCCAAGCGGACAAATCACACCGGTCGAAAGCAGGATCGACAGCGGGGCGCGGCTTCGATATCCCCGTGACGCCAACATCCACGTTGCGATCAGGACGATCGGCAACAACAGCACGCCGACCAGCACGAATTGCTGGCCGACGAAATCAGCCAGGAATCTTGCCGTCCAGCCAGAGATCTGCCCGGGCCGATCGAGCTGGAACCTGAACGACGCCCCTTCGTGGATTGCATTCCAGTAGAGCACCGGGGAAAAGACAAGGAAGGCGAGCCCCGCAGCGCGCCACGGTTGCGGGCTCGACAGTTGGCGTTTTCGCCAGTCGGGAACAATCGCGAAGGCAATGACGGCAGGAAACAGCAGGATCGCGGTATACTTCGTCAGCAACGCAAGACCGCCAAACGCTCCGGCCGCCAGCCACCAGCGCTGATTGTCCGATTGCGATAGCCGGACCAGCGACCAGATCATCGCCAGTTCGAAGGGAATAAGCACAACGTCCGGCGCGAGCTTCGCCATCGATAGCCCATAGTCGAGCGAGGCTTCCGGCAACAGTAGCGCGATAACGACGTAGCGAACGTCGCGCAGCGTTCTCCACACGATATCGGCCAGCAGCAGTTGCATGAGTAGCATTGCGAGAAGGCCGGGAAATCGCACGCCGAAATTGGTGTCGCCGAACAGCAGCGTTCCGAAGCGGATCCACCAGGCGATCATCGGCGGATGGTCGAGATAGGAGATCACGCTCTCTTTCGACCATGTCCAGTAGTAGGCCTCGTCCACCCGCAGATCGATGGTCGCCGCGAAAACGCCACGCAGAACGGTGAAACCCGCAACAGCAACGAAGCTGAAGGTGAGCATCGCGGCCGACGAATCGTATCGCGGAAGGCGCGATCTTAGCGACGCCATCACTGCTCGGGGCGCCTCTTGCCAAAGGGATTGTGTCTGGATGCAAAGGGAGTTTGGAGCTGGCTGGACATCATTGCCGACCGGGAGCATATCGGCAAAGCCGATACGCTTTCGATGGTTCGAGGGGGCAGCCTTTCGAGCGCCCATAGGCAAAGAACAAGTCCAGGGAGGTAAGGCATGAGTGAGGTCAAAACCGGGCTACAGTTGCGTTCGTTGGTCAAGAAAAGTGGCGAGCTCGAGATTTCGCTGGTCAGCATTCCGACGCCGGAGCCCGGCGCCGACGAAGTCGTGGTGCGAGTCGAGGCAACGCCGATCAATCCGTCAGATCTGGGATTACTCGCCGGCGCCGCCGACATGACGACGGCGAAGTTGTCCGGCACCACGGAGCAGCCGGTCATTACCGCAAAAGTGCCGGAAGCCGGCATGAAGGCGATGGCCGCGCGCCTCGATGAATCGATGCCGGTCGGCAACGAGGGCGCGGGCGTCGTCATCAAGACGGGCTCGTCGGATGCGGCGAAGGCGCTGATGGGCAAGACGGTCGCCATGATCGGCGGCGCGATGTACGCGCAATATCGCTGCCTCAGGGTGAGCGAATGCATGCCGTTGCCGGCGGGTACGACCGCTGCCGAGGGTGCCTCCTGTTTCGTCAATCCGCTCACCGCGCTGGGCATGACCGAAACCATGCGTCGCGAAGGTCACAAGGCGTTGGTGCATACGGCAGCCGCCTCCAATCTCGGGCAGATGCTCAACAAGATCTGCCTCAAGGACGGCATCGGCCTCGTCAACATCGTCCGCAGCAAGGAGCAGGCCGACATCCTGCACAAGATCGGCGCCAAGCATGTCTTGGATTCGACATCGCCGACCTTCATGGACGACCTCACCAACGCGCTGGTCGAGACCGGCGCAACCATCGCGTTCGACGCCATCGGCGGCGGCAAGCTGGCCGGACAAATCCTCGCCGGCATGGAGACGGCGATCAACAAGACGGCCAAGGTCTACAGCCGCTACGGGTCCAGCGTGCACAAGCAGGTCTATATCTATGGCAGCCTCGATCCGCGGCCGGTGGAGCTGAACCGGGCGTTCGGCATGGCCTGGGGCGTCGGCGGCTGGCTGCTGTTCCCGTTCCTGATGAAGATCGGGGCGGCCGAGGGCCAGAAGCTGCGCGAGCGCGTGGTCGGCGAGCTCAAGACGACCTTTGCCAGTCACTACACCAAAGTGGTGTCGCTGCACGAGGTGTTGGACCTCTCGAACATCGCCGTTTACGCCAAGCGCGCCACCGGCGAGAAGTTTCTGATCAATCCGAACAAGGTCGGATGAAGTGCCGCTGACCGGTGTTCTTGCCTACCAAAGGAGACTTGCGTTGCGCCGGCAGCCGGGGAACATTCCCGCCGAAGTTGCATGCGGTTGAACCGCAGAGTTAGACCGAGGGAGGACACCATGATTGATCTGAGCCGTCGTCAACTTCTGGCCGGCGGGGCCGCCGAAACGACGGGCCGCCTCAAAAAGGGGCGGCCCTTTTTGCAAACTCAGCGTTTCCAAAATTGGACATTCATGCACTTGCATCTTTCTAACCGATCTGGCTAGGTAAGCGTAGCGAGTTCGCCAGAAGAGGGAAAGCCAATGGCCCACAACATCGTCACGATCGTCGGCAGCATTCGCAAGGAGAGCTTTTCGCTCAAGATCGCCAATGCGCTGGCCAAGCTCGCGCCCGCCTCGCTCAAGCTTGAGGTCACGACGCTGCACGGCATTTCCTTCTTCAACCAGGACCTGGAAGCAGCACCCCCGGCCAACTGGCTGGCGTTCCGCGAGAAGCTGCAGAAGTCGAGCGGCGTCCTGTTCGTGACGCCCGAATACAACCGCTCGATCCCGGGTGTCCTGAAAAACGCTATCGACGTCGGGTCGCGCCCCTACGGCAAAAGCTCGTTCCTCGGCAAGCCGACCGGCATCGTCTCCAACTCGCCGGGACCCCTGGGAGGTGTCAGCGCGGCCAAACATCTGCAGAACATCCTGCCGGGCATCTCAGGGCCAATTCTTGGGCAGCCGGAAATCCATCTGAACGGCGTCGGCGACGCCTTCGACGACAACGGCGAGCTCACCAAGGAAGCGCTGCAAAAGGTGCTGCAGCAATATCTTGAGGCCTATGCCGCCTTCGTCGAACGGATGAGCAAATAGCGGGCGCTTGCCCGGCTTAGTAATCTGTTAAGCGGTCAGCTGCATCCTCGCGGCCATGGTTACTCGTTCACGCCTCAAATCCTTCCTCACCGGGCTTGCCCTCTACACGATGGCCGCGGCCCTGATCGGCTATTTCGGCATCAACGCCTATACCGGCAAGTATGGGTTGAACGCGCGGCAGGAACTCGATCAGGAGATCATCGCGCTGACCTCGGAGCTTGCGCGGCTGAAGCAGGAGCGGGCCGAGGGCGAGCAGCGCGTGTCGTTGTTGCGGTCCGACCGGGTCGACCCGGACATGCTGGACCAGCGCGCGCGTTTTGAGCTCGACTACGTCAACCCGCACGATCTGGTGCGGATGAACAGTCCGACCCGGCAGTCGGATTCCAAAAACTAAGCAAATCGATTTCTAAAATTTCGTGCCGCATTGCACTGCGGCATAGCAAAGCTTTCGGCGCGTCAAGCAGTCCTTTCACGGGGGTTTGAGTTGGGATAGAGAGGGGCCTGTTCACTCTCTCACCCGGAATTGCCATGGCCGCACCCAAGAAAAGCGCAGTGAAAGAAGCAGGGCAGGACACCGAAAGCGGCTCCCCGCCGGAGTTCTCCAAAGACCAGGAACTGGCCGCGCTACGCGACATGCTGTTGATCCGGCGGTTCGAGGAAAAGGCCGGTCAACTTTACGGCATGGGAGCGATTGGCGGCTTCTGCCACCTCTATATCGGCCAGGAGGCCATCGTGGTCGGCATGCAGATGACCCTGAAAAAGGGCGATCAGGTCATAACCGGCTACCGCGACCACGGGCACATGCTGGCCACGGGAATGGAAGCCAAGGGAGTGATGGCCGAATTGACCGGCCGCCACGGCGGCTACTCCAAGGGCAAGGGCGGCTCCATGCACATGTTCAGCAAGGAGAAGAACTTTTTTGGCGGCCATGGCATCGTCGGCGCGCAGGTGTCGCTCGGGACCGGGCTCGCGTTTGCCAACCGCTATCGCGGTAACGATTCCGTCAGCCTGGCCTATTTCGGTGACGGCGCCTCGAACCAGGGCCAGGTTTATGAAAGCTTCAACATGGCGGAGTTGTGGAAGCTCCCGGTGGTCTACGTCATCGAGAACAACCGTTACGCGATGGGTACCTCGGTGACCCGCTCTTCCGCGCAGACCGATTTTTCCAAGCGCGGCGTCTCCTTCAATATCCCGGGCGAACAGGTCGACGGCATGGACGTGCGCGCGGTGAAAGCCGCCGGCGACAAGGCGGTCGCCTGGTGCCGCGCCGGCAACGGGCCCTACATTTTGGAGATGCAGACCTACCGCTACCGCGGTCATTCGATGTCGGATCCGGCGAAATATCGCACCCGCGAGGAGGTCGATAAGGTTCGCCACGATCAGGACCCGATCGAGCAGGTCCGCAACCGGCTGCTGGCTTCAAAAGTCAGCGAACAGGAATTGAAGACCATCGACGCCGAGGTGCGCGAGATCGTCAATGCGGCGGCGGATTTCGCCCAGCACGATCCCGAGCCGAACGCGTCCGAACTTTACACGGATGTCTACCGCTAACGCAGGCGCAAGCTTAATTCGGAGTTCCCATGCCAATCCAAGTGCTGATGCCTGCGCTGTCGCCCACCATGGAAAAGGGTAACCTCGCCAAATGGCTGAAAAAGGAAGGCGAGCAGATCAAGTCCGGCGACGTCATCGCCGAGATCGAGACCGACAAGGCGACCATGGAAGTCGAGGCGACGGATGAGGGCACGCTCGGCAAGATTCTGATTCCGGAAGGGACTGCGGATGTCGCGGTCAACACGCCGATTGCGACCATCCTAGCCGACGGCGAAAGCGCCGCCGATCTGGCGAAGGCGCAGGCACCGGCAAAACAGCAGAAAGCCGCGGCGCCGCCGGCGGAAGCGAAAGCCGAGAGCCCCACGCCGCCGGCGGCGGCGCCTGCCGCGCCCGATCCGGAAGTGCCTGAGGGCACGGAAATGGTGACCATGACCATCCGCGAAGCCTTGCGCGACGCGATGGCAGAAGAGATGCGCCGCGACCCCGATGTCTTCATCATGGGCGAGGAAGTCGCCGAATATCAGGGCGCCTACAAGGTGACGCAGGGCCTGTTGCAGGAGTTCGGGGCGAAGCGCGTGATCGACACGCCGATCACCGAGCACGGCTTTGCCGGCGTCGGCGTCGGCGCCGCGATGGCGGGCCTGAAACCGATCGTCGAGTTCATGACCTTCAACTTCGCCATGCAGGCGATGGATCAGATCATCAACTCCGCGGCCAAGACGCTCTACATGTCCGGAGGTCAGATGGGCTGCTCGATCGTATTCCGCGGGCCGAACGGTGCCGCCGCGCGCGTCGCCGCGCAGCACAGCCAGGATTATTCCGCCTGGTATTCGCAAATTCCGGGGCTGAAGGTGATCGCGCCGTACTCGGCCGCCGACTACAAGGGGCTCCTGAAGGCCGCGATCCGCGATCCCAATCCGGTGATCTTCCTCGAAAACGAGATGCTGTACGGCCACGCCGGCGAAGTGCCGAAGCTCGACGACTATGTGATCCCGATCGGCAAGGCGCGGCTGGTGCGCACGGGCGGCCATGTCACGATCATCTCCTGGTCGAACGGCATGACCTACGCGCTGAAAGCGGCCGACGAGCTCGCCAAGGAAGGTATCGAGGCCGAGGTGATCGATCTGCGCACGCTGCGCCCGCTCGACACTGACACCATCGTGGAATCCGTGAAGAAGACCGGCCGTGCAGTGACCGTCGAGGAAGGCTGGCAGCAGAACGGCGTCGGCGCGGAGGTCGCCGCCCGGATCATGCAACACGCTTTCGATTATCTGGATGCGCCGGTCTTGCGCGTGTCGGGCAAGGACGTGCCGATGCCCTATGCGGCGAACCTCGAAAAGCTCGCATTGCCTTCGGCGGCCGAGGTGGTCGAGGCCGCCAAAAACGTCTGTTATCGGTGATCCATGGCAGGCCCCAAGGAGCAGCCATTGCCTCCGGACGTAATCGGCCAGGATGATGCGACGGAAGTGTTACGGGCCTTCGTGCTCGACGGCGGGCTTTCCATCGCCTTCATGCGCGCGTTCGAGGAGCCGGATATGTGGGGCCTCCTGCTGGTCGATATCGCGCGCCATGCCGCGCGGGCCTATGCGCGCGAGAGCGACTACACCGAGGACGAGGCGCTGAAGCGCATCATCGACATGTTCGAAGCCGAAATCGCCCGCCCAACCGATATCGGCACCACCACGCCCCGGTCGCAAAAAGGTCACTGACATTGGCAGTTGAGCAATATCACTACGATTTCATGGCCGAGGCCATTGTCGAAGCTGAACAGGGCATCGCCGAGGGAGGCTTGCCGATCGGCGCCGTGCTGACGCGCGACAACAAGATCATCGCGCGCGGTCACAATCGCCGGATGCAGGAGAAGAACGTCATCCTGCACGGCGAGATGTCCTGCCTGCGCGATGCCGGGCTGATGTCGTTCCACGACACCGTCATGTACACCACGCTGTCGCCCTGCTCGATGTGCGCGGGCGCGATCGGGCTGTTCAAGCTTTCGCTCCTCGTGATCGGCGAGTCCGTGACGTTTCCGGGAAGCAAGGACATCCTGACCCAATTCGGCATTCCCTACATCGATCTTGCCGACGAGCGCTCGATCAACATGATGAAGTCATGGCGTTCCAATCCAGCCAACGAGTGCCTGTGGCAGGGCGATATCGGCAATTGATGTGGAACGGTCTTTCATCGGGCGAAGACGACGCCCAAACGGTCGTGGTTGGCTTCCCAAGCGTGGAAGACGGCCCGCAACAACAGCCTTTGTGAGGTCAGCATGCCGATCAACATTCTGATGCCCGCGCTGTCGCCGACGATGGAAAAGGGCAACCTTGCCAAGTGGCTCAAGAAGGAGGGCGACACGGTCAAGTCCGGCGACGTGATCGCGGAAATCGAGACCGACAAGGCGACCATGGAGGTCGAGGCGGTCGACGAGGGCACGATTGCCAAGATCCTGGTGCCCGAGGGCACGCAGGATGTGCCCGTCAACGACGTGATCGCGGTGCTCGCGGGCGACGGCGAGGATGTGAAGTCGGCGGGTGCGGGGGCCGCTAGGCCGGCAGCCAAGCCTGCCGCAGCGCCGGCTCCAAAACCTGTCGCGGCGTCGGCTACCGCGCCGGCTCCTGCTGCTGCCCCGGCTCCGAAGCCGGCGGCAGCGTCAGCGCCGCTTGCCGCGGCTCCTGTGCCGAAAACCAACGGCCACGGCGGCAACTTTTCTTCGCCGCTGGCGCGGCGTCTTGCGAAGGAAGCCGGCATTAAAATTGGCGACATCATCGGTTCCGGGCCGCATGGCCGTATCATCGCGCGCGACGTCGAACAGGCAAAATCCGGCAAGGGGCTGAAGGCGCCGGCCGGGGGACCTGCGCCCGCGCCCGCGATTGCCCCGTCAATGTCGGATAAGCAGATCCTCGCGTTGTTCCAACCGGGAAGCTACGAAATCGTGCCGCACGACGGCATGCGGCGGACCATCGCGCAGCGCCTGACCCAATCGGTGCAGACCATTCCGCACTTCTACCTCACCATCGACTGCGACATCGGCAAGTTGCTCACGGCGCGCGAGGAGATCAACGCGCAAGCACCAAAGGACAAGGAGAAGAAGCCGCTCTACAAGCTCTCGGTCAATGACTTCGTCATCAAGGCGATGGCGGTGGCGCTGCAGCGGATTCCCGACTGCAATGTGAGCTGGACCGAAAGCGGGATGCTCAAGCACAAGCATTCCGATATCGGGGTTGCAGTGGCGATGCCGGGCGGCCTGATCACGCCGATCATCCGCAACGCCGAGACCAAGTCGCTCTCGACCATCTCCAGCGAGATGAAGGATTTTGCGGCGCGCGCGCGCGCACGAAAACTCAAGCCGGAAGAATATCTGGGCGGCACCACGGCGGTGTCCAACCTCGGCATGTACGGGATCAATCATTTCACCGCCGTGATCAACCCGCCGCACGCCACGATCCTGGCAGTGGGCACCAGCGAAGAGCGGCCGGTGGTGCGAAGCGGCAAGATCGAAATCGCGCACATGATGAGCGTGACCTTGTCCTGCGATCACCGCGCGATCGACGGCGCGCTCGGCGCCGAATTGATCGGCGCGTTCAAGATGCTGATCGAGAACCCCGTGATGATGATGGTGTGAGGGCGAAGCAGGACTTCGTCTCCCTCTCTCTCGAATTGTGAGTAACCATGGCCGACACATCCTTCGACGTCATCATCATCGGCTCCGGGCCGGGCGGCTACGTTACCGCGATCCGCGCAGCGCAGCTTGGCTTTAAGACCGCGATTGTCGAAAAATCCTATCTCGGCGGCATCTGCCTGAACTGGGGTTGCATCCCGACCAAAGCGCTGCTGCGCTCGGCGGAAATCTTTCACTACATGCAGCATGCCAAGGACTACGGTTTGTCGGCCGAGAAGGTCTCCTACGACGCCAAGGCCGTGGTGCAGCGCTCGCGCGGCGTCTCCAAACGCCTCAATGACGGCGTCGGCTTCCTGATGAAGAAGAACAAGGTTACGGTGATCTGGGGCGAGGCCTTAATCGACGCGCCCGGCAAGATTACCGTGAAGAAATCGCAGGCAGAGGCGCCGAAGGGCGCGTTGGGCGAGGGCGCCTATCAGGCCAAGCACACCATCCTGGCCACCGGCGCGCGGCCGCGCGTGCTGCCGGGGCTCGAGCCCGACAAGAAACTGGTCTGGACCTATTTCGAGGCGATGGTGCCGGAGCGGATGCCGAAATCGCTGCTCGTGGTCGGCTCCGGCGCGATCGGGATCGAGTTCGCCTCCTTCTTCCACACCATGGGGTCGGAAGTGACCGTGGTGGAGGTGCTGCCGCAGATACTCCCGGTCGAGGATGCCGAGATCGCAGGCCTCGCACGCAAGCGCTTCGAGAAGCAGGGCATCAAGATCCTCACCAGCACCAAGGTGACGAAGCTCGAGAAGAAGAGCGACAGCGTGGTGGCGACCATCGATGACGGCAAGGGTGCGCCGCAAACGATCGAGTTCGAGCGGGTGATTTCTGCCGTCGGCGTGGTCGGCAATATCGAGAATCTCGGGCTCGAAAAGCTCGGGGTCAAGACCGATCGCGGCGTGATCGTCATCGACGGCCTCTGCAAGACCAATGTGCCCGGCATCTACGCCATCGGCGACGTCGCGGGGCCGCCGATGCTGGCGCACAAGGCCGAGCATGAAGGCGTTGTCTGCGTCGAGGCCATCAAGGGGCTAAACCCGCATCCAATGGACAAGAACCTCATTCCCGGCTGCACCTATTGCAATCCGCAGATCGCGTCCGTCGGGCTGACGGAAGCCAGGGCCAAGGAAGGTGGCCGCGAAATCCGCGTCGGCCGCTTCCCCTTCGTCGGCAACGGCAAGGCGATCGCGCTCGGCGAGGACCAGGGGCTGGTGAAAGTGATCTTCGACAAGAGCACCGGGCAACTTCTCGGCGCGCATATGATCGGCGCGGAGGTGACCGAACTGATCCAGGGCTACGTCGTCGCCATGAATCTGGAGACGACGGAGGAAGAGTTGATGCACACGGTCTTCCCGCATCCGACCTTGTCGGAGATGATGAAGGAAGCGGTGCTCGACGCCTATGGGCGTGTGTTGAACATCTGAACCTGGCAAGTGTCTGCTAAACCCCGGAAAGTCTGCTCTGTGAAAGACAACGACAATCTGACGATCGAACGTCCGACGTTCGTGACCCATCTCGAATGCGCCATGGAAGGCGATCACTACCCCGCCGATCAGATCCACAATCTCTCGAAGGCCGGCAAGCCGCTGATAGTGCGCTACGATCTTGCGGGCGTGAAGAAAGCGCTGACCAAGGACGCGCTGGCGCAGCGCCCGGCCGACATGTGGCGCTACCGCGAGATGCTGCCGGTGCGCAACTGCGCCGACATCGTCAGCCTCGGCGAAGTCACGACGCCGCTGATCCGCCTGCCCAGGCTTGCCAAAAAGCTTGGCGGCGGCGAGGTCATCGTCAAGGACGAAGGCCGCCTGCCGACCGGCTCGTTCAAGGCGCGCGGTCTCGTCATGGCGGTGTCGATGGGCAAGGCGCTCGGCATCAAGCATATGGCGATGCCGACCAACGGCAATGCCGGCGCTGCGCTTGCGGCCTATGCCACGAACTGCGGCATCAAGGCCACGATCTTTTGCCCGGCCGATACGCCCGAAGTGAACGTCAGCGAGATCGAGCTGCAGGGCGCGACCGTCTATCGCGTCAACGGACTGATCGACGATTGCGGCAAGATCGTCGGCGAAGGCAAGGCCAAAGCAGGCTGGTTCGATACCTCGACATTGAAGGAGCCCTACCGGATCGAGGGTAAAAAGACGATGGGGCTGGAGCTCGCCGAACAGCTCGGCTGGGAGGTGCCCGACGTGATCTTCTATCCGACCGGCGGCGGCACCGGCCTGATCGGGATGTGGAAGGCGTTCGCCGAATTGGAGGCGATCGGCTTTATCGGCTCGAAGCGGCCGCGCATGGTCGCGGTGCAGGCGGCGGGCTGCGCACCCATGGTGCGCGCGTTCGAGACCGGGGTCGAGCATGCGACGCGCTGGGAGGACGCCCACACCATCGCCTCCGGCATCCGCGTGCCGCAGGCGGTCGGGGATTTTCTTATCCTGCGCGCGGTGCGCGAGAGCAAAGGTTTCGCCATCGCGGTGGAAGACGAGAAGATTTCCTCCGCGCTCAACGAAGTGGCGCGCGAGGAGGGCCTGCTGTTGTGTCCGGAGGGCGCGGCGACCTATGCCGCCTACCAGCAAAGTCTCGCCGACGGCCGCGTCGGCAAAAGTGATCGCGTGATGCTGTTCAATTGCGCCACAGGGCTTAAGTATCCGTTGCCGCCTGTGACCCGCACGCTCGATCGCCACAAGCCGATCGACTACGCGAAGTTGTAGGAGGCTTGCGACGCGGGGGCGTTGGGAGAGGGTGATGCGGAGAACAGTTTTGGCGGCGTTGGTGGCAACGCTCGCGTTCGGCGCGAGTGTGCGTGCGGACAACTTCCCTTCGCACCCGATCACCATCATGGTGCCGTTCGCCGCAGGCGGTCCGTCGGACGCGATGGCGCGCATCCTTGGCGACCGCATGAAGACTGTGCTCGGCCAACCTCTCGTGATCGAGAACGTCACGGGAGCGGGCGGCTCGATCGGCGTCGGTCGGGTGGTGCGTTCGCCTGCCGATGGTTACACGATCGGCTTCGGTCACCTCGGTACCCACGTTGCAAATGGCGCAGTCTACAAGCTCGGCTACGACCTCGTCGCCGATCTTGAGCCGATCGTGATGCTGCCGAGCAATCCCATGATCGTCGTCAGCAAGAACGATGTGCCGGCGAAGACGCTGAACGAGCTCCTCGCCTGGCTGAAATCCCGGCCCGAGCCGGTCACGGCCGGAACCGCCGGCTTGGGGTCCGGCAGCCACATCGCCGGTCTCTATTTCGAGAATGCCACCGGCATCAAGCTGCAATTTGTCCCCTATC
>CAWGJM010000036.1:0-248721 GCA_963822795.1 uncultured Alphaproteobacteria bacterium
TCAGGCGCTCTCCGCCGCTAAGGCTCGCGGAGTGGCGCTTGGCAACCCGAAGCTCGATGTGGCCCGCAGGAGCGCCGTGGAGACCGTGAGGGCGGAAGCGGACAGGTACGCTGCCAACGTGCTCCCCATTATCCGTGAGGCCCAGAAGGCCGGCGCGCGTACCCTCAGGGAGATTGCGGAGGCGCTCAACGCACGAGGAGTGGCCACGGCACGAGGAGGCCAGTGGCACGCAAAGTCCGTCAGCAACATCCTTTGAGCGGGCTTAGGAAACACAAACATGCACGTAGCAGATGGGACGGTCCTTGTGATGTTGGCCACGGTGTTCGTGGCGTTCGAAGCCATTTGGCCTGCGACGGTCGTGGGAGGCCTCGGGGTTTGGCTGTTGTTGCACTGAGGAGAACATGCGAGCCCGCGAAGGGGCGTTAGCTCCATCCCCGTTGAAGCCTATGGGTCCCATCTCGGCCCATGGGACCCTTTTGGACATCGGTGACGATGCGGTTTCAAGTTCCTTCGGTTAAAGGCCGCTGCCGTCGCCGAGCCTACGGCTGCAATGTGTGCCGCGGAGATTTGCGTCCAACCCGCATGGTCGCGGCGGCTCACGCTCTTTAGAAGCTCATGGGTCACCTCCTGCATGTGTCAGCGAAGGTCGCAAGTAGCTGCCAGAGAGTGCTCTATTAGCACGAGTGCTGGTCTGCTTTATTCCGAGCCTCACACGAAGGAGCGCCCGGTGCCTAATGAACTTCAAGACCAATTTCACGAGCTATCATCTCGGCAGCGAGTTTTAGTTCTGCATTTCGTCACGGCAATTCAAGTGCTGCAGGCGCTCTACTACCACCTCACAATAGATCAGGCGTACACGTTCTTGGCGGCTTGGGCTGAGGAGGGACTTCCAGTGTCAGTGCTCGCGCGCCGCTGCGGTATAAAACCCGCCACTGTCTCCCTCCACCTGCGTCAACTAACTTCGCGTGTCATAAACGACAAACCTGGTTTCGACCTTCTCACTGTCGTTGATAGGAAGACGCTCGGCGACCTTCGGTTACGTCATGTGTTCCTTACAGAGCGCGGGCGTCGCCTCGCAGTTCGTATGGAGGAGGTCATGAAAAACAATCCCAGGAAGCGAATAGCCCCGATGGGTGACTTGTTGTTTGAAGATGAACTCCAAGGCTTCATTCGGCCGGAGGAAGGTTTCGCAAGGCAGTGACCTTGTGCGACGCTTTCGCGCTGGCATCTGGATGATAAGCCACGCGGCAGACGCTCCGAGATGCACAAAAGCAAACGGGTCCCATACGCGACCATGGGACCTTTGGCTCGCCGGTAGGTGGCTGATTTTAAGTCCCTCGGCTTCAAGCCGCTGCCGCCGCCGAGCTGACAGCAGCAGGTGAACCGCGCAGCTCTAATGACCGCTTTGGGGCGCATCACGGACACCAGCCCATCGCCGTGGATGGTCCGCAAAGTGCCAGCACCGGAAGTCATTCGGTTTCTTTGGGACTTGCTCTGCTTTTTGGACACCACTGTCAGATTAGATTTGGGCTAATGTATCTGATCCAACTGCTTTGTTAGCCGTGGTGGTCAGCTCTCTAAGAGCGTGATACTTTGTGTATTCTGAATGGACGCTCCGGTGAGGCTCGGCCCTTCATGAGAGCAGATGGCGACCTGTTTATAACCCTCGTCCATGGGACTTGGCCTCGCGGCAAGTGGCGCGACGTACTCCTCACCCCATTCTATGAAAAATGGCCAAGTCGCTTTCTCCCGAAATGGCTTTGGTTTGCGGACGGCAGCGAGTTCAGGAGCAGGCTTACCGCGGCGCTTTCCAAGCGCGGGCTTTCCGCCCAGATAGCCCCGTTTCTATGGTCCGGCGCAAACTCTGTGCGGGAACGAGACAAGGCTGCGCGCGAATTGCTTGAACACATACGCGCCAAGCAGTCCGACTACCCCAGTTGTACCCAAGTCGTGATAGCGCATAGTCACGGTGGCAATGTCGCCCTCCGTGCTCTTGATCAGCTGGGCGTCACGCGTGACGAGATATTCATCGCAACAATCGCTACACCGTTCGTCGAAATTTTCCGGACCGAACCCTCGCCTGTGGAGACAAAGCGTATTGAACAGATGTTCCTGGCGAGTGGGGCCCTTCTTTCAGCTCTAATTCCTATAGTTTTCGGCGTTGACCTATGGAGCTTGGGATACATTGTCACGCCCGTCCTCTTGCTTCTCTGGTTCTTGCTTCGCGGATTGCGCGCTCGGGATACTGCAAAAGTAGACGAGCTTGTGGAACTGACTTCCCTTTCCCCCTCGGTTCGCAAGCATCCACTTCTGGTACTTCGTGCTCTCGATGATGAAGCCTCTCTCGTCCTTGCAGCTGCAGCGATAGGCAATCGCCTCTCACGATTATTGACAAGGTGGTCATACGTAGCCTGGATCTCGTTATTGGTTTTGCCGGTTTTGGGCCTCGTGTTATTAGTCGTTTTGGCCATCATCAGGCTTTCTCAGTTTGGGGCCCTCTTGTTGGATTTCATGGCTCGATATCTATCTGGTATGGTTGACTGGTTTTCGCTCAAACGGTTCGCAACGTTACAGATCGTGGCCTGGCTTGCGTTTTTTGCATCCCTATTTGTGCCAGGGCTGTTCAAGTCCGCTTATGGCAGGGAGCTTCTGCTCATTACCCAAGGGTGCGAAATCAATTCCCAGTCAGCCCCCGATAGCATTGACCGACAGTCGGAGTTTCAATCCGAATCGACCCCGACCAATTGGGGGACCGTCGTAACGCTCCATCAAGATGAAGACGTTCGGCGAGGTCTGCGGCATGGTCTTTATGCCGATCCCCAGTGTGCCGAACGAATAGCGGGGTGGCTGCAATCCGAGCTTGCCTCAAGAGCGACATGAAGCCGATCACAACGCACCTAGCCGCTATCCCGCGCTCTCCTTTCGGAAAGTTCATCGCCGTCCTCCCTACGACAGTCCCAACGGACTAAACGAAGTCAGCAATGGGTCATTCGCGTCGCGCCGGCAAGTCCGCCTCAGGTCCGGTTTGGGGACCATCCCAGACATTCTTTGCTGACGACTGCTGAATCAAACTAGCGCCCTAAGTGAACTCGCGCATCCGGCAGGGCTGGCGTATCGTTTACCGGACAATCAATAGGAGGTCGCAACAGTGACACCTAGCGAAGCACTGCAGCACATTCGTACCCTCGTGGAAGCATCGGCCGGCTTGAAGGACGACACGCAGCGCAAGGTATTGTTACGTGGCGTTGTAGTGGTCGCCCAGAAGGGTCTCGGCGTGGCGCCGGATGGTGTGGCCGAATGCGAGCCTAACGTCCTGACGTTCCCTACACGGTAGGGCAAACGGGGCTTCGCACCGGTGGCACGCTGGTTGATAGGCCACGGCCCGAGCACCTTGGGAATTTTTGGTGCCATAGGCGGCGGCCGCCACCGAGGTCACGGCAGCAGCGTGCGTCCCCGAGGATCACGCGGGTCCCCTTTTGGGTCCCATCGGTTTCGACCTTGGCTCCATTCGCGAAAAACCCCGGTAAATCAGACCATGCTCCGATGATTTCAATGGGTTAGAGGTCGACTGGGTGCCCCTATACACAGGGAGGCCGCTAGATGTCTCCCGAACTGCACAGGTCCCGCCATCGATTTCTTTAGCTTGGCACCGACCTTGCTCTACGCTGAAATGCGCCACCAGGGCGTCCCAGAACAGGCCAGCTAGGAGACCGCAGGTGTTTAAGTCGTACCCCGTTGAGACGCTTAGTAACTCGCCGGCGCTCCGCAGGCTGAAAATCGCAACACTGATCGGCGACCTATCGCACTCGGTGGAAATCCTCACCGCTGACATTGAGCACGAGGAGATGCGCTCGGGAGTTCGCGACCTGTCGGACCCAACCTATCCGGTGCTGGCGCGGAGCCTAAGGACGCGAAGGGATAACATTGGGGCCACCATTGCCATGCTGGAGAACCTTCGGGCGCCAAAAGCCAGCGCACTCGATACGACGGAACGCGAGGTGGCGTAGGTGATTATCTGACGGAATACCGAGCGCGGGGTGTTTTCTCGTACTGAAACTCGACTTCCGCTATGCGCCGATAGCAACAAAATTCCGCATCGCACCGAAGTGACGCGATGTGCCAAACGCAGACATCGCGCCCCTTTCGCGCCCATGTTCGCGTGATGTAATGTGCAGTTGTAGTCGGCAATTAACGAAGGGGAGATCACGACGATGAGGTTGTTGCTTGCATGCGTCCTGTTTCTGATCTGGCCAGTCGCTGCGTTCTCTGGTCCGAAAGAAGATGCTTTTCTGGTTGTCGAGCAATTCAAGAAGGCCTTTGACGCTTCCGATGTCGAAGGTGTCGTCAAATTATTCGCGCCTGACGCGGTGTTTCTAGGTACTGTCAGCCCGGTACTGGCGACGAAGACCGACCAGATCGACAAGTATTTTCAGGCGTTGCGGCAATTCATGCCACGCTCCATCACGATTGACGAGTATTCGACCATCGTCGTGTCGGAGAATGCGGTCCTGTTTGCCGGTATGGATACGTTCTCACAGACCAAGGATGGAAACGTCATCAAGACGCCAGCGCGCTTCACCATGCTGATCACGAAGACCGATCAGGGCTGGCGCATTAGCCATTTTCATTCTTCGGTTAGGCCGAGTTCGTAGTGCCTTCAGAGCGCGGCGAGGTCGCTTTCGGGTCAAATTGAGAAGAGCTCAGCCTGAGCAAATGTTTTCCAGTGTACCCCTGCTAACAGACATCGCTCGACTAGAACGGCATGTCGCAAACGTGCACAGTAAGCGACCTCAGCTGTCTTTCGATCACGTCGGTTTTCACCGTCCGTCCGATCCATTTGGCGGTGCTGTCCGCAATAAATCTTGCACTTGCTGCTTCCAGAATTTCGCAAAGAACGTGGTAATATGACCGCGTGTGTCATCGCTTGGCGGGATCAGCACAAGATTGGCATTTTTGATGCGCTTGAGTTCGCGCTCCATGATCCCGGTCTCGGGCGGATTGCGTTCGTCGTCAGCTGAATTGATGGCCAGCACCGTGGCCCGGATGCGCTCCAACCCTGGAGAAGGATCGTAGTCGCCTGAAGATGCCCATTGGTAGAGCGTATCGTTGGCATCTGCCGTGAAGGCAGCGTTCAGACGCCCGTCGAGCACCTTGTCGGCAGCCTCACGGGTGGGAGCCAGCTTTTGGTAGGCCAGTGTGCCCCCGGCGGTCGCGATGCTGTAGAAGACGCTTGCGAAGCGCGCCGATCGTGGCTGGTCCGTGTAATTTCCGTTGTTCCAACTGGGATCGTTGCGAATGCTATCGATGATCAACCGGCGCAGCATCCAATTCCGACTGGACATTGAGCTGGGCTGGGACGCCATGGGTACCAGCGTGTCCATGTAGTTCGGATACTTCTCGCCCCACATCCAGGCGTTCATTCCGCCCATTGAGAAGCCCAATACCAGTCGCAAATGGCGGATGCCGAGACCTTCGGTGACAAGTCTATATTGGGCGCTGACCATGTCGTCATAGTCGTATTCCGGGAATTTGGCGCGCAATCCGTCAGACGGCTTTGCGGTTTTGCCGTGCCCGATCGAGTTCTGGCAGAACGATGTAATACTTGCTCGCGTCGAGCGCTTGGCCAGGCCCGAACAATTCGCCTGCAAAGATCGGCGCTAACATTGCGGTGCCCGACATTGTTGTGCCGTGAAGCACGAGCACGGGCTCCCCGGTTGCTTCTCCGATTGTCGTATAGTGTATGCGCAACTCGGGCATCACTTCACCCGTATGAAACCGGAAGTCCTTGGCGATCCAATCACCCTCCTTAGGAGCTGGGTAGTCCTGAGCCAGTCCAGATTCTGCGGATGCCATCGTCGCTATGAGTAAGACAATTAGGCCGAGCTTTCTCATTTTTCCCTTCCGCTCCTTCTACTGAGGACCAACTCAATTTTATCCTCTTTGTCCTTCGCCTCGGGGACGGAGGACCACCGTCAACGGCGTCACTTTAGCAGAACAGGCCACGGTATGATCAGGGACTTCGCGGAAATTCAGGACATTGGCCGTGATGTGTCAGTCGGGGCAAGAGGGACGCGTAACGACATGTTGCGATGATGTCTCTTAATGGGTCATTCGCGACCGAGCCGAGTCAGCAACAATTCCGATCACG
This sequence comes from uncultured Alphaproteobacteria bacterium, assembly GCA_963822795.1. Classification (GTDB taxonomy): domain Bacteria; phylum Pseudomonadota; class Alphaproteobacteria; order Rhizobiales; family Xanthobacteraceae; genus Bradyrhizobium. The sequence continues at coordinate 6,149 of CAWGJM010000036.1, forward strand.
TCCGCTATGCCGCCGAAAGCAGAGGTAAATTCAGGAGATATACGTCTCTCGCCGTGTCGCTATGCGGCCTCCGCAATGAGCCCATCGAGGACCGCTCGGCGCCTCGGTGAGCCCCATTTGAGCGCCGACTTGGTCAGCTCGCATGGAGGCGGCTCTCACCGTTCTCCCGGCCACCATGTTGAAGCCGGGTCGCTCGCTGAAATCTTGCGGCGCCTCAAGGCAACCAAGTGTGAGCGTTCGTAATCAGCACGCTCCTCGGCGGCCTCGCGGTGGTCTCAGTGGCGTTTGAGTGTCCTGTCGCAGCAGCGGTGTTCGGCGCGGTAGCGGTTTGGCTGATAGCCCCGGAGCATAGTCGCGTTGGGTCACGCCGTACGTGGTCCCCTGATCAATATGAGCCTCTCCGAAGACACCGGACCCTATTTTCCGCGACGCCGACCCTCGGCTTCAAATGCTCGACTTAAAGGCGGCGGCCGCCACCGGCTGCAGTGCGCTTGCTAGGGACCGATGTTCGCACCCGAAGAACTACGGAGGTTCTCTTGGCGTGATTGGCACCGCCCTTGCTCTGCACCGGAGTGCGCGGCGAGCGCGTCCCAGAACGGACCAGCGCAGAGGCTACCAACGGCAAACTCGTATCTACTTGAGACGCTCCGGGGAACCATAGCAGTCAACAAGCTACAAATCGTAACACTGATTGAGAGCCTCTCGCGCTCGGTGGAACTGCTAACCGTCCACATCGAACACGAGGAAACACGGGTCGGAGTTCGCGACGTGTCGGACCCGGCTTACCCGGTGCTGGCGCGGAGCCTGAGGACGCGAAGGGAGAACCTCAGGGTGACCATTGCTTCGCTGGAGGCGTTGGTCAAAGGGGCACCCAAGGCGGCGTAAGTAGGCGTAGGAGTCGACCGGCGCGCATCTCATAGCAGCGTGCTGGGCCACGTTCTCCAAGTCTGCTTTGTGCCGAAAACGAAAATGGTTTCGCTTGAACGGCGTGTCTCTTAGCCGCCCAAGAGCCGTGATCACTCAGTGAGGGTGACACTTCCGAAAAAGTGCCAAGAACCGACATTAGCCTAGATGGCATCCCGCCCGATCTGTTGTACAAGAGCATCAAGGTTGGATAGCGGGCCATGGTGCAGGAGCGGCCAGTCCGGGTCGAACGCAAGTTGTCGGCGATACTGGCCGCCGACGTGGCTGGTTACTCGCGGCTCATGCACGATGACGAGGAGGCTACGCACTCCAGACTGACAGCGCTTCTAACGGGCAGTGTTTCGCCGGCGATTACCCAACACGGCGGCCGCATCGTGAAGAACACCGGCGATGGGTTCTTGGCGGAGTTTCCGAGCGCAGTCGAAGCGATCCGTGCTGCTGTGCAGTTCCAGACCCGCATCAAGGAACTTACAATCGGCGAGTTGGAAGACAGGCGTGTTGCGTTCCGAGTGGGCGTCAACCTCGGGGACGTAATCGTCGAACCTCACGACATCTTTGGAGACGGCGTTAACATTGCGGCGAGGCTTGAGGGCATCGCGGAGCCTGGCGGCATCTGCATTTCGTCTGCAGTCTACGATCAAGTGCGAGGCAAGGTCGGGGTTGAGTTCGTCGATCTGGGCGAGCAGAACCTCAAAAACATCGCCCTACCGGTCCGAGCCTATGCGGTGGTCCAGGATGGATCTTACCCGGAGACATTGGTTGAGCGAAGGTCGGGTGTGCTTTCAGCACCTCGTCTCTCCATCGTTGTGCTACCTTTCACCAACCTCAGTGGCGACCCCGAGCAGGACTATTTCGTGGATGCCGTTACCGAGAGCCTGACCACCGACTTGTCGCGCATCAACGGCTCGTTTGTCATCGCCCGTAACAGCGCCTTCTCGTACAAGGGCAAGTCAATTGACGTCCGGCAGGTCGGGCGCGAGTTGAACATCCGCTACGTGCTCAAAGGCTCCGTACAGCGGAGCGGCAACCGGCTTCGGGTGAACGTGCAGCTTGTCGATGCCGGAACCGCCAATCACCTATGGGCCGAGCGCTTCGAGAAGCCCGTAGCTGATCTGTTCGATATGCAGGATGAAATCGTATCGAGGCTCGCCAACACGCTGAATACCGAACTCATTGAGGCTGAGGCGCGGCGCGCGGAGCGTTCGCTGCATCCTGATGCGATAGATTTGTGTTTCCAGGGCAAGGTTTGGCTCAACAAGGGGCCAACCCCCGAGCACCTGACCCGGGCACGCGGCTTTTTCGAACGTGCCTTGGCGATCGATCCCCGAAATGTCGAAGCACTGGTCGGCACAGCGCAGGTAGATGCGTCAATAGGCGCTTCCGTCTTGACCGAGGATCGCACAATGTTTCTTACGAGGGCCGAGAGGACCTTGGGCGAGGTGCTGTTCATGGCCCCTCAGCACGCCTTCGCCCACGCGGTGATGGGCTTGGTCCAGATTGTTACGAACCGGGCGGCGCAAGGAATTGCTGAATGCGAGCGGGCATTGGCGCTGGATCGGAATTTGGCCCACGCGCACGGGTTTATCGGTCTTGCCAAAACTTATATCGGTCGTGCCGCGGAAACTGAAGGCCATGTCCGCGAGGCGCTTCGCCTCTCTCCTCGCGATACCCGTGCCTACTTGTGGATGATGTTTGTCGGGGCAGCGAACTTGCACCTCGGTGCGGACGCGGAAGCGCTCGCTTGGTGTCGCCGGGGCCTCGAGGTCAACCGAAGTCATTCCCTATCTCATTTCCAGCACGCTGCGGCCTTGGCGCTTGTCGGCCACATGAATGAAGCGGGGGCTGCTATGCAGGCCGGACTTGCGCTCGACCCGAACTTCACTCTCCGCCGCTTCCGCGTCAACGTACCGAGCGACAACCCGACCTACCGTGCCGGAGCCAGGCGCATCTACGAAGCCATGCGCTTGGCCGGCGTGCCTGAGGGGTGATGTCTGAGAGGGGTCATTCACGTCGGTTTGGCCGAGTGCCGCTCACTTCCAGTCTTCTCCGAACATCCGACGTAATCAGATCATCTCTCGCCCGGCCACCCACGTTGACGGTGGGTCGCTCGCTGAAATCTTCCGGCGCCGCAGGGCGCCACCAAATGTGACCGTTTGTACGCACAGCCGCGCACCTGCGAACAATCCTTGCACCGCATGTACCGCTCAAGCTCGTGGATCGGTGTTGTCTTCGGTCTGCTGACCTCATCGAGCGCAACGGTCTGGTGCGTGTCGCAACCGAGGCACCTCACTTCGAGGTAGAGGTAGCCCGCGTTCAACGCGTCTCCCAGCGTCGGCGATGGCTGTGCTGGCCCACGGAAGCCCAGCATGCGCTTGTTCCATGCTTCGCACGGCGAGCCTATCGGCTTCCTTGCGGGCTTCCTTGGCACGCTCTGTGGCCGCACGGACCGATGCGCCGTAAATTGAATGCCGGGATTTCGTGGTCATCCGACATGATCGCCCCGAAGGTCCCCAATGGGAAGCCGCTAGGGTTTGAGCGGGTGACCTGTGGGCCTACAGGGCGTCGTGGGTGTGGATAGTTTTGCCCTTACTGACGCCCCGTCGACACGCTAACGCCGAGGTCCCCCGCAAAAACCGATGGTGCCTAATGAGTACCCCTTGGACTGACAAACGCCGGCCCGTCAGATGCCCATAGGGGACCTTAGGAGCGTCACCGAGGCAATTTGCGCCGCAGCGGGCGGGGAAGGCCGAGAACGTCGATTACTGCCTGCTGAAGGGAAATGCTGGACCCGCTGTATAACAATAATGGTCCCAGTGTACCTATGTGCCTCCTGCGCTCGTTCCCCTCCTGTCTATCTCTCCCCCACTCTCCACTCTATCTGTCCTCCCAACTATAATTGTCATCATTCTCATCCCCCCCTTTAGCTCTCCCTTGGTTCCCTCCCTGTACCCTCTGGTACCCCCTAGTGACTTGTTCTCTACTCTTCACCGGTAGCTACTCAGCCACGGGCCAATTGATTTTCAATCTGGGAACCATTTTCTGTTGAGCCTGAAACCTGCTCATGAGCGTCGCGCTGGCTACCTCAGCTTTTGAGACTGGAACGATGAGACTGTCATGGACGGTCAGGCTCGGAGTTTCGTGTTGGCTTTTCAGGTCCAGCATGGTCGAAAACATCACAGCACTCTCAAGCCACATCAGATCAGCCCAGTCGTAGGTGCGGCCGTTGAGGTTCTCACCCCAAGTCTTCAGCGTTGGGTATTTTGTGAATGCAGCTTGTGTGATTTCAGCAACGCGGTGCTCCCGCAGTTCCGGGCTCCTCTCGGTCATGTCCTTCGGCCATCTGCTTATAGGCTTCTTGTTGCCGAATGTTCCAACGAACCAAGCCTTCACAGCGCCTCGGTGCATTGGCCCGAGCCCCGGAAGCGTGTAGGGGTCCTCAGCGGTATTCAACTGGATGCCATGCAGCGATAGGAAGATGGTCAGGTAACTCGCACTTATGTCGATTTCCGCAACTGGCTCCCCATTGATCGTCATCTTCACCCGGCGCTTGGCGCTCATGACTTGGTAGCTTTCAACAAAAGGTTGGCTGTATAGCCTCCCACCCTTGTTCCAATTGAACTCTGGATCATCGCCATTCTGGAAGATGCGGATGTAGCCTTGGTGTAGACCGCCGCGAAGCGTGTGCTTGGCGAAGAACTCGTTCAATTCGTGGATAGAAGTCTCCATCTCCTCAACCACGGGCGTTCTCTCGAACTCCATCGGCTTCCCAACGAGCTCGGTGCTGCTGAAGAAGTTCTTGAGCTTGCGTGCCCTCAACCGCACCGGATGCTCGGGAAGGTCGTATTCGAACTCGAAATGGTCCAGGGCCCTCGTGGGCACCACGCCGTACTCGGTGCAGAACCGCAGCAATTCGGGTGTCGCTCGGAAACGTGCCGCGTACTTCCCGGTGTCCTCACGCTCATCTGAGGTCTTATGTCCAGCTACGTGCTGCAAGAAGGCGAGCCCCTTCGATCCGTCAACCAGCTGAAAGAATGCATGCCGTCCCACCGCTGCCCCAGTGAAGGATGCTTTATGCAACGAGCGGTACACCCAGCCATTGGGCTCCTCCGTGGAGATTCCGATTGATGCCGGACGGTCAGTCCGACGCGATGCCTCCGCGTCCAGCGGGCGCAGAAGGTCGGCCAAGAACGCTCCCGTGGCGTATTCCAGCTTACCTGCCGTGTCCCTTCGCTTCCTCTGTCGCAACCCGGCTTGGATGGTGTGTTCCTCCACCATAGACGAGAGCTTCGCGACAAGGGCCTTGCCTCGCTCAGAGGTCGCGTGTGCCCTCAGGGAGGCGTAGGTGGCTGCTTTTAATTCATCTTGGTCGAAAGGAATGGACGTCATGTTCTCTTGTTGCCGCGAGATGTGATTGGTGTACCCAGTGGCCGCACGCGCGATAAGTCCAAGCCGGGGTAGCTGATTTTGTCGACTGCAGCTTTGAGGGCCTTCACGCCCCAGCGCTCAAGCATGGCCTTCGCACCGTAGGTCCGACTGACGGACTCCCCGCTGCTCCGTCCGGCTAAAGCGTCCCGCAGTTCTTCGTCTGGTGTCGCGCGTCGCAGGGCATCTTGGAAACCGTGTCGGAAAGAATGAAAGACCTCGTTGGGGTCCGTGACACCGACTTGCTTCCACTATTCCCCCTCAATAGGTGTGCGGCTCAATATTGACTGCCAGCGAGCCTTCGTCTCCGCATCAAATTCAGTCAAATCTACCGGCAGGAAAATAGACGCTGAGACCTGATACTTCCTTCCGGCTTGACGGCAGGCTGCTTCGTCGTCTACCTCAATAATCACGGCGTTGAGTTCATCGGCAATTTTGTCTGCGTCAAACAGTAGAGTACTGCGTAATTTTTGTTGTTCTAATGGGTTTGGGGGCGGCACACCTAACGCTTCGCGGGCAGCATCGCCCCCACGGTCCGTTAGCATCTTCGCGACCCTTCGCGCGTCCCTGACCGCACCCTCGCGTGCTGGCTCCTCGTCAATGTACTCCTCGACGCGTTCGATTAGTTCATCAAGCGGAGCGACAAGCTCTTCGTCATGTTTGGCGATCAATGTTCGAGCGGTGACGAGGGCGCGCAACACCAGCGAGGGCCTACTTCCAATACCGAACAATTCCATCCGCGCACAGCGCTCCTTAGTTCTCTCGACATGTCTTAACTGTCTTCCCTGCACCGCGCATCCAAACGCTCGGTACAGTTGGGTGGGTACTGCCGATGCTCAGCTTCGGCCTTGAAAAACCTAACGAATGTGCCTTTACGATTTCGGCTTTTGTAGCGGAGTTTTGTATTCGGGGAAAGCGTCCCTCACGGCTACCGCCTCTCCGCAGAATACGGAACCGTTGCATACGGATCGCGGTCACGACTTTCTACTGAAACCTTCGGTTAACCCCCCGTCACCAATGCACTAGGGACTACCCGACCACAAGCGCGTCCAAAACGAAGTCGCAGGCGTTCTGGGCTGCTTCTTCTTGGTGGTCCTTGTCTTTGTTCATACCCCAGTCGCATATCCCTTTGACCATGATGAACTGCTTTTGCGCCTCATGACAAACGGCGGAGAGGCCCCAAGCTTCCATTTCGCCCGCCACGGCTGACGGGTGGAGTTTGAGTAGCGTTGCCCTAAATTCCTCGTCATCAACAAGCTTTTCCCCAGAAAGGATCGTTCCGACGTGGACGTTCGCCTTCCTCCAAATGATCAGGTTAGCTCGCGCGCGGCTTAGAAGCTGCGGGCTTCCTTCCCGGGTAGCTCCCCGATCCTCGGGTTTCTCCTTCGAAACACGTTGTCGCTCATAGTCATGAATCATCTCGGAAATTGCGACGTCGCAAAGCTTTTGCTTCTTTTCTTGTAGTCCAAAACAGATGCCCACCGAAATGACGAACTTTGGATTGAGGGAATCGACTGCATTCTTCCCCATAATGAAAGCGCCGGAGGCTCCCCCGCTTCCTGCGGAGGTCCTGAGATGAAATATGCGGCCAACGTCGGATCGGAATCGTTCCACGTAAGAGAAACGATCCTCGTTAACCACTACTGGCTGGCTGAACGCGCGTGCGTCTAACGACCTTTGCAACACGCGGTCTTCCACATCTGTCGCTGTCACAATAAGATATTGCCCCTTCCATGAGAGCGCGTCAGGCATTGTTAGGCCTCCTGCAGCTTTTCTTGCCAGCTCTTCAGATGCTCGATAAATCTCGATGGCAGCACTCATCGGATCAGCATCATCCACCAACGCCTTGACTTGCAGAACACGGACATCCGCAACGATCGCCGCTGAACGGGGAATCCTGCCGCTGTTTGCATGTGCCAAGATAGACAAAAGACGGTCTTTTGCCCGAATGAACTCCGGAAAGTCGGCGTGCAACCGAAAATTCAAAAACCTCCGAAAACCTTCGGGAGTATCGTCCCATAGAAGCCTCCGCAGTCCGAGCTTTATCAGCAAGCTTGAAATGACATTGAAGTCAAGGAACGGAAACGAACGAGTGTCTTCGAACGCGGCAAGACCTAGAAACCCTGTCGGAGTAAAGCCTTCGAACACATCAATGTATATGTCAGTGAACTGAGAAGGTAATATCTTGGAGAGCAGTGAATTGGCGGCTGTATCGAGACCCGGGATCCTTCTGAAGAACGCGGGCGTCAGCGCGCCTTCCTCCGACGTCACAAACGTCCTTATTGATTCCGCCGCTCCTTGCAGCACCTGTCGCTCCCGAAGCGCCAGCTTGTTTTCAAACTTTGGGACGTCGTCTCGATACAAAGTCGAAAAGGTCACTCTAAGCAACGAAGTTGTCGCCGGATCATTTACGGCGGTGGTTGGAAACCCTTTGAAGGCTGGCAGATCGCCCTCGAAATACATGGGATACGAGCCTTTGTCCCACTCGTACATCTTTCGGCGAGTATCCAAGAACTCTGAGAGAATTTGATGACGGGAGAGAGCCACAAAAATCTGGGCCTCGCTCAGCTCTCGGATTTCCTGAACCAGGACAGGATCATCGTGGAAGCATTCCACAACCTGGGCATGCCCCGCATACAGAGGGCGCGTCGTGGACAACACGGCTGCCCTTAGAAAGGCGCGGTGGTTATCCGTTCTTAATGGAAGCCCAAGAAACTTGAAAATCTCGCGGTTGATCTGAAAACAGTAAACCGGCCTATCGATACGCATTTACGAGCCAATCGAAATGACGAACGATATATTCGAGAAAAATACGTGACCAAACTTCAAATTGAACGAAGTCGTTGGGCAAAACACGCAGGGATTTCCAATGGAGATTTCGGATTTCCAATTCCCCCTTGGTGAGGTCATCAGAATTTCTGCACCGCACAATCATGGCGACCGCTAAGTGCTTCTGTCCTTCTCTTGTCGTGTTGTCATTGATCAAGCCCACAACTTGCGGACCTTGCCCCAACACGTCATTCTCCAGTAAGTTTAGCTCTTCGCTTAATTCCCGCCAAGCGTTAGACAGTATCCCATATCGGTCCGTACTGAAAAGATTCAAATCCTGTGCATCTATGTGCCCGCCAAAGCCAATGCTCTTTCTGCCAACCAACTCTTGGCCCGTTGCCGAATACGTCCCCCTCTCGTAGCAGAGCACGCACTCATCACGCAGGACCGCAACGTACGTTACAATCTGCTTCAGTGAAAAATCCTTCTCGGCATGCTTTCGCGCGACGTGGAGCAATTCGGGATTTTCGGCCACTACTTGCCGATAGGTTTCGAGTGAAAAGAAACCATCTATGGGGTCGATAGGTAGATTGGCGCGTCTGACGCAAAGAACATCCTCGTTGGAAATTTCCTTTCTTCGAATTGCAGCTTTGTATTCTTTCGCAAACTGCCTCTGATAGTTCAGGTTTATCAAGTTTGAGCGGAGTCCGAACTTTCCACGAGCGAACCTGTAGAAAGGGGATTTCGATCCTTCATGTCGAATGGATTCAGCAAGTCGAGCGTGAATAGTTTTGTGCGGCGTTTTCGCCTTCGAATATCTCTCGGGGATCAACCCTACTCGCTTCGCTGCATCAATCATCTCTCGCGGAGACATCGGCTGCTGCGACAGCTCCAAGATTTTTTGTGCAAGCTCTAGGTAGAAATTTGCCATGGAAACGCGAAAGACGATCTAATGTCTGAGGTGGAGCCCGACGAACTCCTGTGGAAGCAGTTCGCAGAAGCAAGAATGAAGGAAGGCAACTTGAATGACCATCTCGATTTGCCCTGCATCTTTAGCGAAATCCCGCCCGGCTTCGGCTCCGCGGCTCTTGACCTCGGCTGCGGTCTTGGACAGTCCTCGTTCCTTCTGGCCGAGAAGCTAGGCTATGACGTACTCGCCGTTGACGCCAGCGCAGAGATGCTCGATCACGCTCGGAAATTGTACTCAGGGAGCAACATTCAGTGGATAGAATCGACCTTTGAAACTCTTCGTTTGCCCCCTAACTCGGTGAATCTGATCGTCGCGTGTCTCAGCTTTCATTTCGTTGAGAACTTGGAAGACCTGCTGAAACGGTGCGGCGGTTGGCTGTGCGAAGGGGGTTCTTTGGTTTTTTCGGTCAGGCATCCAATCCGCACCTGCAATCCGACTGGAGAGACAATCTCCGAGGGCCAGATTTCTTGGACAGTGAAGGACTATTTCACTGAAGGGCCTAGAGAGTTCAGTTGGCTCGGCGCGCCATGCATCAATTTTCACAGAACGATAGGCAACTACACGCGGATGTTGCTCCAAGCCGGTCTGACTATCGAGAAAATCATAGAACCTTGTGACGGAGACGGCTCATCTAGTCTGGCAGTGGAAGGACAATCCGTTCCGTTCTTTCTGACAGTGTCATGTCGGAAGTCACGGGGCTCCCCATAGCAGCTGGCGCTGCACGCACCGGCAGCTCCAAACGCCCGTTGCCTAAGGCTTTTCAATAGCGTCGTGAACTTCGTATATTTTGTAGAGGGTTGGTTCTCCACCAATCGTTCCCACCTGCTTCCGGCCTCAACTCGGCTCACAAAAAGCCGGGCATTGACAGGCAGCCCCTCGAAGCGGACGACCACGAACTCCTCGTACTCGCTACCAAGAGCCTGCAGCATTCGCCCCAAATCCGTTATGTCGACAGGTCAAGTGTTTTCGAGCCGGAGCGTCAGCTTTGTGTGATCATCGTCCTCTGCCATGGCTCGCCGCCAAACCTGCCGAAGCTGCCTCCAGCTATGCAAATCGGAATCCCTCGGATTCGCAACTATGCGTTGTCATTCGTTGCTTGTGTAAATACAATTGGAGCCCGCAAGCAATGGGAAAATCAGCACAATCAGTCAGGGCATTTGCCTACCTAAGGACCTCCTCAGCCACCAATATCGGCGAGGACAAGGACAGCGGGCGCCGACAGCTTCAATCAATCGAGGCTTACGCCAAACGCGCGGGCATCGTGCTGGAGGGCACCTACCACGACGAGGCCGTGAAGGGCTCCGATCCTATCGACACTCGGCCAGGTTTCGCGGCGATGCTGGAAGCCCTTGAGGCCAACGGGACCAAGACCATCGTCGTTGAGACAGCCAATCGGTTTGCTCGTGACCTTATGGTGCAAGAAGTTGGCTACGCGATGCTGAGGGCGCGGGGCATCGACCTTATCGCAGCAGACAGCCCAACCTCATTCCTTGATGATACCCCCACAGCGCGCCTGATCCGACAGCTCCTCGGGGCCGTCTCTGAGTTCGAAAAGGCCATGCTGGTGGCTAAGCTCAAGGGCGCACGGGACCGAAAACGGCGCGGCGGTGTGAAGGTCGAAGGTCGGAAGTCCATCGCAGAGCAACGGCCTGAGACGATTGAGCTTGCACGTAAGTTGGCGAGAGCGCGCCCCAAAGGCGGCAAGCGCTCACTTCGCGAGGTCTCGGCGGCGCTTGCAGAAGCTGGACACACGACCAAGACCGGGAAGCCGTACGCGGCCACAGCGATCAAGCTCATGTTGAGCGCGAAGTGACATAGGAGGCTCCATGCTACTCAGCACAATCCTCGGCTTCCTTGCGGTACTCGCGGTGTCCATCGAGATGCCTGTGACCGCTGCGGTGTTCGGCGCGCTGGCATTCTGCTTGGTCGGGCACGGAGCGTAAGGCTCTTGGCGCACCTCCGCGCGGACCTCGCTGAAAATTTACGGGTCCCCTATTCGGCACCGGACCCTATTTTGACCGAACCCGGCCACCCCCGGCTTCAAAATGCGAACTTAAAGGGCGGCGGCCGCCACCGAGGTCACGGCAGCAGCGTGTGTGCCTCGCGCTTTCCACGTGGATGTTGTAAAAGCTAGTTGAAATCATCCGTCAGGCAACATGGGAGACAAGCGATGCGGGATTTTCTGCAAGTCGTGCTCATGAGCGTCACGGTGATGTTTCTTTCGATCACACCGATGACCGCCGGAGAGCCCAAGGAGGAAGTCGAAGCGGCAGCGGCGGCATGGGCGCAGGCACTGGGAGAGGACGATCCTGACAAGGTCCTGCCGCTCTATGCAAGCGACGCCGTTCTCTGGGGGACCTTATCGCCGAAGCTACGGTCCGATCCTGAAGCGCTGCGGGACTATTTCGTGGGTGCCTTCAAGGTGCTTTCCGGTCTGAAGGTTGCGTTCGGCGATCACTTGATCCGCGTGTATGGAAATACGGCAGTGAACACCGGCTACTACACGTTTTCATTTGTGCAGAACGGCGAAAGCAAAACTTTCCCGGCTCGCTATAGCTTCACCTACGTCAAGAACGGCGACCGTTGGATGATCATTGACCATCATTCTTCGGCAATGCCGCCACCGCCGAAATAGGTGCTCAGAGCGCCGCCAATCGCGCGCCCTGCGGCCGCCGCCGAGGTTCATATTGCCGCGTGGTCGACACAGGGAACGAGGGGATACACCGGGCTCATTCGGGCAACCCCGCTTTCCGAAGGCCTTCAATCACCAGCTTCGCGTTTGATTGCCCGCCCCGAGCGATCCACTCCGATATTGTAAAGGCGGGATCAAGCTCAAGCAGGCGCGCCGCCGCCTCACGAGCTTCAGCATCACGTCCAAGATGGGCGTATGCGGACGCGAGACAGCGGTACGCCGACTGATATGAGGAGTTCTGACGTTGGGCTTTTTTCCCTGCGACGATGGCCTCGCCGAAGCGGCCGAGCTCAATAAAGGCCAATCCCATCCCGGTGAACGTTATGTGAAGCCGCGGGTCTACCGGGCTCGTGCGAATGGCACGTTCAAGGCTCCGGACCGCTTCCTCCGGCAGCCCCGCAACTCTATAGACCCAGCCTCTGCTGTTCCATGCGGTAAATGAATTTGGATTTAGTGCGACCGCCCGGTCAGCCATTTCCATCTCACTTTCACTATCACCGACCATGAACGCCGAGGTTATGCAAGCCGATGCCAACGTCTCCGGATCACCAGTGTCGACCCTCAATGCCAGGCGAAGAAGCCGAATTGCTTCTTTGCGCTCGAATTGAGGATCGAGCGCGTAGCCCCAAATGACGTTTTGCATGTGACAGACGCCTGCAAGAGCAGCGACAAAGCCGAACTGCGGGTCCAGCTCCAAAGCACGATGAGCCAGCCTTATCGCCTCGGCCATACCTTCTCGGGTCGCCAGGTAAAACTGCGGAAGAGCACGGAGATAAAAATCATAGGCGGTGAGGTTCTCCGGTCGCCGCCGCGTCGCCATTGCTATTTCCGTTTGAAGCAATTTGGGCTGAATGGCTGAGACCACGGCAACCGTCACTTCATCCTGCAGCGCGAAAACGTCAGTCAGGTCGCGCTCGAACCTGTCCGCCCAGAGGTGCGTGCCCGTCACCGCATCGATCAACTGCCCGGTGATGCGAACCTTTCCCGAAGCCTTGCGCACCGACCCCTCAAGGACATAGCGCACGCCAAGCCTACGTCCGACCTCCTTTACATCGACGGCTTGCCCCTTGAACGTAAAGCTCGAATTGCGAGCAATCACGAACAACCATTTGAACCGTGAGAGCGCGGTGGTGATTTCCTCAACCATCCCGTCCGCAAAGTACTCCTGCTCTGGATCACCGGACATGTTTTGAAACGGCAGAACCGCAATGGAAGGCTTGTCGGGGATCGGAGGCGGGCTCTCAGCCTCAGCAACATGCTCAGGAGCGGCCTGTTGCGTTTCACTCGGCACGCCCACCTGGTAGGCCCTGATTGGCTCTTGAATGTTCTTCACCTGCTGAACACCAAGGTCCACGAAGGTCATCGGCAGGACCTTGCGTACCTGATCGTACGTCGGCCCGGAGATACACACGGTTCCGGGGTTCGCCAATGTCTGTAGCCGCGCGGCAATGTTCACGCCGTCGCCGAAGAGGTCTCCAGCGCGTATCATTACGTCACCGATGTGGATACCGATGCGGAAGAGTATGCGGCGATCGGGTGTGAGACCGGAGTTCGCTTCGGCCAAAGCAGTTTGCGCCTCCACCGCGCACTGCACGGCGTCCATAGCGCTCCCAAACTCGGCAAGGACACTGTCGCCAGCTGTATTCGCTATGCGGCCCCTGTGTTCCCCAATGAACCTGTCGAGGATTGCGCGGCGTTGGGTCAGCCCTTTGAGCGTGCCGACCTCATCAGTGCCCATGAGGCGGCTGTAGCCTTCGACATCCGCTGCGAAGACTGCGACGAGCTTCCGGCTGACTGACGTAGGGTCTGACATGTGTGGCCCCAATGCCAACCTGTGGTGACCAGTGTGGGCTGGGGGTCTACCAGCGTCAAGCGAAGGGCGCTTCAGTTTTCAAGTTAAGCGGTGATGCTCAGACCCGATCCCTCCGGCACTCCAGCGATGCGCATCCCCTCATAAATACGCTCGCGTCCGGTAAGGTACGTCGGATCATTGCTCGATAATTGGGAGCTATACCGATGGATCGTGAAGGTTGGATCAAGCGCAAGTCCTCCCCGCACAGCGGCTTTTGCTTGATCGAGCTTGCCGAGGAGCGCCAATGCGGAGGCGAGAAGGAAATGGACGAGCGGATAATTGCGGTTGGCTTCGATACCACGACCCAGCCACATAGCCGCCTCTTCGTCGGCCCCCAGTAGCAGCTTGGCAAACCCGACGAATAGCATCCATCTGAGGGCGAAAATATCCCGAGGAGAGAGCCGAAGGGCCGCTCGGACATGGCCCTCGGTTTCCGCTGGTCGGCCCAAATAGGCTTTGCCGAGACCGATCCAAGCGTGAGCAGTTGCCAAATTGGGGTCCAGAGCCAACGCCCGTTCGCATTCATCAATTCCTTGAGCTGCGCGATACGTTACAATCTGAATATTGCCCAGCACGGCGTGGGCCAGTGCGTGCTGCGGAGCCATCGAGAGCACCTTGATTACAGCCGGTTCAGCCGCCGCAAAGCGAGCGGGACGGTCGTCGCTGGTGTAGGTGGCACCTATCGTTGCATCTACGAATGCGATGCCAACCAGGGCTTCTAGATTTTCGGGATCGAGTTTCAACGCACGCTCAAAAAAACCGCGCGCCTGCATCGTGTGCTCAATCGTAACACCCTTATTGGCCCAAGCCCTGCCTTGGAAATACAAGTCCATTGCGTCAGGGTGCAGCGAACCCTCCGCTCGCCGAGCTTCGGCCGAAACCAGCTGGGCATCGAGAGTGTTAGCGATACGCGACACAATTTCATCCTGAAGGTCGAACAGATTGGTGACGGGTTTGTCAAAGCGCTCCGCCCACAGGTGATTGCCGGTTTCAGCGTCGATCAGCTGGACATTCACTCGAAGCTGGTTGCTACCACGCTGCACTGAGCCTTCGACCACATAGCGGACGTTCAGCTCGCGTCCCAGCTTCTTCACGTCCACGGGTTTGCCCTTGAACGTGAAGGCGGTGTTGCGTGCAATTACGAACGCACCACTGATACGCGACAAGTCCGTGGTCAGGCTCTCGGTCACGCCATCCACGAAGTACTCTTGCTCGGGATCGCCGCCGATGTTTGTGAACGGAAGCACCACGATGGACAGACGCGGAGCTGGAGATGACGGCGGGGCGGTTTGATGAGCATTCGCGCTCACACCAACTGCATAGGCACGGATAGGTCGAGCTATGTTCTTGAGGGTCTGCTCGCCAAGATCAGTGAAATCGACCGGGACCTTACCACGGACGTGTTCGTAAGCGGATGATGAGATGCAGATGCCGCCGGGCTCAGCGATACTCTCAAGCCGCGCGGCGACATTGACACCATCGCCGAGAATGTCATCGCCCTCGATCAGGATGTCGCCGAGATTGATCCCGATCCTGAAGAGCATACGCCGGTCCTCAGGGACACCTTGGTTGCGCTCGGCCACCACCGCTTGAATGGCCACCGCACACTCGACCGCATCGACCACAGAGGGAAACTCAAGCAGCACACCGTCGCCCGTGGTCTTCACGAGCCGACCGCCGTGTTTTGCCACGAGTGCGTCGGTGACCTTGCGGTGTTCGCGCAGTGTGCGGGCGGTGCCGACCTCGTCGAGGCCCATGAGCCGCGAGTAGCCGGCCACGTCGGCTGCGACTATTGCGGCCAACCTACGTCCGACCCGAACTGATTGCTCTTGCTCCATGGCTAAGCTGCCCCAGCGACATCATCCCTGCTCGGATGCCGCCTGCCGCCAGTCTGGGCTCAGGAAGGTGCGTCGTCAACAAATGGAACCATTGGTCTCCTAAGGCCGCGCTAGACCGGCAGTTGGCGATTGGGGCCCCGTTTTGCTCGACCTACGGTTCTGGCGCGCTCGGCCGGAGCGACTTCAAAATTCGTCGCCTAAAGCCGCTGCCGCCGCCGAACTTAGAACTGCCGTGCGTCCATCGGGGACCAACTTAGAAACGAACGGGTCCGATAGGCGCACTTGCGTTTCTCTCGGGTCCCATACGAGCGCGTCGAAGGAGGTCCGTGTCGTGCCAAGAGCGCCGTTTCGCCCGTGCGTTAATCACTTCCGGTCTGCCCCCACAAACAGACATTCTGCGAGTCCTTCGGCATGTCTCAAAGGTGCCAACGGCTGAAGTCGTGCTTGTTGCGAACAGGCATGTCAGGTGTTCCAGAAAACTAATCTTGCGCCGAGGTGTCAGTAATGTGTCTACTCCGCATATCCCCTACCAAATCTGCGGTCGCCGCCATCAGTAGCTCTCACACTTAACCCACAGAGCCATCCCTCCAATCACTTCGAACCTTGGGAGAACAGCAATGGACATGGATATATTGATCGAAGCTGCGTTGAAGGAAATTCCAAAACTGATTTCGGCGCTGGTCCTCCTTGGACTTGTCTGGTTCGTAGGAAACCGGATTTCGCTGAAGTGGAACCTTCGGCAAAAGCAAAAGGAAAACGAACTGGCAGCTGCGCGTGATTTTCATGCGCTGTACGGCGAGTTCTTCGCTATTTGGAAAATCTGGAACTATCATATCAGGGATGTTGGAGCGGAGCTACTTCCGTGTGTGTCACGATGCAGCCTATTGGACCGCGCGTGTTCCGCTGAAGGCAAGTTGGAATCCATGTTGGTGCGATTGGCGTGCGAAGGGGACTTGGACGACCCAAAAGTCGAGGTGCTCGGACAGTTCTGTCAACTTTATCAGGAATTGCGGGAATCAATTCGGGATAACCAACCGTTGGCTTGGGATCACTCAGACCATCCCCGCTACCTTGCATTTAAGAGAACGGCACCCAAAGTCGCTTCGCTGATTGTGAAACGACAAATTGTCGATTCAACTATCCTGGAAGACATCACCAGCGACAGATGGGAAAACTTGGCTCGGACTCTCCCTGCGCATTGATCGCCGGATAGGCAACCTAGCGCGGTTGGTGAAGTTCTGCTTTGAGATACCGAGTATATTTGCGACTCGGCGTCCTAACGATCCAGCGTTGCTTCCGCTAAGGGTCAATCGCGTCGGTTTAACGATGTCCCCGTCACTTCCGCTTTACCCCTGATAGCCGACCTTCGTCGCAAGGATCGGCACGTCCGAAAAGTGCCAGTTCCGGACTCTTGCGGGCGACCCTAGTCCTTCTCACTTCGGGCTGGGAGCTATGATAAACTCCGCAGTGAGCGTGACCTTCGATTTTATCGAATTCGAGATGAAGCACTGTGCCTCAACGCTCTCCATGATTTCGCGGGCGCGCCCAAGCTCAGCTGTGCCATTAAGGGTTACACGAGGTCGAACGGTGACTTCCGTGATGCGGTACTTGCCTTCGATGTTTTCGAGCAGGCCTTCGGCCTCGCTTTGATATCCCAACGGAACCAGGCCTTTCGCTTGGGCGAGCGTGAGGAAAGTCAGCATCAAGCACGTATTGACCGAGCCCACGAGTAGCTCTTCGGGCGCCCAGATGTCCGGCTGACCTTTGAACTCCGGCGGGCTGCCAACGGCGATGTTTGGTTTTCCAAGCGCCGAAAGCGTACCCCGCCGTGCGGAACTCCAAGCGGTCTTGGCTTTGTAGCGAAAAGATTTGTAGGCTCTCCTGGTGTCCACGCAAACCTCCGAGCCGCTCTCGCCGAAGGCGCTCTCGCGCTTCCGCCTCCGGCGGTTTCTCTGAAACTATATCGTGATATGGCCAACGTCTGAAGTGGGTCAAAGTCGGAAGGACTCAGTCTGAGCAAATGTCTTCCGGGTTACCCCTGAGAGCGGACATTGGTCGATGCGGTCCGCATGTCGCAAGCGTGACACGAGCCGCGATACTTGCCGCGAGCAAATCAAGTCTGCTCTGCCTCCGAAACCCGGCTCACAGCTTCCTCGTGCTCCCTTCAGACCAAGTCGCTGACGAACGGGTTCGACGTGAGCGCGGGGTTTTCCAGTGGGCCCGATGAGACCGATGCACGAGGGGGCGCTGTTAGTTTGCCGCAGTGGCCCCGATAGACGAAGTGCTCCCTCGTGAACGGTTTTGCAGTCCGATCCTAGAGGGTCACTTGTTATACAAAAAATCGTGCTGTCAGTTGAGAGTTCTACACCCCTCACATAACTATCGGAATGCAAGCGTGGGGCGACGATCAGACCAGGGCCCACGATGCCAGCACACGAAAGTAAGACCACCAGACGCCTCGTCACCGGCAACCAAATCGACAAGATTGGCTGCGAGTGGAACAACCGCAGACGCACGTTCGAGATACATTGTTCGGAGGGTCCGTCATTGGCTCTCACTCCGCACGAGCTAGTCGAGTTGGGCGTAGAGCTGGTGATGGAGGGAACCAAGGCAATGACGGAGAAACGCTGGCACTAGAATGGGATCAGCGCTTAGCGTGCGGGGCGCTCGGCTGCTCGCGGACCCGACAGGGAGTCAAATGATACCACAGCCTCTCGATGACTTAGGGACAGCCACTGGTGCGTTTTGGCGCTTGTGGCCTCCCGCCCTGCTCTGGGGACAAACAAACGCGCCCTGTGAGTCCCCGCGGCTGCTAGTGGAGCATATCCGAAACGGACCTAAGGCCGCGTGTCGGCCAGCACCCCCCTTAGGTGCAATCGGTTCTTGAACATCGGGGCCACCGGGCTCCCCACGGAAAACCGTTGCAGTGCCCTCTGAAGACTCTGCGGAGTCCACTGGAAGCCGTTTGGGCTGGCCGCTCCTGTAGCCGAAGGAGGCGCAAACGAATCCTGAGTCACCGCTGGGCCCTACAGGCTTATTCCATCCAATTTCGGAGAACCCCTAGGGGTCGTCAGCCGGCGGTCATAGACGAGAGCGAGCGCCAACCTGGAGTCAATTCTGGCCCCATCGGCGGGCATCCGCTGCGACCGGATGACTCATGCCGTTTAAATGACTCTGGAAAGTCACTGGTGCGCGTTTTTCTGAGGGCCACAAAGGTAGCCGAGGGGCACGCGCGCGAATTTGGAGTCACTCCTCGGCCACGGGAACCATCGCCGCCGCAAAGGCTCGTGGGGTCGCCTCAGGCAGTCTCCAAACTCCACGGGACCCGTAGGAGCGCGGTGGCATCCATCAAGGCCGAGGCCGACCGACGCGCAGCCAACGTCCCTGCCAATCATCAGGGAAGCTCAGAAGGCTGGCGCGACGACGGTCAGGCAGATTGCTGAGGCGCTCAATGCCCGTGGCGTGGCGACGGCGCGCGGGGGGACAGTGGTACGCAATGTCAGTCAGCAATGTGCTCAGCAGAGCCTGAGGGAAGGGCGGCAAACATGCTGGTCACAGTGGGGACATTGGTCGGGCATTACGATTACGGCCCTTGCCTAGCGATGCCGTGTGGAACACAGCGTGATGTCGCGATACGTCAGTGATCTATCCACCTACAACAGGCACCACAAAGATGGATTGCAACTAATCACGATAACGCAGCGCATCTATGGCGACCCGACGTGAGCGGCACGTGGTTCTCACTGAACTTGGACGCGAAGTGGCTCGGAAGATAGCAGCGGCCATCAGAGACCCGAAGCCAGTACGCAAGAAGCCAGCACGCACAGCCCCGGCCAAACCCTGACGACCCCATACCCAGGTGGCTGTGGAAGCGGAGCTATCGCATCCGTAACCCTTACCAAAGTTTGGAAGACAGGCGCGTGTTTCAGCAACTCTGGGGATACCGATGATTGGGTCTCGGATCATCTAAGCAGACGAGGCCCTCGGCACCGTAGCCGGCGCGCTCGCGGGCGCTAAGGTGTCCAGAGCTGCAATTCAATATCAAGGCGCTTGCGCTTGTCCGCTCTTGCTCAACAAGCGGACGATCCTTTGGACTAACGACAGGTCCGCTTAGTGCCACAAGCAGCCTCATGCACTGCAGGAAACAGCGTCCTTATCCGTTGGTAGCAACCGAAGTTACCCACGAAAGCGAGGTCTGCGGGAGAGCAACCTTAGAATCCTTCCTCAAGGCGCCGAACTTCTATTTCAGAGCGGTCACTTCAGCGGCCCCGTACGAAATGATTGCCGAATCTTCGGTAAGGAGAAAACCACGCTGCTCAAGGTCGCGAGCGGCCGCACGGATTCGATTCCCGTAGTCATTTCGATCTTTGTATCTTTCGACTAGCGAAGGCCTTGAGTTGCTTCCGGCTTCGCGCTCCTCCTTTGTTTTCGCGAACGCGAAGTACGAAGAACCCAATGAGCATGCAAATGACAGAGGCGGGTTTTGACCACCATGTGTTCCTAGCGGCGCAGCCATATCAGGTAGACGGATGCCTCCGGTCGCATTGCCATCTTGATCGCGGATTGGAATTTGAATGATTGCCTTGGGCAGATAGCTGGGCGCACGGAGCGCCATCGCATCGGCGGGCGCCTCCCGAAGCGGCATGAGCTCGTTTGGCGGCGGTGAAATGTTTGCAGACAGCCAGCGGTCCAAGGCAATTAGCGTGGAACGCATTATCGGATGCCAGTCCAGAATTGCGTAGGGAAGCTTGCATTGACCCGTGCCAGGTATCAAGGCGTGAGAGGCCCCAGCGATATCATACACCCGAACGTTTGGCGGAAGGGGTTTGTCCTCGGAGCCACTCCCCCCTGTCCGTCCAAGCGATGCACGAAGGGAAAAATAATCGGTGGTTGTGTTAATGAAAATCATGCGTGGCGCAATTTGCCCGAGGCTGTTCACCTGCTCTACAACATCGCTGATCGCAAGTGGCTCCTCGTTAACGCCGCGCACTTCCGGGTTATCAAAAGTCGGTATCTCTCCTGCCCCCGACTCGGGCCCCGGAACAGAACGAAGATTAATGTGGCCAGCGGCAGCGCCGAGAATATGCATCCCGGAAAATACGCGGCGGCCTTCGACCGAATTATACCCGCGCACTAGGAAGCTCTTAAGAAAACGGCCAGTTTGAGAGTATCCCAGCGCGAGGGTGCGGCTGATGGCGCCGGCCAGGGGATTGCGAGTCCCGACTGAATCGGCAGATGCGGAACTGAGAAAATCTGCCACGTCGCGGATAATGGCGAATGCAGTGCCCTCAATGTAGCGAGTTGTTCCTTCCGCATCTTTGAAGGTCGGAAGCTCGACGCCGTAACCGAGCTCCCAAGAAACAGCGGCAACCGTGTAACCAGCATCCTGCAGAAACCCCGTTCCCTGGTCAAACGAACCAAGCGGGACAAGCACGTTGCGCGGGCTGTTGAACAGGCTTAGCGAAATCGGGCGTCCCCGATTTGGAACATCGAGCAGCAGCGCTCCATTACCTCGCAATGCTTCAACGGGCATGATCAGTGTGGTTCGTGTTGCATATTCGACCATGCCTCTGGAGTTGCGCGCGGCCTTGTCCAGGTCAGGGATCGGCTCTGCGGTCGGAGAGAGTTCTCCAAAAACGCGAACGTCCCATCTTACGAATTCACCGAATTTGAAGTTGCCATAAGGAGCCACGGAGATCCTCTCCATACGCACAACCTTTGCGCTGGCGTCGAAAGAAAATTGGGCCAGCGCGAACACGATGATGA
Source organism: uncultured Alphaproteobacteria bacterium (assembly GCA_963822795.1). Lineage (GTDB taxonomy): Bacteria > Pseudomonadota > Alphaproteobacteria > Rhizobiales > Xanthobacteraceae > Bradyrhizobium. Next base: position 27,382 of record CAWGJM010000036.1, read on the forward strand.
CTATCATCACCGACAGTTGTCTGAGATGCATTTGCATAGCTTCCTCCTTCCTGCGCTTATTCGATCAAATCGTAAATCGAAACGCACCTAAACATACTTATTTTTGCGCGCTTCTCGGACAAATGCCATAGCGAAAGTGCGAGCTCTAATGCGGGCAAAGCTAGCCCACCCTCGTCAAAACGACTTGAAAGTTATCTCGAACGATCTGTCGATGCGACCGCACTGCACAAAGCGATGCTTGCGCAAGGTCGCGCATTGTCCGAGTTGGGTCAAAGGCAGCCGTGACGCCCTCAAGGATGGATGTCCGGATTATCCCCCGATAGCGGACATTGGTGAGCTGAGCGTCCGTGGGTCTCGAAAGCCAGCATGTGCGAAATCCATCCTAGCGCCTCCTGATCCGTCTGGGGGCCGAATGGTTCTGGACTTCCAAGAGGGCCCACTTGTCGAACCTCTTCTGTCCCGGCTGTTTGATCATAGCTGCCCGCCGCCCGTTAGACCTGATGCTTCCCGATTTCTACTGACCCGAAACGCCGCACGTGTGGCTGTGGCGGCGTCGCGTATTCGCGCGGCCTGATGATGGGCAATTGTCAGCAACTTATGAAACGAAAGGTACACATGGACTCTCTACTTCGCACAAAGCCCCTAACACTGCAGGATGTTTTCGATTATCTGGACAATGCGTTGATCGGATTTGAAACCGATCCTCCCGACAACCAGTTTCAGCAGGGATACGAGCAAGCGCTCAGCGATATGGAATTCCACCTAATCGGAAGACGCCCTGAGGATACGTTGCACTAACAGCCTCATGGGTAACAGGTTGGCGGGACAGATGCCCTTGTCGCTGATCAAGCGAAAGTTGGGACTGGAACCAAACGGTATGAAGCCCTGACAGCCTGCCTTCGTGATGCTGAACATCCGACCACCAAAGCGCTTGAGGCAATGAACGTGAAATACGTAGGAGGGAAGGGCAGAGAGGAGCCAAAAGCTACCTCGTGAAAGCGGCGTAGGCCCGCAGGCAGACATTGGCCGCACACAGGTTTCGCATGAGGAGCCCGTGTGCGGCCTTTTTCTTCCAAAGGTGACATCCGTTCCGCTTCGCACATCGGTGCGACGGCTCTACTCTGACTTGGTTGGCGGTGTCCATCGCAAGTGCGACAGGTCGAGGCCGAGGTACTGTGCCTTCTCGACAGCGGCGTTGAGCGCGGAGAAACCGAACCGGCGGACCATGTCGTCCGAGCCATAACCGCGCGCGACAGGATTTCCGCCGCTATGGCCCGTTAGCGCATCATTGACATCTTCGTTCACGCCCGCAGCGCGCAATGCGTCCTTGAAGCCGTGCCGGAACGAATGAAACACGCTGCTTGCATTGTCGATGCCGAGCGAGCGTTTATGACGACCGAACCACTGAGAAAAAGCGGCCCCGTAGTTTCCCTTGGAGTTCTGCTGGATTTCGGGAAACAGACGGGCCTTCTGGCCATCGGCTTTCCGCCGGTGATCCACGAATGTCAAAAAGCCAATCCGTAGCAGCTCAGGATGAATCGGAACGGCACGGACTGAGTTCTCAGTCTTCACAGTGCGCCCGGTTTCATCGTCTTCGACGACGGTCATGAAATGAACGCCCGAAGATGGATCGAGCTTTACGTCGTTCGCACACATTGGAGCTAGTTCATTCAATCGAGCGCCGCTAAAAAGTGCCAGCAGTGGTAGCCAGTAGGCGGCCTCTCCCTTACCTCCGAGGGGTCGCTCTCCAAGACGATAGATAGATGAGCCGAACAGCAACGAGAGTTCTTCCGGTTCCCAAGGTCGCCGTTTGGATCGAGGTTCCTTCAAGCGCATTCCCGCCACAGGGTCGGCCCAAGGGACCTCATCGGGGATGACACCGTTCCTGCGCGCCCAGTTCAGCACGCCCTGAATACATGTCAGCCACTTGTTGATGGTGGCCGCAGCAATGCACACCGTACCAGGATTTTCTCGTGTCCACTCTACAAGCTCTGGCAGCCGCGCCTTCCTGAGCTTTCCGGGTCGATGCTTTGGAACGAGCTGAGCCGCCTCACGAAACTCACGGACATGCCGCTTGTTGATCAGGCGTACATCGAGGTCACCGTGCAACTCGATGAAGCGATCAATCCCGCGAGAGAACTCCATCCGCGTCGAGGTAGGACGCTGCTCCATCTTGTCCCAGCCCTCGTAAGCGGCGCGCAAGCTGCAGCTTGACACCGGGACTTTGCTGCTGGGCTCGATCAACTTCGGACTGTCAATCGCTTCGCCACGGTTGCGCGCACGAACATCCTCTAGGGCACGGACCTCGGCTTTGATTACGGCGATTGCGACCTTGCGGTAGTCTTGGCAATTGGGGTCCAGGTTGATCCGAAATAACTGAAGCAGCTCGTTCAACTCGTAACGGATGAAGTTGATATTGCCGCGTGCCAACGCCTCTTTGGCTGCAGGCAGGACGACCGAGACATCCTCTTCAACCTTGTGCATCATGCGGTCTGACAAGCCCGAGCCTGTCTGTTCAGTAACCTTGAAGGGGGTCTCAAACTCGATCCCCGCCTCGGTGAGCTGACGATGGACGCTCGCAAAAACGGGATCAGAGCCGATGCCTTCTTCGCGCAGTTCCTCGTCCGCGTTGAGTTCATGAGCATAGAAGTAATCGGCGATCTGTTTGATTTCGGCGTCGGTTAACTCTGTCCGAACCGGATGCTCGACAAGGAGCGCCTCCGCTTGCGCAAGGATGCGGTCGAACTCCATCATGATGGGTTTCGCAAGGACCTTCGCCCGCTTCTCGTCCTTGGTGGCCAGCGTTTGCTTGAGCCACGAAATGCGCTGCTTGGGAACACCCAAGACCCTTGCGGTTGCCACTTCCAGCCCCTTGGGGACCTTTCTACGCACATGAAAGACGCCGTGTTCGTTCTTGATCAGACCCATTCCAAAACGCATCGTTTATCCCACCGTTTGATACCAGTGCGGCAGGACGAAGCCATTGAACTAATGGATTATTCCCAAGAAATAAGGGTTTTCTAGATGTCTGGCGCACCCGACACGATTCGAACGTGTGACCCCCACCTTCGGAGGGTGGCGCTCTATCCAGCTGAGCTACGGGTGCTTCGCAAATCTTGCCTTTGTCTGACTGCGTCACGAACGTCAACGAAGTTTGGCCGGCGTTGAACTCGCTTCGCTCGTCAGACTCGATCGGCACCGAGGCGCCACAAAGAGCTAAGGCAACCTTTCCTTGCCTACGCCACGTTACGCCCGAAGCTGCTTACGCGATGCTTACGTGAAAGTTGGCGCGAGTTTGGGTCGGCACATCGTACACTGACAAGTCCTTGGTTTGCTTACTCCTTCTAATCTCTTCCAATTCAATAGACACCTTGACTTGTGCCTTCGGAGGGCAACGCTAAGCGACTGCCTGAAATAGCAATTTGGGATGGTTGCATGTCCCCGCAACCACTTTCGTTATAACTCGCTCACCGTCCCGGTCTAACCGCCGGGACGGATCCAGCTTTTCTGAGGAATCTGGGACCGGGCGACGGACTAGGTCGGGCTGCGTGCAGCGTTACCAGGACAGGTGGATGTCCGCTCTCGACAGAACATCCAGAAAAGCTACTCTCTCGCGCACTCTCAACCAAAGAGTGGCCGGATTTATGTAGAAGAGACGTCGTTTGATATTTTTACACCGAATTTGGGGTCAGGTGTTCGAATCTCCTCGTGCGCACCGTCCAAGCACGCTAGCAAAGCACAATGAAGCGCTGCGACCGGTGCCCGCGTCACGCACCAGCGCCAAGTTTTCGGCCGATCATGCTCACGGCGCGCTTCCCCGTGGCTGAATGAACTTAGCCATAGTGTTTCACTTCCGATAACTGGTGCGGGGGCCACTCGCGGTCCAGAAGGAGAACCGAATAATCGATTGGGGTTCCGCCAGATTGGTCCTGCCCAAGTCCTAGCTTCAGGGCGTAGCAAATATCACCGTTTGAGGGTGCGCCGACCAGCTTCTGAGGGGGTGCGCGCGGATGAGGATCGATCTGCACGGTAGCCGTCATGCCGGCCACCAGGCGGACGCCATCCGGTACCTGATCGACGTGGATGCGCACCGGCACGCGTTGCGCAAGGCGGACCCAGGTGAAGATCGGATTTACGGAGGCAAGCCCCGCCTGATCCGGCTGCGCGTTCGGGACGTTGATGCCGCGGGCGATGCCCCCGACACGGCCGCGAACGAGCTGGCTGTACCCCATCAGCTTGAGCGTTGCCGGGTCACCGTCACGTATCCTACCGAGACTGGTCTCCTCGAAGTAGCCGTCGACCCAAAAGGAATCGGTGTCGACGACGGAGATCAGCTTTTGACCGACACTGGCGTAGTCGCCGAGCTGCACCAGCAAATTGGTTACATACCCATTCACCGGCGAGCGAATAACAGTCCGGCTGAGATCGAGCTGCGCCTTGGCGATCGCGGCCTTGTCCAAAGCGACGACCCCCTCCGATTGATGCAGCGCGCTCGTGGTTTGCTGGTAGACCTCCGTCGAGGCCCAGCCCTCTTTCGCGAGACCGGCCTGTCGGTTCAGGTTCGCGCGGGCGTAATCGAGCGCGGCGCCATCGCGCTCCGCCTGGGCCTGCGCTCACTCGAGTGCGATCCGATAGTCGGCCAGATCAATTTCGAATAGCACGTCGCCCTTATGCACGAACTGGTCATCCGCGACCGGCAGCTTGACGATTCGTCCGGCCACCTCAGGCGCCATCGTGACGACATAGGCCCGCACCGTGCCATCGCGCGTCCAGGGTGAGCCCATGTAAACCTGCCACGTCGTCCAGGCGAGCAGGATCGCAGCCGCGACAGTACCCAGTGTGATGAGTATTGGAACGACGCGGATGGGCGGCTTGATAACGTCGTGATCGCGCGCAAAGAGAGGTGGGAGATCGCCTCCACGGCCTTCCGCGGTGTGCTCCGATCTTGGTTCAACGTTCGACATCGGTCCAGGCTCAACGCGCGACGCTGAGGACGATCGACGAGAGCACGATCATGTAGGAAGCGAAGACAAACAGCACTGGGTGCCAGACGTCCCGGAGCAGACCGAAATGGCTCCCTGCGCGGCGCAGCGGGATCAGAACAAGCCACGCTGCCGCCATCATCACCGGCATCGGCGCGACATAGACGCCGAACAGATCGACTTCGGCAAATCTCATCGCCCCGCTCCTGAATCGAAATAGGCGCGATGCTGGGCGAGCGCCTCCAACATCGCAAGAATGCTGCTGCGGGCCCGGAGCCTGACCCGCGCTCCCGGCCTGGTGCTGGTGAAGGCAGCCAGTCTCTTGTCGTATCGGGCAAGGAGTTCCGTCGCGACAGCGCAGTCGCCTCTCGCCAAGGCATCGAGCGCGGCGTCGAGTTCGGCGTGAAGTTCGAACCGGCGGGCGACCCGGCGAAGGCGGATGATCTCGGTCCCTACCGATAGAGCAGCCAGCAGCTGCGCGCGCTGTAACGGCTCGGCCTGCTCGGGCAGCGCAGCGAGGCGGCCATAGATGTGGGCTTCCCATTGATTGGCTGTCCGCGGGATGGGCTCCGTCGTCAAGCGGCGCAGATCGTGCAACGTGAGCGTCACTAGCCGGCGGGTTCGCAGCGGCGGAGACAATGGCGGCAGCAAGCTAGCGAGGTCAACAAGGATGACTTCGCTTTAGAGACATTCACGCTGCCCCTGGAGGCCGCTCGTCTCAAAGTCCGGGACATTCTCGATCGTGAGCCAAGATGCGGTCATCTGGAGACCGTTGAAGGTTGGCGCCAGCTCGCCGACGGCAAGATAGAATTCACGATGCGGCGTTGGCACGCTCCGGATTAGGCAAGAAGCGATCCTGCGATGATGTGATGTCGATCGTGGAGGCTCAAATGCTCGAAATTGTCGAACGCGCCAAGGCAATTGCGGTTAAACAGCTTTTCGTTGAACCTGATCAGGTCGTAGAAGCTGCAGAGTCTCATCGACGATCTTGGGCTGATAGCCTGGATATGGCAGAGCTCGCGATCAAGTTCGAGCAGGAATTTGGGTTTCAGATCTCCGACGAGGCTGCCGAATCAATCCGGACCGTCGGAGATGCCGTCAAATTCATCGAGAGATATGCGGTCGCCTGATCGGTGACCGCTTTCGTTAGCATGAGAGTCCAGCCTAGGCGGCGAACGCAAGAGTTCCCGCGGGGGCAAGTCCCCGCTCAAGATCGGCGATGATGTCATCGATGTGTTCGATTCCGACGGACAGCCGGACATAGTCGTCGGATAGGCCGGTCGCCAATTGGTCCTCGACCGAAAGCTGGGAGTGGGTTGTCGTCGCAGGGTGGATCGCCAGGCTGCGGGCGTCACCGATATTGGCGACATGGTAGAACAGCTGCAGCGCGTCGATGAGTTTCCATCCCGCCTCCCGACCGCCGGCCAGTTCGAAACCGACCAGTCCGCAAACTTGCCCTTGAGGGTATTTGGTCCGAGCGAATGTTCGACAGTCTCGAAGGCCGCCAGTTCGGCTCCGCGCGATGCGGAGCTTGCGGGGCGCGCGCTACTCGACGCAGGGCGTCACACGGGGACAGCGAACCGTCGGATCTGACGAGACAGGGCGGAGCGACGGGCCGAGGCGTGTTGGTGCCGCCGACGCTTGTAACAACCCGCTGCCGTCAATCCGATCCACGAATGATGGAATCTCAAAACGCCTGCTAAGCGAAAGGAAATGACATGAGCCAAATTGGCGATCGAGGCATATCCACCGTGGCTCGCTGGCGTGGACGGCGGGATATGGCGCGAAGTCGGAACCCGGCAAGAGCCATCCGCAGTCGGGGCACCCGGTGGTCGTCACACATCCGCGGACCGGCCGAGTTTGTCCCCACCATTGGCTTCGACCTGCTCTACGCCTACATCATCGTGCGGTTGGATCGCAGAGAGCTGGTCTGGATCAGCGTGACAACAAATCCGACCGCGGAATGGGTTGCGCGCCAGGTCACAGAAGCATTCCCGTGGAATGACGCTCCGCGCTACATGATCCGCGACCGGGATCGCATCTATGGTGCGGTCCTCACACGCCGATTGCGTGCCATGGGCAATCCGGGACAAGCCTACCGCGTCAGCCTCGCCCTCGCAGAATGGTGTTGCCGAACGGCTGATCGGGTCGGTCCGGCGCGAGTGTTTGGACCACATCATTGTCCTGGGCGCGGCGCATCTGCGTCGGATTCTGCGATCGTATGCTTGCTACTACAACGGTTCAGAACTCACCGGTCATTGAACAAGGATGCGCCGATCTCTCGCCCGGTTCAGCGGACCGGTGTCATCAATTCGCGCGCCATCCTTGGCGGACTCCATCACCACTACGCCCGAGTTTAGGATTTCGGTACACACACCGGCGATCTTCCGATCGAGCAGGCGAGCAAGTTTACCCTCGTTATCAATCTCAAGACCGCCAAAGCGCTTGGCATTACCGTGCCTTCCACCTTGCTGGCACTTGCCGACGACTTCCGGTTTTGGCACGTCGCATCATTTCGTTGCGACGCGGAATTTGGTCGCTCCCGAGGGCATAGCGGACAAGGCTAGGCCCGCACCGTTCGAGTTCGATTTATGAGTACGCGCCCAGGAGGGGCGATCCGGCACGGCGCTTGCATTTGGTAGAGGTAGGATTCTGTCCTTCGTGCGAGGTGCAGCTTTGAGCGGCTTGATCGATCGCTCGGTGACGAGTCTCGGCTTCGACCATCCGGAGCCCGTGCTCGATCAGGCGAAATACCTGCATCATGCGGGCAGTCCGTGGTTTTTGGCCCTGACCGCGCTTGGCGTGGTGTTCGGCGATATCGGCACCAGCCCGCTTTATGCCTTCCAGGTGGCGCTCACCGGGCTTGGCCATCCGGCCCCGACCGCGGGCGAGGTGACCGGAATCGTATCGCTCATTCTTTGGGCGCTGATCGCCATGGTCTCCCTGAAATACGTGGTCTTCATCCTGCGCGCAGACAATGAAGGCGAGGGCGGCATCCTGGCGCTGCTGTCGCTGGTCGCGGCGGATAAGGTGGCGGACGGCGCGAAACTTCCCCTGCTGGTGCTACTCGGCGTGGTTGGTGCATCCCTGCTTTACGGGGACGGCGTCATCACGCCGGCTATTTCCGTACTGTCGGCAATGGAAGGCCTGAAGCTGGTCGCGCCCACCTTCGAGCATTTCATCCTGCCGGCCACGATCGCGATCCTGGTCGGCTTGTTCATGATCCAGCGTCGCGGCACCGAGAGCATCGGAAAACTGTTCGGCCCGGTCATGGTGGCGTGGTTCGCCGTGATCGGCCTGCTCGGTGTGGTCAATATCATCGCCGCACCGGCGATCCTACGCGCGGTCAATCCGCTCGAGGCCGCGCATTTCCTGCTCACCGATCCCAAGGTCGCCTTTGTCGTGATCGGCGCTGTCTTCCTCGCGCTGACCGGCGGCGAGGCACTCTATGCCGACATGGGCCATGTCGGCGCGACTGCGATCCGGCGCGCATGGTTCGCGCTGGTGCTGCCGGCGCTGCTGCTGAATTATTTCGGGCAGGGCGCGCTGATCCTGGCCGATCCGTCCGCCGCCGATAATCCCTTTTACAAGCTCGTGCCCGGCTGGGCGCTGATCCCGATGGTGGGCCTGGCGACGCTCGCCACCATTATCGCCTCGCAGGCGTTGGTGTCCGGCGTGTTCTCGCTGACACGCCAGGCGATGCAGATGGGCCTGTGCCCGCGGGCGCGCATCACCCCGACCTCGTTCGATGAAGCCGGCCAGATCTATGTACCCGCCACCAACTGGCTGTTGATGACCGGCACGCTGTTGACGGTGGTGCTGTTCCGCTCGTCGGACAATCTCGCCGCGGCCTATGGCATCGCGGTGTCCGGCACAATGCTGATCACCACCATCTTGCTCTACCGGGTCGCGGTGTCGCGCTGGAAGTGGTCGCAAAGCCTCGCGATTCCCGTCATCGCCATCTTCGGCGCGATCGACGCCACCTTCCTGGTCTCCAACTCGCTGAAGATCGTAGAGGGCGGCTGGTTTCCGCTGCTGGTCGGCACCCTGATCGCAACGCTGATGCTGTCATGGCGCAAGGGCTCCTCCGAAGTGCGGCACCGGCTGCACGAGATGTCGATGCCGCTAAAGGAATTTTTGGACTATGCAGACAAGGCCGTGATCGGTCGCGCGCCCGGCATGGGCGTCTGGCTCACCAAGGTCGAGCATGGCGCTTCGCCGATGCTGCTCCGCCATATCGAGCATAATCGCGTGCTGCACCAGACGGTGGTGTTGCTCACCTTCGTGTCCGATCGTCGGCCGCGCGTGCCCTTCGGCGAGCGTCATTCCGTGCACCGCCTCGGCCACGGCTTCTATCGCATCCAGGTCCGGCTCGGCTTCATGCAGACGCCGGACATCCCGCTGACCCTGATCAATTGCAACAAGCTCGGCTTCGACGCCGATCTCGACCACAAGAACTATTATCTCGCGCACGAGACCATCGTTCGCCGCGAGACCGGATCGTCGATGGACCCCTTCACCTTTGCGCTGTTCTCGTTCCTCAACAGCATCGCCAGCCGCGCGCCCGACTTCTTCAAGATCCCGCACGATGCGGTGATCGAAGTCGGTTTCCGTGTCGAGGCCTAAGGCGCAAGTTTTGCTTGAGTTGGAGTCGCCGCGCTCGGTCTGCTCCCTCGCCCGCTTTTCGCGGCGGCAAGCAGGTGTCTATGTTGGACGCATCCTTAAGGGCGAAAAGCCTTCCGAACTTCTGGTTGTGCAGCCTACCAAGTTCGAGCTGGTAATTAATCTCAAGACGGCGAAACAACTCGGCATCGACATCCCACCAACGCTTATCGCCCGCGCCGACGAGGTTGTCGAATAGCCGGAGGATGATGTCTCCCGTTGGCACTTTTCCGACATGCCGACCGACCCTAGCGACGTGCGCTAATCGGGCAGACCGGAAGTGGCCGGCCGACGCTCAATTGATCCCTTGTTATCAGATATCCGACGTCAACCAACAGGCTGGTAGTCTCTACGCATTGCGCCTCCGGCACGTCGACAGCCGCGGCGGCGCGCTTCAAGACCGCGTTGGGCCGCGATGACGTGGATGAGGCGAGGTTCAACAGCCCCCATCACTCTGACGAGTTTGGGTTTCTGACACACGAAATCTCTCCTCTGGAGGTTAGTCTTCGCGGTCAAGCTGCTGACCTTGCATCTTACGGATTTCGTTGATCGCAATGATCGTTAGCACGGCAAGCGTCGCAAGTCCTATCTCCATCGCGGCGCTCCAAGTGCCTGCTCAGCCGAATTGTCGGCCGGGGCAAAAGGTTTCGACGCTCAAAACAGTGCCCAATGGTCTTGAAGTTTGAGCGTGGCTTGGCCCAAGCGTTGGGCGCAGATTGCATTCAGATGGCTCGGCCACTTGCCATCATGCCCGACTATTTGGCTGGCCCGCCGATAGTGAGCTTACGGCTAGCCAGAACAAAAGCATCGAAAAAAAGAAAGCCGATTGCCAGATACGCGGCAATGCACAACATCGATAATTCGAACGCCGTGTGGTCAAAAAATTGGAACGAACCTGTAGGTCGTAGCGCGTCGGCAAGCTTACCGGGCGCATGAGTTGGGACAACGGGTCCCAAAGGTCTTCCGCGGCTTCTCGATCTCCTGATCGCCGCGGCGGAGTCAGAGTTCAGGATTGAGCCTTGGGCGCGCGATCACGCCGCCTCTTGATGGTAATAACGCAGGAGCCCACCCAATCGCTCACGGCATTGCACGTGCCCGGTGCGGCGGACGCTTGTATCGCGGGGGAACAGCAGGACGTTGCCCTTTCCTTGATGATTGCGCTCAGCATGGTAATGCTCGACGTATTCGCTCAAGGCGCGCCGCAGGGAGCGCTCGCCGAAGGATTACCTTGGACAAACACTCCTCCTTTACCGACCTGACCCAGCGCTCCGCATAGGCATTCAGGTTTGGGCTGCGCGCCGGCAGCACCAGGGGTTCAACGCGACCTGACACAATAATAGCCCGGAACGACTGGGTGTATTTGGTGTCCCGATCGTGCAGGAGATAGCGACAGTGGCGCAGGGTGCAGCATCCCTCCATGGTCACGTTCCGGGCAATCTGCCGCATCCACGGCTCGTCCGGGTGAATGGTGATGCCGACGATGGCGACCCGGCGGCTCTCCAGATGGATGAAAAAAAGTACGTAGTAGGTCACCAGCCCGCGCAGCGTCAGCACCTCCGCCGTGAAGAAGTCAGTCCCAGCCAGCAGCGCCAAGTGGGTCCGAATGAAGGCCGGCCATGTGGTCGTGCTCTCGCGCTCCGGCGCCGGCGGCAGCGCGTGGCGGTGCAGGATATTGCCAACCGTTTGATCTGAAATCATATACCCAAGATTGGCCAAAGCGCCCACAATCCGGTCACAGCCCCAGTCGCGGTTCTCGCTGGCCATACGAACGATCAGCTGCTCGACTTCTCGGGTAACCCGCGGTCTGCCCGGACCTCCACGAGCTTTTGAGCCATCGAACTTACCGGCGACAAGCTTACGGTACCAGGCAAGGATGGTGTCCGGCCTCGCGACAGTCGCGACCTCGGCAAGGGCTTGGCGGCCCAGGCGGTTACACACCTTCGAGAGACGCTCGGCCTGCCGTCGACCGACGGGGCGAGACCTTGGGGCAAAAAGCCCGCCTAGTCTGCCAAGCCCTCACGGGTGGCTAGCGTTGCCTAAACTTTGAGGTAGAAGAGCATCTTTTGAGCGCGGATGACGCAAACCGCGGATGTATCATAGCTCCAACAGTTTTGGAGCGACGCGATGATAGTAGGGCTAATAGTACTCTCGGTGCTGACGCTGATCGCTGTGGTCGATGTCTACCGCACGTTCGATCATGGCGCAAAATCGTAACAGACATTGGACCCCTGAGGATGACATTCGCTTGTGCGAACTTTTAGCCTCGCCGTCTCATTCTCTGTTATCTCCGTCGAGTTTGGACGAGACTTAGCTGCGGTCAAGGCGCGTGCGCAAAAATTTCGACGAGAGCTTGAGCCTCATCCATCGGCCTCTCAAGATACGCGAGGCATCGATCGGCGAGCCAGGCGATCCTGGACAGAGCAGGATGTTCGCACGCTTAGGGATCTATCAAGGATTGAGACCTTCGAACTCATCGCCAAGCAGCTAAATCGCTCCGTCAATTCGGTAAGGCTCAAAGCCTTTTGGTTGAGATTGCCACTAGGACGGCGCTGAGACAGCGGCTCGCTGCTGCCGCGGTCGCGAGCTCGTCACACTCAAGGATGCCGGGACGTACATCACCAAGCTGCCAAAGGCCGAGCACGAAGCGCCAGAATGGCAGGCCGCGATGCAAACCTTGATCCTGGTGGCGACGTCAGGCGGACCGACGATGCTTGCGCGGATCGGCATCATGAAGGCATTGAACCGCCATGTCGAACGGGTGTTTGATCCACCGCGCAAGGACCATCATTGGGGGCGGCGCCGCAAGCTAGCGAGGGACCGATGACCGTGTTCGTCTACATCAACACAGCGAAGGAAGTCGGTGACGTTGATTACGTGAAGGTGTTCGCCAATCAGGAGGCCGCTGAAAGGTGGTTCGAAGAGAACGATCCTGAAGGCGTCGCGTTCGAATATGACGTTCTGGAGTAAACCGCATCGGCCCGTCGAGTGTCGTAAGGTTCAGGTAAGTATTTGGCTGAACCTTGAGCTAGCGAGAGCAACTGGCTCAAATACCCTCTTGTGTCGTGGGTGCCGCGTTCTCAGCGGTGCTTGAGCACAATTCATGAGCTTCGAACACGAGAGACATTTGACCGCCGGCGGGTGCGACGAACTCGCAGAAGCACTGCGCCACGACGTGCTGCCGCACCCGACGAGCTGAAGAAGGCGAACCTGTTGGAGCTGGCGGAGTGCTATCTCGACCTCGCCCAAATGAAGCGTTTGGTATTACGCAAGGTGAGTTGACTACGCTCTGACTGCTAGTTCCCGAATTAACGGCGAGCGCAGACATCAAGCTTAATCCGCGACTTTCGTTGTCCGCAGACGGCGAACCTCTATGATCGAATTCTAGAGGCGGTAACGCAGATCGCAACACTCGAAGGACTCATAGCTATCTAAATGAAAACCGTTCGGATTTACATCGCCGCTTCAAAGAAAGTTGGCGACTCCATACTTATCAAGGTCTTTGCGAACGAGATAGCCGCTCGGCGATGGTTCGCAACACACGACCCCGCGGGCCTTGCTTTCGAATATGAAGTTCTGCAGTGAACCTTTTAGCGCCCGCCTCATGCCTAAATATAGGCTGATTTTAATTCGGAACAGGCGTTCGAGTTGATAGTTGTTGCGTTCCAGTAGAGTGGTTTTTCAACATGAAGCACAAGTTCGATATCCCGCGTGGTCACACACCTCTCGAGGCGGCAAATCTTCTCGTAGAGCAGGTAAAAGCGGAAGGGAGGCTCCGCCTTCGCCTTGCGGTATAGCTTTCTCTGAAGGGTCCTGATCATTGTCGGTGTAGCCGAACGAGCGTGCTGCCAGCGCGGGATCAACTGATGCCCACTCCCATCCCTCCCGACTGACGGGACGCCAGGACACCCGCGTGAAATCCGCTCAACCGTTGGACCGATTGAGGGCGCGATCGACACATTGAATGAGGGTCTGTTCGTCGAAAGGCTTCGTGAGAAAGCAGACGGCCCCGCCCGCAAGTGCCCGCTCCTGGATTCGCGGATCCGGAAAGCCGGTAATAAAGATCATTGGAGTTCGACGATTTTCGGACACCAGTCGTTTCTGTAACTCTAGACCGCCAATGCCCGGCATCTGAACGTCGGAAATGAGGCAGGACGTTTCGCCGAGCTCAGGCGACTGCAGAAACTCTTCCGCGGATGCAAAACCGCGGGCAGCGAATCCGAACGATCGTATGAGTGTTGCGGTCGAAACGCGCATGGATTCATCGTCATCGACGATCGCAATGAGAGCTCTTTTTGTCATTGCGGAGTCCATCGGCTTTTGGCTCTAGTCCCCCGAACCCGAAGTTCCCATAAGTTTGCCGCGACTCCGATTGCGAACTTCGGGTTCAAAAGGGGCGCTAGAATCATAGGTTTGCTGGTGTCCCTTTGATTCTGAAGTTCGCATGAGAGCGTGCTGCAAAGTTTTGCGAACTTCGGAATCGGGACATCAATTTAGTATGCTGGTGGTGCTTGCACAAGACGGAGGGACTCGACGGGGCCAGCACGGCCACAAAACGGAAGCGCTGGCTTGGCAGGATTCGCTCTCGCGCCTGCGCCTGCAGAGCTCTCCCTTCCCGACGGGGCCTGTGCCTCGTAGTTGGGCGATGCGGAAATGAAGAGAGCTCGCGCTGCCACACCCAAACAGCGCCGTGGCAGACCGATCGGGCTCGTACGTGGAAGTCCACCATTCTCCACGACCGGCTCGCGACCGCACTTCCGTCGTGAGCGGCATGCGATGCTGACGCGCGCGTACTCCCGTTGCGCAACGATCAAGCAAAGTCGAACTCGGGTTATAGTACTATGATACCATCAAGCGATACGCGAGATTGAACACCCACCGCAATCGTAGTAGCGTCCGCGCGTTCCTGCATGAGCGTGATCGCCGTGGCCGCAAGTGAACGCGCGTTGCTGATTGAGTGTCAGGTCGCGAAAGCCGGTTGGACCGAGCATCCCAATGTCGCAACCGGAATTTGAACTACACTATGCCGAACTTAAACGCGAAATTGATGCTCTTGAGGCGGAGCTCGCGGAGTCAAAAGCACGCAAGCATTTTGTGGACGTGAAGCAGCGGATCGAAACTCTCTACGAGACGTTGCGGGAAAATCATCTCCTTTTGCACACCGTACTCGAAAACAGCGCCGCGAGCATTTACGCCAAGCGGAAAGATGGTCGCTACACCTACCTCAATCGAGGCATGGAGATATTGTGCAATGTGACGCGGGAGCAGTGTCTCGGCAGAACCGACTTTGACGTGTTTCCCATAGAAATCGCCGAGCAGTATCGAAAGAACGACCTCGCCGCCATGATGACGGGCAACCTGTCGGAATCCGAGGAGATGTCGAAGACGCCTGCGGGTGAGCGGCTGCTCCTGTCCAAGAAGGTGCCGCTGATTTCAGACAGCGGAGAGGTCGAGGGAGTTTGCGGCATCTCGGCGGACATCACGGACCTTCGACGGACCGAACTCGCCCTGCGTGAGGCGGTTGAGACGCTGCAGCGCGAACGAGACAACAAACTGCTGAACGTCGAGGCGGCCACGGCTTCGATCGCCCACGAAGTACGCCAACCCCTGGCGGCCATTGCGAACGGCGGCAGTGCTGCAATGCGCTTTCTTGAGATGACGCCCCCCGATCTTGACGAGTTGCGGGCAATTCTGAACCGAATCGTCACCGACTGCCGTCACGCGAGCGAGCTGTTCGTCAGCATCAGCGCCCTGTTTCAGAGGGGCGATCAGAAGCGACTGCCGGTCGATGTCAACGAGATTGCACTTGACGTGCTGCAATCGCTGCACGGAGAGTTGAAGGATCACGGTGTTGCGACCGAAACCGAATTTGCGTTCGACCTGCCGCCGGTCGACGGCCACCATGCTCAATTGCGACAAGTCGTCTTCAACCTGGTCCACAATGCGATCGAAGCCATGGCCACCACGACGGATAGAACGCGGCTGCTGCGGATGAGTACACAGCCTCAGGGGCACGACACAATTGTGGTCGCGGTCGAGGATTCAGGACCGGGAATTGATCCGGCACGATTGAACAGCATATTCGATGCATTTGTCACGACGAAGGCGAATGGGATGGGTTTGGGCCTTGCGATCTGCCGCATGATCGTTCAGCGTCACGGCGGTCGACTTTCGGCCTCGTCAGACGGCAGGACCGGCGCGCGCGTGCAATTCGTTCTGCCGCTCGGATCGGCGGATACAACAAACGCGCACAACATTGGCCATTGACTGTCTCGGTTTCCTGTCGATCGAGGAGGCCGGATGAATTCGCATGCCGCCATAGCACTCGATCGTGTGACCAAGATCTACGACGAACCCGTCGTGTCCGACATTTCGTTGGAGGTGCCGCAGGGAAGCTTCGTCACGCTGCTGGGTCCCTCCGGCTCCGGCAAGAGCACGATATTGCAAATGATCGGCGGCTTCCTGCAGCCGAACGCCGGCCGCATTCTCTTCGGCGGTACGGACATGACGGCGCTCCCGCCCAACAAGCGGCCGTGCAACACGATCTTTCAGGACCTCGGCCTATTTCCGCACATGACCGTTGCCGAGAACGTCGCCTATGGTCTCAAGGTGCGCGGCGTGGACGCGTGGACGCGGAGCAAGCGCACCGCGGAGATGCTTGATATCGTTGCCCTTGAAGGCTACGAGCGGCGCCGCATACACCAGCTTTCCGGGGGGCAACGTCAACGCGTGGCGCTCGCCCGCGCGCTGGTGCTCGAACCTGCTGTTCTTCTGCTCGACGAGCCATTAACGGGGCTCGATGAGCGGTTGCGCCAGCAGCTGCGCGACGAGATCAGTCGCCTGCATCGACGGCTCGGCGCGACCATGCTCGCCGTCACTCACAACCAGGATGAGGCGCTGTCTCTGAGCGATCGAATTGCGGTTTTGCGGGCGGGCCGAATCGAGCAGATCGGTACGCCGCGCGAATTGTTCGAACGACCGGCCAACGCCTTCATCGCACGATTCGTTGGGTTCGACGCAATATTGAAGCCGGAACGTGTCGAATCCGGGGTTCCCGATTGGCATGCGCATGTGGCTGGACGAGACATCCCCTGCGAGCCGCCAGTCAGCCGTGAAGTGGCGAACGGCTATGTGCTGGTCCTGCGACCCGAACGGATCAGGATCGCACACCCCAATGAAGGAAGCGATCTCGGGCCGGTCACGGTCATCTCCACCGCCTACAAGGGTCGAGACGTCGAGGTGAAGACGCGATTGGTCGACGGTCAATCGCTCAAGTTTCTCATCTCCGCAGATCGGGAAGTGCCGGTACCCGAATCAGGCAGCAGCATCGAGATTGTCTGGCAGCCCATGAAGCCACTGCTTGTACCGGACGTCCTGGTCGAGCCCTGATATCTGCGAGGTGCCGCCGCTGCCAAGGCGCCTGAATTATAGTATGTATCAAACCGGGTGGCCCCGAGGAGGATGACAATGGCGCACCATAGCGGGAATGGCCCTGCCCTGGGCGTTTTCTCCCAGCTGACACGCCGCCAGCTTGTTGACAACGGTGTTCTTGGTGCTGCCGCGCTGGCAACCGGGAGTTTGGGCATGCCGCGCGCCGCGCGAGCGGCGGACGAGATCAATTTTTGGGCAACCGGCACGCTCGATATCGGCGACGACGGCTGGACGATCGTTGCAAACGACAGCGGTGTCAAAGTCAACTTCACCGATAACGGCAACGACCCCGGCCCGGTCGTTGCCAAACTGGCCGTTGGCAATGCCAACGATATTTATGACATTGGAGGGCTCCAGGGAGGCAGCGAAAAGGAACTGGCGAGACGCGGTTTGATTGCGCCCTGGGACCTTTCGCAAATCCCGAATTATGCGAGCCTATGGCAGTGGGCGAAGGACATTCCCTACCTGACTTACGAAGGCAAGACCTACGGAATTCCGACCGTCATCAATGCCAATTCCATCATCGCCCTCAGAGACAAGGCTGGCAGCGTCGATAGTTACGGCGTCATCTTCGACCCGAAGTTGAAGGGCAAGACCGCCATGGAAGACGCCTGGATCAACAGCGTCATCTTTACCGCCATCTATCTGAAGAACTCCGAGAATGCGAAGATTGCCGAGCCCGGCAACCTGACCGCAGATGAGCTCGGGCTGGTCGTGGAATTCCTGATCAAGCACAAGCGAGACGGACAGTTCCGCACGTTCTGGAACGGTTGGGAACAGGGTCTCCAGCTCGTCGCCAACCAGGAGGTCTGGGTGATGACCGGCTGGGAGCCCATCGTTTATGCCGCGCGGATGCGGGGTGTCGATTGCTACTATGCCGTGCCGAAGGAGGGCTATGAGGCGTGGGGCAACAATACCATCCTGCTGAAGGGTGCGGTGAACCGCGGACGCTCAAAGGCGGCCCACCGGCTCGTCAATGCCCTTCTCTCGGGGTTCTACGGCTGCAAGCTTGGCATGCTGCGCGGCTACGTCATTCCCACCGACAACAACGTGGCCTATGCGACGGCTAATTCGAGTGCTTTCGATCCGGCAAGGGTCGGGGAACTGGGCGAGCATGTGAAAAAAAAGTTTGCCGGCAAGGTCTACTGGCAAAACACGCGGCCGGACAATTTTCAGCTTTACGAGACCTGGTGGCAGAGGCTGAGGAATGCCTAGTGCCTGACGAATCGGGGGGCCACGAAAACGTAGGCGCTCGCTGGCGGCCGACCACCTTCCTCCTTGCGCTCCCGTCGCTCGCGGTCCTTGTTGGCCTGGGCTTCATTCCGCTGGCACTGATGGCGACGTGGAGTTTCTGGAGTTTCGATCCTGATACCTACTGGATCAAGCCCGCCTGGTCACTCGCGTCCTATGCGGCCCTCCTCGAGGACGGACGAGCAACCGTCTTTCTCCGCACAGCGGGCCTCGCAGCACTGACGACCGCGGCTTCCACGCTCCTCGCTGTTCCGGCCGCGACGGTTGTCGGTCTGATGAGCGGGCCACGGCGCGCTGCGCTCCTGCTCGCACTGTTCACCATTCCGTTCTTCACGAGCGGCCTCGTGCGCGCCTTTGCATGGCGCCTCGTGCTTGGTCGACACGGCGTCGTCAACAACGCGCTAATGAGTTCTTGGAATTGTGCAGACGCCGGTCGAATGGCTGTTGTTCTCCGATTTCGCGGTCGTGCTCGGGATGGTGGCCGCCTATCTCCCGTTCGCGATCATCCCAATTGTGCTGGCATTCGCGCGGATCGAACATTCGGTCATTCGCGCAAGCCAGGACCTTGGTGCAGGCTTCTGGACGATGTTCTCAACCATTGTCCTGCCGCTCGTCATGCCGGGAATCGTCGCCGGCTTTCTGTTCGTATTCGTCGTCGCTGTCGGCACGTCGATGGAGATCCAGCTTCTTGGTGGCGCGGGTGCTTCCTCCATTTCCATCATGATCAACGATGTATTGAGGGTCGTGAATTTCCCTCTCGCCTTCGCGATCGCGACAGTTGTCGTCACGCTGCTCATAGTCCTCATCACCGTCGCAAATCGCGCGCTCAGGCTGTCGCGCCTGTTCGAAAGCCTCGGCATATGAGCTTCGATTCAATCGTCACAGGACGCACGAGCGGCGGCCGGTTGCTGTTCAGCGCCATCGCGGCGCTGTGCCTGACGATCATGTATGCGCCGGTACTGTACCTGTTGCTTGCATCCCTGAACCCGGACGCGCAGCTTGGGCTGGTTCCGCCGAGCCGCTATAGCCTCACATGGTATCTTGCGCTTCTCGAAGATCGCCGACTCGCCGGCGCTCTCGAGCAAAGCGCGCTGGTCGGGCTCGGAACAGCCGCGCTGGCAACGCCGATCGGGCTCTCGGCCGCGCTCGCCTACCGGGCGATGACACGCATGCGGGGCATATTCCTCCTTGTCGTTCTCTCCGCCATGCTCGTGCCCGGCACGATGGAGGGCCTCGGCCTGTCGGCGGCTCTGAGAGTTGTCGGCCTCACCCCGTCTTGGGTCACGATAACAATCGGACATCTTCTCTGGACGCTGCCGTTCGCCGCTGTGGTATCCCTCATCGGCCTGTCGGCGGTCAAGCCGACCACTATCGCGGCGGCCCGTGACCTCGGCGCCGGCCCGATGCGGGCCTTCGTCGACATAACCCTGCCGCTCATGCGCGCCAATCTGATCTCCAGTTTCGTCTTTGCGTTCCTCCTTTCGCTGAACGAGCACGCGCGCGCCTACTACCTCGTCGGTCGCCAGAACACGCTTCCGCTTTATATGTTCGGCGCGATGAATTCCGGCGCCTCGCCGACCATCTACGCATTTTCAGGCGCCGTCATCGTCATCTCCATTGCGGTCGTCGCCGTGGTCTTCGCTGGCCTGGCGGGGCAGCGGAGCGAAGGCCGCGACGAGCGCCAGCCAAGGCCAGCTGATCGAGGGCACACCAGCTAGCTATAGCTAGTCGCCCGAGTCATTCGAACTGAGGGTACAGTCTCTTCAGCTTGACGCGGGCGTCGGCGGTTTTGAATTGCCAGTTGGGCCTTGGCATGGTGCTTGTTTCGGTGGTCCTGCCATGCGTTGACTTCGCGGGCGAGGATTTTCTTGTCGGCGATGCGGCGGTTCAGACATTGGGACGCGAGAACGCCGAGCTCGGATTCGGCCATGTCGAGCCAGCTGCCGTGCTTGGGCGTGTAATGCCATTGTGTGCTGCAGAAAACTATGGAGGGAGGAGCAATGACCTAACAACATAGGGAAGCTGTTTGAAAGATGGTGGTCGGCCCACCGGCATCGGCTTTCAGAGGCGGGTGTCAAACCGCTCCAAGCGGCGATGATTAAGTGTCATGGTCGTGAGCGTTGGAGGAAAAGTACGGAGTAAACCGTGCAGGTGAGTGTCAAAGAGATGAGCGCAAGCAAACCCTCCGATCACGCGTCGTAAACACAACAATGCCGTCAAAATCAGAGGCGAATGGTACTTCTGAGAAAAGTCTGCCGGATATCTGGTTACTGGGCAGGCGGCGGTCGGCGTAGAGGGGGCATGAATTTGACACAGGCTTTCAAACGGAACTGCAGGAACCAGTCGTTCTAATGCAAAGGGAAAAGCACAAGTGGTCGCAGCCACGAGGCGAAAGTACCGATGTAGAGCACTGGGGCGGAACGATCCGTACGAGCGCTGAAGGTTCTGTAATGGAACTGGAGCAAAGGGATCGTGTCAGGTGTTGCATCTAACGTGCAACTGGAAACAGGATGAAACGATGGATGCAACAAAGACGAAGCCGTTTAATATCGACAAGAAGTTAGTGTACGACGCCTACAAAGCGGTCAAAGCCAATGCGGGCGCGGCCGGGGTGGATGGGCAGTCACTCGAGATGTTCGACAAAGATCTTATGCGGAATCTGTATAAGATCTGGAACCGAATGAGCTCAGGTAGCTACTTTCCGCCACCGGTGCGCGCTGTTTCCATTCCGAAAAAGACTGGCGGACAACGCATTTTGGGGGTGCCCACAGTGGCAGATCGTGTGGCGCAGATGGTGGTCAAGAAGATCGTGGAAAGAGAAGTCGAGCCTATCTTTCTGCCGGATTCCTATGGGTATCGGCCGAATAAATCGGCCATAGATGCCGTAGGGGTAACGCGCAAGCGGTGCTGGCAGTACGACTTTGTGCTTGAATTTGATATCCGCGGCCTTTTCGACAACATCGACCACACACTGTTATTACGTGCCGTTCGCAAACACGTGAAGTGCAAATGGAGTTTGCTGTACATCGAAAGATGGCTGACAGCGCCGATGGAAATGGAGGATGGCACGCGGATCGAGAGGTCCAAAGGCACTCCGCAAGGCGGTGTTGTCAGTCCTGTACTCGCGAATCTTTTTCTGCACTACGCGTTTGATGCATGGATGGCACGAGAGTACCCAGACCTCCCTTGGTGCCGGTATGCGGATGACGGGTTGGTACATTGTCGAACAGAAGCTGAAGCCACAGCCGTAAAGGCAAAGCTTGCAGCTCGGTTCGCCGAATGCCACCTTGAAATGCATCCGGACAAAACCAAGATCGTCTACTGCAAAGATGCGAAACGCAAAGGTAAATATCCGAATACGATGTTTGACTTCCTCGGATATCGCTTTGGACCAAAGGCTGTGAAAAACAAGAAAACCAAAGAAGTTTTCACAAACTTCATACCACAGGTCAGTGCGTCGTCTCTCAAGTCGATGCGGAAGACGATCAAGGAGCTACAACTTCGCAGACGCACGCATGTAGAGCTGGCGGATATAGCTCAGGAGATCAATCCAGTCCTTCTAGGCTGGTTGAACTACTATGGAGCCTATACCCCGTCAGCTTTGCGACCGATATGGCATTACGTCAACGCCACATTGGTCGCGTGGGTCATGCGAAAGTATAAGAGCTATAGAGGCGCGAAAATACAGGCCGGTCGGTTGATTGAGTCCATTGCTGTCAAACGACACAGACTGTTCGTACATTGGAAGCTCGGTATAACCGGCATGTTTGCCTGATGGGAGCTGGATGACGCGAGAGTGTCACGTCCAGTTCTGCGAGAGGCCGAGGTTGCAATATCTCGGCCTACTCTCCCGAAGCGCTCGACGAGCCGGCGGGCCTCAGGAGCGGGGAAGGCTTCGTAGAGCGAGGCTGGCTTGTGGGTGTTGAGATTGTCCTGCACCAGCACGATCTTCGCCGCGTCGGGAAAATGCAGGTCCGACAGATCCCTGAGCGTATGAGCATAATCGATGGCGGTGTGCCGGTCGCTCACTTTCACATGCCGCCAGCCTTCCAGCGGCGCGAACACCATGAATAGATTGGCGACACCATTGCGTTGGTATTCGTAATCGTGACGCGCCTTGCGTCCCTGCTTCGCAGGGATCGGCGCGCGCGTCTCAACGATCAGCTGCTTGGAGGTCTCGTCGAGACACACGAGCGGACGCTGCGGATCGTGCGGCCTCTGATAGACCTCCAGCACGTCTTCCATGTTGGCGACAAAGGCCGCGCTGGCGTCCGGTGGAATCACCCATTGCTGCTTGAGGTGCGGTTTGAGAATGTTTTTTTTAGCGTTCGCCCGATCGTGTTGTCGCTGGCGCGCTCGACAATGTGGCAGTTCAACGACCTTCTCCTCGAGCAGGCGCAGGCTCCAACGGGCGAAACTCTCCGGGGCCGGAGAGAGTGTCAGTGCGATCAGCTTTGCTTCCGCCGCGCCGTCGAAAATACGTGGACGGGCGGAATTGGGATTGTATTTTACGGGTCAACACCGCCTCGAACCCTTCCTCGACCAGCTGGCGCCTGGTCCGCTCGATATCGGCGATGCTGGTGTCCAGCGCCGCGGCAATCCGGCTGTCGCTCCAGCCTTCGCCCGCATCCGACACGTCCGCCTTCAAGAGAATGCGCGCCTTCGTCAGCAGCTGCGCAGAACGCTTACCTTTGCTGATCAACTCATCGAGTTGGCCACGTTCCTCCGCGGTCAACCGCACTACGTACTTCTTGACGGCGATCTCTTTCCCGGCCACGAATCACCTCCATCGCTGGCTTGCGGCGACAGAGATTCAGAAGTTGCCGTCATTTTCAATGACGGGGACGACTAGGGCGCATTGTGCGAAGCTCCCCAGGCGGCTACGATGGCCATACATTGATAGGCATGCGATTATCTACATGACGCGCTACCGCGTCTTGTACGGCCCTGGATGGCAAACATCTTCTTTTCATCCTCCAAGCGCACCTCACTCTGCCGAGGGCTTGCCGTTCCAATCTGCGGCGGCCGCTTTAATTGGCGGAGTTCTTCGACGGTCGAACGTACAGGATGTTCGGTATCAACTCGTGACCTTTCCGCGTCAGTGAGCGTCTTCAGGCTCCAATCTGTGACACCGCAGATTAGCAGGGGGCTCGCTCACGTGGTTGAAGAGATATTTCTTGCACAGGGCTATCGGACGAGCGCTTCACCTTTTCTAACTGAGGGAAGCATTGAGATTCTAGCTGACGGCGCACGTGGAGGCTTATCCGTAGACGGGACGATCGATAATTCTGCCTCACGCTTGGACCTGGTTCTCGGAAAGCTCTCTGTTTTGCGATTTGAGGTCGTCAGTTATCACCTTGAACCGTGCCAACGCGGCCGGTCCAAACGCGGTCGAAATGGCGACGTCCGCGGCATCGCGTCCACGAGCTATGACGATGCGGCCGATCCGCGGATGATTGTGACGGGCATCGAAGGTAAACCAGCGGCCGTCCAGGAACACCTCAAACCAGGCGCTGAAGTCCATCGGGGCCGGATCAATCGGCACCCCGATATCACCAAGGTAGCCGGTACAATAGCGCGCTGGAATATTCATGCATCTGCAGAGGGTAACAGCAAGATGCGCGAAATCGCGGCATACCCCAATCCGTTCTGTATGGCCTTCAGAAGCAGTTCGGTCTGCCCTTGCGTGATGATACCCAAATTCGATGCGCTCGTGGGCGTAGTCACAAATGGCTCGCACCCGTTGCCAACCACCCTGAATGCCGCCGAACATTGACCATGCCAAGTTGGAGAGCTTTTCTGTGTCGCAATATCTGCTTGCCAAGAGAAACGTGAGTACGTCATCGGGTAACGTCTCGATTTCCCACTGCTGTGCCGATGGTAGTTCCTCATCCGGCAGCCCCGTGTCCTGGATGCTAAACTCATTGTGGATTTCCAAGAGACCGGCCGGTGCGACCAGGCGCGTGCATACGTTACCGAAAGCGTCGCGGTAATCCCGCGATTTCACGCCCGACGAAAAGCGAATTACGTGGTCACTAAGAAGGTCGCTTTGACGCGAAGGATGCACCGAAAGCATCAGTATCATCGGGACGGCCTGAGGGCATTGAAAGGCGATATCGTAGCCTGCTCGAATTCTCACTACCGCTCCAATCGACCAAAAGAAGTTCCATTGGGAAAGACCACGAGCTCTCCTTAGTTCCTTAAATCCGTGAACAAACTTTAGGCTGCGGCGGAGTCGATTGCGACCCGCCTCGCCGATACACGTCCAGATCTGAAGTAGTAGAGGCGCCGGTGCTTGTTGGTCCTTGTCGGAAAATCTTCCACCAAGGAAGAGTTGGAGAACTGCTGTACCCTTCTAAACACTCGAACAAACCCGTCTCGATCGATGAGCTATTTCCGTGCCCAAGAGCGTATGTCGCCTAGCTTTGTCAGTTCCTTCAATGGAACCTTTCGCCTCCCTGAGCGTAACTCACATCAATAGGGAACTCACATGGGCTTTGGAAAAGGTGCACTGCTTTGGCTTATCGGCGTGCCGCTGCCGATCATTCTGCTGCTTGCGGTTTTCATGCATCACTGGCCTTCACTCTCGGAGGCCTTTTCCTTTTTGCCGTCAGAAACCCGCGTAGTTCATTCCAACTCTCGGACCGACGCACATCCTACTCTCCGCGTACCGCGCGGCTTTTTGACGCTACATCCGTCGCCGCTTTCAATCCCGTGGCCAGCCGAATGTCTTGAGGGTGTCATCAAGAATCTTGGCAAGCCCCGCGCGTGCGAGGAACATGTGATGCCGTATGGTCAAAAAATTGAGACTGCTCAAAGGCGGCAGCGTTCCAACATTTTTGGTCTTGGGCCGATGTTGCACAACAAGCTTGCCGTGGACGCTTGAGCAGGTACGACGGGGATCGCGAGCAATTCTTGGATACCGCAGGTTAGTGCAACAATTTCAGTGCTCCATGGCAGTGCTTGAACTTCTTGCCAGAGCCACAGAGGCATGGGTCGTTGCGGCCGGGAACGAGCACGTTGTGAATCGGTCGTCGCGTATCGTCGATGGTGTCTCTCGCAGGTGCACGGCGGGCAAGCCAGTACGCATGGATGTCGCGGGCGGCTGGCGCTATCAATTCCACGAACGCCTGATGTCTCGCATCGGCATCCTGGTAAGCCTCGACTAATTCCTTCAGCCTGTCCCAGCCGCTTTCGGTGCCGTAGAGATGGATGGCCTCGAACCAGTCGGGATGCGCTTCGAAGAGCGGTTGCCAACCCGAAGGGTCGAGTGCGATGCCCTTGACGTAGCCGCAGCACCACTCGTCGACAATCGACACAGTGCGTCCTTTGTGGTCGCGTGCTAAGTAAAGCGGCTCATAATACTGCGGGAACTGGGTCAACGTGATTGCAATATCGTTCGCGTGGCGCATCAGTAGGTCAAGGGTGCGTTGCGCTTGCTTCTCGCTCGTAAACTCCGGAGACTGCTTGCCTTCCGTAGAATCCCAAACCCACCGCATCCATTCCGACGGCATGATGACCTTCGGCCCCGATAGCACTGCGCAGAGAAAGCCGTCGAGGCCGGACACATCCATTGCATTTTCGAGGCCGTCGTCGGAAAGCAGAAACGCGTCAAGTTCCTCGATCTCCTGATCGATCAGCGGCCTGGATTTGATCGGTGTCATTGGTCAGCCCCATTTGATCACGAAGCTTAGCTTTGCGGACTGATGAGAAGCATCGGCCCACCGGCCATTGCCAAATGTTGATCCGGGACTCTTCCAGCTGCTCACGCCGCCTCTTGATGGTAATAGTTTAGGAGCCCACCCAGCCTCTCGCGACATTGTACCGGCTCCTCGTGACGCGTTTGCGTAACCCGACGGAATAACAGGACGTTGGACTTTCCTTGATGATTCCGCTCGGCCTGGTAATGCGCCACATACTCACTCAGCGCTCGCCGCAGGGAGCGCTCACCAAAGACAATGATCTTCGACAAACACTCCTCCTTGACCGATCTCACCCAGCGTTCGGCATAGGCGTTCAGGTTCGGACTTCGTGCAGGCAGCGGGAGCGTCTTGACCCGGCCTGACTCGATGATCGCTCGGAAGGAGATGGTGTACTTCGTGTCGCGGTCATGCAGGAGATAGCGACAGTCTCGAAGGGTGCCTGTGGGTGGCGAAATATAAGTCAGGCGGCGATCGGAGTCTGAAACAGACCGCGGCAATGTGGCCGCCACGCGTGACGGTCAAGCGAGGCTGCAACAGCTGAGGATACGCCGGCGCGTAGCGCGGGGGTCGAGCCGCCGAGCGAACGATGGACTCGATGCGAGTTGTAATACATTTTGTAATCGTGCAGCTTGCGCGCCAAGTCCGCGGCGTTCCAAAAAAATACCCGATCAAAGTACTCCCGCCGGATTGTTCCGATGAGACGCTCGACGAACGGATGTGAAACCGGAGCGGACGGAACCGATTTAATTTCCTCGATCTCCAGCACGCGCAAGTTTGCGAGCCAGCGGTGAAAACGAAAGAGGGGATCGTGATCCGTACTGAGGTATTTCGGTTTCGGTTGCCCAGCAGTGGCGCAATTGAACATGCGGCACACCGACATGCCATCAATGGACGTGGGAGCGATGCCGAACCCAATGATTCGACGAGTGAAGACGTCCATGACCAGCATCACCCAATGGCTCCGCAGGAGGATCGATTCAACGCGGAACAAATCGACCGACCAGACGCTGTCTTTGGCGTGAGCGATGAGAGTTAGCCATGACGGACCATCGGCACCCGGCTCGGGTCGTCAGTGTGTGGCAAGCACGCGACGCACGACATCTTTGTCAATTTTGATACCAAAAGCGTAATTGATCTGCTGGGCGATGCGGACGCAACCGAACTTTGGATTCCGGCGCTTCATCTCGACGATGGCCGCGATGAGTTGCGTGGAAGGGCCTTTCGGTCCGGGCTTTCGTTTCCGGCGGGAAGAGGAGAACAGCAGACGGTATTTTTGATGGACCAGCGCCTTGTGGAATTTGAATAGCGTGGCCGGCTTGATCATCGCGGATAGCTTCGGAATGCGATGTGGGCTCACAAAGAGGGTAGTCAGCCCGAGCACAAGGCGATCGAGCATGGTGAGATTCGGCGCACGCTGTCGGGAGCGATTGCTGATCAGGAGTTGATGTTTGAGCAAGAGCGATTCAGCTGCGACCTGGCGCGTGCCGCCCGGGCCGAAGAGTTTCGCGAGGGTCACGAGCAGATGGATCGCCAGGAGGAGCAGATCGCGCATGAGTTGAAATTATCATGCCGGCGTGTGCTGTAGAAAACTATGGAGGGAGGAGTAATGACCTAACAACATAGGGAAGCTGTTTGAAAGATGGTGGTCGGCCCACCGGCATCGGCTTTCAGAGGCGGGTGTCAAACCGCTCCAAGCGGCGATGATTAAGTGTCATGGTCGTGAGCGTTGGAGGAAAAGTACGGATTAAACCGTGCAGGTGAGTGTCATAGAGATGAGCGCAAGCAAACCTTCCGATCACGCGTCGTAAATATAACAATGCCGTCAAAATCAGAGGCGACCGGTACTTCTGAGATAAGTCTGCTGGATATCTGGTTACTGAGCAGGCGGCGGTCGGCGTAGAGGGGGCATGAATTTGACACAGGCTTTCAAACGGAACTGCAGGAACCAGTCGTTCCAATGCAAAGGGAAAAGCACAAGTGGTCACAGCCATGAGGCGAAAGTACCGATGTGGAGCACTGGGGCGGAACGATCCGTACGAGCAATGAAGGTTCTGTAATGGAGCTGGAGCAAAGGGATCGTGTCAGGTGTTGCATCTAACGTGCAACTGGAAACAGGATGAAACGATGGATGCAACAAAGACAAAGATGTCTGCCTGATGGGAGCAGTGTGAAGCGAGAGTTTCAAGCACTGTTCTGCGAGAAGCCGGAGGTGCAATCCCTTCGGCTTACTCTCCCAATCTGCGTAAGACTGCACCACAGCGGCGATTTATGCCAAAGTTGCCAATTCGCCACCCACAGGTCCTCATAACCGAGCGCAATCCCGATTATCCGCTGCCCCACCAGCGTCGCCACCGAATGCTCGACCTGCGCCTGGGACCGCCGATCGACGAAGCACGATGCCAGCCGATCCACCATCCGGATCACCCGATCCGTCGCCCCTAACAGCAGCGCGCCCGCATCCGATGTGATCGCACCACCGTCAAACGCCGCGACAACAGCGCGGCCTTCGACGGCTTCAAATCCAAATATATCCGGGACACTCTGTCGCCATCGGGGCTCCTCTCGAATCACGTTAAAGTCGTTGCGCCACAACAACTTTCGCTGATTCGGGAGCTCCGATGTGCTCACACCTGTGAGATTTTCGGGCTAGAGGTCGGCGGTGACCCGGCCAATTCAGTCCAGCACACGTTTACACTGAAAATCGATAACCAATAGGAGAGAGTGATGTGTACACCATCCAAAACCACGTGAACCTGAGTGATGAAAAGCATCGAGGAATATTTTGCGTCACTGATAGAACAGGCCAAAAAGACGCGGCAAATTATTCAGGTCGTTGACCGCAACAGCAACCCAAAGCGCCTCGTAGATCTTACGCCTGATGCCAGCGCGCAGTCCGAACCTGAATGCCTATGCGGAGCGCTGGGTGAGATCGGTGAAGGAGGAGTGCTTGTCGAAGATCATTCTCTTTGGTGAGCGCTCCTTACGGCGGGCGCTATGCGAATACGTCGAGCATTACCATGCTGAGCGCAATCATCAGGGGAAGGACAACGTTTCCTGTTGTTCCCTCGCAATAGAGACATCCACCGCGAGGGAGCTGTGCAATGTCGCGAGAGGTTGGGCGGGCTCCTGCGTTATTACCATCAAGAAGCGGCGTGAGATGGCAGGCAAGCCCTGGATGAGCCCTGCGAGGTTGGTGGTCGAGTTGCGCCTGCGCAATGACAACTATGATTGCTGGCAAATGCACAAGCGGATTATCGCCGAACTTCGCCTGCGCGACCGGTCGGTAGAGAAGGGCTAGGACAATAGTCAACGTGGTTCTATTCCTCGATCGAACAGATCGGAGCCGCGGATCAATATTTTTAGCCCTACGGGAAGAAATTCGAAGCCGGTCAATCAAACATCCCCCGACTTGAATGCGGTGTCCGGTGGTCGCGTCCGCGATTGACTGCGGGCAGGCCGACAGGTTGGTGACCGGACGCCATGTGTTGTGCGCAAACGAAGCCGGAGAGCATCGCGAGACGGCGCAGGTTCGTTGAGGCCGCCTCGTTCTGCTGCCTCACATCATGGGTGGGTGGGGGAGAGGACCGATCTCCTGCTCGAGCGCCAGCCCGACGGCGAGCACTCTGGCGTCGTGGAGATGCGGGCCGACGACCTGAACGCTAACGGGCAGTCCGTCATTCGCCAGGCCAACCGGCAGTGCTAGGGTCGGCACCCCGGCCAGACTGAAACCGCACATGAACTGGATGATGGAATCGATCATGCCGTATTCCTTCCCGGCAAGGTCGACCGTCTTTTGATCGGGGCGGGTTGCGGTCATGGGAAGAGTCGGGGCCAGGACGATATCGACCTTTTCGGCAAAGGCGGAGGAGAACTGCTGCCGCAGTTCGATGCGATCGCGCTGGGCAAGGATAGTGGCCGTACCGGGCACGGCCGCTCCCATCGCCAGGAGCGCCGACACGTCATCCCCGTAACGGATCTCGTGGCCCTTGAACCAGTCGGCCTGCCAGAGCTGGTGCTGCGCCATCGTTTCGGGCGGGACGATCGCGTTGTTGATCGCCGGCGCGCGTCCCAGAAGTGGGAGCGAGATCGGCACGATCCTGGCGCCGAGCCCCTCGAGCCGGCGAAGCGTCGCTTCGAACGCGGCGCCAACATCGGGCTGCACGGGAAAGGACTTGAACTCCTCCACGACGCCGACGCGTATCACGTCCAGCTTGGCGGCGGCGCATGCCAGAAAATCCGGCGCCTGCCCGGTAAGGCAGATCGGGTCAGCGGAGTCGGGGCCGGCAATGACGCTCATGAGGCACGCCAAGTCTTCGACCCGCCGCGCCATCGGGCCGACGTGATCGGATGTGAAGGATTGCGCAACAACTCCGGCGGCGCTCACCAGGCCCCATGTCGGTTTCAGGCCGGCTATGCCGCAGAACGCAGCGGGCCCGCGGATGGAGCCTGCCGTGTCGCTGCCGATCGAAAAGGCCGCTAGGCCCGCGGCCAGGGCTGCACCAGAGCCTCCCGATGAGCCCGCAGGGGAGCGGCTCAGGTCCCACGGGTTCTTCGTCTTGGCCTGAACGGTCTGGGTTGTCGCGCCGAAAGCGAATTCATGCGTGTTGACCTTGCCGAGCAGCACGGCGCCGGCCTCGACGAGCCGGGTCACCACCGTCGCATCCTCCGTCGGCACCCAGTCGGTCAGGATGGAGGAGCCGGCAGTGGTCCGAATGCCGGCGGTCTGGACGATGTCCTTCAAGCAATAGGGCACACCGTGCAACGGGCCGCGCCAGGCACCGGCCGCGATCTCAGCGTCAGCTGAAGCCGCTTCGGAGAGGGCGCGGTCTTTCGTAATCGTGACATAGGCCTCCAGCGATGGATTCAACCGCTCGATGCGGTTGAGATAAGCCCGCGCGGCACGCACCGCCGTCACTTCGCCGCTACGGATCAACCGGCCGAGCGCTACGGCGCCCAACCAGACGATTTGATCGTCGTGCATAAGGAAACTCCTGGATTTCAAATGGAACCTGCGCGGCGAGCGAGGACAAAGCCGGCACATTCAGACATGAGAGCCTGCGCCCGGGCGTCTTCTCCTCGAGCGGCGGCGACACTTGGCTACAGCGCTCCGTCGCCATCGGGCAGCGTGTATGAAGAGCACAGCCCGGAGGCAGGTCGATGGGACTCGGGATTTCTCCCGTCAGCGCGAAGGGCGAACGCACTTGCTCGGGATCGGGGTAGAGCACCGAGGATAGTAGCGCGCGCGAATACGGATGCATCGGCGCCTCGAAGAGGGACTCCGTTTCGCCAATCTCCACTAGCTTGCCGAGATAGAGGATGGCGGTACGGTGGCAGAGCCGCCGGACGGCCGTCAGATCATGCGAGATGAATAGGTAGGCGATGCCGAGCCGACGTTGCAGATCGCGGAGGAGATTGAGGATCTCTGCGCGCACCGAGACATCGAGGGCAGAGGTCGGCTCATCAAAGACGATGAGATCCGGGTCAGTGGCGATCGCCCGGGCGATACCGACGCGCTGGAGTTCGCCCGCGCTCATCTGGTGCGGGTAGCGATTGCTCGCCGCGGTGGTCAAGCCCACGAGTTCCAGCAGCTCGTCGACCCGGGCACGTCGTTCCGCCTGCGGTGCGCTCCCGGTCAGACGGATCGGTTCGGCGATCGCATCGCCGAGCCGTTGACGCGGGTCCATGCTGTCGAACGGATCCTGGAAGACCATCTGGATGCGTGAGCGCAATTGCCGGAACTGGTCGCGCGGCAGCAAGGTGACGTCCTTGCCCTTGAAGAACACTGTGCCTTCGCTGGGATCGAGAAGCCGCAGGATGCAGCGGCCGACCGTCGTCTTGCCCGAACCGCTTTCGCCGACCAGCGCGACCGCCTCTCCGCGGCGGATGGTAAAGGAGACGTCGTTGACGGCGGTCAGCTGCCGCCCGCCCTTCACCGGGAAGCGCTTGATCAGGCCGGCGAGCTCGAGAACGGGCGCCGCCATTTCCTGCGACACCTCGGAAGCGCCGTCCGGCGCCTCGATCGTGAGGTCGGCGTCACGCGCGGCCGCGGCGGCCCGAAGCAGCTGCTGGCTGTAGAGCTCGCGCGGCGCGGCGAAAAAGCTGCGGACGGGCGCTTCTTCCACGATCCGGCCGCTCCGCATCACGGCGACGCGCTCGCAATAGTGAGCGACTACCCCGAGATCGCGGCTCACCAGAACAAGGCCGGAGCCGAGATTGCGGACTGACTCGCGAAGGAGGTCGAGGATTTGGACGGAGATAGTGACATCAAGGCCGCTGGTCGGCTCGTCGACCATCAGGAGGCGGGGCGCATTTGCGATCGCAAGCGCCAGGATCACCCGCTGGCACATGCCGCCGGACAGCTCGTGCGGATAGGCCTGCAGGCGCCCGACTGGATCGGGAATGCCGACGGCATGCAGAAGATCGACGGCCTTCGAGAGCGCCTGATTGAGCGGCTGCGGCTCATGCGAGCGGATCACGTTGGCGAGCTGCCGGCCAACCGACAGGATGGGGTTCAGGTGCTGGCGTGGATTGGCGAGCGCGAGGCCGAGTTGCTTGCCGCGGATCTTGCCGAGCGCTCGCTCGTCGCGGCCGCGGAGTTCCTGCCCTGCGAGCCGTATGCTTCCACTCGTGATATGCCAATGTGGAGGAAGCAGCCCCAGGATCGCCGTCAGCAGGACGGACTTGCCGCTGCCCAATTCGCCCACGATACCGACGGTTTGGCTGCCGTCCACCTTGAGGCTGATCGAATCCAGGATTGGAATGGTTCTGCGATCGCCTTCGTAAACGACGCTGAGATCCTCAACTTCGAGAAGTGCCGGCACATCTACCTCCTGTTCGTCGGATCGAGGAAGACGCGCAGGTGATCACCGAATAGGGAGAAGGCGAGGACACTCACCGCGAGCATCAGACCGGGAAACAGCGCGGTCCACCAATGACCGGTGATCATGTTTTGTGCGCCCACCTGGATCATCAGTCCGAGCTCGGGTGTCGGCGGAGGCACGCCGGCACCCACGAAGCTGAGGCCTGCGGTGAGCAATATCGAGAAGCCGATCGTGGTGGAAAAATGCACGAGGGCGGGAGCAAGCGCGTTCGGCATCACATGGGCGAAAGCCGCGCGGAGTTCGCTATTTCCGGCGCAGATCGCCGCTTCGACGAAGGTCCGCGAGCGCACCTGCAGGACCGTCCCGCGCGTGATGCGGAGGAAGAACGGGATATTGAGGAAGGCGAGGGCGATGATGACGTTGGTCGTGGAAGGGCCGCTCAATCCGACGAGCGCCAGGGCGAACACGAACATCGGAAAGGCCTGCACGATGTCGGCGATCCGCATGATGCCGGCGCTGACGATGCGCCCCGGCTTTTCCCCCTGTGCGAAATAGCCGGAGATCACGCCCAGCCCCACGCCGGCGACGAAGGCGATCGTCGTAGAGACCAGCGCGATTGTCAGGTCGATCCGGGGCGCCGCGATCATGCGAGACAGGATGTCGATGCCGGAGACGTCCGTGCCGAACCAGTGGCTTCGGCTGGGCGGCAGCAAGCTCGCGCCGGCAGGAGCCTCAACGGGGTATGGCGCAATCGCCGGTCCGAGAAGGGCAAGCAGCAGGTTTATGATCACGACGACGAAGCCGAACTGCATACCCGGCCGCAACCGCGCAAATCGCCACAGATCGCTGTCAAGGAAGCGCAGAAACATCAGACTCTGATCCTTGGGTCGAGCAGGTGGTAGAGGAGGTCAACGACCAGGAACACGAGCGTGGTGAAGAATGCCGTCACCAGCACGACCGCCTGGAGTGGGGCGTAGTCCGAGTTGATCACCAACTCGACCGCGTATTGGCCGAGTCCTCCCCATGCGAAGATCGTCTCCACCAGCACGGCGCCGCCGAGGAGGAACCAAAACTCGATGCCGATCACAGTGATGATCGGGGGGAGTGCGTTGCGAAGCGCGTAGCGGAGCTGCATCCGCCGTGAAAGACCGCTGGCGCGCGCTTGCAGGATGAAATGCAACTCCAGCATCTCCTCCATCGTCGAGCGGGCGGTCTTCAGCACCAGCGGCATGTAAACAAGGACGAGCGTCGCCACCGGCAAGACGAGCTGCGCCAAGGCGGAGCGGAGCGTTTCCCAATTGCCGGTCAGGAGCGCATCCAGGGCATAGGCGCCGGTGACGTGATCGGGCGTCGAAACGGCGAAGTCGAGCTGCCCGACGGGAGGCGGCACCCAGCCCAGAAAGTAGAAGAAGATCAGGATCATCAAGAGCCCGATCCAGAAGTCCGGCAACGAACCAGCCAGCATGCCATAGAGGAATACGATCCGCTTGAGCACCCCCCCTTCGCTCACCGCCACTGCCACGCCGAGGGGGATGCCGATACCGATCGACAGCAGGACCGCGAGGACGACGAGCTCGAGGGTGGCGGGGAGCCGCAGCTGAATATCGGCGAGCACAGGCTGCGATGTGCGCCAGGATGTGCCGAAGTCACCGGCGAAGATGCGGGCGAGATAGTGGAAGTACTGTGTGACCAGCGGCTGGTCGAGGCCAAGCTGGCCGCGTACCTCCACGATCCGGTCTGGCGAGGCATAGGGGCCGGCCAGCAAGTAGCTCGGGTCGCCGGGCAACAGACGGATCAGGAAGAACACAATCACCGAAACCGCGAAGAGCTGCGGGATAGTGAAGAGCAGTCGTTTCGTAGCAAAGAGAAGGAAGCGGTTGTGCATCGAGGCCGTCAATCTGTCGCTGGGGGAATGACGTTGGAACGAGCCGGGGCATTGCACCCGGCCCGCGACGATCAGGCCTTGTAGAGCCACTCGAAGTGTACGTTGTTGTCCGGATACCAGTGGAAGTTGGTCCAGCCTTTCTTGAAGGCTTCCCGCCAACCCGGCTCGACGAGGAAGATCCACGGCACTTCGGTGGCGGCGATCTCCTGCACGCGCAGGTCCATCTTTGTCCGGTCGTCGCCGAGCGGCATCTCCATCATCTTGGTGACGAGTTGGTTGAACTCCGGATTGTTGAAGTAGACCGAATTGTTCACGGTGGTATCGGGCGGGCCGAGATAGACCCATCCGGTGTAGCCGGTGTCCGCGATCCACGGCCATTGGAAGTTGTCCACCTGGCACATGAGCTGACGGCGAAGCTTCCGCTCCGAATAGACTGCGGCCGGGAGGGGGTCGAGCGTCGTGCGGATGCCGACGGCGTCATAGGCTGCCTTCACAAGCACGGCCGTCTCGGCCATCTCGGCGATCGAATTGTCGAAGCTGAGCTTCAGGTCGAAGCCGTTGGGATAGCCGGCCTCGGCCAGCAGCGCCTTCGCGCTATCCGCATCATGCTTGTACGGCCAGTATTGGTCGGTATAGTTCGGAAAGATCGCCGGCGTGATGCTCTTGATCAGGCTGCCCTGACCGAAATAGACTTTCTCGTGGATCTCCTCGAAGGGCGTGGCGAAGGCCATGGCTTGCCGGACCTTGGTCTTGGCCATGATCTCGTTGGTCTGTACCGGGCCGATATAGGGAATGAAATTCGCCTTCGAACGGACGATCGTCACGCCCTCGTTCTTGGCCAGCGCCTGCAGGCTGCGCTCCGGCAGGCGCATCGCATAGTCGACGGCGCCGCGCTCTAAGAGGGCGGTACGCGTGGCCGGATCGGGCACGATGCGGATGAGGATGCGGGAGATGGGCGGCTTCGGCAAATAATTCTCGTTGCGGACCAGCATCATCTCCTGGCCGGGAATGTTCTTGGTGATGTGATAGGGGCCAAAGCCCGCATCATTGCTCTTCAGCCAGTCCTTGGCCCAGGGGTCGCTGGCTGTTGCATGCTCCTTGGCGAGCTTGGAATCGAACGGCCCGCCGAAGTAGCTCATGGCCATCAGCTTCAGGACAACCGGCGACGGTTTGCTCAAATGGAAGCGCAGCGTGTACTTGTCGACGATCTCGATATCTTCGGGGCTCGCCAGGAACATCGCACTTGCGAAGAACGACCGTATGGCTTTCATCTCGAAGCCGCGTTGCCAAGTCCAGACGATATCGTCGGCGGTCATTTCGTTGCCCGCCCAACTCTTGATGCCCGGCCGGATATGGAACGTCCACGTCTTGAAGTCCTCACTTCCTTCCCACTTGTCGACCCACCGCCCAGTGACGCCTTCGTTGCCGGGGGCGTTCATCGCCGAGGCATAAATGCCCTCCGTGCCGCTCGGCTGCGGGCGGTACTGCATCAGGTCGCCACCATAGGTCAGTGCGAGCATGTTCTCGACTTCCATGGTGAAGGCGATTTCGTCGACAGCCGGGGGGCTCGCCGCATAGGCGGCCGTCAACGTGTAGCCGGCTTCCGATTTGTCGGCAGGAACGGAGCCATCGGCGGCGAAGGCGTCGTTGACGCCGAAGACGAAAGAAGCAAGCCCTGCGGTGCCCGCGGCCGCAAGAGCCTGAAGCAGGAATTCCCGACGCGCGGGATCGACGTCCCGGTCGGCGAGAAGAGCACAATCCTTCATGATATCTTTCATGGCAGCATCCCTTTCCGTTCGCGGTGGATTCGCCCGCAAAGCCTGAGTAGCAAGATGCGTACCAATTCTATTAAGTAGATTCTTATTTTAAAACATGATGTTAGGGTTATATTGAATGCAAATTGCCCAATCCGACGCCACCGCTTGCGTAGTTCGTCGGCGGCGAAAGTGCGATCCGCGGCGGTCCGCCGCACGTCAATTCGGCAGGAGATTCGAGATTGATCGTCACGACATCAGCGCCCCTTTCCATCCCGTTGCGGCTCCACGACGAGGTCGTCGGCAAACTCCGCGGCATGATCATGCGATGCGAACTACTGCCCGGGAGCCGGGTGTCGGAGAGGGAACTGTGCGATCGGTTCGGAATCTCCAGGACGCCGCTTCGCGAGGCTCTGAAGGTTCTCGCTGCGAGCGGGCTGGTTGAGATTTGGCCCAATCGCGGCGCGCGGATTTCCCCGTTGCGCGCCGCCGAAGTCGCTGATGTTTTCGACGTCTTGGCCCTGCTTGAGCGGCGCGCGGGCGAACTCGCTGCGTCCCATCTCGATACCCGAGTTCTCGCTGGGCTTCAACGCCTGCACAAGAGGCTGATACTGCATGCGGGGCTGAAACAGCAGGAGTCGGCGCTGAAAGTGGATCTGCAGATCCATCGCACGCTCGTGAAAGCTGCCGGGAGCGCGACCCTCTTGTCCGTGCACGAGGAGATCGCGATCAAGGTGGAGCGTGCACGCTACATCGTTGGTGCTTCACCCGAACGCGTTCACCAAGCGATGCAGGAACACGAACGCATCCTCGAGGCCGTCCTTTCGCTGGATGCGGGGCGCATGGCCGACGAGCTCTATGCACATTGCGTCAAGACGCGCGACGCGGTCGTCGCTGCGGTCGAGGCGCGGTTCGCCGATGGCCGCGACGGGGAGGACGCATGAGGAAGAGGCGGGGGTGATGCATGGCTGCGCCATGCGGCGACAAGCTCACGAAAATCTTTGGGATTGGAAATGAGCAAGTGCGCACCTCGAAGACAATAGATGAGACGGCCGCGGAATCGACGTAGGACAGCTCCACGACGCAAGGCGAGTTGCCGCGTTTTGAGCCTTACGAGTTGCCTGCCGGTGGCGAGGCACATGGTTCCTGTTGAATCCACTTGCAGATCATCGTGAAGAGCGGTGCTATTTCGAGGAGGCGTGAGCCCATCACGAGGGAGAGTCACAATGATTGACTTACTGTTCAATGGGGTCGGCTGGACCGACATCGCGCTCACTCTCAACCGTGTCGCCGTTGGGATGTTCTTCATGTTCTCGGGTTACCACAAGCTATTCAACACGCAGCGCCATCGCATGCTCGTCAAAGAGTTAAAAGCGCTGCACGTTTTTGGAGTCAGGATTAACAAATGGTGGGTACCAACGATCGAATTCACCGCCGGCGGTACTGTCTTCGTCGGTCCCCTTACACCGCTCGCCGCGCTTAGCCTACTTGTGATCATCCTCGTCGCCTGCGCTACGTCGGGACGACAGCGCATCAAAGCTTACCAGCCAATCGATGGAGCGGACAGGATCGACGATTGGCTCTACCTGCCCGGGAGGCTGTATGCGTTTATGCTGATCATGGTTGTCTCGGCGGGCGCCGGGCCGTCGGCCTCGACGCCGCGATCGTGCGTCTGATCGAAAACCCTGGCGCGCTGGGCTCTCCGATGTTCAATCAGAACCCCAACCTGAGCTAACTAAATGTCCATGCCGCGACCTCGAAATGATCTCGCGAGCTACAGCCGATGACGTTGGTGGGAGATGAAATTGCGGGGACGCCTCGTTCGGCTGATACCGGACCACATCGCGCCCACCTGTCCATTGCACATCCCCTATGCGCCCGCCGACCAGGATCACTCCGAAGCTGCGCTCCTTGATCGATTTCGCAGTTGTGCGCTTTGGTACAGGCAGCCGCGACTAACGCCCTGATCACCGCTTAACTGCGCCGCTCGCAAGGAAGGGCGTAATCTGGTCGCGATTGCTGCACACGAAGCAGCATTGAACTGCACCAAACTCCAGTTGCGCCCGACCCGCTGATCTCTGACATATACGGCTGATTGCTGGCGAGTTAGCCGGCCCAGGCATGGAGTTGCAGAGATGGCATTGGCTATACGTCTGAACCAGACCGGAGAGTCCGGAGTTCTCAAGCTCGAACAAGTCGACAAGGCGGCGCCCGGCGCGAAGGACGATGGCCGCGATGAGTTCTGTGGAAGGGCCTTTCGGTCCGGGCTTTCGTTTCCGGCGGGAAGAGGAGAACAGCAGACGGTATTTTTGATGGACCAGCGCCTTGTGGAATTTGAATAGCGTGGCCGGCTTGATCATCGCGGATAGCTTCGGAATGCGATGTGGGTTCACAAAGAGGGTAGTCAGCCCGAGCACAAGGCGATCGAGCATGGTGAGATTCGGCGCACGCTGTCGGGAGCGATTGCTGATCAGGAGTTGATGTTTGAGCAAGAGCGATTCAGCTGCGACCTGGCGCGTGCCGCCCGGGCCGAGGAATTTCGCGAGGGTCACGAGCAGATGGATCGCCAGGAGGAGCAGTTCGCGCATGAGTTGAAAATTATCATGCCGGCGTGTGCTGTAGAAAGCTATGGAGGGAGGAGTAATGACCTAACAACATAGGGAAGCTGTTTGAAAGATGGTGGTCGGCCCACCGGCATCGGCTTTCAGAGGCGGGTGTCAAACCGCTCCAAGCGGCGATGATTAAGTGTCATGGTCGTGAGCGTTGGAGGAAAAGTACGGATTAAACCGTGCAGGTGAGTGTCATAGAGATGAGCGCAAGCAAACCTTCCGATCACGCGTCGTAAATATAACAATGCCGTCAAAATCAGAGGCGACCGGTACTTCTGAGATAAGTCTGCTGGATATCTGGTTACTGAGCAGGCGGCGGTCGGCGTAGAGGGGGCATGAATTTGACACAGGCTTTCAAACGGAACTGCAGGAACCAGTCGTTCCAATGCAAAGGGAAAAGCACAAGTGGTCACAGCCATGAGGCGAAAGTACCGATGTGGAGCACTGGGGCGGAACGATCCGTACGAGCAATGAAGGTTCTGTAATGGAGCTGGAGCAAAGGGATCGTGTCAGGTGTTGCATCTAACGTGCAACTGGAAACAGGATGAAACAATGGATGCAACAAAGACAAAGCCGTTCAATATCGAAAAGAAGCTAGTGTAACGAAGATACAGGCTGGTCGATTGATTGAGGTCATTGCGGTCAAAAGACGCAGACTGTTCGTACATTGGAAGCTCGGTGTTACCGGCATGTCTGCCTGATGGGAGCAGTGTGAAGCGAGAGTTTCAAGCACTGTTCTGCGAGAAGCCGGAGGTGTAATCCCTTCGGCTTACTCTCCCAATCTGCGTAAGACTGCACCACAGCGGCGATTTATGCCAAAGTTGCCAATTCGCCACCCACAGGACTCGCAATAGATCTTTCGGCCCGTCACGCCGGAGGTCGCGGGTTCGAGCCTGTTTCTCGCGCGCCATTTGGAGCGGGAATGGTGCCAAAGAGAACGGCCTCAGCCGGCTTTTCTTGCCCTCCGGATGACGATGAACGG
The DNA here is from genome assembly GCA_963822795.1 of uncultured Alphaproteobacteria bacterium. Taxonomy (GTDB): domain Bacteria; phylum Pseudomonadota; class Alphaproteobacteria; order Rhizobiales; family Xanthobacteraceae; genus Bradyrhizobium. Next base: position 67,459 of record CAWGJM010000036.1, read on the forward strand.
TTCTGACGGAGGAGGGGGGAACGCGTGAATCGCCCCCCGGCTGCGCTTTCCTAGTATTTTCTACGCCTGCCTACGATCTGCTGCGAATTCGCACGCGCAATAATTGAGCCGAGGCATCCTGTTTTCGCGAGTGGTGTCGCCGCCGTGTAATGCGTGGTTAAGCGGCTTCCATTCGACACTCTCGTTAGTCCCCAAACTTCTGATTTCCTCCAATATCACTTTGATCGTCTGAGCGCAGCGGCCGCATTCCGCCGCGCAGCCGAGAGAGGCATAGACGTAGCTCATTCGCGGCCGGGGTGCGGCGCTTGTAATGACTGATCTTACCTGAGCGTCACTCAGGACGTTGCAGCTGCACACGATCACGCCACGCTCCTAGCTGAACAAGCGCACTAAGAGCATGATGAGTAGCAAGCCGCCCACCGCTCCGCTCCAAGCCGCGGTCACACCAAGGCAGGCTTCCGCCGACATGTCAGCGAACGGTTGACGTTTCCGGATCAACATCTGTGCTCTCCGTGCGACCGCGCTGCTTTTCTTGAGCGCGAGGACGATGCGCGATGGAGTAGCCGATGCTGAACGGCGCGGTTTGACGATTCCCGACACGGTTTTTACATTTCGCGGCAGGAAGGACTTTGGCGATCTAAGCGCGCGTCCTTGGCGATCCCGCACCGAGCCCGTTGCTGGCAATGTGTTCGGCGAGGACAGCGGCATAACGAACGGATTTGACACGCTCCGGTTAGAGCGGTCCGAAGCTCACCCCGCTTTTTCAAGCACCGATCGATGCTTTGGATCGGTCCGCCACTGCGTGATGCTGCAGCCAAAGCGATCGCGGAACCAGCGCGCAAGGGCGCTCTGCGCCGAGAACCCCAGAAGTTCAGCGACGGCAGGTAGCGTGCGAGCCTTGTCCTCAATCAAGCGAATAGCCATTTCGGCCCGCTGCTCGTCCAGAAGCTCCGAAAAGCTCTTGTTTTGCTCCGCGAGCTGGCGTTGCACGGTACGGCCGTCGCAGCCGAGATGCTGGGCCACACGATCGAGCGAACACCGGCCCGTCGGCAGCAGAGCTGCTATCAACTCTCGTACTTTACCCTCGAGGGTTGAAGAGCGCGCTGCGATCGTCTCGATATAGCTCTCTGCATATCGCGCCATCGATGTATTCGCCGCGGTCATCGGTCGGTCCATGTCGATCGCGGGGTAGATGATTGCATCGAACTCCGCCCCGAACGCGACATTGCAATTGAAGAAGCGGTGGTAGGCCTCACGGTTACGCGGCGCCGGATAGGCGAATTGCACATCGAGCGGTCGCCATCCCGCTCCGAGGAAGGCGCTGAGGATTCGATAGATGACGCCTAGCACCAACTCCGCACCTTGTCGGACCGGCACGGGGCGGCGGAGCAACAGCATCGGCGCGATGATGATGAGATCGCCGTGCGGTTCAATGCGCAGGCGAACCAACTCGTTGTGAACGTGAATGTAGCGGGCCAGAGCTTCCATCGCAGCGCCCACGGTCGGCTGGTCGCGGGCGACAAGCGCGACCGGTCCAAGATTGGACAATCCGCCCCGTTCTGCGAGCCGGAGACCAAAATCGTCAATACCAGCCGCAGCGGCGGAGGCTTCAAGCAGCCTGCGAAAGCCGCCGCTCGGGATTTTGATATCGGGATCGGCCAGGCCTCTTGCCGGAAGCCCAACACTTTTCAGCATCTTAGCCGGATCGATTCCGACGCTCCGCGCAACGTCGGCGTAATGCGTGAGGCACGCAGCACGGATCAGGTCCGGCATCGCAAAAGTCCTTGTTGTCGCCAATTGTAAAAGCCCTGTCGGGAATCGTCAAACACTGTCTGGCGGTTCGGGTAGTAAGGGCCGCAATCGAGACATCGTCCAGACGACGAAAACGGTTCAAACGGAAACGCCCCCAAGGAGACGCACGGCCATGCATGTGACCGGACCAGATCACGGCGAGCACGGCTATCTCGTGTCCAGGCCGCAGGCGTGGTTCGCCTTCGCGCTGTCTTTCCTGCTGATGACCTTTGACTTCATCGACCGGCAGATCGTCGTCTCGATGTTCCCCTATCTCAAGGCCGAGTGGTCGCTCAGCGACCGCGAACTCGGCGCACTGATTTCCATCGTCTCTGTCACCATCGCACTCGGCACCCTGCCGTTATCGCTGTTCGTCGACGGTTGGAGCCGCGTAAAAGGCGTGGTGCTGATGGCCACGGTCTGGAGCCTTGCGACAATCGCCTGCGGTTTCGCCGGCTCCTATAGAGCCCTGCTGGTCACACGCGGTTTCATCGGTCTCGGCGAGGCCGGCTATGGCCCTGCCGCCGCTGCAATCCTGTCGAGCAATTTTCCGACCCGTATGCGCGCCACGATCATCGGCGGATTTTTGGCGGCAGCGTCGTTCGGTTCGGTGCTGGGCGTCGTGCTTGGTGGCGTCATCTCCGCGCATTGGGGCTGGAAGGCCGCGTTCGGTGTGGTTGGCTTCCCCGGGCTTTTGCTGGCTCTGCTTTATCTGTTCGTGCGCGATTACAAGGCGCCTGAACTTCCCGTCGCCGCCTCGACCGGGCTGCACAAGGCGCGCGGCATTACCCTCGAACTGTTTCGCGCGCGCTCGGGCGTCGCGGCCTATTTCGCCGGCGCCCTGCAGTTGATCACGACTTCGACAATCCTGGCGTGGCTGCCGAGCTTCTTCAATCGCGTCTATGGCGCACCGGCCGATCGCGCGGGGATCTGGGCGGCCGGCATCATTATCTGCGGGACGGCCGGCGTCGTGTTCTGGTCGATCGTCGCCGACCGGTTTGCGCAGCGCGACATTCGCTGGCGCATGCTGACGCCGGCTGCATGCTGCCTCGCGACGCTCGTCTGCTTTGCCACCGCATTCGGTGCGCTGACGCCAGGGCCGTTGCAAATCGGTGCCATCATATCCGGCGCCTTCCTGATGGGGGCGACGACTGGCCCGATCCCCGCTGTCGCAATCGACGTGGTCCATCCCGCGCTGAGGTCGACGGCCGGTTCGATGGTTGCGATCGTCCAGAATCTCTTCGGCCTTGGCGTCGGCCCGCTCGTGACAGGCGCACTGTCGGACGCCTTCGGCTTGCAGACGGCGATGGCGATCGTGCCGCTGTCCTGCGCCGTGGCCGCAACCCTGCTCGTGATCGGGTCGCGCTTCTATCGGCAGGACCGCGACGCGATGGCCGACCTGCAGTTTCGCCCCGAAGTCAGCCACACCGTGCCCGTAGCGGCTTGAACAATCTGGAGAACCGAAAAATGTCCGATCGTCGTCAGAAAAATCCGCCAACACCCGTCACCGACCGTCTTCGTGCGACCGGCGACTGGAACCCGGCTTGGGATCCGTTCGCCGAACTCGATCCGGTCTGGACCGAGAAATTCATGGACATGAGCGTGGCGCCGCTCGTGCGAGGCGTGCTGGATCAGAAGACCTGGGAGCTGATTGCGATCGCGGTCGACGCCTCCTGCACGCACATGTACGCGCCCGGCGTACGCCGCCATATTCGCGGCGCGCTCGCGGCGGGCGCGACCAAGGAGGAGATTCTCGCCGTTCTTCAGGCGGTGACGGTCCTCGGCATCCATTCAATGAGTCTTGGCGCGCCAATCCTCGTCGAGGAACTGGCCGCCCGGAATACCCAAACTACTCAACCCTAACCAACGGAGAACGACAATGCACTTTCTCGATGATTCCCTGCTGCCCGAAAACCAGCAGAAGCTTGTTATTCAAGTGGCGCCCTACGGGCCGCAATGGCTGCCGGGCGATTTCCCGGAGGACATTCCAGTCTCCTTCGCCGACCAGGTGCAGAAAGCGGTCGACTGCTACAATGCCGGCGCAACCGTGCTGCACGTCCATTGCCGCGAACCCGACGGCAAGGGCTCCAAGCGCCTCAGCGTCTTCAACGAGATGCTGGATCGCTTGCGCACCGCGGTGCCCAAGATGCTGCTGCAGGTCGGTGGCTCGATCTCGTTTGCGCCGGAAGGCGAGGGCGCCGAAGCCAAATGGCTGAGCGACGACGCGCGGCACATGCTGGCCGAGCTCAAGCCGAAGCCCGACCAGGTGACGATCGCGATCAACACCAACCAGATGAATGTCACCGAGCTCTTGATGGATGGCGACTGCGACGGCACCTCGCTGACCAACCCGGCCTATTTTGCCGCCTATCGCGACATGTACATCGAAGCCGGTCCGAAGTTCTATCTCGAGCACCTCAAGCGGCTGCAAGCGAGCGGCATCCAGCCGCACTTCATGCTGGCGCACATCGCGCAGCTAGAGACGGTCGAGCGCCTGATCCGGCGCGGCGTCTACAAGGGTCCGCTGATCCTTAATTATGTCGGCATCGGCGGCGGCGCTTCCGGCACTCATCCGGCTGATCTTCTGGAATTCGTTCGCAGAACGCCCGACGGCGCGGTGCTGACGATCGAGGGCATCATGCGCTCGGTCATCCCGATGAACATGATCGCGATTGCACTCGGCCTGCATGTGCGCGTCGGCATCGAGGACAATATCTGGCGGCGCAAGGGTGAGCGCATGACCTCGGTGCAGCAGATCGAGCAGATGGTACGTCTCGCCCGCGAGGTCGGACGCGATGTCGCGAGCGGACCGGAGGCACGCGAGATTTACCAGATCGGCGTGCAATACAACTCAACCGAGGAAACCCTCGCCAGGCTCGGCATGGTGCCCAACCGGGAGCCCGGCCAGCGTGGCTTCCCGGTGCGGGCCGCGGCATAATCAGACGATGAACAGGTCCTCCGCCCTCCTTGGCGGGGGCCCACTCCAGCCACACGCCTGCGACGGTAACACCCTCGTAGGACAAGGCATCAGTCCAAACGGTGAAATGTTCCAACAAACAAGCAGAGGGAGCTAACGACCATGGCCTACGACAGCATTCAGTTGCGCAAGCTAACTCCGACGATCGGCGCCGAGATTTTTGGCGTCGATCTCGGACAACCGTTGACCGACCGTCAGTTTGAGGAAATCCATCAGGCGTTGATGGAAAATCTCGTCATCTTCTTCCGTGACCAGAAGCTCACGGTCGAACAGCACAAGGCCTTCGGCGCGCGGTTCGGCAAGCTGCATATCCATCCGAACGCTCCAAAGGGGCTTGCCGAGCACCCCGAGATCCTCGTCATCAAGGCCGACGAGAACAGCACGCGCGTGGCGGGAGAGGCTTGGCATTCCGACGTCTCCTGTGACGAGGCGCCACCGATGGGCTCCATCCTTTACATCCAGGAAGTGCCGCCGGATGGCGGCGGCGACACCATGTTCGCGAACATGTACCAGGCCTACGAGACCCTGTCGGAGCCGTTGCGCGAGATCCTCGATGGACTCACCGCGATTCATGATTCACGGAAGGCTCATTCCGGGCGGAAGCCCGGCGAGGGCAGCGACATGCAGTTTCCCCGCTTCGAGCATCCGGTCGTGCGGGTCCACCCTGTCACTGGCCGCAAGTTGTTGTTTATCGATCGCGGCTTCACGACGCGCATCGTGCAATTGAGCCAGGCCGAAAGCGACGCGCTGCTTGCGTTCCTGTTCCAGCACATCGAGACGCCAAAGCTGTCCTGCCGGTTCAAGTGGGAAAGGAGCTCGATCGCCTTCTGGGACAACAGGTGCGCCCAGCACCAGGCGATCTTCGACTATTGGCCACATAGGCGCTATGGCCATCGTGTCACCATCGCCGGTGACCGTCCGTTTGGTGTCGTCCAGCAGCCGCCGAAGGCGGAACTGGCGGCGGGATGAGTGCGCTGATTCCCCTGGTTGAACTGAGCGCGCTGCCTCAAGGCTCGGGGCGGCGCGTTCGGGCCGCGGGGCTCGATCTCGCCGTCTTCCGGATTGGTGATGCCGTCCACGCGATCGACGACAGCTGTCCCCATGCCGGAGCATCGCTATGCGGAGGACGCCTGCAGGGCAGAAAAATCCATTGCCGCGCCCATGGTCTCGGTTTCGATCTCATGGAAGATGACCCGCAGAGCGCACCGAGTTTGCCAATACGCAGATATCCGCTTTCGATCATGGACGGCGTCGTGATGCTGGATCTGCAAGCCGTCACTTCGACCCCAGGAGTATGAACCCATGCAGGCCATCCTCTTCAACTTTCAGAGCGCCTTGCACCAGAGGACCGGGGCGATATTTCCCGGGGTGCTCGCCAGCGGCACGATTGCATTGGCGGCGACCTGGCTCGCACAGCATTACAACGCGCCCGTCATGCTGTTCGCGTTACTGCTCGGCATGGCGTTCCACTTCCTGCATGAGGAGGGCCAGTGCGTCGCGGGCATCGAGTTCAGCTCAAGAACATTGCTGCGCATTGGTGTCAGTCTGCTCGGCGCGCGCATTACCATTACCCAGATTGCCGACCTTGGGCTCGGGCCGATCCTGACCGTTGCAGTTGGAGTGGTCTCCACCATCGCGATTGGTATGGCCGCCGCGCGGCTTCTCGGATTACGCCCGATGTTCGGCCTGCTCAGCGGGAGTGCGGTCGCGATATGTGGCGCGTCGGCGACCCTCGCTGTCAGCTCAAGCTTGCCGGAGCACAAGGACAACGAGCGCGATACAATCCTGACCGTCGTCGTCGTCACCGCGCTCTCGACGGTTGCAATGATCCTGTATCCCGTGCTTGTGAAGACGGTCGGCCTCGATGATGGTCGCGCGGGAATCTTTCTGGGCGGCACGATTCATGACGTGGCGCAGGTCGTAGGCGCGGGCTATACGATTTCCCCGGAGACCGGCGACGTTGCAACCTATGTAAAGCTGCTGCGGGTTGCCCTGCTGCTGCCGGTCGTATTCGCCGTTCCCGTTCTCTTTCGCCTTGACAGGTCGAGAGCCTCAGCCGCACCGACGGCCTTTCCGCTTTTCCTGATCGGCTTTGCGGCGCTGGTCGGCTTCCGCAGCGGAGGTCTTTTGCCTAGCGCTCTCATCGATCTCACGAACGGCGTCTCACGATGGTGTCTTGTCGCAGCGATCGCAGCGCTTGGCATGAAGACCTCATTCAAGCAGGTGTTTGCGGCCGGTTGGCGGCCCATATGCCTGATGATTCTTGAGACGATCTGGATAGCTGGACTGGTTTTCATAGCTGTACGATTCACGATCTGAAACGCCCTCGCGGGCCTGTCTGATCTCAGTCAGGATAGTTTGCGACCAAGCCAGCCAGTAAGTTGGTCAAGGCGTCACCGCTGAAGGTTGCTAAAGGCGCTGTCTGAAGCGCATGGGTTGGTTGAGGCGTGTTCGTTCGTCTGAATTGTGGATAATTCCATCACATCCTAGACAGGCACCTCCACCCGCACACTATGCGCCCGGAGACGGAATCTCTGGAGGGCCTAGAGGGACAGTCTCGCAAAGGCCATGTGGTGTAATGTCCGCGTGGCCTTTTGTTTTTTATTCGTCTGACCGTAAAAATAGCGACTCTGGGTGAACGACCGTTTGTGGCGCGAAGCGGACATTGGCTAAAGCAGCAATGTCCGAAACCCTACACAAAAGCTGAAGTCCCCAGCGTGTTCAATAGCCCATCTAACCCAAGTCTTGGAGCAACGCCTTGGCCTCCCTCAGGTCGATTGTCTCGAAGCCTTCGGTGAACCAATCATAGACCGGCGTGAGAAGCTCACGCGCCGCTTGCCCCTCGCCCTGACTACTCAACAGCCGGGCCATGCTCATCGCGGCCCGCAGCTCCCACGATTTTGCTTGCTGGGCGCGTGCAACCGCGAGCGCGCGTTCGAAATACACTCGCGCTTTCTCCTCGTCTACATTGGGCGACAGCAATACAAATTCGCCTGCCACGCGATTGAGCTCGGCGTCGAACATGGTTTCCTTGGTCGTTTCCACGGCTATCATGGCATCCGAAATGCAACGCCGGGCGTTATCGCTTTGCCCGAGGCGCGCGTAGACCGATGCCAAGTTTGATAACCAGCAGGGCATGAGGACTGTTGCGCCTGTTGAACGCCAAGCGTCGAGTCCAGAGGTCATGACTTGAACCGCGTCCAAAGATTTGTCGGTCAGGGCCAATACGCAACCTCGATGCATCGTTCCCCACGCCTTCCATAGTGCAGCGCCCTTGGCGTCGGCCAAGGGGACGACTTCGTCGGATAGCGCATTTGCTCGATCGTAGTTCCCGCACAGGATGTAGGTCAGCCCTGTAAGGCATAGCGTGGCCATTAACGTGGCTGCTTGATCGGTCTCGCGAGCTTCACCGATGGCGCGCTCCGCATCCGCCATCGCAGCTTCCGGATAGCCGAGTATCCACAGAGCCCACGACCTATAAAACAGGGTCGCCACACGGACATCTTGACCAAAACGCGTGGACAATCGACGGTGCACTACGGGATCGTAGAGGGCCAATGCCCGATCAAGGCGCGGCACGGCTCCAGCGGAATCCCCCGTGTAGATCGACGACGTCGCCACCAGGCGATGACCGACCAAAAGCGTGCCGGCCGCTCCTTGCTTCTCAGCCAAAGTCAAGAACTGTGCCGCATGCTCGCGCATCGCGTCCCCGTTGAATGCAAGATAGCTGGCGCTCCAAAAGCCATACAGTACGGAAAATAAGAGGAGGGGATCGTCCAGAGATTCTCCTACTGATTCAGCTTGTTCGATCAGCAAGCGTGCGCGCTCCGCAGCTGCGGTGGTTTCCGGCGCCGCAAAGCCTTTGATATGCATAAGTGGCGTTATGAGTTCGACTTGAAGCTTGATCTCTTCGCGACGCAGCGCTGGCCTGCCGGGCAGTGTCGCAATTTGGGCAAGAGCGCGGGCCAACTGCTCTGACGCCTCGACCAGCGCGGAGCGCGCAAGCGACCGTTGTCCAGCCTTGCCCCAAAGGCGCGCCGCCTTTTCGATCAGGCCTGCCTCGGTACAGTGACGTGCCAATAGTTCGGGTTGGGTTTCGGCGACTTCCGCGAACTGGCTTTCCAGAGTTTCGGCGATGCGTGCATGAAGCTTGCGTCGCGGCTCGCGCAGCAGGGTGCCGTAGGCTGCGTCCTGCACCAGGGCGTGCTTGAAGAGATAGGTCGCGTTAGGCGGCACGCCCTGCCGAAATAGCAAGCCTGCAGCAACGAGTCGATCGACGGACAATTCCAGCTCCCCGTGCAACACAGCCACCAGCAGGGCATGAGAAAACTCCCTCCCGATCACGGCCCCAATCTGCGCGACTTCTTTTGCCGATCCCAGCCTATCGAGCCGCGCCATCAGTGAGGCGTGCAAGCTTGCAGGGACCGCCATGGCACGCGATGGAACAGCGGCAAGCGTCTGCTCAGCCGCCGCCTCGCTGCCTGCCTCCAGCACCGCCTTGGTCATTTCCTCGATGAACAATGGAACCCCGTCGGTCCGTTCGAGGATGTCCCGCCGGATGTTCTCCGGAAGGAACGTGTTGCCGACGAGCCGGTCGATGATTGCGCCGGTGTCGCGGTCCGTAAGCCGGTTGAGCGTCAGAGCGGTCACATGTGGCCGTCCGATCCAGCGCGGCTCAAATTCCGGCCGGAACGTCACGACGAGCAGCACGCGCAACGCCTGAATCCGGCCAACGATCCGATCGAACAGTTCGAGGCTTGTCGGATCGGCCCAATGCGCATCCTCGAAGATCATGAGTACCGGAGTAGAGCGCGTCAGGGCCTGCATTTGCAAAATGAGCGTTTCGAGCGTTCTTTGGCGGCGTTGTTCCGGAGTCAGGTCAAGCGTGGAATAGCGTCCGTCATTGGGAAGCGACAGCAGCTCGGCGAATAGCGCGCCGTCCTCGTTTGAAGTCGCGGTCGGAGCAAGCAGCGCGTCGAGCTTGTCGAGCTTTCCCCGGATGCTGTCGTCACGCGCCATTCCGGCGGAACGTTCAACGCGGCTGATGATCGGGTAAAGTGCGCTGACGGTATGTTGCGGTGAGCAGAAATAGCGCATGCGCGTGTGCGGCTCGGGGGCGAGGCGCTCCAGAAGCGCGGCCGTGAGCCGCGATTTGCCAATTCCTGGCTCGCCGGAAAGGAGCACCACCTGGCCTTCGCCGGCTTTTGCCTTCGACCAGCGCCGCATCAACAATTCATTTTCTTCTTCCCGTCCGACGAGCTCGGTTAGGAGGGCGGTTTGCATCGCCTCGAAGCGGCTGGCCACCGGCCTCGCCCCCAACACGGCCCAGGCGCGAACCGGCCCGGGGATGCCCTTGAGGTTCGTTGGCCCGAGGCCCTCGAACTCGAAGAGATTGCCGAGGAGCTTACGCGTTGCATCGGCAATGACCACCATGTTCGGCTGGGCCAGTCCCTGAAGGCGCGCAGCGAGGTTCGGCGTCTCGCCGACAATGCCACGCTCCTGCAACTCCCCCGACCCGATCAGGTCGCCAACAACAACGAGTCCGGTCGCAATGCCGACACGGGTTTGCAGGGAGGCTCGCATCTTGAGCTCGGTCACTGCACCGATCAGTTCCAGTCCCGCCCGCACCGCCCGGTCAGCGTCGTCCTCATGTGCTCTGGGATAGCCGAAATACACGAGTACGCCGTCGCCCATGTATTTCGCCACGAACCCGCCGAAGCGGCCCACGGTCTCGGCGACGCACGTCTGATAAGCGGAAATCAGCTCCCGCAAATCCTCTGGGTCCATGCGGGCGGAGAGTGCCGTCGAACCGACCAGGTCGGAGAACATCACCGTGACATGGCGGCGCTCGCCAGTATCAGCACGGGACTGATCGATTGTCAGAAGAGAGTCGGGTGACGTCGCTTTTGCACTTCCTTCAGCGCGCAGGTCCGCGATGGCGTCGAGCAGCTTACGGCGATGCCCGACAAGACTGACGCCCAACTCCTTCAAGTCCTCAGCCGTCAAGCTCGCCAGCACTGTGTCGTCGATTGCGTTCTCGCGGAATGCCGCCTCATACTGCTCGAGGCCGAGGTTTCGTAGCCACCCTCCGAGGTCCATGATGGCGTCCTAGGGCCGTGCCTTTCATGGGGCGCGCCCGCAACATCGTTCATCAAAAACAGCCTGTGCTGGGACGCCGACTATAGAGGAGCGGGGCAGGCTCGTCGATGCAAACTCGGCAGAAAGGAAAGACCTGAGTGACGATTGGCAGCACCAGGACGGGATCGCCTTCGGGTCACAAGCACCTGGTTGACCGTTCGCCCATGAGTTCCGGTCCACCCCGTTGAGCAGGCAATCGTAGCATCCATCGGCACGTCTCAGATGTACCAAAGCAGTCGTCGCCAAGCGCTCGACCCAAGTGATGGGACAGCCGTGCGCAATTCGGCAACCGGTATCAGCGCCCAGTTGAACCATCGGAAAGAAAAATCCTCTTTGGCCCCAATGTGTGGTAGTGTTGATCGGCAACCTCAGCGTGCTTTCGTTGACTGCGCAGTCGGTGACCGAACGTGCATAGATTATCTTTGAACTGCATCTTCATTTTCGTAATTGCTGAAGGCCAAATTTCTAAGACTGGTTACCAGACCTTCGGATCGCGGCTCGTCGTACCATCAGGAGAGCGTCATGAAGAAGATATTTGCGGTCGCCATACTGGCCGCTCCCACGTCGCTCATCCCACTTGCCTGTACCACCGCCGCGGCCCAGCAGAATACGGGCGATGTCATCTATCTCGATCAAGCGTGGTCCCAAGCGGATCGGGAGATGTACTACCAGACATCGCAAGGCAGCCGCCTCATCGCGTACGACATCTTCCTGAATCTGGAAGTTGCCGACAGCCAGGAACTTTTCCGGTCCGCGGCGAATAGCGAGCGCTATGGCCTGATTCCCCAGCCGCCGAATCCGCGGACCAACCCTGACGGATTGCCAGTTGGTCTGACCAAGACGATCTTTACGGAGGGTCGCTGGAAGGGCGAGACGGTTGGCGTCACTTGCGCACTCTGCCATACTGGCGAGTTGACCTACAAGGGCAAGCACATTCGCATCGACGGTGGTGTCGGCTCTCGGTTCGACATCATGGCGTATGCCTACGCCCTCGATAATGCGGTGCAAGCGACTTTGACTGATGCCGCAAAGTTCGATCGTTTGGCGACGCGGCTCGGAGTGCCGAATTCAGCTGCCAAAAGCGAACTGCGTGAGCGGTTTGCGAGTGACGCCGCGCAGCTTCATTTATACGTCAGCCGCACAATGGTCACCCCTGTGCCTTGGGGGCCCGGCCGCATAGACGCGGGCACTTTGATCGTCAATCGCGTGGTCAGCGTTTTGCCCGATATTCCGCAGAACTGGTCCACTCCCGTTGCACCGACTAAACCCCCTTTCCTTTGGAATTCCTCGCAGGGGTTATGGACGCAGTGGAGCGGAGTAACTCAGGATCCGATCTTCCGCAATATAGGCGAGACCCTGGGTGTATTTATGTCCATCGACCTCACCTCCAAGACGCCGGAACAAGGCCTCTTCGATTCGAGCTCTCAAGTCCTCCATCTTAAGAAGATCGAGGATGCGCTGTGGCGCTTGGCGCCTCCCAAATGGCCGGAAGATGTGTTGGGCCCGATCGACCGCAAGAAGGCGCTTGAGGGCAAGGCGCTGTTCGCCACCAACTGCGCAGGCTGCCACAACACCTGGCCCTATACGTGGACGGAGCCGAACAAGTACGGCAAACGCTTCATTCAAGTTGGACTGGTGCCGCAAGACTACGTGGGCACCGAGTCACAGTTGAAATTCATAAGGCCGTTCGCGATCACGGCGCAGCTGAGCAACGAGTTGCCACCACCGTATCGGGGCGAGAAGGTCGTACCGACTGCTGTCTTCAACAGGGCTTTGGGGGAAGCGGTCAGAAACAAGGCGTTGGCGCAAGTCAAATTGTCCGAAGCGGAAACGACCGAGCTGCATGGTTTCCGGGAGCTCCCGACGCCGCCCTCCCCAGTGGGTGTGTACAAGGCAGCGCCGCGCGATGGTGTGTGGGCCACGGCGCCATTCCTGCATAATGGGTCGGTGCCTAATCTTTACGAGATGCTGCTCCCGGCCAAGGAGCGCACGAAGAAGTTCTACGTCGGCCGAGATTTCGATCCAGTCAAAGTGGGGATTGACACCAGTGGAAACTCCGGAATGTTCCTTCTAGACACATCGCTGCTTGGAAATTCGAACGCGGGCCATTCCTTCGAGGATAGCCCTCGCGGGAACGGCGTCATCGGCCCGCTGCTGACAGACGAGCAACGCTGGGCGCTCGTCGAGTATCTAAAATCCATTCCCGAAGACGCAGGTCGGATCACGCCGTTTGGCGGTCCGCCCCAATAGGCTACAAGGTTGTTGTCTGACCATTTCGACGGGCAATGTCGATCGGCGATCGTCGGATAGTGTGAACGACGACCTCAAGAATGGGACGATGCGATGTCAGACCATATTGATGGGCCAAGGTCGATAGGCGACCCAGCAATCGATGTCACTGATTTGTATGCGTTCACCAGCCCGGAGAACGCTGACCGCACGGTGCTTGTCGCGAACGTGTTTCCCTCAGCCGGCACAAACGCAATGTTTTCCAACGTGGTCAATCACTCCGTCGTGGTTCGTCGGGCAACGGTGGCCGGTCTTGGCGATGCTGCGAAGTTTCGGACCGGGGACGAGGAATATCGCTTCGACTGTCGATTTGGCGCTCTGGAACCAGGAGGGAGCGGCACAAAGCCTGTCCAGCGCGGCACCTGTTCTTTGCCCAACGGGCAGGTACTGCATTTTGTCGTCAATGACGAAAAGGGGGCCTCCACGCCGGATGGAGCGTTCCGCGTCTATGCGGGCCTGCGTTCCGATCCCTTCTTTCTTGGCTGGCTTTGGCTGCCTACGGAGCTAAAAAAAATTCCCAATCTGCTGCAGCACGACAACGTGCTTTGCATCGTCATCGAATTTGATGCTCGCCGTGTGCTGGACCCCAGCAAAGGTTCGCTGTTCGGCGTCGTTGCTGAAACAGCCCCGCTGCCCCGGGCGGGCGATTTCGCCCGTCCTCCTCCACGTTTTGATTGGATCGGCCGCCCGGAGCATACCAACATGCGCCTCAACAATCCTGCCGTAACCGGCACGGGCGACCTTCGCGACCTGTGGAACCAGCAGACTCCATTTGCGATTGACAGCGAACTGCAGCCCGTATTCCGCAAGCGGCTGATCGACAGCCTGACCGATTACGACATGCGCGACGGCAAGGCCGACTGGACGCCTGCGGCGCTCGCCGCAAGCGCGAATGTCTTTCTCGATGATTTTCTATTGTTCGACTTGGCGAAGCCGATCACCGATGCCAGCTTCCTTGAAATCGAGAAGAGCACGCTTAACGGGCATGCATATCAGACGGGCGGGGGCCGTACGCTCGACGCGAATGTCATCGACATTCTGATGACCTGGATGGTGAATCACGACAAGGGAGAATTGATGCAAGGCGGGGCAACGGGCGCGACCCAGCCAGGCGGCAAGGCGTTTCCCTATTTGGTTCCGCCGAACGCGCAGTTGCAGACGGTCACCGACAGCGTCGATCTGTCGGCCCCTCCCGATCAGGTGTGGGCTCTCATTGGGCCGTTTGGCGGCATGTGGCATCCATTGATCGCCAAGATTCAGGTGACGGGAGCTGGCATTGGGCAACTGCGCAAGATCGAAACGATCGACGGCAAGCAGATAATCGAACGTCTAGAGGCAGTCGACAATTCGCAAAGACTCTATCGCTACGCGATGATCAGCGGAATTCCGGCCGCGGATTACACGGGAACGTTGGACGTAAAGCCGAAGGGGACCGGCAGTTCGGTCGAGTGGCGCGTCCAGTATCTGGCGGATGGCCAGCCGGACATTATCGTGAAAACCGTCGTATCCACGCTACTCAAAACCGGCCTCGAAAGCCTCAAATCACGCTTTGGCGTCTCGAAATGATCGAAATGCCGGAGCTTGAAATGGATTTCCCGCCGGCCACGGCCGGCGACATTGCCGTCAACAATCTGCAGAGCGCACGGCAACGATCCTGGAGCCGGTTCTGGCAAGAGCCGCGACGGCCGGGAATTGCGGAGTACATCGTCGAACAGGAGCAATTGGCGGCGCAGTTTATCGGCGATCTGGGTGCGCTCGACCGCCTCGGGACTCTGCTCGATCAACTCGACCGCGTGGACGCGGAATCAATGCGCACTGCGCTCATCAGTGCGCAGGTCGCGTCGATGACGCATCGTTTTGCTGAGGCAAGGAGCCATCTCGCACAAGCTGCGGTCCGCGGAGCGCCGCCTGCCGCTGTCGACCGCCTATCGTTGAGCATAGATCAAGCTTACGGGACCAATCTCGATGCGGTGCTTGCGGCCCAACGCCGGATGGCCGCCGAGTTCGGGGCATTTGGAGGATCTAGTGCCGCTGGGCGCGTTGCTCGCTGATCTCCACGAATTCAATGAGGCTGACTGTACCTATCGTCGAGCACTCGAAGAATACCAGGATGTCTCACCGTTCGCCGTGGCATGGGTTTGCTTTCAGCTCGGCGTTCTCTGGGGAGAGCTGGTGCCCGAGCCACAATCGAGCCGGGCCAAGTGGTGGTATCGGAAAGCTCTCGAGTATCTGCCGCGCTATGTGAAAGCGCGCGTCCATTTGGCGGAAATCTATTTGTGTTGCGGCCGAAGCCTCGACGCCGAAGCCTTGCTGATCCCCGCCATTGCAAGCGGCGACCCCGAAGTATGTTGGCGTCTCGCCGATGTGATGTACGCGAGAGGGAGATCCGCCGAGGCGGAGGCGCAGATACAGGCTGCGCGATCTGCCTTCGAGGTCCTGTTAGGAAAACACCTGTTCGCGTTTGCCGACCATGGTGCGGAGTTCTATTCCGGCAGCGGCCGCGACGCCAGGAGGGCACTGGAGCTGGCGCACGTCAACGTCGCGAATTGTCCAACGCTGCGGGCTTTCGAGCAGGCGTATGCGATCGCACTGGGTCTCGGCGAATCGTATGTGGCATCCGAGTTTCTCGCTGCCGCCAGGGAGCACTGGGGAGCCACGGCAGCCTTCCGGCTGTCGCCGCTGGCAGTTTGCCGACGACGCGGGATGTTCGAGAACGACGTAGTATCCGAGCGGCGTTGACCGTGGGTCGAATGGAGCAGCCACATGATGATCGGCCGTCGAACTTTCATCCAAGGCACAGCCCTTGTTGCCACAGCCCCGGTGCTTACAGAACTCCTTTCACTATCATCGAGCGTGCAATCGCAGACATCGCCGCTGCCGGGCTCGTTGTCACCGCGACTTGCGCGGACGGACATGAACTGCGTCGTATTTAGGATCCACGGATGGGATAGTTGCGACGATGTGCCGGCCAACGGCGCAACGATTGCATCTACAGATCCCGTGACCAACCAACCGGCTGGCGATCAGATGTGGATCAGCATCAATCAGTCATGGCGGACTGCCTGGCGATAACCTGTGGGTGGCGAAATATAAGTCAGGCGGCGATCGGAGTCTGAAACAGACCGCGGCAATGTGGCCGCCACGCGTGACGGTCAAGCGAGGCTGGAACAGCTGAGGATACGCCGGCGCGTAGCGCGGGGGTCGAGCCGCCGAGCGAACGATGGACTCGATGCGAGTTGTAATACATTTTGTAATCGTGCAGCTTGCGCGCCAAGTCCGCGGCGTTCCAAAAAAATATCCGATCAAAGTACTCCCGCCGGATTGTTCCGATGAGACGCTCGACGAACGGATGTGAAACCGGAGCGGACGGAACCGATTTAATTTCCTCGATCTCCAGCACGCGCAAGTTTGCGAGCCAGCGGTGAAACCGAAAGAGTGGATCGTGATCCGTACTGAGGTATTTCGGTTTCGGTTGCCCAGCAGTGGCGCAATTGAACATGCGGCACACCGACATGCCATCAATGGACGTGGGAGCGATGCCGAACCCAATGATTCGACGAGTGAAGACGTCCATGACCAGCATCACCCAATGGCTCCGCAGGAGGATCAATTCAACGCGGAACAAATCGACCGACCAGACGCTGTCCTTGGCGTGAGCGATGAGAGTTAGCCATGACGGACCATCGGCACCCGGCTCGGGTCGACAGTGTGTGGCAAGCACGCGACGCACGACATCTTTGTCAATTTTGATACCAAAAGCGTAATTGATCTGCTGGGCGATGCGGACACAACCGAACTTTGGATTGCGGCGCTTCATCTCGACGATGGCCGCGATGAGTTGTGTGGAAGGGCCTTTCGGTCCGGGCTTTCGTTTCCGGCGGGAAGGGGAGAACAGCAAACGGTATTTTCGATGGATCAGCGCCTTGTGGAATTTGAATAGCGTGGCCGGCTTGAGAATCGCGGATAGCTTCGGAATGCGATGTGGGCTCACAAAGAGGGTAGTCAGCCCGAGCACAAGGCGATCGAGCATGGTGAGATTCGGCGCACGCTGTCGGGAGCGATTGCTGATCAGGAGTTGATGTTTGAGCAAGAGCAATTCAGCTGCGACCTGGCGCGTGCCGCCCGGGCCGAGGAATTTCGCGAGGGTCACGAGCAGATGGATCGCCAGGAGGAGCAGATCGCGCATGAGTTGAAAATTATCATGCCGGCGTGTGCTGTAGAAAACTATGGACTGGCGAAATCCATGTGCGTCGGAAACCGAAAGTCCGTTCGCTGTCCAGGTATCTATCAAACCGATCGTTCCCATGAATTGATGCACCATTGACCCGAAACAGTAAGCGAACGCCATTGTCAAAGGGTGTCCTAGCCTCTCCGCAGCCTCCACCGCGGCCTTGCTTAGCGCATAGGCTTCTTCCTGACGGCCAAGGCACCACAAACTGTGCGCTCGAAACATGCGCGCGACGATGCCGATATCGGTGACGAAGTTCGCGACCAGGGCGCCGTGCAGCCGCTCATCATACTGTGACTCCACTTTGGCGAACCATGTAATCGACTCCGCGAACGCTCCGCGCTGATAGTGAATTACACCCGGCAAAACGTTCGCCGCAATTATCAAGCTGGGCGAGCGATCGATTTCGGCAATATCGAGGAGTTGTCGGGAAATTCGCAAAGCTTCGTCAAACTCCGCGCGATTGTATCGGGCTCTGGCGAGACCAAAAAGGACCGGGCAAACGTTGGGCGGATCTCCCATCCGGCGACAGATCTCTTCCGCGCGTCCGTACACTTCCACGATTTCCGTTCCACCGTAACCCTTCAATGCCACGAGGGCTGTTGCCCTGGAAACCAATAAGTCAAGCTCCTTCGCTTGGGTGGACGGCCCATTTTGGAGGTGTCTTAGGGCTTCAAGGCAGTTGTCCAGCTGTGCAATCGCTTCCAAATACGCCGACCGTGCCATGGCTATCTGGGCAGCCCGCTGCCAGAATACGAGAGCCTTCGCCGCCTGCCCTCCTTCTAAATAGTGACGCGCTGCGACTTCGGGCGGTCCGTTCTCCAGACGGTCGGCGATGCGCGCGTGAAGTTCCGGCCTATGAGCTCTCAAAAGGCTGTCGTAGGCAGTATCCCGCACGAGGGCATGCTTGAAGATATAGGTAGCCTCTGGAGGCACTCCGCGTTGAAAGATCACTGCGGAATTGACGAGACGACTAAGCGCGTCGCGCACCTCGTTGTCGCCACGTTTTGCCACGGCTACGAGGAGGTCGTACTCAAATTCCCGGCCGATCACGGCGGCGATTTGTGCAACCTCCTTGGCCGTCGTTCCAAGTCGATCGAGACGAGCCATCAATGAGGCGTGCAACGTCGTCGGAACCATGACCCGCGATGCAGATGCCGAGGAGACTCCTCCACCTTCAACCCTGCCATCGGCGCCAAATTCAATAACGGCCTTGGTCACTTCTTCAAGGAATAGAGGGACTCCGTCAGTACGGTCAAGTATCTGGTCGCGGAGATGGGGCGGAAGGCGGCGCTCCAATCCAACCACTTGGTTTACAAGCGCAATCGAGTCGCGCGGGCTCAACCGGTTCAATGCCATTAGTGCGACATGCTGCTGACCGACCCAAGGCGCCTGAAACTCCGACCGCAAAGTAATAATGGCAAGTACTGGCAACGGAATAATGCACTCCACGAGCGTGCTCAAAAGCTCGAGCGATGTCGGATCGATCCAGTGCGCGTCCTCGAACATGATGAGAACGGGTTGTTTTCGCGCAACCGCTTCGAGCTGACGACGTAGTGCTTCGAACAGCATCTTCCGTTTGCGCTGCGGACTGAGATTGAAGTTGGCGGCGGAATTAGGCAACGATAGTAACTCCGCAATCAACGCGACTTCTTCGCCCCCTAGGGCACCAGGAGCTAAGAGGGCTTCGAGTTTTGCCAGTTTCCCCTCCGCTGTGTCGTTGCGGGCGAAATCGGCGGCGCGTTCTAACTGCACGATGAACGGGTAGAGCGCGCTGTCCGTATGTTGCGGGGAACAAAAATAACGCAAGCGCGTATGCGGTTCGGTAGCGATGCGTTCCGAGAACGCGGCCGTGAGCCGCGATTTCCCGATACCGGCCTCGCCGGCGACCAGCACCACCTGGCCTTCACCGGTCTTTGCTCTGGACCAGCGCCGAACGAGTAATTCGGCTTCTTCTTCCCGCCCAACGAGGGAGGTCAGCCCGGTCGCATGCATCGCCTCGAAGCGGCTCTCCACCGAGCTCACCCGCAGCGCGGCCCAGGCCCGCGTCGGCCCGGCGATGCCCTTGACGTCCCTAGGCCCGCGGTCCTGTAGCTCGAACAGATTGCCGAGAAGCCTTCGCGTGCCCTCGGCGATGACGACCATGTTCGGCTCGGCAATCCCCTGCAGGCGCGCCGCGAGGTTCGGCGTCTCACCGACGATGCCGCGTTCCTGTGCTTCTCCCGATCCGACCGAGTCGCCTACAACGACCAGCCCGGTCGCAATGCCAATACGGGTTTGCAGCGCAACGGGCGACTTGAGCACCGTCACTGCCGCGATCAATTCCAATCCGGCGCGTACCGCCCGCTCGGCATCGTCCTCGTGGGCCTCGGGGTAGCCGAAATATATGAGGACGCCATCGCCCATGTACTTCGCCACGAAGCCGCCGAAGCGGCGCACGGTCTCGGCGACACATTTCTGATAGGTCGAAATGACCTCGCGCAAATCCTCCGGGTCCATGCGGGCGGAGAGCGCCGTCGAACCGACCACGTCCGAGAACATCACTGTGACTTGGCGGCGCTCGGCAGTGTCCTTAGACGACGTGTCGACTGTCGGAACAGCATCGGACGGCAGTGTTTTAGCGATCGCGCGCAAAGCGGCAATGGCATCGAGGAGCTTACGGCGGTGCCCGACGAAGCCAACGCCCAAATCCTTCAAGTCCTCCGCCGTCAAGTTCGGCAGGACCGTGTCGTCGATCGCGTTCTCGCGGAACGCCGCCTCATACTGTTCGAGACCGAGCCTCCGCAGCCAACCTCCGAGGTCCATGATGGCGCCCTAGCTTCGGTGGGATGATCGTCCAGGCGAAACAAACTGTCCAGAGCACCGCTTGGAATGACCGCCAAGGGTCATTTTCGACCAATTCAGTCGGTTTTGCCTGCCGGATCATGTCCCCTTCGCCCCAGAGATCGGGATAGGGGAGCCTTTCGGCTCCGCCCCTCCCACACCACCGTACGTACGGGTCCGTATACGGCGGTTCGAGAAGTAACGCTAACGCGGTTCGATCAGGGCCGGAAGACCGAGCGATTTGAAGTAGGCATTGGAGGGTCCGACGGAGAGGGCTTTGCTCCGGGCGAGATGCCAGGGTCCACGGCCGCCAGCGGCCATGTTGCACAACTGCCCCGAGATTCCCAGCGCAATGAGTGCTGCTCGCCGACGCCTTGGTGTTTTCCATTGGCGCCAGAAGGCAGCCCGCAATCGCAGCCGGACCCAACGAGTGAGAGCGATCAACAACCTCGGCGTTTCACAAAAGCCGAAATAGCCGCGCCAACCCCGCATATACGGGACCAGTTCTTCATTGTCGTCTCGATGCTGACGCCTTTGGCCCTTCGCGTGATCTCCCGGATTCGCCGCTCCGTCGATCGATCAAGTGATGCTCACCCTCAGTGACCTGTGTGCTCATCCCTCCGGATATTCCGAGCGAGCTTGCGGCGGTCGTCAGACACAAGCGGATTGGCCTGTGATGATCACGCTGCGATGAGGCGCTGCAACCGCTCCACTGCTTCGAAGAAGCTGTCGGCCGGCGTGCTCGTAGGATCGATCAGACGGTGCAGTCGAAAGCCGTCCTCCAACGCGACCAAAAGGCCGCCGGCCCATTCGGGATCTAGGCGCGACTTGGCGCTGATTGAGGTTGCCACGATCTCCGCGATCAATTTACGCTGCGCGCGCAGACGCTTTGCTCGCGCCGTGTCCACCATCGAGATCGCCACCAACATACGATCCCCATAGCACTCGCTGCACTGCCGGGTGCCACACTCCCGCGACTTCGTGCATTGGCGCTTTTCGGACGCCGGTCGCCGCAGCGCGTGGATAGCCTCGTCATGCCGGCGTCCGAAAACCTGCACACAAGCAGACAATGTTTCATCGCTCGTGGTGCCAATCACGAGGGCCAGACGTTCGGCAACTTCAGCGCCAGCCACTTCGCCAATGCAGCGTTCACGGCCACCGGGCATTCCTGCGCCATCCAGTGACCGGATTCGATCATAACTTCGGTCAGGTCGTCGCAGTATCGCCGCATCGGTTCGGCGAGACGGGAGCCTCCAGTCGTCAAGCACGTTACGTCGTTGGGTCCATCGAGGAACAGCGCTGGCATGCTCAACCGGCCGCCGTTCGGGGCGGCGGCTGCGTAGACCACGTTACGTTTGTGGTTCATGTACCAGGAACTCGGGCCGAACCAGCTATTGCGCTCCAGTGGCGCTGTGTAGGCGCAGAGATCGGCTTCGGTCAAAACGACTGCGTCCCTTTCTACAGCTGGAACCTGCTCCCGCCGAACCAGCCTCCATCCCGGCGAACCTGCGAAGTGCGCGACGGCTTGCCACGAAGCGCAGGATTGCCGCTGCGAAACAGTTGTGTGTACCGAAAACCTTATCCGAGTTGATGACGTGGTGGAATCGCTTAAGCTGGCGAAATGATCGGGCTGCTCTGTTTCTTTCTGGCCATCTTGGCCTCACCATTCAAGTCGAAGTTGAGGCTTGAAGCTGAGAACGCCGTGCTTCGACACCAGTTGAATGTCTTGAGGCGCAAGCTGCATGGTCGCGTCCGGCTCACGAACCATGATCGCTTGTTCTTTATCCAGCTGTATCGTTGGTTTCCATCAATCCTGCAGGTTCTCACCATCATCCGGCCCGAGACCCTCGTGCGTTGGCACAGAGCCGGCTTTCGCTGCTACTGGCGTTGGAAGTCGCGCCCACAGGGAGGGCGACCGCAGATCGACACGGAGCTGCGCAGATTGGTCCGCCGGATGAGCGTCGAGAATCCGCTTTGGGGAGCACCACGCATTCACGGGGAACTGCTCAAGCTTGGGTTTGAGGTCGCGCAGTCGAGCGTCGCCAAGTACATGGCCAAACGGCGAGGGCCGCCCAGCCAGGGATTGCGGACCTTCTTGCATAACCACGCGCCGGACATTGCCGCCACGGACCTGTTCGTTGTTCCGACCATCGGTTTCGACCTGCTCTATGCTTTCGTCATCGTCCGGCTCGGTCGCAGAGATCTTGTCTGGATCAATGTCACAGCATATCCGACCGCCGATTGGATCGCGCGACAAATCACGGAGGCATTCCCCTGGAACGAGGCTCCGCGCTACATGATCCGAGACCGCGATCGGATCTACGGCACCGTCGTCACACGCCGACTGGGCGCGATGGGCATCCGGGACGAGCCTGCCGCACCGGCCTCACCCTGGCAGAATGGCGTTGTCGAACGGCTGATCGGCTCGATCCGGCGAGAGAGCGTCGATCATATGATCGTCCTGGGCGAGGCGCATCTACGTCGCATCCTGAAATCTTACGCCCGTTACTACAACGGAGTCAGAACGCATCGGTCTTTGAACAAGGATGCGCCCGTCTCTCGCTCGGTACAGCGCACCGGTGTCATTCGTTCACGCGCCATCCTTGGCGGACTTCATCACCATTATGGTCGGATCTAAGTTTTCGGTACACACAGGCGTGCGGTGCCCAATACCCTTGGCATCTGAGCAGGGTGCCAGTAAGCGCGTCTGCGCGGATGACCTAATCGATGGAAACGTGCGCGCGCAAATGCTCAAACACAGCGACGGCCGCGTCGCGCATCCGGTCCAGTACAATCAGATCATGCCGGTGGCACTAGCCTATCCGCAAGAAGCCAAGCGCATTCTGATGATCGGGCTAGGCGCCGGATCCATATCGACCTATCTCGGGCGCGCCATGCCGGACGCCCAAATCGATGTGGTGGAACTCGACCCCGGCGTCATTGCGGCGGGAAAACAATATTTCGGGCTGCGCGAGACCGATAAGGTCCGGTTCATCGAGGGCGACGGCCGCGTGTATCTCAACCGTCACAAAGATGCCTATGATCTCATCCTGTTGGATGCGTTTCGCGAGCTCGGCGTTCCATTCCATATGCTGACGCGGGAGTTTTACGCGCTCGTCAAGGAGCATCTTGCTCCCGGCGGAGCCGTGGCATCCAACGTGGTCGCCAATACAAAACTTTACCTTTCGACTTTGGTCACCTTGCATGCGGTGTTTCCGACTGTCGATGTTTATCCGGCTTGGAGCGAACCGAACGAAACACAGGCGATTGCGGTTGCGGTATCAGGCCAAGGTCGGCCGCCGAAAGTTTAATGCAGCGCGCCCGTGCGCTACAGACGGAGTACGGTTCCACTATCCGTTGCCCGCTCTCGTCGGCAAACGCGTCACGGAGCTGTATTCAAAGGGTGCGGATGTGCTCACGGATGATTTCGCGCCGGCCGACCTTTATCGGATGACCCCCATCGGAGTGCCCAAGCGTCAATAGCGCGCTTGGGCGTCTAAGTCTACGTCCATGCATTCCTTCGTGGGGTTACCTAATTCAGGATCAGGCCCCGGATAGGACCGCGACCGCCCGATTGAGTTGAGGATCACCTAGACCCACGGAGGCCGGGTCAGCTTGGACCTCGATCGTTGGTGCGACGCCAACGCCTTCCAGCCGCTCGCCGTCAACCCGCACGTCCTCGACCGCGAGCAACAGCAAGCCGTCGCCAATGAGGAATGCCGTCGCAGCGAGGACAGCTCCCTCCGTCCGGCTACCGATTACCTCGCCAAGCCGATACTTCTTGAAGCCATAGGCAAGGATCTCCTTGCCACTGCGGGTGCCACCGTTGACAAGCATGGCGACAGGCTTGCGCCACTTCACATTCTCGAGTTCGCTGGCGCCATTGCGACCGGTGACCTGCATCGTTGGCGCTCGCGTGTTAAACAAATCAAGATACTCGGGTATCGCGCCGCCCCAGCCATCGCGCAGGTCCCAGATCAGCGCGTCGGCGTCGTTCAGCGGACTGTGCGAGAGAAGATCCTCGAGCGCCCGCTGATAGGCAGAGCCAGCGTAGCACCAGACATGAACATAGCCGATGCTTCGGCCGTTGGCCGGTATTATGCGGGCACTGGCCTTCAGGCCGTCCAAGAACATTTTGTTGGGCTCAATATCGACCGGCGTAACCGATATTTGCATAAACGCGCCGGCACGACGCAGAGACAGCATGACTTGCTTGTCAACCTTACCACGGAATGACGGTATCGGCTGAAACGGTGCACCATCGGCCAAGACAATCTCATCGCCAGCGAGCAGGCCGGCTTGTTGGGCCGGCGTACCTTCTATAACGCCGGTAATCACGCTGCGGCCCTGCATGTCGACACGCGAGAGGACGCCAATGCCGGGATAGGAGATACGGCCTCCCGGAAAGGCGCGTTCCAGTCCGCGTCGCCGCAGCGCACCAGCAAAAATACCGGAAAGCTGGTAGTACTCTGGTTCCTGCGGTGTGTAGTAGCGCGTATGCGAAGCATGCAGCTCGGAGAGCATGCTATTAATGACGCTGGCCAGCGCCTCTTCGGAGCTCGCCCGTGTGGCGTCTGGCATGTAACGTTCCCGGACCGCTGACCAATCGAGCCCGTCTAGATGCGGATCGTAGAACCGGTCTCGCACGGTCCGCCACACCTCCTCGAACGTGGCGATGCGTGCGGGCACGGATGTGGCCGCGTCCTCTGCTTCTCGCTGCTCGGCCAATAAAACCGTTGGAGCAAAGGCTGAAGCTGCAGCCATTGATGTTAGCCGCAAAAAGTGTCGGCGCGACGGTGCTGAGTTGATTACCTTCTTCATCGTGCAACCTTGTGATGTATCTCGCCGCCGCGCATCAGTTGGTCGCAGGGCGCAGCGTTCTCGACGCTCCAGCCACGATGTCCGCTTGGAACATGATGGCGAACAAGCTCTGGGCTAACTTTCATGATATTTGCCTTCCGATCGCGCGGACCGCTGGATAGTGAGATAGTAGAAGCGATTGCCAGCAATTAGATCGGAAGAGATGCTTGCCCTTATAAGGCAGATTTATGAATACCGTGAGCCGTCTAAACGCATCCGCCTAGCACTATCGCATCTTGGGATCGAGCATATCGCGGCGTATTCGCCGGAGGCGCGCGGGCGCTCCGAACGGATGTTCGGGACGCTGCAGGGCCGATTGCCGAAGGACCTGCGGCTCGCCGGGATCAGAACGGTCGAAGCCGCCAATGCGTGGCTGAAAGCGCATTACACGGCCGAACACAACGCCGCGTTTGCGATCAAGGACGAACAGCCAGGCACGGCGTTCGTGGCCGACCGGCGAACAGGCCGGCATCATGAATGCGCGCTAAAGAAGCGACGTCGCCGCGCTCGCCAACCGCTTCGACCTTGGAGGCCTCGGGCAGGAAGGCGCGCACTACCGTCTTGTCGCCCTCCTTGTGCAGGCCGAGATAACGGAACGGATCGGAGTGGCGGCCTTCGATGATGGCGTAGGCCTCGGCGGATAGCTTGTTCACGAGGCTTCGTCCCCAAAAAGGATTTGAATTATTCCCTTGAGCGGCACGCGAAGCCAGTTCGGCCGGTAGGCTAACTCGTACTCGACCTCATAAAGGACTTTCTCCAGCAAAAAGAATTTCAAGAGTTTGTCGGCAGAAACCTGGTCGGCAGGCCAAACCGGCGACCCATTTGTGGTTTCTGTGTAGACAGCGAGAAACGCTGCGATCGATCGATCACGCCAAAGCTCCAGGGCCGTTTTAAGTCTGCCGCTCTCGTCGGCTCCAGCCCCTTGCGTACGACCCAGCGCTGCCATGACCGAGTAATCGAGCGAGCGGATCAGGCCTGCGACATCGCGCGCCGCGGGCACTTTGCGCCGCCGATCGGCAAAAGATCTGCGCGGCTCTCCTTCGAAGTCAATGATGAAGACATCATCCTTCGCGATAAGCATCTGGCCTAAATGAAAATCACCGTGATGCCGGATTTTCTGCGCAAGCACATTGGTCGGCAACAGAGCGGTCAGGCGCAGTTCCAGGCGGTCCTTCAACGTCAGCAATCGGTCGACCAGCGGGAGATCGATCTCCCTTATCGCTTCTCGATGCTTCGTGAAGGACTCGAAGATGCGTTCGGCGCGCTCCCTGATCTGGCCGGTCCAAGTCATGACGTCGTCGGGTCGAACAGGATCAGGAGCAAAATCCGGAATATCGTCCCTGCTGGCGAGGGCCAGATGCATCTCGGCGAGACGGCGTCCTGTCTGCGAGATCAGCCGCAGATAGGGCGGCAGTTGCTCACTTTCGTTCGGGTGCTCGCCGGTCGCGAGTAGCCGCTGCTCGTCGACAAACCGGTCGAGATAGCCCGAAGTTACCGTCCAGCCGTCCCCCTGATTCGCAACGAAAGCGTGAACAACCCCGATAGAACTATGCTGTTCGCCCTCGATAAGCTCGCAACTACCCAACAGGGCCGGGGTGTTGGCGAATTCCGCATCCTCTGTGAGGAAGCGGCTCATCTCTATTTCCGGGTTTATGCCAGCTTCGACCTTACGATAGATCTTCACGACGTAATCGGTGTCGACCAGGGCGGTCGAGTTGGATTGCTCCGTCTCCACGGCACGGACGCGTTCGGGCTCTCGAATTTCCTCAACGGAAAACTTGCCGGTTGGTTTGAATTGCAGCTGTAGTCCGTTCTCTTCGATCGTGAGCGATCTCTGGAGATTGCGCAGGAACAGGGCGATGAAGATGTGATCCGTCGCGACATCCAGCAGCGTCCCTTCGCGCGCGCCCTGGCGGACAGCGGCGATCGCCCGAGGGTTACGGCGTTCGCGATCGAAACGAACCCATTCGATTTGTAGGGGCAGTAGATGGCGCGCAGGCACACCACGCAAGTTCGTATCGAAGAACGTAAGCCACGGCCGATTGTCGCCGATGTCGCTGAATGGAACCGCAGCGACGAGGGTCGGCTGAATCTTCCTCTGATCCCGTTCTGGAAACCACCGGCTGCGCGCCACGAATTCCGGTAGCACCTCGCGCTCGAACACGCCGCGGGTGCGGGCAAGCGACATCCAGGTCGAGTTCAGCGGCACCACCAGAAGTCACGAATTCAGTCAGTGCGCGCACCGGGGGTCGCTCCGACTTCTCGCGCTCTTGCAGCTGGAACCAGTAGAAGCCATATGGTGTGAGAGTGATCATGTAGGGCAGTTCGCCGATCGCGGGAAAGCGCGTGCGGCCGAGCATCTCGAGCGGAATGCGGTCTTTCCACGGGGAGAGGTCGAACTCGGTCGCCTGCGCCGCGCGCGACAGGTTGGCGACGCAGAGAATGACCTCGTCCTTGTACTGCCTGACATAGGCCAGCACGGCGCGATTGGCTGGGCGGATGAAGGTCATGTTGCCGCGGCCGAGGGCTAGCGTCGATTTGCGCACCGAGATCAGCCGCTTGGTCGCGGAAAGCAGCGAGGAGAGGCTGCGCGACTGCGCCTCGACATTGACGGCCTCATAGCCATAGACCGGGTCCATGATCATCGGCACGCATAGTTTTGCGGGGTCGCAGCGGGAGAAGCCGCCGTTGCGGTCCGGTGTCCATTGCATCGGCGTGCGTACGCCGTTGCGGTCGCCGAGATAGATGTTGTCGCCCATGCCGATCTCGTCGCCGTAATAGATGATCGGCGTGCCCGGGAACGATAGCAACAGCGAGTTCATCAATTCGATCTTGCGCCGGTCGTTGTCCATCAGCGGTGCGAGCCGTCGGCGGATGCCGACATTTACCCGCGCGCGCGGGTCATTGGCGTAGGTCGACCACAGATAATCGCGCTCGACGTCGGTGACCATTTCGAGCGTCAATTCGTCATGGTTGCGCAGGAACAGCGCCCACTGGCAGTTTGAGGGAATGTCAGGCGTTTGGCGCAGGATGTCGGTGATGGGAAAGCGGTCTTCCTGCGCGATCGCCATGTAGATGCGCGGCATCAGCGGGAAATGATAGGCCACGTGGCATTCATCGCCTTGGCCGAAATACTCCTGGACGTCCTCCGGCCATTGATTGGCCCCGGCAAGCAGCACCTTGCCCTTGGAATAGGCGTCGAGCTCGGCGCGCAGCTTCCGGACGACGGCGTGAGTCTCGGGCAGGTTCTCGTTGTTGGTGCCTTCGCGCTCGCAGAGATAGGGTATGGCGTCGAGACGGAAACCGTCGACACCGGCATCCAGCCAACGCTTCATCATCTGGATCATCGCGCTGACCACGCGCGGATTGTCGAAATTCAGATCCGGCTGGTGCGAGAAGAAGCGATGCCAGTAAAACTGGCCAGCCTCCGGGTCCCAGGTCCAGTTCGACTTCTCGATATCGGTAAAGATGATCCGCGTGCCCAGATATTTCTGGTCGGTGTTGCTCCACACATACCAGTTGCGCGCGCTCGAGCCGCGATGGCTGCGACGGGCGCGCTTGAACCAGTCGTGCTGGTCGGAGGTGTGATTGATGACGAGCTCGGTGATGACACGCAGGCCACGCTTCTTGGCCTCCTGGAGGAAGCGCTTGAAGTCCTTCATGGTCCCGAAATCGGGATTGATCGCGCCGTAATCGGCGATGTCATAGCCGTCATCGCGGCCGGGCGAGGGGTAGAACGGCAATAGCCACAGCGCGGTGACTCCGAGGTCCCGCAAGTAGCCGAGTTTCTCCGTGAGCCCTGCAAAGTCGCCGATGCCGTCATTGTTGCTGTCGGCAAAGGCCTTGACGTGAAGCTGATAGATGATGGCGTCCTTGTACCAGAGCTCATCGCCATCGAGATCGGTGACGGATAGCCCTTCGGTATGGATGGCGGACGCCACGTTCATGTTAAGCCTCAAGCGAGGCAGCGGAAGAACAATGCCGGGTCGCGGTCCGGCTCGATCCGCAGCTTGATCCCGCCCCAATCGAGCGCTGATCGCTCGCCGGTGATTAGATTTTCCACCGCCGCGGCGTGGCGGCGCTCGCCGTTGACGTTGACCAGCGTGTCTCCAAGCGGCAGCCAAAATTCGTGGGTGTCCCGCGATAGAGCGATCGCCACGGCCACAGTATTGCTCTGATCGACCGATTGCTTGACAAATGCGGTGACGTTCGAATCGTCGATGCCGATGAAGCGCAGGTTGTACGTCTGCTGTAATGCTGCATTCTCCCGGCGGATGCGATTGAGCTCGGCGATGTAAGGCTTGATGTTGCCGGGCTTATTCCAATCCCGCACCTTGATCTCGTATTTTTCGGAATCGAGATATTCCTCTCGGCCAGGGATCGGCTCGTGCTCGAGCAGTTCAAACCCATTATGGATGCCGTAAGTCGACGACAGAGTGCCGGCGAGCGCAACCCGCGACTTGAACATCCAAGGCTCGCCGCTCTGCAAGTGATAGGGCAAGATATCGGGCGTGTTGACGAAGAAATTCGGCCGATAAAAATCGCGCTCCGGGTAAGCGATGAGCTCGTTCAGATACTGCTCGATCTCCAACTTCTGCGTGCGCCAAGTGAAATAAGTGTAGGACTGCGTGAAGCCGAGCTTGGCAAGACCCTTCATCAGCTTCGGCCGGGTAAAGGCTTCGGCCAGGAAGATCACATCCGGATGGCGGCGCTGCACTTCTTGGATCAGCCACTCCCAGAACCGCAGTGGCTTGGTGTGAGGATTGTCGACCCGAAAGATCTTCACGCCCTGGTCGATCCAGAACAGCACCACGTCGCGAAGCGCATTCCACAAGCTGCCTGCGTCTTTCGATGAAAAATCGGGATTGACGATGTCCTCATATTTCTTCGGGGGATTTTCCGCATATCGCATGGACCCATCATGGCGACGCTTGAACCATTGCGGGTGCCGTTTGAGCCAGGGATGATCGGGCGAGCACTGTACGGCGAAGTCGAGCGCCACCTCCATTCCAAGCGCGCTGCAGGCCGCGACGAAATCGCGGAAATCCTGCAGTGTACCCAATTCGGGGTGCACGGCGTCGTGGCCGCCCTCGGCAGCGCCGATCGCGTAGGGACTGCCAGGATCGCTTTCGGTCGCGGTGACGGAATTGTTTCGCCCCTTGCGATTGGTCCGGCCGATTGGATGGATCGGCGTGAAATAGACGACATCAAATCCCATTGCGCCGACGTCAGGCAGTCGGGCCATGCAATCCTTGAACGTGCCGTGCCGGCCGGGGACTGTGCCCTGGCTGCGGGGGATCATTTCATACCAGGTGCCGTAACGGGCCCGCGACCGGTCAATAACGAGCGGGAACAGCTGTGATCGCGTGAGGTCAGGCCGCGCTTGGCCTCTGACCATTGCGTCCTTCAACTCATCCGTGAGCAGCGCCGCGGCATCACCATTTTGTAAAAAAAGCTCACATTGCCTCGCGATCAAAGCGGCCGCCTCCGGGTCGGTCGCGCCTGCTTTGGTCAACAAACCGGCGCCCTCAACCGCATCAATGGTAACATCGGTGCCGGCCTTCTGCTTGAGTTCGAAGCCGCGGCGCCAAGTTGCAAATTCGTCCGTCCAAGCCTCAATTGCGTAGAGGTAGCGGCCGATCTCTTCCGGCACAAAGGAAACGAACCAACGATCGTTACTATGATGGGTCATTTGAGCGCGGCGCCACTCACGCTCCTTCTCACGCCGCCAGACGAGCGCCGCGGCGGTTACGTCGTGGCCGTCACGATAAATATCGGCCCATACTTCTACCGCTTCGCCGACAATGCGTTTTACCGGGAACCGCGCGTCATCAATGCTAGGATAAACATTCTCGATGTGGAAGGCGTCGGTCGCCGAGCATCCCGTTAGGTTAGTGATATCGGTTTTCCTGTTCACGGCTCTAACATATCCGTACGAGCTCACTCGATCTAACCTATGTCATCAATTAAAGCGAAAGTCGCGGGTTTGGTTCCCCGCAAAGTACGACCACTTGCCCCGCCGTGTAGATCGTATGCGTTCCCGATGCGACCGCTACCTGCGAGAAGGCCGGGTTGTGCAGAAGACCCTTTGGCCGTGAATGTTCGACTGTGCTCATTTCTTACTCCCCCGCCCATGGCGGGGATGCTTTCCGGTTCTTCAGTCTTGGTCGAGTCAAGGGTTCTAATCCTGTGATCAACGATCAGCTTTTCCTTCGCGGCCACCAAGTGAGCCGTGGCCTACTCCCGAACCCCTGCTCCATGACGGGATCGCTTGACGATTACTGCGCCAATTGGCGTCCAATTGGCGGAGCCGCTCGATCCGCTCTCTGATGCTTCCCGGCAGCTCAGGCTCTTCTCTCAGGTACGGCCGCAGTCGTTCGCCGATTTCTAGACAGATTGCCCGGGCGTGGGCGTGATCAATGTCAATGCAATTGCGCATAGCGGACCCTTCGTTCCGCGAACCCGGCCCACTACATCGAAAGCATTCCCAAATAAGGCGCGGCTGCGTAAAGCGAGTGCCGAGACCGCCGCCTTTGGCTATCTGCGCGGGCGCTTGTTTTGAAACAGCGGGCCGATTTAGAGAGCCTTTGGCTATCCCGCGACATGCGCCGTTATTAACGGCGGGCGGCGATCTCGGCTATACAACGTCGCTTTTCGAGAAATGTTCAAAAGTGAACGGTGAGGAACTCGGGTTCCTGCGGGCAGTCCTGTGTGAATGACCGGCACTTTTCTGAAGCCGAGGAGTTTGTCGTGCACGGGGGCCTTCGGATGAAAGGTTCCGCCGTAACACTAATTATCGGCATGTTCCTGACATCAGGGTTAATCGCTCTCGGCGCGCTCTACACGGCTCGCTAACGGACGTGGCCTGTTGATCGTTGTGGCGCAGCCCTTTGAAGGGACCTGTGCGGTGCAATGCGTGGAAATCTTCGGGGCGCCGAACCGTGGAGCGATTACCGCGTTGGCCGGTATGGATGAGAGGAGCCGCCTATTGAAGCGGGCGGAACGCTGCCGCCGCATTGCAGGCTCGATCAATGACCCGGAGATCGCAGAGGGCTGCGTAAACTCGTCAAGGAATACGAGCGGCGAGCGGAAGCGGAGAAATCCAAATGACTTCGTCACCGACCGGGCAAGGTCGAGCGTCCGCGATCCTTCGCGAGTTTGAACAGGCCCGGGTAGAACTCGTCGGCAAAGGCGTGATTTTATCGGACGGCAAAGCCGGAACGATCGACAGGGTTTTCCTTGATGAGCTGCACGGCCTGCGTATCTCATTGCGTGGCCACAAAGGCCGATGGCCGATCTCTACCGTGAAGTTGTCGGAAAACCCATAACCTTAACGTGGAACGGTCCCAGCGCCGGGGAAACGCCATGCCCATTTGCCTGAGTCCTCGTTTGCGTGCTCACTCTTTGGCGTGCTCGGCGGATAAAATCGATAGGCTCGCTGGACTCGCGGTTCCCAGCCCCGGTTCAGCGGGCGGGCGGCTCCGCCGAGGTCGGTAGGGGCGGGGCCGTACCCGGCCGAAGAGATCGGACCCACAACCCAGCACCAAAAGAGAGAGCGCCTGCGCTTCGCTTGTCGCTGGGGCGGTCAGAGGACCGAACTCCCGACCGGCTAGACCACGGACACCAGAAACTCGGCAGAAAATGGTGGTCGGGGGGAATGTAGGTAGCGCTGCAGCAACTCGATCCCCCGAAATGGCAAGACATTAAAGGTTTTGCCAATCGCAAAGCAGTTGTTGTGCACGAGACCTCGTTAGGCGTCGCAACGAGAGGGGCGAGCTGGGCGCATTTGCGCCGACGAAATCATCATCCTCGACAAAACTGACCTGCCGCCGAACGTCGAATTCGACGTGGCGCGCGCCATCGCCAATCCGCGTGAAGTTAATCCGGATATCGTCGTTCTGCAGGTTTCAGCCCGGAGCGGGGGAAGGGTTGGCAAGTCTGGCTTCGCGGGGCTTTAGTCGCACGCGCAGCGGTGCCGCCGTGGCCTAACAGCCTTGTGCGGGCTTGCAGCACCTAGTCTATGCGGGCGGTCGCCACCGGCACAAAGCGGTCACTCGCGGTCAGGGACTGGCGGTTCGGCATGGGCTCGCCGATCGTGACGTCCGGCGGTGATCTCGAAGGGGCGGGGCTAGTCTCTAGCCTCCGGCGGAAACATCACGGGATTTAGATTCTCTCGCCCGAGTTAATGGGCAAACGTCTTGATCTGCTTAAGCATTTAATCCCCAACCTAACGAGGGTCGGGGTTATCGAACCAATCACGCCAGCTCGGATCAACTCGTTACCTCGATGTCCTCGCGGAAACGGCTCATGCGCTCGGAGAATTTCACCGAGTATCGATCTACAGCCCGGATGAGATTGCATCCGCCTTTGCCACCATGGTGCAAAATGAAGATCAAGCGGCGATCGTTATCGCTAATCCAGCCACATAGCGAAAGTCTTGCCTGCCGAAGCGCCCTTCCGCCTTTGCGTTAGAAGTCATTTGTTTTGGCCAGATCAGCTCTAGGCTGGTGATGGCGCTGCTGAAGAGCGGAAACGAGCAGCACGGGCAATCCGCTCTGCGCGTTGAGATTGACGCCGGAGTTTTCGTGTTCACTCCAGCAGGAGCACCTCTGGCCAGATCACAGCTAAGCCGGACGCACGTTAGCAAGAAATTCGCCGACTTCCAGCTTGAGGCGATTGCTGTCACTCGACAACGAGCGCGCAGCTGACAACTACTGCGACGACGCTGACCCGGTCTCGTTGGCGCCACGCTGCGCATCGGTGCTCATTGTGCAGGCCCTCTCATTCAATGTCTCCGCCGTGGCCACCGGTTCTCTTCCTGTGTGGCGTCATCGCGTTCAAGGTCGGCAAGACGCCGACGCGCGATTTGGGCCGTGTCGCCATCGGCATCGGCCTGATGCTTCTTTCCCTTCATATCCTGCTCGACACACTCGCGCCTCCGGAGAACGCTCCGGCGGTCCGAACTCTGCTGACGGTCATTACGGCTGAACCGATCCTGTTCGTCTTGATTGCGGCAGCACTGACTTGGGCAGCCCATTCGAGCGCGGTCATCGTGCTCATGGTGTTGCCGCTCGCATACTCGCATTTCGTCACGCCAGTTGCCGCCCTGGCCCTCGTCCTCGGCGCCAACCTGGGAAGTGCCTTCAATCCTCTCCTCGAAGGCTGCACTCCCGGGTATCCGGCCAGCCGGCGGCTCCCGGTCGGAAACATGATCAACCGCGTCGTCGGGTTGTCATCGCACTGTCGGTCCTCAAGCCGGCTGCCGCCGCCCTAGCCCGGCTTGAGCCCAATCCGGGCCGAATGGCCGCCGATTTCCACACGGCCTTCAATCTGGTGCTCGCGCTGGTGTTCCTCCCGTGTTGGACGGATTAGCCTCGCTGCTGATGCGCTTGCTGCCCGAGCCGGCAGAGGCTCTCGACCTGTCGACCCCGCTTTATCTCAACGAAACGGCGATCCGTGGCGCTGGCCCTGGCCGCGCGCGTGACGCTGCACATGGCGGATATCGTCGAGGACATGCTGCGAAAGTCCATGGTTGCGCTGATGACGAACGACCGCAAGGTTGCGGCTGACGTCTCCCGGATGGATAGACTCGCAATTGCTGCTTCGATTACGTCCTACGTGTTGCAGATCGTTTCTGATGGAAATCTCGCGTTCGAAAAGTCCTTAGTTCCCTATCCTGGTGCAATGTCCAATTGCATGGGCGCCATGCCGTTCCTTGGACAATGGCGCAAACATTAGGCAAACCGGCCGCGAACTGTTGGCCTGTTGCGGGCTTGGTTTTAGAGGGCAAGCAGATTTGACTGGATCGCAACATGCAGAATCGAGACGATCGAATTGACCAGATTCATAGCCGAGCGATATGCGCCGAAATTGCCGATGCGTATTTCTTTATCAAAAAGACCAATCACCGCCGCCAGCTTTCCTTAGACGGCGGCTCGGTCAGCTACGCCAAATAGAAGGGCAATCTCCTTCGATTGTACCTTCGATGAGTAATGATAACTCCTAGCTTCGGCGGCTTTCCGGCAGGATTTCACCGTACAAAGTTCCATCATTTTCTTTTGAACGTGTTGCTGCTTCGTAAATTGTCTCCAGGAGGAGATACCTCATGGGAGAGAAACTCAAAGCGACCGCATTGGTGGTCGAGGACGATCAAATACAGCGCGCCATGGTTGCTATGCTTCTGGAAGAGACGGACATCCAAGTCATCCAGTGCGAAAGTGCCGAGGCGGCGGAACTGGTCCTTGAGAAGGTTGGCGGGTGTCTGTGCATGATGTTCACCGACGTGAATCTCGCCGGAAGAATGACTGGCGCCGAGCTGGCGACCAAGGCTAGACGGCGCTTTCCCGATTTGAAGGTAATTGTCACTTCCGGGCGGATTCCCCCAGACCTTCCCGAAGGAACGATGTTCATGCCAAAGCCATGGAGGGCTTTGGATGTTGTTCGGGAAGCCGAATTATCGCGTCATTAGCTCAAGTCGGCGCCCGTCCTCATTCGACTAGTTGCCGCGAGAACGACCTGTGGGTGGCGAAATATAAGTCAGGCGGCGATCGGAGTCTGAAACAGACCGCGGCAATGTGGCCGCCACGCGTGACGGTCAAGCGAGGCTGGAACAGCTGAGGATACGCCGGCGCGTAGCGCGGGGGTCGAGCCGCCGAGCGAACGATGGACTCGATGGCGAGTTGTAATACATTTTGTATTCGTGCAGCTTGCGCGCCAAGTCCGCGGCGTTCCAAAAAAATACCCGATCAAAGTACTCCCGCCGGATTGTTCCGATGAGACGCTCGACGAACGGATGTGAAACCGGAGCGGACGGAACCGACTTGATTTCCTCGATCTCCAGCACGCGCAAGTTTGCGAGCCAGCGGTGAAAACGAAAGAGTGGATCGTGATCCGTACTGAGGTATTTCGGTTTCGGTTGCCCAGCAGTGGCGCAATTGAACATGCGGCACACCGACATGCCATCAATGGACGTGGGAGCGATGCCGAACCCAATGATTCGACGAGTGAAGACGTCCATGACCAGCATCACCCAATGGCTCCGCAGGAGGATCAATTCAACGCGGAACAAATCGACCGACCAGACGCTGTCTTTGGCGTGAGCGATGAGAGTTAGCCATGACGGACCATCGGCACCCGGCTCGGGTCGACAGTGTGTGGCAAGCACGCGACGCACGACATCTTTGTCAATTTTGATACCAAAAGCGTAATTGATCTGCTGGGCGATGCGGACACAACCAAACTTTGGATTGCGGCGCTTCATCTCGACGATGGCCGCGATGAGTTGTGTGGAAGGGCCTTTCGGTCCGGGCTTTCGTTTCCGGCGGGAAGAGGAGAACAGCAGACGGTATTTTCGATGGACCAGCGCCTTGTGGAATTCGAATAGCGTGGCCGGCTTGAGAATCGCGGATAGCTTCGGAATGCGATGTGGGCTCACAAAGAGGGTAGTCAGCCCGAGCACAAGGCGATCGAGCATGGTGAGATTCGGCGCACGCTGTCGGGAGCGATTGCTGATCAGGAGTTGATGTTTGAGCAAGAGCGATTCAGCTGCGACCTGGCGCGTGCCGCCCGGGCCGAGGAGTTTCGCGAGGGTCACGAGCAGATGGATCGCCAGGAGGAGCAGATCGCGCATGAGTTGAAAATTATCATGCCGGCGTGTGCTGTAGAAAACTATGGAGGGAGGAGTAATGACCTAACAACATAGGGAAGCTGTTTGAAAGATGGTGGTCGGCCCACCGGCATCGGCTTTCAGAGGCGGGTGTCAAACCGCTCCAAGCGGCGATGATTAAGTGTCATGGTCGTGAGCGTTGGAGGAAAAGTACGGATTAAACCGTGCAGGTGAGTGTCATAGAGATGAGCGCAAGCAAACCTTCCGATCACGCGTCGTAAATATAACAATGCCGTCAAAATCAGAGGCGACCGGTACTTCTGAGATAAGTCTGCTGGATATCTGGTTACTGAGCAGGCGGCGGTCGGCGTAGAGGGGGCATGAATTTGACACAGGCTTTCAAACGGAACTGCAGGAACCAGTCGTTCTAATGCAAAGGGAAAAGCACAAGTGGTCACAGCCATGAGGCGAAAGTACCGATGTGGAGCACTGGGGCGGAACGATCCGTACGAGCGTTGAAGGTTCTGTAATGGAGCTGGAGCAAAGGGATCGTGTCAGGTGTTGCATCTAACGTGCAACTGGAAACAGGATGAAACGATGGATGCAACAAAGACAAAGATGTCTGCCTGATGGGAGCAGTGTGAAGCGAGAGTTTCAAGCACTGTTCTGCGAGAAGCCGGAGGTGCAATCCCTTCGGCTTACTCTCCCAATCTACGCAAGACTGCACCACGGCGGCGATTTATGCCAAAGTTGCCAATTCGCCACCCACAGGCGTTTCGGGGCCGTCAGGGCAGCTTTTGACCCTTAGCGTCGCCGCGATGATCCAGCGGTTCGCTCACGTGGTGCTTTAGGAAATTGGGATCGATCTGCATTGACGGAGGCGACTCGTTACTCATGAATACCGGCCGTAGCGTGTGTGATTTGAATCGCCACATGTTGTCTTTGTTCAATACACACTCATTGATCAAATCTGCCACCATAGGGGAATTTGATTGAAGCTTCGATTTACCACCATAGAAAGTGACTATACCCAGCACGGTCGCGCAGCGTTCACTGCTCGACGCTACATATAGATTGGTGATCAGGTGACGCACTGCTCTTACGCCGCTAATCCCTAGTTGACGCACTGCTTTCGCGCCGTTTTGACGAGCACGCCACTCATAAAATGCTCGGATCTCTTCACGCCCTTCAAACCGGTTGTGACCCACCATCTTCACGCCGTCCGGGGTGAAGAATTCATGGGCAGTGCGCCCTTCGTTGAAGTCAACGTCGTACCAATATGTCACCTCAAGACGATGAAGAGCGTGCCAGAGGAGGAGTTCGTCGTGAGGATTCATTGGCACTTCAGGCAACTTGTGAAAATTGGTCGCAATTTCGTTATCTGTCATCGAATGGGCCTTTCGATTTGTAACGGTGCCTCGCTGCGGTGATTGGGTTTGTATCTTTCCCTGCTAAACCCGGCTTCGCCCGTGAGTTCCACTCGAACCGTCTCGCTAAGGCCATGAGGCAGCCGCTGACGTGACGATTGGTGTCTCTAATGAGATCGGGGATAGAGCGTAGATTGCTAGAATTATGTCGCGTTCGTGATCGATAAGCTGCCGATCTCGGATGTCCTCGCCACGGTCGCCACCGGGGGTAACCCGGACATCACGAGGACAGCCCAATTCAGTCGTGAATGACCCAAAACCGAAGTCTGACTACGGTACAGTTGAAGCCGCAATCGGTACCTCTAACTCAACTGCCTTTGCAATCAGTTCGGTCCGTGTCCAGTTGCGCGTGAGCCAAATCGTCAACGCTCATCAGGTCCTCTTCACCTTCAGGCCGAGCTCGACCAGGCGGCGCATTCCCGCTAGGGCTGAATCGGTCTCATCAGCGCCGTGGCCCTCTCGTCGGGCCGCTTTCCTGCAGGGCCAGCGTGAGAGCAATTCGCAGCAAGCTCACCGGCTCACGGCCTTCAACCGCCAATAGCAGGACTTCCATCACCGCTTGCCACTCCTCGCGTTCGTGTATGCTGCGAGGTAGCGCGTCGACATAACGCCCGGCGTCGAGAAGCGTTCGAAGCTCGCCACCGTCCGGCAGCACGATCGGCTCGTCGAACTCGCGTGACCAATTCATCGAAGCCGCTTCCGTCATCGATCCCTCGCTAGCTTGCGCTTTCCCCAATGATGGGGCTTCCGATCTGTATCGAACTCGCGAATCTCGTGGCGGTGCAGCGCTTGCATGATGCCGATCCGCGCCAGCATTGTCGGCCCGCCCGACTTCGCGACCAGGAGCAGCGCTTGCATCGCCGGCCGCTTGCCACTCCGGCACCTCGTGCTCGGCCTTCGGAAGCTTCGTGATGTATTTGCCGGTATCCTCGAGCGTGACGAGCTTGCGGCCGCGGGGAAGCGGGATCGGTTCGTCGAATGCTCGCTTCCAGCCGCGATCAGGCATGGCTTTAACGTCCCTGCCGCCGATCGTACCGCGCGAGCGCTTCGGCGCTGACCGCCGCGATCTGTTGCGCGTCGGCGATATCCTGATCGGTCAGGCGCGCGCGAATCCGCGCCCATGCCTTCCTGAATTTCAGTTTGCAGTCGTCGAGGTCGGCGCCGTTGCCCTGGTCGTCACTACCCTGCGGGCGGCCGTGGACGTGGCAGGACCATATCCATTGCGCCCGGTCGTGCGGTGCCCCGTTGCCGAGCATGATCCGGCCGACTGACATGCCCGCGCCAGATCACTGCGTAATCGTCGGCGTAGCGCTGGCCGGCGATTGCGGTGGCGCGGAGGGTTAGGGTTTCGGGGGCGGACATGCCCCATGATTCCGCGGATCACGGCCGCCGTGAAGCCGCTAGATTTCGTGGCCGCCGGGTGCAGACCACCATCCCCCACGCTCTCGCCATTGTCGGTTCGCGGTCCGGCAGCTCGATCGGGTCGACGTCGATCCCGTGACACTGAGTTTATCCCGCTACGCAAACAGGTTCGGCGCGCTCACGGATACACCGCCACCATGTCCGAGATTGCGATCCAACCGGACATGTCGCTGACATGTCAAAATCGACGCTAATGACCCAAGGCGGACATGCGTCGTCGCAACGTGACTATTGTTTCCGCTCGCCCCTCGTCTCCTCGCCTCCATAATGAAGAACTAAGTGCGCGACCTGCCCAGAGTCATCCCTCAGGAATTCGAATTCGGTGCTGATCACTTTGGCGAAGAACTCTTTCTGAGATTCGGGAAAGAGTTGGTATTTCGGGCGGAAGGGGCTGTGGACCACCAGTTGCCCGTTCTCCAGCCTGATGTCCAAAGAGAATTTTGGGTCGCTGTTGATTTCATAAACGCCGGCACAGGCAGCCAGAATGGACGGATCTAGCTTGACGGCCGTGCGCACGATGGGTTGCAGAT
This sequence comes from uncultured Alphaproteobacteria bacterium, assembly GCA_963822795.1. Taxonomy (GTDB): domain Bacteria; phylum Pseudomonadota; class Alphaproteobacteria; order Rhizobiales; family Xanthobacteraceae; genus Bradyrhizobium. The sequence goes on from CAWGJM010000036.1 coordinate 107,549, forward strand.
CAGGCCAATCGTAGACCTTGGCGATGCTGCCGATGAGCGCGTTAGCGAGTTGCAAGCCGCCCTGCGCATTGGTCATCACCACGGCGCCGTTACCGCCCTGCTCGTAGGCGATGAGAGAGTTCTCAAAGCCCGCGTCGACCCCATCGTGCAAAAAATTTGGATTTTCCGGCGAACCACCGATTTTGAGACCCAGACCGTAATGCTGTTGCACGATGGTCAACATCTGCCTGGTCATTTCCGCCGACAGCACATGATTGGCATCGCCGCGCAGCGAGCGCTGAATTTCAATCGCGAAGCGGGCGAGGTCCGAAGGAGTCGTCCATAGGCCGGCGGCCGCCATCTCGGGATAGGTGTGAAAGCCTCCCTCGACGGGAGTGCCGTTGCGCTGGTAAGGCGTCGCGCTCGTTGCCCTAAGCACTTCCGGCAATGGTTGTTCGTAGGTGCTGTGCGTCATGCCAATCGGCGCGAGCACGGTGTCGTGCAGAAGTGCGGGAAACGGCTGATGCGAGACGTCGATCAACAACTGCTGCATCACCGCGTAGCCGCCGCCCGAGTACTTCCAACGGCTTCCGGGCGGCGCTTCTAAGCGGATCGGGTCGGTGTTAGCGGGCTTCTCTCCATTCAAGATTTGAACGAGCGTGGGAATGGGTGCACTTGTGGCGTAGCCAGGAAATCCGTGCACCGTGAGCCCGGCGGTGTGACTAAGCAACTCGCGCAGCGTGACCACGTCGTCGCCGGGTGCGGCCGGGCTTGGGGAAATCCTCCACGACGTGAGCTGCTGATTGACATCCGAGTTGAGCGACAGCCTGCCTTGCTCAACAAGGTGAAGCGCAGCCATCGCGGCGACCGGCTTGCTAATGCTTCCGGCCTGGAACAGTGTCTCGGCCGTGACCGGCGCGCCTCCCAGTCGCACAACGCCGAATCCCAGCGCCCACTCGATGGCGCCATTATGAATGACAGCAACACTGACGCCAGGCACATGATCCGCGACCATCCGGTCCGCGAGCGTTTGACAAGCGGGAGGGTCGTCCTTCGCCACCACCGGCGTGGTAAGACATGCGGCCACATTCTCGATTCGACTTTGAACTTCAGGCGAGAGCGCAGTCTGAGCAGCAATCTTTCCCGGTTGAAGCAATGGTCCGGCGAGACACAGCAGTGCAGCCCGCAGGCACAATCGCAGCACAATCATCGGTTGTTTCTCCTAGCTGACTGACGTTAGCCTAGCTCGCCCGTGCCGACTAGAGGAGAGTCCGCAATTGGCACAAACCGGCGGTTGGAGGTCGGGCAGAGCATGTCCGCTCTGCCCGGGTATTTCAGACATCAACTTGTTCCGCTATTGCCAAAGCATCATCTACCGCGATGCCGAGATATCTAACCGTGCTTTCCAACCTATTGCCCGCAGGCAATAGGATTGATTATGTCCCGCGTCGGACTATGTCCCGTCGCGCCGTGACGCGGGTCGTTGTTAAGGTGAACGGCTAACTGGCCCGGGACATAGTCCGTGTTGTCACAGGCTTCTGAGGAAGGCGAGAAGCTCGTCGTCGGGCCGATACCGACCAGGCTTTCCGTTGAGAGGTGTGACCGTGTCGAGAAGCCTCTGCTTCAACTCAAGACTGGCATCCATATAGACCTGCGTGGTCTCAATCGACTCATGACCCAGCCATAGCGCAATCACGGACTGCTCGACACCCTGTTGCAACAGATCCATCGCTGACATGCTCCTTGCGGGCGGAAGTGCCCGGCAAGGGGGATTACTATGTCCGGTGCGTCCAGCACCAACGCGCGGAAGATCAGCTCAACTGACCAGAACGGGACATAGTCCGACGCGGGACATAATCAATCTTGGTGTGGCCAAGCAGAAGCTGGACGGCCCTGAGATTGCCGGTGCGCCGGTAGATCAGGGTGGCCTCGGTGCGTCGAAGTGAATGCGTTCCAAACAGTCTCGGGTCTAACCCGACACTGCCAATCCAGTCAGAAACGAGGCGCGCATAATGGCGGGTTGTCATGCTGGTTTCGGGGCCGCGCCGACCCGTGAACAGGAACTCGCCGGGTCTTTTGTTGGCGGCCTGTAGATAATCATCGATGGCCTGGCGGGTCTGTTCGCTCAATTCAAATCTGACTGGCCGCCCGTTTTTCTTTTGTCGGCAGCTTGCTGTCAATTGCCAAATTGAACATGGCAAGGTCGCGAGAGCGGCCTTCAATCTGGAGTTTCGTCCGGATTGACCAGACGTGTTTGGGTCGCAGTGGCGGCTTCGCCCCGGTCAACTTCCCCTTGTTCCAAGGCACTCGCCGATGGGACGTGGGGTTCGCGATCACTTGATCCTGCATGGTCATACTCCTCGGTTGCAGAGGACGAGAAGCATGTGACGCCGGTTAGGGTTGGGGCATTGGAATCAGGTCAGCTTTCTGGCCATTGCGGACTTCGCGTCCGGATCGGCGCGGAGCGACGGGTCGCGAATGACCCTCATCGGACATCCACACTCATTCTCCGAACTCTGACGGCGCTTGAAGCAGCATCAGGCGGCCCAGAGCAGACGCTCTAGGCGCGCGCCGTCGAGAAACGGGCCACGGATGCTCGCGACATTCTCTCGCTGACGTGTCGTTTCTGCATAGTCGTCATTCGCAACGCCGCTTATGCTCATGCAACGGGTCAAGAGCAAGTTTCTTGGAGGTGTGGTGCATGGGGGCGGTAGAGCAGAAAGACCTCGACTGGATCGAGAGGGCGCCGGTCTCGTTCTCCGGGTCGGTGACGACGACGGCTTCGCCACAGGCGGTCTTCGCTATCCTCGCAGACCACGAGCGCTGGCCGGACTGGTTCCCCCTCCTGAAGAAGGAGGAGGTGCTCGGCCCGCGCCGGGAAGGCGTCGGCATCCGGCGCGTTGCGACCTTCCCCGGCGCCACTATTGAAGAGCTCTTCATCACCTGGGATCCCGGCCAGCGGCTTGCGTTCACCGCCACCGCGGTTAGCCCGGGGATCGTGCGCGCCCTGATTGACGACTGCCGCATAGAACCCGCCGCCCACAGCGGCATCCGTGTCACCTACACCACTTACCTCGAGCCGGTGTCGGTGTTCCGCCCGCTCATGGGTCTGATGAAGGGGCCGATGGGAAAGCAACTCGACAAGGCCATGCGAGCCCTCGCCGCCCGTGCCGAGGGACGCTGAACGGTCCTACGCTCCGGGCGAGGCGCTGATCGAAACATAGTCGAACCCGAATGCGGGACTCGAAATCGTAGGCGTGGTCGGGGCTTTGAGCACGCGGGCCACGAGAAACTCCAGGTGCGCATCGGCATCGCGACCGGCCTGGTAGTGGTCGGCGATCTCGTGGGAAAAGGTACCGCGCAAGAACAGGCCGTCGTCGGTGACACGCCCAATCTCGCAGCGCGCTTGCAAGGATCGCATTGCCGGGGCAGGTGGTGATAGCCGAGGCGACACGCCGGCTTCTCGGCGACGTGTTCGACAATACTGACCTTGGCGGCCAGAATCTGAAGGGGATTGCGGGACAACCTTCGGCCTATGGGGTAATCAGCGAACGTATTGCGGCAAGCCGGTTCGAGGCCCGTGCATCCGGCGCCAGATCCAACATGGTGGGCAGGGATCATGAACTGGCATTGATGTTGGAGCGATGGAAGCAGGCGAAAGTTGGCGAAGGCCAACTGGTGCTGCTATCGGGCGAGGCCGGCATCGGCAAGTCGCGCCTTGCGCGCGGCATGATCGATGCGATCTCTCCGGAGGTACACATACGGATGAGCTGTCAGTGTTCGCCATATCACTCCGATTCGCCGCTTTATCCGATTATTCAACAACTGACCTTCGCTGCCGGGTTCAGGCACGACGACGATAATGACGATAAGCTCGACCGTCTGGAAAAGGTGCTGGTCGGCACCGAGAGCGATAGGCCTCTCATTGCCGCTCTCCTTGGACTGCAGACCGAAGCGCGTTACGGACCCCTGCGCCTGACGCCACAACAGCAACGGGTCCGCACAATGCAGGCGCTCGTCGACCAGCTTGTCGGGTTGTCGCGCGGCAAGCCTGTCCTCTTCGTGCTCGAAGATGCGCATTGGATCGACGCTACAACACTTGAACTCGTCGAATTCTGTCTCGACCGGGTCGCAAGCGCTCGGGTCTTGATGCTCGTGACCACTCGACCTAACTTCCAGCACGGCTTTGGCGGTCATCCCATTGTGACCAAGCTGGCCCTTAACCGGCTTGGCCGCGAACAGATGACGTCAATCGTCAACAGATTGACCAAGGGCAAAACGCTTCCGGCCGAACTGCTCGACATCATTGCCGCGAAAACGGACGGTGTGCCGCTGTTCGTCGAGGAAATCACCAAGACGGTTCTTGAGTTGGGAGAATTGCGAGAGACGGTCTCGGCGTACCAGTTGGCCGGGCCTCTCAGCCATCTTACCATCCCCTCGACCCTTTACGATTCGCTGATGGCGCGGCTCGACCGCCTGCAACCGGTCAAGGAAGTTGCGCAGACCGCGGCCTGCATTGGTCGGGATTTCGATTACCGGCTACTCAAGGCGGTCTCGCCGCTCGACAATGCGGCCTTGCAAGATGCACTTGAGCGTCTGACCAGCGCCGAGTTGATCTTCCGGCGCGGCGCGCCGCCGGATTCGACCTATATCTTCAAGCACGCACTGGTACGCGATGCAGCCTACGAGAACCTGTTAAAAACCCGCCGCCAGACGATTCACGCGAAATTGGTTGAAGCGCTGGAGGCCATCGGGGCCGCGCCCGAACTTCTTGCTCATCACGCGACGGCGGCAGGAATGACCGAACCAGCGGTACGATACTGGTTGAAGGCCGGCGAGCAGGCAGCGGCCCGCTCCGCCAACAAGGAGGCCGTCAGTCATCTCAAGACCGGAATAGGATTGCTCGGGGGTGCCCTGGACACGGATGAAAAGCCGCGGCTTGATCTGGACCTGCACAGTGCGCTGGCCTCCGTTCTCATGGTGACGCAAGGCTATGGTTCCGACGAGGTCGGAAGAATATCGAAGCGGACCGTCGAACTGTGCCGTCAGGTTGGCGACGAGGCCACGTTGGCGGCAGTGCTCTGGCAGGTATGGCTGTTCAACTACACGCGGGCCGATCACGTGGCCGCGACGGCGATCGGGCGGGAGCTTGAGGAGCGGATGACCGATGCCGTCGATCCAGCCGCTCGAATTGTCGCCTACGTTCCGCTCGGCCTTAGCTTGTTTGCTGTTGGAAAACCCCTCGAGGCGCGGGCAAAGCTCGATCAGGCCGTCCGTACGTACAGCGGGCTGAAGGGCGGTCCGGTAGCCTATCGCTACGGAATGGAAGTCGGCGCGGTGGCACATGCCTACAGAGCCTGGTGCCTAGGAATGCTCGGTATCCGGAACAAGCTTTGGAAGACAGAGGTGTCCTTCTGGACATTCTTGAGCGGACCAAACACCCCTACACTCTGGCCAGAGGTCTCAACTGGTGCTCCATGGTCTCGGCAGTGCAGAGAGATTGGCCAAAGGCAGTTCAGTTCGCCGATCGAGCGATCGAAGTCGCTCGTGAGTATGACCTGCAACTGGTTAGCGCAATCGGTCTGGCAATGCGTGGAATTGCGCGGGTAGCGGTCGAGCCGAGCGCGACGTTGGGCGCGGAAATACGCGATGCTCTTGACGATTATCGCCGGACCGGAGCAAGGTTCCAGGTGCCGTTCTTGCTGAGTTTGTTTGCGGAGGCATCGCTAGAGAGAAAGGACTGGGATGATGGGATGTCTGCGATCTCGGAGGCCCTATCGCTTATCCAGGAAACTGGCGAGCTCCATGTCATTCCGGAAGTCTACCGAATCCGCGGCGACCTGCTGGTCCGTTCCAAGAAGAGTGATCTTGAAGCTGACTATTTGAAGGCGCTCGAACTGGCTCGCCAGCAAGGGACGCGCCTGTTTGAGGTGCGCGCGGCCATGAGTCTTGCCCAGCTCTGGGCTGATCAGCAAAAGCACGCTGAAGCTCGCGAACTTCTCGTCCCAATTTATGAATGGTTCGCCGAAGGGTTCAATACATCCGATCTCAGGAGCGCCAAGGAGCAGATCGAAAGGCTTGCGTAGCGACTTCCCTGATTGGCACATCGCGTCATTTCGTTGCGCTGCGGGATTTGGTCGCTATAGACGGCTTATCGGTCCGCAAGTGTTGGCTAAATGCTCCCAGCGTTGCTGTTTGTCCGCTTTGGGTGGCGTCCACGATCGTCGACCCACCGGTCCGGCGGAGAGCGGGCATATCAAGCGACAGCGAAAAATCACGTAAGGACATAACGCGTGCGTTGGAACTCAAGAACAAGCCAATCTTATTGTGTCGCCGTCGATCAAACTCGGATTGGCGTGAGCGGCGGCCTGCGTGCCAATCCAGCCGCTTATGGAAACGATCGCTGTTCTTAGACTAGCGAGTTTTCCGACCGACATTGTTGTTTCCAAGCAATCTGCACTCGGCGACGATTTTACCCCCAGATGCTTACGTCGCGCTCGGCGGCCCAAAGTGCAGCCGCGCCCCTGATCGAGCGATTTGGCCTGGCCGAATTTTGCGACCGGCGAGTCGACCGGCTGTCGAAGGGCCTGGCCCAGAAGGTCCAGTTGGCTACTACGGCCCTCGTCAACCCGCCGAAGCTGCGCCCGCTCGACGAGCCGTTCTCCGGCCTCGACCCCGTGAACCAAGCGGTGCTGCAGGACGAGATCCTGGCCGCGGCGAAAGCGGGATCAACCATCCTCTTTTCGACGCTTGTGATGGAGCACGCCGAGCGGCTCTTGCACGCGGCTCGTCATGCTGGCCCGAGGTCAAAAGGTGTTTGACGGCGGCCGGGAAGAGGTGAAGGCGATGCTTCCTGGCCGTGTCCGCCTGCGCGCAAAGTCCGATCCTTCGGGTTTGCCGGGCATTGCGACGGCTGAGCGGATGCCCGGCGTCGAAGAGGCCTGGTCCAGGCGCTACAAGAGCTCGTTTCAAACTCCAGAGAACGGGTCAAGCAGCGGCACGCCGGTCACGACAATGTCCGCGACATTGCGGGTCACAAATGTCAGGCCGTGCACTTTGGCAGTCGCCGCTAGCAGGCCGTCGATCAAAGGCAACGGATTGGGAATTCCCAGGAGCGCCCAGACTTCTGCCACCGGCTCGTCGATAGGCAGGACGCGCCCCCCGAGTTTGGTCCGCATTTGCAAAAACCATCGATCGAGAGATGCGGCCTGCTCTGGATCGCTCCGCCGTTTCAGCTCGATACCATGGCGGATTTCGGCGAGCACGAGCACGCTCGTCCCAATGTCCTCGACCGGTGTGCGAGTGACCCAATGGACAACGTTTGGATGGGCGCGGTCGCGCTTGCGGATTTCGGAAATGACGTTCGTGTCCAGCAGGAATTTCACAGATCAACCCGGCGCCAACCTCGTTGGCGCGGCTGGTCAAAAACGCCCGTGAAGACTTCGTCGGGAAGTTCCGAGCCAAAAACGTCGAAAGCAGTCCTCATCTCTGGATTCATCACGGCTTTGGCGAGGGTGGATCGAAGCGCCTCGGCCTTCTCGGCCCCGCCACGCAGCGTCTCGGCCAGCGCCCGGATAAGGCCGGCGTCCTTCTTGGGCGCCTGAACCTCAACGCGCACAAAACCTCGCGCCGCCGCGCGACGACGGTGCGTACGGGTCGCCTTGCGCTGGGACTTGCTGGCCACAAATTCTTCTCAAGTCTTCGAGGTTTTATTCCGGTTATATAACCGGAAATATTACAAAATTCAAGCGAAACCATTTTTGGACCCACTGTGCGGGTCAAGCAACCGAATTCGGTCCCGACGGGTCCATATGGGGTCACATATCATTGCCGCCCGAACAGTTCGCTGCCTGCGGCAAGGCCCTGACCGGAATGGAGATAGCTTTACCGCCTGATGGTCGGGTGCTGCGACCGTCCGGGGGCGCCGCGGCGCGCTTTTTGCGCCTTCACACTCAAGAGTTTGTCGGCTCGCCGAAACCAGACATGAACTAATCAAGCATCCGGAGGTCGCACGAGCGCTTGAGCAGGAATTGCTGCACGCGCTTGTCAACTGCCTGGAGGCTGACGATGCAAACGGCGATCTTGAAACGAGGCGACACCATGCGGATATCATGGTCCGGTTCGAAGATGTGTTGTCCGCACATATTGGCCCACGGCTGAACATGCCTGAACTTTGCGCGGCCGTTGGTGTGTCGGAGCGAACCTTACGGGTGTGCTGCAACGAATTCCTGGGCATGAGTCCGACCCGATATCGTTTATTGAGGCGGCTGAACACGGTTCGCTCCGCCTTACAGCGAGCCGATCCGGCAACCGCTAGCGTCGGAGAAATTGCTCGAAGCTTTGAATTCTCGGAGCTTGGTCGTTTCGCCGCGACCTACCGTGCCGTCTTCGGGGAATTGCCGTCGACCACGTTGCGGTGCGTCATAGTGGAATCGACGTGACTTGCGGGGCGCCGCAATCACTCGGAGCGATGCCATCGACGTCTTCGCGCAGCGCGTCGGACAATCGGCGCTTCCCAAAATCGCCGTCCGCGCATTCGGAAAATGCCGGAACTGCATAGTCCACGCAGAGCACTTCTCTTACACTTCGCCGCGTTCGACGGCGTCGCGGTTCCAAATTGCGTTGCGGCGCGGCGAAGTAAAAGATCGCCACTTAACCGAACGGCGCATACTCGCTGGCAAGCGGCAAAAAAATCGGGCTAGAGGCATGGTGCTGCCGATTTCGCATAGGCGCCCCCTCAGCGCATTAGCGATAAGCCTCCAGCACCGACTTGTTCAATTTGAATTCAATTTGAAAACCCGCTTGTAAGCGAGCAAAGGAGGCGCAAATGAATCGCAAACTCGAACTCCTCAGCATCGTGCTCTTTGCGCTAGGCGCGGGCGTGGTGGGCGGAATCACCTCCTCGCTTGCGGACGAGGCCGGAGTTGAGGCGCGCGTCGGCGAGTTGCGCGGCGAAATTCTGTCGCTCCTTGCGCCTGCGGGTGCCGTAGCCACGGAAACGGGTGTGCGCGTGACAAGGCGGCGCTTTCCAGTGGGTGCGAACCCCACCCGGCAACCGCTCCAGCCGGAAGCAATCGGAGCAGTCATGGAGGTAACGAAGTGGCTGTAGCCTTCGATTAGCGTTACGAATAGGTGACAGCGCCAGTGTGCAGGCCGTAACGCGAGTGAACGCTGAGCAATCCTCGAAAAGGACAATGCGCAGGCCGACCCGACAACCCTTTCGGGGAAGGCTGATACGGCTGGGTGAGCAGAGCGAAGAATACGCCCAGCCGCTGCGCCGGGGTAGTGGCGACAGCATGTACACAAGGAAAGCGTACGCAACACGGGAGACCCCAAGGCGTGGTCAGGGATGACCAACCGGAAGCCCGCGAGGGACAGGCCGGGCGCCCTGGGGAGGCGGAGGGGTTCATGGTACTGATGAAGCCGGGTAATGCCGGTGGAGGGACGGGACCTTAGTTCGAGACGAACGCAATACGCGGTGAGGACCTGGAGATTGGGTAACCTATCAACTCCGAAGAGTGTTCAGAAACTGCAGACGGCGTTGCACGCGAAAGCGAAGGCAGAAGCCAGCTATCGGTCTTACGCCCTGTACGACAAGATCAGCCGCGAGGTTGCGGAAATCGACGCGTATGGTGTAGAGCGGTGGCTTAGCGAACTGGCGCAACCACACTGCTGTGCGGTTGCGCCGGTGGTTGCGCTCCAAGCACAAGGTCAGGCGACGTAAGGGCGGGACTTATCCACTCTCGCACCTCTACGGGTACTTCGGGCTCGTACGCTTAACTGCGCTTGGACACGACGTGCCGTGGGTGAAGGCGTGAAGTCTTGTCCGAGAGCCGGATGCGAGAGATTCGCCCGTCCGGTTGTGTGTCCAGCGAAGGCTGGCATGTTCAGCAGGAGACAAACCTGCCGGGGTAGAAGTCAGAGCCCCGTAGTTTGGATAGCAGAGGAGATGGAAACTGAAACTCTGAAGCCTATCGACAAGGTCTCCCTAGGGGAGGCTACGAGTCACCGGGCCGTAACAAAAGTAAACGCGTTGTGGCCTCGAAAGTGAGTACCTCCAAGGGCCGAGCCCGCAACCGAAGGGCGAAGGCGACATGAACAGCCGAAATCTGACCGATACGGATGTTCACCTCGGCGGGGTGGAAGCGACAGCACGGTGACGAGGACATGCTAAGCAACTGGAGAAGCTGTGGGTGGCGAATTGGCAACTTTGGCATAAATCGCCGCTGTGGTGCAGTCTTGCGCAGATTGGCCGGCATGATAATTTTCAACTCATGCGCGATCTGCTCCTCCTGGCGATCCATCTGCTCGTGACCCTCGCGAAACTCCTCGGCCCGGGCGGCACGCGCCAGGTCGCAGCTGAATTGCTGTTGCTCAAACATCAACTCCTGATCAGCAATCGTTCCCGACAGCGTGCGCCGAATCTCACCATGCTCGATCGCCTTGTGCTCGGGCTGACTACCCTCTTTGTGAGCCCACATCGCATTCCGAAGCTATCCGCGATTCTCAAGCCGGCCACGCTATTCAAATTCCACAAGGCGCTGGTCCATCGAAAATACCGTCTGCTGTTCTCCGCTTCCCGCCGGAAACGAAAGCCCGGACCGAAAGGCCCTTCCACACAACTCATCGCGGCCATCGTCGAGACGAAGCGCCGCAATCCAAAGTTCGGTTGTGTCCGCATCGCCCAGCAGATCAATTACGCTTTTGGTATCAAAATTGACAAAGATGTCGTGCGTCGCGTGCTTGCCACACACTGTCGACCCGAGCCGGGTGCCGATGGTCCGTCATGGCTAACTCTCATCGCTCACGCCAAAGACAGCGTCTGGTCGGTCGATTTGTTCCGCGTTGAATCGATCCTCCTGCGGAGCCATTGGGTGATGCTGGTCATGGACGTCTTCACTCGACGAATCATTGGGTTCGGCATCGCTCCCACGTCCATTGATGGCATGTCGGTGTGCCGCATGTTCAATTGCGCCACTGCTGGGCAACCGAAACCGAAATACCTCAGTACGGATCACGATCCACTCTTTCGTTTTCACCGCTGGCTCGCAAACTTGCGCGTGCTGGAGATCGAGGAAATTAAATCGGTTCCGTCCGCTCCGGTTTCACATCCGTTCGTCGAGCGTCTCATCGGAACAATCCGGCGGGAGTACTTTGATCGGGTATTTTTTTGGAACGCCGCGGACTTGGCGCGCAAGCTGCACGATTACAAAATGTATTACAACTCGCATCGAGTCCATCGATCGCTCGGCGGCTCGACCCCGCGCTACGCGCCGGCGTATCCTCAGCTGTTGCAGCCTCGCTTGACCGTCACGCGTGGCGGCCACATTGCCGCGGTCTGTTTCAGACTCCGATCGCCGCCTGACTTATATTTCGCCACCCACACGTCGCAGCTCGAGTTGCAACAACCTTGCCAGTTCCGTCGCTGATAAGGCCGGATTGCCGGTCGTCTCGTATGGCGGCGTGAGTGACACGCTCATTCTGAGCCACGGCCATTTCGACCACTGGGGCGGTCTGTCTGGATTTCTCGACAAGCACCGCAAGGATTTGCCTGCCGATATCACGATGTATGCAGCGGCGAGGATAATTTCTGCCAGCGCTACGCTCGGGCCGGGCAAGGCGAACTTAGCGACTTCGGCATGCTCGACCGCCGCGATATCGCCAAGCAGAATGTCAAACTTGTGCTGTGTGAGTCACCCGTCGTCATCGGCGGACAGGCGTTCACGACCGGCAAAGTAAAGCGCGGCAGCATCGAAAAGGTACTTCCGAACACGATGGTGGGGTTCAAGCTCAAGGACGGCGCCGGATGTAACGCGAGCCATTATTTGCCCGCCGAAATGGAGGGCAGGATTGTGCCCGATGAGCATATTCATGAGCACGCGCCCTGTTTTAACGTGAAGGATAAAGGTCTCATTGTCATCCGCTCCTGCGGCCACGTTGGGATCGTGAATTCCGTGCGCCAGGCGGTGGAAGTATCGGGTGTCGAGAAGATTCACGCTATCATGGGCGGCTTCCGCCTTGGTCCCGCACCGGCGGATTACCTCACGCAGGTTGTCAGCGAGATCGGCAAGCTGAACCCAGACGTCCTCATTCCGATGCATTGCAGCGGGTTGAATTTCACCCAGGAAGCACAGCGGCAGATGCCGGGCAAGGTTCTGACAACGACGACCGGCACCCGCATCAGCTTCGGTATCTGATCCAGGAAGAAGCCATGGCAGCTTCAAGGGCGTGCGCGCTGTTTGTCATCGCGTCGTTATTTGGTGGTGGCCTAACTGCCGTGGCCGAGCAACCATCGGCCGCCCAGATGATGGACGCTCTAATGTACGGACGGGGGTCGGTCGGTGGACCCTTCACGCTGACCGACCAGACCGGCAAGCAGCGGAGCGACACCGAATTCCGCGGCAAGCTGATGATCGTGTATTTCGGCTATACCTATTGCCCCGATGTTTGCCCAACCGATCTGATGGCCATCACCCAGGCGCTCAACGCCCTGGGTCCGGCTGCTGAAGGCATTCAGCCGGTTTTCATTACGATCAATCCCGAGCGCGATACGAAGGTACTGGCGGACTACGTCTCTGCCTTTCACCACAGCCTTATCGGCCTTACCGGCTCTCCGGAGGAGATTCGAACGGTCGCCAATTCCTACAAGGTGTTTTACGCGAAAGTGCCCGACGAACGCAGCGGGGACTATTCGATCAACCACACGGGTGTCATCTACCTGATGGGTCGCAATGGCGAGTATCTCGGTTTCATGCCGCCGCAGACCAATCCAGACCGATTGACCGAGGTATTGCGTAAATATCTCGCTAAGTGAAGGATGTCCTGTCCACTTCCCGCGCCGCAGTTTGGAAGCGAGCATTTCGGCTTATCGCTCGTTTGCGACATGCCGACGAACACCAAGAATGTCTGTTGATCGGGGAGGACCGGAAGTGATCGACCGACTGCCAAAACGGCGCATTTGAGCCATTTCAGACGTTGGCATAGCCGGACATCGGCCCACAATTGTGCTATATGAACATTCAATTTCCCCGAACCTCGGGGCGCACCTTGAGCAGGTAGAGCGGCTGGCGGCCATTCTGGCGGCGGACGTCGCGGGGTCTTGACGCCTGATAGGGACCGACGAAGAAGGCGCACTGGCGCAACTGAAACTCGAGAGCGGCTGTGCATCAGAGGCTGAGCGAGCAATAATGCCCAATGTGCCGCGCCATCTCGAAGATATAGCCCCAGGCACCAGTCTGCTGCCCATCCCCTTTTGTCTATCGTTATTCGCTTCCCTATTTTTTGCCGTGACGATAGCGCTCGATGCCAAGGTCTTCCGGGGAACGTTCACCCTCCCAGCTTGGCTGTCGGTTGGAAACATCGATGACGCCCGGGCCCTACTCAGCGCACTTCTTGGCGCGGTGAGCACCGTCCTTGCGTTGATCTTTTCGGTCAGCCTGCTGGTCTTTTCTGCGGCAGCAACCCAATTCGGCCCGCGTCTGATGCACCGTTTCCTGCGTGACAGGATGATGCAGATCGCCCTGGGATTATTTATCGCCACGTTTTTTCACGTGCTACTTACATTCATCGCAGTCCGCCAACACGGGGCGGACCAATTTGTTCCTCAACTGACAATAATGACGACCTGCACTTTGGTGGTGATTAGCTTCGCATCGCTGGTTTTTTTCAACAATAAAATCGCGATGTCAATTCAGACGAACAACGTTCTGCCCGGAATCCTCGAAGACCTACAGACCGTGGTGACTCGGAGATCATACTCCATAGCTCAGCAGGCCAAGCGCACGAGCGAGATACCTCAAAATCCTGGCCCACTACAGTTGCGAGATGTCGCAGAACTCCAAAAGCTCTCAGCACGGGATGGCGCCGTTGTGCGCAGTGTCATCAGTGGATTTGTGCAAGTAATTCATTTCGAGCGGATGGCCAGCGAAACCGCGCAGGCGAAAGTAGTCATCAGCCTACTCTTCCGTCCCGGGCAGTTTGTCGGACAGGGAGAGACCATCGCCCGCGTCCTGCCAGCGCAGTGCGTCAAAGCCTTGGGCCCGTCAGTCATCGGGGCGGTAAAACTCGGCCGACATCGCAATCTCGAACAAGATCTGGAGTTCGCTATTGCGCAGTTGGTCGAAATCGCGCTTCGTGCGCTAAGCCCGGCGATCAATGATACTTACACAGCTCTTTATTGTATCGACTGGCTCGGTGAGGCGATACGAGGCCTGGCTAACTTGCCCGAACAGACCGGTATCTGGAGTAGTGAAGACGGAAAAGTCAGCATACTTTTCCCGCCACTGCAATTTCGGGATATTGTGAAGACCGCGTTCGATTTACTGAGGCAAGCTTCGATCGGCAATGCGGCGGTCAAGGTTCATTTGCTGCACACATGGTCCAGGCTGGCACCAGATCTAACGAATCCGATACAAAGCCAATCGCTACTGGAGCAAGCGCAGGCGGTGTGGGAGACCAGCTCTCAGGAGACGATGGCCGCAGTTGATCGGGCCGACATCAAACTTGCATATGATAGTTCAGTGGAACTGCTATCGGCCTTTCTCAAAGAAGGACATCTCAAAAACGCCACGTTTCCGACGGCCGGCTGCGATAGGTCCGATCATGCATAAGTTGATTTCAGGTATCGTCGAGTTCCGTGAACAGGCAATATGTATTCCTACGAGCGTGCAAGCCGTTCGTTTGTGGTCATCGACCGCCAGCTAGCAGAGCGATTGATCGCTCGTCTCGGAGAGGCCTGAGTGAGCGTGGTTCTCAACGCATCGACACCATCCTGCGCGGGCGCAAATACCAATTCCTTACTATCAGGCTTCCAAATTTGAATTGTCGCTCAATCTTAAGACCGCGAAGGCGCTTGAACTGACAGTGCCGGTGACGCTGGTGAGAGCGCCGACAAGGTGATCGAGTAAACAGCGTTTTTTGCTGCGCTGCATGAGTTCGGTTCTGGCACCTTTGAGACATGCCGACTGCATTGAGCGATGTCCGTTGTCGGGGCTAACCCGGAAGACATTTGCTCAGACTGAGTTCTTCTGCGTTCGTGTTAGCCATTTCGCGGAGCACCGGGGCGGAGCGTCTTTGGTATCGCCACGGTTCTGAAGGAACCCGCAGATGATCCCTTGAAACTAACGCATGTGCATGGGCGGTAGTCCCGGCGGCACTGCACCGGAGAAAAACGAGGTAAGAAACATCTTGCCTAAGACGTGGGTTGTTTCTGGCGTCCCTGCCAAAAGTCGTCCGTCGCGGATCGCTTGTTCAAACTCCTCAGAAGTTGGCGCTGCGAGGCTCGGATCAGGTCTGGCCCGTGGCGACAATGCCGAAGCGCTGAACAGAACTCCTGTGTAGAAGAGGCGGGTTAGGGCGCGCACTAGCGCCAGTCGATTGCGCAGCAGATGATCTGGCTCATGACCAAGCCACGCGAGCAGTAATACTTCCTCCAATTCCGGCGACGGCGCAAAGTTGTCGAGCGCAGTCCCTAGATCGACTAGAGGATCATTACGGTAGCTATTTTCCCAGTCGATCAGCCATAGCCGCTTGCCATCGAAGAGAACATTTCTGGGGAGGACGTCGTTATGGCTGGAAACATGTTTTTCCGCTCGAAGTTCGTACGCCTCGCGAATTTGCACTAGCCGTTGTGAAGCGGCATCCAAGAGGCAATCAGCGAAGAGACCCGTCTTACAAACGTGGGTCCACAGCCGGTTCACGATGTCTGGGTAGTCCACGAAGCGCGGAAATAGCGGCAAACTTTGCAGTTCCTTGAGCATCACCCCGATGGACCGCGCTAATCCCCGGCGGCCCCCGGGATAGGTTTCGAGCGGCCTATCTTCGATGAAATCCAAGATCACGACCCGGTCGTTAGCGTCGAGGTAATGAAGTCGCGGTGCGATACCTGCCTCTGCCGCGATGCGCATCGAAAAATACTGGTGAGGGTTGCGTAGTGGGCCTTCGGGACCTTCTATTCGCAGTACATAGCGCCGACCGTCGGCCTCAATTAGAAAGACAAATGCCCCTGAAACTCCGCCCGTCAAAGGACGGACGGTGGCGATAGCGGCGGCGCCCAACACGGCCGTGACCGCCGAAAGCGCTGAGTGTCGCTGCGCAGCGGGAAGTGCAGCAAACGGGTCGTGGTTCATTTGTCGTGTCCGGTTCTAGCGGTTAACCCAAGGTGTCTTGCATCACCTTGAGCCGGACACTCTACAAGCGAGAGCGGAATTGGCGGAAGCTTCTTTCTAGGCCTCAGTCTCTCTCGAATGTCTCCTGTTGGCACCTTTGAGACATGCCGGCGAGCACCGTGAATGTCCGTTGATCAGGGTAGACCGGAAGCGACAGGCCTGCGGCCAAAACGGCGCTTTTGACCCCAAGGCGACATTCGTGTCCCGCGCTGCCTCACTGGGCTGTGTGTTTAGCGCAGCCTCCAAACTTGACCTTGGCGCATCCTAGTTCGTACTACTGAACTACCAAAAAGCAGACCGGGAGAGAGCGAGTGACCTCAAGTAGGATGGCGACCAGTTTCGCGGCCATCATCGTGCTTGGTGTGGTGACGGTGACCCCGGCATCGAGCCAGCAGATTGAACCAGGTGCGGGTGGGAAGCTTTTCGAAAAGATGCAGTCAGAGTTCGCGGTGGCCTACAACCGCAAGGACATCGCAGCAATGGCAGCGTTTTTTAGCGAGAACGGTGTGCGTATAACACCGGCCGGTATTTTCCGTGGCCGGGATGCCATTGGACGCGAACTGCAGAGAGTGGTGTTCGATCTGGGCCTTCACGATTATAGTGTGCGACGCACTGTCTCGCGGTTGGAAGGCGGTATGGTTTTTAACGCCGGAGAATGGCAAGCAAAACTCGGTGATGGCCAACAGCTTCGGGGCTACTATTCGGCGCTTTTGGTTCGCGAAGGCGATGGAGTGAAAATCTTCGAAGAGACAGTCAACGTGGCCGTGCCCTAAACGCATGTCGCATATTGACCCAGATGTATGGTCCGGCCGCGCGTTGCAAGAGGTTTTCGTCGATCTGGTGGTAAGCGGTCTTGCATCAATGTATCCGGTCTCTAGTTGGAGAAGGCGCGCCCTTTGTGAAGAACCGCCCAGGCGATGCGGGCGAGCTTGTTGGCGAGCGCGATCGCCAGCACGTTGGGGTGCAACCGTTTCTTGGCGGCTTCGATCCAGGATTTGAGCCCATAACGTTCCAAGTGCTTGATCCTGACCAGCACAACCCGTGCCGCCTGCACAAACAGAACGCGCAGGTAGCGATTGCCGCGCCGCGAGATTTTGCCGAGGATCGTGCGGTCTCCCGTCGAGATCTGCTTGGGCACCAGTCCAAGCCAGGCGCCGAAGTCGCGGCCTTTGGAGAATACGTCGCCAGTGCCGATCGCGGCCACCATGGCGCTCGAAATGATCGGCCCGATGCCAGGCCCGTCATCAGGCGCAAACATGCCTGATCTAGACGGGCCAGTGCTTCGATCTCGCCGGATAGGCCATCGATGCGCTGATCCAGCCAGCGCCAGTCGCCTGCCAACTCTTCGATGACACGCAACATGCGTGGCGACAGGGCATCGGTGCGCGTCGCAAGGATGGTGGGCAGTTCCATGCGCAGAAAGCCGATACCCTGGCGCACCGCGATCCCGCGTTCCAGCATGAAGGCGCGAATCTGGTTGGTGATGCCGGTGCGTTGCGACACCAGCCGCTCGCGCACCCGATGCAGCGCCTGCAGATCCAGTTGCTCCGCGGTCTTGGTCGCCACAAACTTCATCGTCGGGCGCTGCACGGCTTCGGCAATCGCTTCGGCGTCGTTGAAGTCGTTTTTCTGTCCCTTGCTATAGGGGCGGACATATTTGGCCGGCATCAACCTGGCATCGTGACCAAGCGATGCTAGATTGCGGCTCAGGTGATGGGCGCCGACGCAAGCTTCCATGCCGATCAGGCAAGGCGGTACATTGGCGAGCCGGGCTTCCACTTGGCCACGCGACCACTTTTGCCGCAGCACGATGGCGCCGCGCGCATCGTGGCCCACGACGTGGAACGAGTTCTTGCCGATATCGATGCCGATCACGGCGATCGCGGTATTGGATGTCTGAGACATGGCGCGCTCCTTGTCTTTGGTGCCCCTTGCCAGCTTAGCTTGCTGGCGGGGCAGGAGCACGGCCGGACCATCCCATTAACAGAAGTCGGCGACCTCGAAGGTTAGTTCTGTCGACAGGTCGGTGGCCGGCACCGCGTAGCGGTCATCGTCGCCACGGTCCTTGAGCGGGTGCGGCGTCCAGCGCGCCTCGCCTCGGATAAAGGTAGTTGAAAAAGACGCCGCCAAGGATGGTTGGGCCGAGGGGCCCGCCGCTCCTCTCTTTCACCGGTACGGAGGGTGGTGTGGTCTACGGGTAGAGTTTGCTACTCCTGACGGAGGATGCCCTACGCCAGCAGACCTTGGTCACGCCCTCTTCCGTCTCGACGTCGACGATGCTGAACTGCACACCGTCTCGCGCCAATTCCCGGAGCTGCTCAAGGCTGTGCAGGTTTAGGTCCGCGTCAAACACGATCGCGTTCGAGGTGTAGCTTGACCGCTGATACTTGAGCACTGTTGGGCAGGGCGTCTCGGTCATCGACGGGCCACCCTTGAATGAGGGCCCGCGGAGCAAGCACGGGCCACCCCAACTTACAAGGCAGAGCCGCTGACGTAGCGGCGCTTTCACTGCCCGCGCTAGACCGGGGGTCACGACGGTCCTCGAATTTACCATATCGCGAGATATCGCGAGATAGCGGTCGGGAAATCCCAGCTTGTGCCTTGTTTGACGTCTCAGTTGGTAAACAAATAATTAACGGAGACGCATGATGCTGAAATTAGGCAGGATAGCCGTCGTGTCCACTGCAGCTCTCACACTCGCTGCCGCCACCATTCCTACCAAGGTCGAAGCATTTGGCTTCCTCCTTGCTCCGGCGTTGCTCGGTTCCGCGTTCCTTGGCGCGGTGGGCTCCGGTGGCGGCTATTACGGGGGCGGCGGTGGCTATTACGGTGGCGGCTGCTGCCAAGTCTATGCTCCGCCGCCTCCGCCGCCGTGCTGTGTCTATGCTCCGCCGCCTCCGCCGCCGCCGTGCTGTGTCTATGCTCCGCCGCCTCCGCCGCCGTGCTGTGTCTATGGTGGCGGCTATGGCGGTGGTTACGGTGGCGGCTATGGCGGCGGTTACGGTGGCGGCTATGGCGGCGGTTACGGCGGCGGCTATGGCCGCGGTTACGGCCGTTATGGTGGCGGTTATGGCTCCCGTTACTAGTTTGTGGATCAAAAGCTGACTGCCACAGAAATCAGTTTCCAGGCCCTAAGCCAGCACGCGGGTCGGCCGCCGGGCTGTGACTAGACCGGCGGCTGGCCAACGGTCAAAGTGATGCGATTGACCCTGAACGGACATGGTTAGAGATAGCTAACGCCTGGAAAAGGCGTCCAATGGAGATCGGTCACCTACCAACCAAATATGGCCAAAGGGATCGATGAAGCCGCCCTGCCTATGGATGCCCCAAGGCCTTTGATGGTCCTCAACATCGTCAAGGCTCCCTTTTGCTTCGGCCCGGAGGGCAATTGCGATGGAGTTGTCTGGAGCATCGCAAAACACTTCTATTCTCGCGGAGGTCATGCCCAACTTTAAGGGAGTCTCCCAACTACCGGCTGGTTCGCCCAACAAAAATGGTGTGCCCGCAATGTGCAGTGCGGCCACCGATCCCGTACTCCATAGCTCCACAAAGGGGAAGACGCTGGCAAACGTTTTTCGCTTGTCGAGCATCCGATGCAGCCGCGCGCCCTAGCGGCTCCCATGCACCGACACCACCGCGAGGACGAATATGGCTTTGTCCTTGAAGGCAGCATCGGGGCGCTGCTCGGAGATTCCGTGGTGATTGGCAATCCGGGGGACCTGATCTTCAAGCCGCGAGAACAATGGCACACGTTCTGGAACGCGGGCGACGCGCCGGCCCGAGTATTGGAAATCATATCGCCGGCCGGCTTCGAGAATTATTTCCGCGAGCTAGGAGCGGAACTAGAACTAGCTAGTCAGCGGCCCTCCTGATCCGCAGCGGCTCGCAGCGCTTTGCGCGAGCTACGCGCTTGATATGGACATGAGCAGCGTTCCCAGCCTCATCCAACGATTCGGAGTTCGCTTTCCGGGAGCGCCGCTCCCCGGGCCGCATTGAACTTTCCTATTTATGAAGTAGCGTGACAACTTCCGGGTTTGGCACGAAGCGTAAGTACCAGAACGCACGGGTATTTCCGGAGCTGGGGGTTGACCGGCTGTGCCATCCGCCTGCCGGCCACAGCCGCCCTTGACCCAAGACGGACATCGCTCGTTTTGGCGTGGCCAGCGACGCACAATCAAACCTCAACGTGGAGACGTCCATTGAAAAAATCTCCCAGGGATACGCTCGTTGGCACCTGGATTCAGGCCTCTCTCGATACTGTCTCCGCTGACGGTACGAGGCGACCGCTCTACGGTGAAAATGCGAAGGGCATCATCATCCACACCAGCGATGGATACTTTACGCTCATGCAGGCGAGCGTTGATCTCCCCAAACTCGAATCGGGCCTACCGTCAAAAGCGACGCCTGAAGAGGCCAAGGCCGTGATCGCCGGCTCCATCGCCTATTTCGGCAAATACTTGTTAGACGAAACCAGCATGGTTCTTAGTCTCGAGATTCATGCCAGCACCTTCGCAAATCTGACCGGTAACCCTTCAGAGAAGCGCAACATCACTTCACTGACTGACAGCGAATTGAAATTCACCAGACCATTTGTGAAGCACGTAACGCTTGAGGCCGTCTTCAAGCGGGCGGAATAGGTACGCCCCGTGAGGCCGGTTCTGGCACCTTTGCGACATGCGGTTGACGGTCAAAACGTGACCCTGAGCTGACCTTGGCCGGACTTCCATGCTAACTTCGGCTTTGAGGGAGGAGAGCGATATGCGGCACTCGGGTCGCAGTAATTGGTGCGCCGGCAGGTCTGCTGCTCTCTTTCACGAGTTCAGCAGGTTTTACATCTCCCCAGATCAAGCATTGCCATAGCATGGGACCTAGATGACCAAGGGAAAGACGTTTCGCGACCGCGTGTACGCGGCAAGAGAGCACGTACGATTTCTAACAGTCGAGGAAGCAAAGGAAATCATCGAACGCCGCGGTGCAACAGTCATCGATGTGGGCGAAGCGTGGCAACTTGCCGAACGGGGCACAATTCCCGGGGCGAAGAACATTTCCCGGGGTGAACTCGACATCCGGGCCGATACGGAGCTGCCGCGCCGTGACGCGACACTTCAGGACCGCACGCAGAAGATCATCTTGACTTGTGGCGGCGGAGGAAAGGCGACGCTTTGCGCTGAGATCCTCGGAGAGATGGGCTTTGATGACGTGTGGGTAATCAAGGGCGGGTGCTCGGCGTGGTCAGCGGCAGGCTATCAGTTAATCGCGCCCCAGAGCTC
Organism: uncultured Alphaproteobacteria bacterium; assembly: GCA_963822795.1. Taxonomy (GTDB): domain Bacteria; phylum Pseudomonadota; class Alphaproteobacteria; order Rhizobiales; family Xanthobacteraceae; genus Bradyrhizobium. The sequence goes on from CAWGJM010000036.1 coordinate 128,964, forward strand.
ATCCGCGTCGATAAGGTGATCGAGTAGCGGTGCTGCGGTGCATGGGTCCGGTTGTGGCACGAAGCGTAAGTGCCGGAACGCACGGGTATTTCCGGAGCTGGGGGTAGACCGGCTGTGCCATTCCGCCTGCCGGCCACAGCCGCCCTTGACCCTGAGCTGAGCTGACCTGGCGCTTATTGCCGCGCTCGCCTGCGCGATTAGATAGAGCCTGGGCGAAGGGCAAGGTTGACGCCCGCTGTCGGGCTTGCGAGGTCTCGTTCGTCCTCTGGGTAGGGCGCTGCCGAGTTGGGTCCAGGTCGGTTTCGCCGGCGGCGCCGGTCAAGCCCAATTACACGGAGGACGCGCCATGACTCACGGAATTTTCGTCTGGAATGAGCTCTATACGCGGGATGTCGAAACGGCCAAGGCGTTCTATGCCACGACTGTCGGCTGGACGTTCGAGGGCATGCCGATGCCGGACCGGGACCGCACCTACTGGATCGCCAAGGTGGAGGGCAAGCCGGTCGCCGGCATCCTCGATATGCGCGGAATCGTTCCCGATGGCGATCCGCCGCACTGGCTGAGCTATCTCGAAGTCGACGATGTCGACCGGCGCGTTGCCGAGATCGAGAGAAATGGCGGCAGGATCGTCCGACAGCCGTTCGACGTCCCCGATTTCGGGCGCATTGCCATCGGGGCGGACGCGACCGGTGCATTCATGGCCTGGGTGACCACGAAACGCTGACCGGCCGTATCGGACTCCGGAGCCGCCCGTCAAGGCTTCGTCACCTTGGCCCTGACGATCTGCAAGACCAATTTTGCAGCCTGCTCGATCGGCGCGACGCTCTTGGCGGCGCGGCTCGCCAGAATTACGCCTTCGAGCGACGACAGCACGTGGCTCGATATCTGCGTTCATCGCTCGCGGCGGGCAATCATACTCGAAGCTGCTAATTGAGGGCTTTCGGAAAGCAGGACTGCCCGAATGAGCCCGGCGCGGCTTGTGCCCGACGAACTGATCGAACACGCCGCAATTTGTTGCGATGCATGAGTCCGGAAGTGGCACCAACCCGACATGCCGGGGCGGTCTGACGATGTCCGTTGATCGGGGTAGACCGGAAGGGGGCCCGGCCCACGGTCAAAGTGACGCGATTGACCCATAGCTGCTCCATCGACCACTCAATTCGTGATGCCCAAAATCGGCAGTACGTCAGTCCGTCTCAATAGGAAAAGTTGGATCCTTGGCCCATTCGCCCATTGAGCCGTCGTAGAGCGAGAGGTTGTCGTAACCGAGTTGATGCAAGAGGAAGAGGTCGATTGTGGCGGAGATGCCGCCACCGCAATAGCAGATGATCTTTTTTTCTTTCGTCACGCCGCTTGCTTCCAATTTTGCAGCCGCGTCGGCAAGGGTAGTGAAGCCTTTGGTTGCCGGATCGATGAGAGTTGCCGCCGACACGTTGAGGCTGCCGGGTACTCGTCCGGGCCGCCCGTAGCGGCTGGGCTCTAGACCGCGATGGAACTGAGGGCCGAGCGCATTCACGGTGACGGTGTCGGGCGCGCCGATGGCGGCCATCGTCTCATGCTTGTCGACGAACAAACCGTACCTCGGTCGCGCGTTGAACGTGGCAGCCGGATAGCCTTTCGCATCGCCGCTCTCGGTCGCGTGGCCTTCTGCTTTCCACTTGTCGAAGCCGCCGTCGAGTACTGCCGCGTTGTCGAAGCCGAGAGAGCGAAGCATCCACCAAAAGCGAGTCGACCACATCATGCTGCCGATGCTGTAGAGAACGACACGCACGCCCTCGCCGATGCCATGTCGTGTGAACGCAGCCTCGAGCTGCCCAAGATCCTTGGGCATCATAAACCAGTAGCGTTGGCTCCTGTCGGAGAACTCGCCCTGCAAGTCCAAAAAATCGGCACCGGGAATGTGCGCTTCGCAGAAGGTGGCGAGACCAGGCAGCGGGATGTAGGGCTCATCGACGCCGGGTGGCGGCGGATTATTATAGGTAGTGCAGTCATAGACGTGCAAATTTGGTTGGCCAAGAAGCGCAGCGAGCGCCTCCGTCGATATGATGGCGTTTGGGTCGCGCATAGGAAGCTCCCTCGTGCTCCATCAAGATGGCCCGGATCGTACCTGTGCGCAATGGCGGTCTCTGGCACGAATGTGAAGTGCGGAGCGGCCCTGCCATTGTCTGCTCATCGGGGTGGACCGGAAGTCAGCAGTGCAAAGGCAGAACCGCGAGATTGACCCATCTGCGACATCGGGGCTGATCAGTTTCTTTGGGGCGCTTCCTTTCCAAGGTCCCCAACAATGGTTCCTGTCGATCGCACATCTGCTCACCTCGTCGGCGACGAGGAAAGTCCGAAACGACGCCAAATCCTAGACGGTGCCTGCAAGGTATTCCTAGATTTGGGGTTTGACGGTGCGAGCATGGGCGAGATCGCCCGCGCGGCCGGCGTCTCCAAAGGGGACGTTTTACGTAAACCTTTCGAACCAGCTTGGTCCGGCCTTCACCAACAGGCCATCCGGCTGGAAGCCATTTGCGAATCATTTTCTCAAGAGAGTGCCTCGCAATGTCGTTAGCCTCTTGCCAATTGGAGTTAAGCAAAGCAGGCGCCACACATTTATTGAGACCGACTCTCAAGTTGTGAGTATAAGGAACACTTGGAGCCCATGCACCACTTGGCCGAAGGGGAGCAATCCACGCGACTATCGCGAAGATTGCCAAGCGCCTCAAGCAAGCCGCCTGAGGTCTCTCGCCTGAACTGGCGCGGGAGACGACGTCAGCAACGGTCAGCATCGCCGGCGGGGCTCACGGGGTCGTTCGGTCCCTCGCTAGTTTGCGTTTGCCGCAATGATGCGCCTTGCGCGACGTATCGAACACCCGCTCATCGTGACGATTCAAGGCCCGCGGCACGGCCAATCCGCGCAAGCATCGTCGGCCCATCAAGTTCTGCGACAGCGCGCGCGCTAAATGCGGCTTGTCGTGCTCCTTCGCGGGCAGGGCCGTGACGTATTCGCCGGCCTCGCGCAAGGTGGGTGATTTCGCCGCCGTCGGGCAACGGGATTGGCCCGTCGAAGGCGCGCGGAGGAGCAACCGGCGCCATGGCCTTCAACGGTAGTTGAAGTTCCGTGCACGCTCAACCCGCGGTATTCCACTGAGTCAAGTATATTAACGCCTAATTAGGACAGCTCCCGCCCGTGAGGGCTATGGCGATTGATACGCTGGTTCAGAATGGCCGACGGCTTGAACACCACCACGCGAGAAGTTGGCACTTCGGTGGCGGTCTTCGGGTTACGGGGGCCGATACGCTGACCCTTCTTGAGATCATCTTTCGTCATAGCTCTTTTTCCTTTTCCCGATCACCGGGAAATGCACATCGCAGCATAGGAATGCGAGCCTTGTTCACGCACCCGCTTATAAAAGTGAAATAGAGGGATTCCCGGTCTGCCCCGAAAGTCGCCTAGACGCTCATAGTGAGGTCTCCATTTCGCAAGAAAATGTCGACGCGATCTGAAGATCGATAAACCTGATCCAGCGCAAATCTATCGCGGTCCGAATCTGTGCTGGTTTTTGGACGCCGGCAACGACGAGACGCTCGGCAGACTGAGCTGGCCGGCGTCCAAAAAAAGCGCCAACGCACGAAGTCGCGGGAAGTATGGCACCCGGCAGTGCAGCGAGTGCTATGGGGATCGTATGTTGATGTTGGTGGCGATCTCGATGGAGGACGCGGCGCCAGCACGAGGCGACGTGCATGCGCGCATGCAGGTGAGCCCGGGAGAGTGCAATGGACATCTCGGCGGGCATACGGAATTTCATCAACGGTCGGTTGGTGAATTGATGGGCGGCATTGGTTCGAGAGGCGGCGAGCCGCATCGCAGTGCTTCCACAACTTTCGCGTTTTGGCATGAATGTTGCTGAGCAATACTTCTAATTTTCTTGGCTCGTGTAATTTCAAATGGTTGCGCGTGGCAGAAACAGCACATCCGACAACCATTGCGCGATTGATCGGTCTATCTGTGTTCGGTGGCACGGTGTGAATCAATTTCTTGCGAGGAGAAATATCCACGGCACATTCAAGCAAACTGGTTTGCGCTATTCGTCAAGACAACTTTGTCATTGCGTTATGGCGGGGGCGATGTGACTCGCCGCATCAGGGTGCCGGCCTGCCAGATGATCCTTACTGTTCTTGATCATGCGTTGCACGCCGACAATACATGAGCTGATCGTGTTGACCTTGCCACCCCGCCCATCGCTGTCCTCTCGACCGGCCGCCGGCCTCTCGGCTCTTGCTCCCGCGCAGCGGGCTGGAGCGCAGCGACTTCGTGCTTTGACCCATTTCAGACATTGCGGGCCCGCGGTGAGGCCGGGGCGGTCCGTTTAGGAATTCACGCGTCAGCCGATCGACTCTCGGACAGCCACAGCACGGAGCCGCCGAAGTTGTCATTCTTGGTGAGGTTGCGATCGATTGCAACACCGTCGATCTTGTCGTTGCGGATGATCGTCTGAATGAGCTGATAACCGCGATGCGGAATGTCGGGAACCCTGCTTCCTGACTTCCAGTAATGTTTGGTCGTCAAACGCCAGAACAGCTCGTTCCCTGTCAGAATTGCCATGGCTCCGACGTATACTCCGGGTACGAATCCCGCGCCCTCAACCTCGGCGAACCATGCGCTGCAGTATGCGATCATGGCCTCATGCGTTGTCGAGGTCTTGGCGCCCTCGAGATCAAGCCAGACGTTGACCCCCTCGGGAAAACCGATCTGCCGCGCGTGCTTGGCCGCATTCTTTCCGTTCCTGGTCCCTAGCGCTTGCGACGGTGACCAATTCTCGGGGGCAACGTGCTGAACGGGCATCAAGGCCAGCCCCGCACCGAGGATGACGTTAGCCTCTGCCTCGGATAGGTCTCCCACCGGCTGCGCGTCCTGGCGGGACACGTATCGAATACAAAATTCAAACCCCCTTGCTTTCGCAACCTCGCAAATGCGGCGATTAAGCACCGAGTTGGCATCGAATCCGTGCACTCCCGGCGGTGCAGCGACAACTCTTCCCGGCAGCGGCATCTGGCGTCTCCCGTGACATGTTCCGTAGGCTTGGACGCTCTCGCTCGGACAAGGAGCGTTGCCGGCAGCCGTAAGCGCCGCTGTAATAGCCGCGCATGAGCACCAAATCACGGCAAGTAATCCAATTTCGTTGTTGAACCGTCTCAGGCTTTCTGTGCGAATTTGATGGTCGAGACGGGCCATTTCCCATGGTGGCCTTGGATAGAGATCCGCAGGCCGTGCAGGTCGTCCAGCCAAACGCTGTCCACCGCACCGGCCTTTCCATCGGTGAGGATCACGGCTTTACCGACAAGCTCGGCCTGGGCTTGTTCGAACTCGCTGAGGATCGTGGACGCGCGGAGTTTCGCAGTTGACATAGGTGACCTGAGTTTGAATCGGGCGGTGTTTGCATCTGAAACGTGTGCAAGTCGTGACCGGCGTGCGACAAAGAGATGTCTGCGGAACCGCGACCGATGCCGATCCGGAAAGGCCGTTACGCGCCGCCGGTGCACATGATCAGGCTACTGAGACGCGCGAGATCACACCTTACAAGTGGGTGCATTCCCCGTTCGATGATCCCCATCGGGCGGACTTTTTATGGTGCCCCGTCACGCCAGGACGCGACGAATGTTGGGCGCCGCAATACTTCCCAACTATCTGGCGGTGGAACGCCGTTGCCACCGCCCTTCAATTGCGGATGCTCTAATCTTACTGGCGATCCCCGTCGATATTTGATCGAACGGAGTAATGATCAAAGCCGCTTCCTTGCCATCGTTGGCGCAGATTTGGAGCGGCTTGCCTTTTCGATTCGCTTCGCCCGCCCGACGTTGGCGAAGACGCGGTCGAATTTTCGCAGGCGAGAAAACAGGTCGGCGATTGGCCCGTTGCCGTTGCGGTAGGCGAAAATTCCCCGCGCTCGCACGGATTTGGCGGCGCTCGCGGCGGGGTTGGGAGCCGGGCCGACATTGGCCGCCGGGACACTCTCCGCATTGGGCTGGGTCATGGCAGCGCTCGGCACGATCGCCTCACCAGGAGCGCTTGCGCTCTCATGTTTCTCGGGCGATACGCTCTTGTTGGTCGTATCCGGCGACTCTCTGACGCGAACGATCTCAGTCGATCCGCGCACGTCATCCTTGTTTGCCGAGGCGACCAATGCCGCTGACATGTGCATGAACAGCAAATATCCCCCGACGGTCACGACCGAGAACTCCGGCAAGCGCGATCACACCAGAGGCGAGCTTGTGAATCCTGGCGGCGATAGCGTGCTCGGACGCTGACTTCTGTTCTAGGCGCGCAAGCTCCAGCAAATCGTCGTAAGCCGCCCGCTGCCCAGCATCGCCAAGGATTTCGTTGGCGCGAACGATCTGCCTGAACTTCAGCGCGGCATCGGGATCGCCAGGATAGAGATCGGGGTGGGCCCCTTTGACGGCTTTACGAAATGCAGTCCTGAGACCTTCAGCGTCATCGCTCGGAAGAGCCCCGAGCAGATCGTAAAGCGTCTTCATCGTCGCTCTCGCTGCTGGATTTCCTCGTCATAGTCCGAAATTCCCGCCGCGAATTTGCTGTGGAGCACTCGTACAAACTGAACGTCACCGTCTTGGACGATGTTGATCCAGTACGGCAGAAAAATGACTTGTCGGATGCGACTGAAGCCATGCTGCAAGCCACAATCGTGCGCGGGTTGTGGCGCAAGCAAGGCACGGTCGGGACGACACATTTGTGCCTTAGAATTTGTTGGCGATGCCGCCTCGGCTCGTCCGGTTATATCCGTTCCGGGTGAGCCGATCGCCGTATCCGTCGATAAGATATCCAAAGCGATCAAGCGGACGGTTGGCGCGCTTCGCCAGAAGGCACTCCAGCTCGGGATCGGTCTAGGACATCAGCGATAAATGCTAGGCACCGCGCGGTCTCGATCGCGACGCTGGGGCCACCGGCGCGGCTCGCTCGCGCACCAATCGCGATTCTTTTCGATCCGGTCTCGAGGCTTGAAAGTGAGCAATTCTGACCAGACGACCGCTGCGCCATGTGCTTTTTTGCCACCGGCCAAAAAGGTCTGCGCACATGATAATAGCCCACGATAAATGGACCGAGTTACTTACATGCTCGAACTGCGGGATGTCGGGGTCAGCCCGTCTTTCACGGCCTGAAAAGCGGGCCTATGATTTTAAGGTGGAAGCCGTTCCAGCAGGCTTCAAGGTCGTGCGCGCGGAATTTGGTGAGGCCTTCTATTGCGATGCCCGCAATCGACCTGCGGACACCCAATGGCCAGTAGTAGCCTGTTTTGCTTAAACTATAGTCGGCGGCGGAGCACGTATCCGGTCTAGTGTGCGCGATGGCCGACCGCGCAGGCGCACGTTGAGGTGAGGGCGGAGCCCGTCGCTTCTTTTCCAGCGCAACTCGTCAATTTGACGAACTTTGATTCCGCGGGCTGCCGGACACTGGCGGTGCTCGAAGCCCATTGGCCGCCGGTCGAGAGCTGCAAGGTCAGAGAGGGTTGGCCGCCGATAACGGAGGGGTACCGCGCAGCCAAAGACGCAAAGTAGCCCGGGGCACGTAGGGATTGATGCAAGGGTTATGCTCGGCCCTCCGATTGTTGAAGAGACGAGTCCGTTGTTAGCAGGTCAGGTTGGCTCACGCATGTGTTATTCTTTCAACACAGATCAAATCCAAAAGCATGACAACCGCTGCCGATCCGTTGCAATCTGTTTGACACAGCAAATTTCGGCTGCGATCCAGCACCAAACCTTTCAACTAAAATTATGTTGAGAGGAGAAATGTTGTGAAATGCATCCCGCAAATTTATGGGATCAGCCGCGATCAATCGGGTCTAGAGAGGGGGCGGCCCCCCAAGCGAGAAAAAGAAAGCCAGAGAAAGAAAGACGGATCAGCTCCGATCGTGACCGTGAGCTTACGGAGTCGCGAGATAAACTCGCTAGCCTAGCACCTAACTCAACAACGAAAATGGAGGACTCACGATGTTAAAGCATACCCTTGCGATCGGCGCCGTTGTCTTGCTTTCGGTAACAAGCTCGATGGCACAACAAACGGTTGCGAAGCAATGCGCCGGGGATATCAAGTCGCTGTGCGCGGGCGTGGCGCCGGGCGAGGGTCGTATCAGGGCTTGCATCAAGTCCCATGTAAGTGATCTCTCGGCGCCGTGCCAAGCTGTGCTCGTTAAAGCTGCGACGATCGGAAAAGCGTGCAGGGCCGATATTAAAAAAGTCTGTGCGGACGTAAAGCCAGGCGGCGGGCGAATTGAGGCTTGCATGAACTCCCATCTTTCCGAAGTCAGCGACCCCTGTAAGGACGCCATGACGCAGGCCGCGGCTGGCAAGAGCTAACGAAATCTTTTCTTCAAGTATCAACTAGCCCCGGTATCGCCCGGGGCGTTTTATTTAGTGGCCGTGTCTGGTTATCAGAGCCCGGGGCTCTGGTGGTGACAACCGATCGCGAATGGTCCGCGGGCCGACGACGTGATCAAATGAAATCCGCAGCGCGTCTGCGGGACTGGCGACGCATCCATCGTTCGCCCGTGTTCTGGATCGGGGTCGTACTGTGTTTGGCGGCGAATACCATTTACGTGAAGTCTGACGTCCTATCCGGTCTGCATCATCGAGCTGATTTCAGCTCCAGTCACAGTGGAAAACACAGGCAATAGTACAATCAATGATTTTCGCTTTCAATTAACCGTTCCTGGCGTTCACAACCTCGCACTTGCACAAGTCTCTAGCGATAACGCAGCCCTTACCACAGGAATAGCATCTCATCCAGTGGACAATATCCCGCTACTGATCCCACCTTTGATGTTCATGTGCCCTTCTTTAATCCAAAGGAAGACTTCAGAATCAATAGTTTTTTGATGACGCGATGACAACCTCCATTGTTTCCTGTCGCTTGCCGGAAACTTCAATCGAAATCCTTACGCTTGCAGCGCTTGAGGCGCGGAGCAAAATCAGATCGCGTTATTTGTTATTTGTAATGCTATTGGTAACGGCCCTCACAATTACCTTCTCTTCACTTAGCTTCTATCGACAATTTATTGAACAACAACGAAACAGCGAACTGAAAGCTTCGCTAGAAAAACGAAACGCCGAATTAGAACGGGATCTTGCCGAGCGACAACTTCAGAGAGCCCCAAAATAATCTAACGGATTGCGCCGAGTTGAACGGCGATTGCCCCAGCCAAGTCACCAGACTTATGATGTAGCGAACTTTCACCGCACCCGGGAATCGAACGTCGGTTGGCTGGTTGCTTCGTGACGTATTGAAACAGGCAATGTGCCCACCAATCCCTTTTGATATTCTACCTTATGCGTTGCTATTTCTTCGGCTCGACTTCCGAAACTACTATCGTGACCGTATCCGGGGCCGCGAAATTTGGTACATCGTCAACGATGGCCTTCCATTCCGGAGTACCAGCGACTGTCTTCAGAGCATCAGGACTGTCAAACCAAAGCTCCGTAACAATATGATATGGAGAAGGAGCGCCAGTTGGACTTGGCGTCGGGCGCGCGACTTCGACCTTCTTTATCTCTTTGACGGCGTACACCATCGGCATGTGCTTGCCGAAGTAGTACTTGTCGAACTCTTCCGCGCTTTTAGGCTGACCATACAGAACGGTGATTTTTATCTCCCCGGCGAACGCGACTGAAGGGAGAAATAGAGAGGCTGCAACGATTACCTGCTTAAACACACGCATAGAAACTCCTCCACTTATTTTGTTATGCCCACGTCCTCCCATCCTAGCTTGTCTATCCAACGTTACAAGTCAGATAGCCACTGTCAGAACGCGATTTATGCGGCGAACTCTTCATCCGAGATACCGGCTTCCTCAAAAGGATTGCCGCCAGTGAAGAGAGCTTCGAGGTTTATAGGCTTTGCCTTGTAAGCTTCGAGAATGCCTTCAGGGGTTGGTTGAGCTGGTGAGGGTACGACGCTGTATTCAGTCTCCAAGCTCTCGCCTTTGCGATTGACCGTGATGCTGTAGCCGAGCGGATCGCGCCACTCTTCCGAGTTTATAAGTTCTTCCATCGCAGTCTGAATGGTTGTCTGCTTGATCTCAAGGATCTCGATTGCTTTACTATCGAAATTCCAAACGACAAACGCCCAAAAGCGTTTTTGGATTCCAACCGTTCTTACCGCTAATATCCGCATCGGCTGGAATAACCGTCCAGCGTTCTTTTGCCCGTACTGGCTTCTTTGCTCTCAGTCCAATATTCCCAGCCCAGCACCGGCGAACTCAGGATACGAAACTTATTCGCGCCCTGTTTGAACTTCATGTACCCACCGCTGAACTCTTCGGAACCTCGTATCCTTCTGGCAAAAATGTTTGTGTCATAGATGTTAGTTTTATTTCTTATAGTTTTTATCGTCTCTTATTTGCTGTTCTGTTTTACGCTTTGCGGATTGTGATTGACGTTCCCCCAACTCGACTTTTTGAGTTTTGGATAAGGTGTGCAGGAAGATTTTGTCGCGCTTGAGCAAACTATTTGACGACAGCTCTTTGATGCGGGCTTTCACTTCTGGCAATGTTGCGAAGTACTCTGCGGGGTCATCATCAAGCTCGTATTGGAGCGCGAACTTTGCGGGCTTACTTGAAGGACCTTTTACTAGTTCAAATCTATAAAAGTACCACCAATCATAATCTGATGGAAAACCTGGAAAACCCTCAAGACAAACTCCATCAAGTTTAACAAGTCTAACTTTGTTTTTTTAGTTGTGAGCCACTTTCTTCGATATAGCGTATGTTGTCTCCAACCTTAAACTGTTTTGTTTCCATACATTGATTGTTCGCTCTGTCCGCCGCGCCACTCATGAGCAACGCGGCAAAGAGAGCGCATGAGTTAGATTACACCTGCTAATTTGAGAACGAAGAACGCAAGCACACCGATGCACAATGCGGCAATCAAACCTAAGTCGCTACGCTTCTTGCGGTAGTCTTTAACGAAGGTTGTGCTGTCTACTTCAAATGATTTCATAGGTTGAACGTTTGGTTTGTAATTGTCGCTCGTTGAGAGGGAGAGGGTTGTGCTCGTGGCCTTTAGAGGCTCTCACCACGCCCGCCGCTTGGCCTCTCGCGGTAATCCCTACTCCCCCCTCTCAACGAGCGACCTTTGACCTACTTAATTGTACACCCAGTACAGAATGTAACAAGTTTACTTGTCCACAGGTTTACAGTTGGCATTTCTGCATCGTGGTATCAGGTGGTGGTCTGGTCGTCTTTTCCGTTCTGCTGCTGGGCGCCGAACAGCACATAGCCCAGGGCATTTCGCTTGTTGCCCAGATTCCGCCGACCAGCTTGACCGGAATCGAACGCTATTGGGAAGGAGGCAGCCGCAGTCCCCTGCGCTGGCTCGTTGTTCTGGCGGTGGGCTTCGTGGCCGGAGGAGTTGCCGGGGCTTACGGCGCGAGCCACGCATCAAGTTCCGTACTGCAATGGAGTTACGTGGCCTACTTGTTGGGCCTGGACGCGCTGCTGGTTGCGCGCGGCGCCCGAAAGGCAGCCGAGAAAGATGAAACTGTCGCAACGACGGATCTGCATTGGGCCGCCTTGCTAACGGTCGGGTCGATTGCCGGACAATCCTCAGGGTTTTTGGGGATCGGGTGGGGGCCTTGCAACAGTTGTTGGGCTGAGCGCTGTGCTGGGGGTTCCTCAACGCCAGGCGCAAATGATCAGTCTCGTCCTTTCACTGATTCCGACGACAGCGCCCTCGGCCTGGATCTATTGGCGACAGGGATGGTCGTGGTCGTGGGCTGCTCTCGTCGGCGTTATCCTCGGTCTCCTCATAGGTACCGATCTCGGTGCTCGGCTGGCACACAAGATCGATCGCTCGACACTTCATGTCATGATGGTCTTCTTGGTTTCGCTAATGGCTGCATATATGAGTTACAAAGCCCTGACGTGATGCGAATTGGTGTTGAGAGCGCGCAGTCAAGTAGGACCGGCTGGTCGATTATGGGAATCACCATCTGCCGAGGCTGTTGAGGCGCGAGGAGCATGCGCCTTCCTGACAGGAAGGATGGGTCGGTCGTCGTCGGACTCAAACACCACCTAAAACGGTATTGAACGAAAAGCTTTGTTTATCGGGATTTTTTCTGCGCGTTTCGGGTGAGCGTGCTCCGACGAAATTAGATCACAAACTGGAAGCAGGCTGCTGAGCAAATTTTAGGTCATCGGAGTACGCGTCGTGACCAGGCAGCGCTATCGTGAAGAGTTTGAACAACTGGACCCTGAGAAGTCATTTGAGGAAGAAATAGCGAGACAGCATCTTGCTTTCGCGCGCGATGCCAATGAAATTGCCCGCTCTGCTTCATATGCAGCAAGCGACGCAGCAGCTGCAGCACAATTACAAGCGCGCATAAGGAAATCAAACCGGAACCGGAGGAACTGCGCAACAGTCGCCGCTTTATCCTGAGATTGGGTCTAGACACAAATTCATGGAGATGATCGATGCGCCGGATCGCACACAGTCCCTTGATGCGGTTAACGTGCTGGCCACGTTCAGCGATCAACCGATCACGCAAACGGCGCAGCCGACGGTCGTCCTCTTTGGCGACACTTGGCACGCGGGCGGAGCCAGAATCCGTCATAGCCCGCCTCGTAGCATGAGATCATTTCCACTGGTCGGCCCACCTCTCGAGCAACGCGCGTGCGCAGATCACGCGCTGGCGCCCACTACGATGGCGGAAGTACCCCAGTAAGCGGCCTATTTCCCGCGATCAGGATTCTTCTCCTATGGGCCAATTGCGGACACCAAACTCCCCCTTCCGGGATCACGGTTCTCGATCTCTGAGAACTGAGCTGCGGGACATTTGAAAGCGTAGTGCACGAAGGTCCTGAAGATAGCTTTGTCCGTCAGCTTGACCGTGCGTCGCGCAGCCGCCACGGCGCGAACGTCTCCGTTCAATGACATGCGATGGTCCTGGATCGCCTCGGAAAGGATCTCGGCGATGTCGGGCGATAACGAATGCCCGTGCCGAGACTCACCAGCGTAGGCGCGATCACTGTGGCGCACCAAATCCTCTCGGCGCCGTGTTCAACGGAAATGCCATTTACAATTTGTTACGCAAGTCATTCGGCAGTCGGATGCGGTGTCGCCGCGACCAAGCTTCCGAGCAAAGCGCAAACATCGCATCGAATGACGGCTCCGCCACGCGAATCTCGGTGGATGGAATTTTCACGAACGACAGCGATCAAGGCCGCCGATACAGTGCCTTGGTCATTGCTCTTGTTTGTTCGGAACGGCTAAAATCTGGAATGGGTCCACAATGCAAGATGGTTCATCGTCGCTCTGGATTTCAGCAAGACCATCGAAGTCATCTAGCCTCTGATTCTTTGGCGGGCCGAGACAAAAACTCATCTTGGACAAATATTCTGTGCCACTGACGATGTTTTGTGGTTCATTGAGGCGCCGCCCCATCTCGTCAAGCTGTTCACGCACTGATCTACCAGCGCCCACTTGAAGCGACAGATATAAGCGGTCCTCAATCTTGAACATTGCGAATAAGCTATCCGACAAACTCTTGTTGATCAGCGAAAAACCACGTTGATCATCAGGTTCCACTTCGACCACGCTTGATTGCGTTTCGCGTTCGGATAGCACAACCGATCCATCGGAGCTTCTATCTAGGAACAGCCTTGCTTTCGTAATAGGCGTGGTAGTCCTCGCACGCCCATCAATCAACACACCCCAGGCATCGGAAGGTGGTAGCTGCACTGATGGAGCTGCTGGCGCAACAAAAGGCAGATAGGTTGGGCCAATCAGGGAGACACGGAAGGCTGATACTCCCGCGAGTGCGACAATGTCCTTGTCTTTCAGGTAGTAATCGAAACTATATCGCAGGAACCTGCCGTTGACGATCGTGCCATTCAGGCGTCGCATATCGAGTGCTTGTCCCGATCGGTAGACTATCATTTGAAGTCTCGACACTGTGAGATGGGGTACGTGACTTCCGTACCGGAATTCCTGGCTGCTTTCATCCGATGGACCCTGACGAGGGAGCGTCGGCATGGCAGAGAGACAGAAGGGGCCTTGTCCCGCCAACGACAACAGATCGCCCAGTGCCGAACCCCTCGATCCCCGCATTCGGCGGAGTCACGCCTGACACGCAACGCGACTACATCCGAGCTGTCAAGAAGCTCGCAGTCTTCCTGGGCCGGTCCCCTGACACCGCTACCTCCGAGGAGTTGCGTGCGTTCCAGCTGCATCTGACCGCGACCGGCGTTCAGCCGCCGACCATCAATGCGACCGTGACGGTGCTGCCGTTCTTCTTCAAGGTGACACTCGACCGGCCGGAGATGACGCGGCATCTGGTGTTCGTCTACGAGCCGCGCAAGCTGCCGCGCGTGCTCTCGCCCGAGGAGGTGCTGCGCCTTGCAAGCAGACGAGCGAGACCGATCAGGCCCAGCCGCTCGCAGATCCGTGCCCTTGCTGCGGCGGACGCATGCTCATCATCGAGATCTTCGACGCCGGTTGCCACCACCGGCCAACAAGGCCTGTCATCGCGATCAGGATCGATACCTCATGAGCGCGAACATGATCTTGCCCGTCATCGCGCACATCCCGAGCCGGTCAACGACCGGTAACGCTACCGTGTGGCCTGATGGGTGCCCGCCATCGCATTCGAGACCGCATGCAGCGCCGAAACACGGCCTCCGCCCCGCTTCATCAAAGCGCGCCAGCCAAACCAGCGACCACAATCACGTAAGTCCTGTGCCTCGGCGCCTTCGAGAAAGCGCACGGTCCGCACCAAATCCCCATTGCGCGACTCCGCCCATCTCAACTTCCCGCGGGTTCCTTCTCTGGAGGCTTTCCGACGACGGCCGCGGCGCAAGCGGCACCGTCCATACCGGGCCGTCGTCCGAAACCCTTCACACATTCGGACTCTTGCACTGCAACCAGACACGAACTCAGCCGATCACTTTATCGGTGCGCGCGAGCACCATCGGAAGTGTCGAACCTTGCTTTTCGATTAGAATTGCGCGGCGCTTCGATCGGCTAACTTTGTGAACGATGTCACATATCCGACCGACGATCGAATGTAACGTGTTGGCGCACGGTACGGGCTCAATTCGATCGACAACGCTAACGCACCGGGTGCACCAACGGCACCCTCGGCGGTCCGCCCGTAATGGAGAGGGACATGGTCGATGCATCGGTAGCAAAGCGGCTCGTCCAGGCCATCATCGACAATCTGCCGGAGCCAGTCCCCGGGAGGAGGCCGGTTCACACCATCGGCATGGGCGTGACGGGCAAGTTCGTGGCGTCGGACGTGGCGCGCACCTATTGCATCGCAGAGCACTTCAACGGACAGTCCGTCTCCGTGTCGGTAAGATTCTCCAACGGATTGGGGGGGCTGGAGCAGCATGATGGATGGTCCGATGTTCGGGGAATGGCGACGCGCTTCCACCTTCCGGACGGGACGGCATCCGACCTGATCGCCACGACGCTCGGCGAATTCTTCGTCCGCAATGTCGACGACTTTTTCGAGTTCGCCAAGGTCGCGAAGCTCGAGCCGTATCGAAGGCGACCCTGGTGGTTGAAGCTTTTGGACATTCTGCAGCTTAAGGTGCCTCCTCGCGACCCGTACCCGAACGAAACCAGGAATGTCGATGCGGGAGCACTCTGTTATTCCAACCGGCACCGGTTCGCCCAGTTGGGAGTATTCCAGGTCAGTCTGATCGGCGCACCGGTGAGCTATGCCCGCGCGAGCTATCACGCCGTCCACACCTTCATGGTGACAGCTCCCGATGGAGTTCGTCGCCCCGTTCGCTTTTCCTGGCAGCCGGTCGCAGGCGTTCGCAACACGGAGCTCACGGAGGTGCCGTGCGACAAATATCTGCGCAAGGAGCTTGAAGACCGTCTGCGGCGGTGGCCGGCCCGATTCATGCTGATGATGACGATCGGCGAAGCAGGCGATGCGCTCGACGATCCTACAAGGCCTTGGCCCGGGACCCGAATCCGGGTTGTCATGGGTACCCTTACGCTCACCGAGGTCCCCGAGGATCAGGAAGCGGCTGGCGAACGCATCAGTTTCAATCCCTGCCGTCTCGCGCCGGGCATCGAAGTCTCCGGGGATCCCATCCTCGAGGCCCGCCTGGGCGCCTATGAAGTCTCGCGTGAAATGCGCGGTGGGTGTCCCTTCAGGTTCAGGTAGGTTTGTGATGCCAAGTGACGAAGGTTTGCTCGATCGTTTTGTGGACTGGTTGCCCAAGAACCCCTTGTTCAAGCGCGTGGCGTCACGGACTTTGGTGCCTTTCTGGGCGTGGTGGACGCCGGTGAAGCCTCTGCCCGGTGGTCCCCACCCGTCATTCCAGCACTGCGACAATGTCCAGTGCATGATGAATCTGATCATGCCGCTCAAGATCAAGTCACCGATCGGACGAGCGGAAGCCGCGCTGGCGATCGCGCAAAACAAGGATGCGATATATGCCGGATTGAACAATGTCGGCACGGTGCACTTCGCACGCTTCGTCATCGTCGGCGACAATATTTGCATGTTCTCCGTCTATGACGGGGATTTTACCAATTACATTCGTGACTTTATCGCCACGATCGGCGGTGTGTTCAACGCCGTGGTTGAGCTCATCGAAGGAGGAGATGACGTGATCCCTTGCGAGGAGAACGTCGAGGCGTTTATCCAATGGGTGCACGAGCGCGACCTGTACCAGGTGCCGGACACCGCCACCGATTTTCTGAGAGACCAGGAAGCCTTAAATGGAGACAGGGCCGCATCTGGCAATGACGATCTGACCCTGCTTCCGCGCAAAATGGTCCTGCAGCTTCGCGCCAACGCGAACGTTTCGCTCGGCAGCGGCTACCGGGCCTATCCGGGATTTTCGGTGGCGCAGGTACGCAAACAACTGGGGATAGGCTGGTGAGTGCCATGTTCGACCTCGCTGATCTGCAGGGCAACATCTTGCGTGGCTATCGCAAGCCGCACGTGCGCTACCTCATTCTTGAAGTCGCCGATCGCATCGCGGCCCGGCGCTGGCTCGCCGCCTCCATATCCGGCCGCGACCACGGCGTTCCGCAGATCACGACAGGGAATTGGGGGGCAGCCAAGCCGGACACCTGTTTCAACATTGGCTTGACCTACGAGGGACTGCGCGCCCTCGGCACGCCGAGTTCTTCGCTTGAAATGTTCCCCAACGAATTCATCGAGGGCATGACTGCCCGCGCCTTGAAGCTTGGGGACGTCGGGCCGAGCGCACCGGAAACCTGGCCATCGCCCTTCGATGAGCCCGGGCGGATCCATATCATCGCAACGATTTACGCGGGAGATGTCAGGCAACTGGACCAGGTCCAGCAGCGCGCCCTCGACCGAAACGCCCTGACGCTGCTTGGCACACGCGAGGGCCACAATTTCCGAGACGACTTCGTTCACTTCGGTTATCGCGACAACATCATGCAACCGAGGTTCGAGGGAGTTCACGACCCGCAGCGCCATGCCGACGGACAACCCAGGGCGCCGCTCGGCACCGTGTTGCTGGGACATCCCACCAACCTGGAAGGTTTGACGTGGCGCGTTCCTCAACCCGCGGCATTGGGACACAATGGCACCTTCAACGCCTTTCGCGTGTTGAAGCAGGATGTGGTAGCCTTCGAGGAGTATCTCGATCAGGCCGCATCCGATTTGCTCGAGCACCCGCAAGTCGACGAGTTGCTGCCGCCCGGCGCTGAAGCGAAAATCGGCCAAGTCATGTCGGTCGAAGGCCGTCATGGTGCCTTGCGCGAGATCGTCGCCGCCAACCTGTGCGGCCGATGGCGCGATGGAACGCCGCTGGCCCTGTCGGCGGATGCGCCTGATCCCAATGTGAATCAGGCGAATTTTGACTATGATCGTGAGTCCCGCTGCCCCTACGGAGCCCATATTCGCCGGTGCAATCCGCGGGGCGGGCAGATCGTGCAACGCGTGGCGAATAACAGCCGGCGCCTTGTTCGGCGTGGCATGCCCTATGGACCAGCCTATGATCCGGCGAAGCGTGATCGGGACAAGCCCGAGCCGGAACGGGGCCTGCTCGGCAGCTTCATAGGAGCCAGCCTCGGCGCCCAGTTCGAGGCCATGTCCTGCGACTGGCTGAACCTCAGCCTGCAGGATCCACGCATCACCGGCTCCAACGATCCGATAGTAGGCGCCAACGATCCCAAGACGAGCTGGTTCGACTTGCCGCTCAAATCCGGCCGCACGATCCGGCTGCGGGGATTGCCGCGATTTGTCTGGACGCGGGGCGGCGCCTATACGTTCCTGCCGAGCCTCTCAGCGATCCGTTTTTTGGGATCGCAGATGATGTGAGTAGACCAAACAAGCCGAGGGTCATTCGGCACTAGTCCAACACTCTCACCAGGTCATCAGCCTCGCGCAAATCGCGGGAAGTTTCCGCGGATGCAAATTTCGCCCGGGTCGATATCAGTAGGTCTCGCGCTTCGGCGCGTCTGGATGCGCTCTCGCCGGCGCTGACCAGGCGCGCGATGCTGATCGTCGTGCGCAATTCCCAACCGACCGCCCCGAGCTTCCTGGCAGAGGAAAGCGAGCGTTTGAACAATCGCATAGCAGCCCGGTCGTCTCGCGATGGTTCGCGACACAGCAGCGAGCCGTGGATCCGATAGATCTCGGGAGCAGCCCAGCGCTCGCCGGTTTGCTTCACCAGGGACTCAGCCGAAGCAGCGAAGCTTCGAGCCCTTTCTATCTGCCCGATCCGTCCGAATTCTGCGGCGAGCAGAATTCGATAGAGCGGCATTTGAATGCACCGATCCTCGGCGGGCAGCTTACCGAGCAAGCCGCATAATTGTTCGAGCACTTCCGGCGCGGGGCCTCGTGCCGCCAACGCAGCGGTTGCCCACAATGGACCGATGACCCGGTAC
The DNA here is from genome assembly GCA_963822795.1 of uncultured Alphaproteobacteria bacterium. Lineage (GTDB taxonomy): Bacteria > Pseudomonadota > Alphaproteobacteria > Rhizobiales > Xanthobacteraceae > Bradyrhizobium. The sequence goes on from CAWGJM010000036.1 coordinate 147,846, forward strand.
ATCGGATAGCCATACTTATCAGCGACCTTCAGACCGCGCTTTACGCTGGCAAGGTTAGCCGCAAGATCGCCCTCATACCAGTGATCGGAGACGCCAAGAATGGAGGCAAAAGCCAGCATGAACGGATGCCCGATTTCGTTCGCGCGCTGCCGCGCCGTCACGCAGGCCTCTCTGGCCCGACCTGGCCGGCCCAACAACCATTCGATGTGTCCGGAATAGACGAGCGATACGATCAATGGATCATGCTGATAAATCTGGACCAGCTTGCCGTGCTCACGCGGATTGTAGCGAGCGCTGACCAGAGCCGCGAGCTCACTCGCCTGCTCCAGACGACCGAGAAAGAAATTGGCGATTACGGCAGCGGTGTAGGCCATGAGGGCAGCCTCGTCGTCGCGCCACTCTTCTGACCGCCGGACGAAATCCTGCGCGTGTTCGAGGCCCTTGGTGAGCTCGCAGTTGACCAGCTTGGCTATGGTACTTCCCCACAGCACCGTCGCCTTCTCGCGTATGGTGCCATGGTTCGCGCAAAGCTTGAGTGCACGACTGTAGGGGCCATAGACGTTCGGATCGGACCACCCGGCGTTGGCAGTGTACGCCATCGCCAAATTGGATTGCAGTGCGATTTCAGCCTCGAAGCGCCGTGGTGACGCTGGCATCTTGGGTATCAGCGAGAGGCCTTCGCGAAGATGAGCGACGGCTTCCTTGGTGGCAGAGCGGCGGAGCGCGGATTTGCCTGCTTGAAGCCAGGCCTCGATCGCTTCCGGAATGTTGCCTGCGCGGGCATAATGATAGCCTAACACGGCCGGCTGGCTACTTTCTCCAATGGCGGCTTCCTGGAGCAGCCACGATGCGACGCGCGCATGGAGCTCTCGCCTTTCCTCCTTGAGCAACGAGGAGTAGGCGACTTCCTGTATCATCGCGTGTTTGAACGTGAAGACCGTGCCTTGAGACTCCTCGTTACGATACACAATCCCGGCTCTCTCGAGCGCCCGCAACGAGTCCTTCAGCGTTTGGCCTTTACCTGGCAGCACGCTGAAAATGCCTTCGTAGTTGAAGCGCCTTCCGAAAACAGAGGCGATCTGGGCGACGCGCTTGGCAGCACCGAGACGATCAAGGCGCTCCATTAGTGAATCATGAATACTTGCCGGCACCAGATCCGGCAACTTCCCGCTCGGCACAGGGCTCTCAGCGGCTAGCGGGACCGCACCGGAATCGACGATGGCCCGCGTAAACTCCTCGACAAAGAGTGGCACGCCGTCGGTTCGTTCCACGATCTGGCGGATAATCCGGCGCGGCACGAAATCGCTGCCCGCGACGGCCGCGACGATCTGCTCGCATTCATGCACTGCCAGCTTTTGCAGAGCAATCCGTCGAATTGCCTGGGCCGACAACCAGTCGGCCCTGTAATCATCGCGATGCGTGATCAGGGCCATAATCCGCTCGCCAGCACAGTTGGCTACCACCCGTACCAGCAGTTCGATGGTGGTCGGGTCCATCCACTGAACATCCTCGACGATTACGAGGATCGGCCGCTTGCGCGAGGCGGCGACAAGAACATCGATGAACACCTGAAAGGCACGCTCGCGCTCCGAGGGAGATCCGAGATCCGCGGGCTCGTATCCCGAGCATGCGGGTATCGACAGCACGGCTCCGTAGTAACGAAGCGCCTGCTCGACTTCGGTGACGGCTCCTGCCAACAGCGAACGCAATTTTGCCAACGCGAGTTCCGCGCCGTCGGTCTCCTTGATGCCGGTCGCGCGCGTGAGCCGCTCGATTTCCGGGGCAAGCGGCGTGTTGACGTGGAACGGCGAACATTGCAGCGACAGAACATCACGCGGAGACGCATCAAGGGAACTGCGGAACTGGCGGATCAAACGTGACTTGCCGATGCCGGGTTCACCGGAAATAACGCCAACCTGCCCCGAGCCGGCGAGACTTTGCTGCCACATCTCGGCAAGCGACGCACTTTCGCTGGTTCGGTTTATCATCGGGGCAAGAGGCGACCTCCGCGCGCGGTTGAACCTGCTTTCGCTGGACGCAAGCGCCTCTGCACGCCAGGCCTCGACCGGCTCCTCGACGCCCTTGAGAGATTGCCGGCCAAGCGGCGCATAGTCGAACGTTCCGCAGGTCAGCTCGTGAGTGCTCGAGCCGACCACGACATCGTTCTCACTGGCGAGTCCTTGCAGGCGGGCGGCGACATGTGCCGGGCTGCCGAACACTTCCCGTCGATCGGGGGGCTCGCCGGGCACGCTGCCGACGACGACCACCCCGGTGTTAACCCCGATGCGTACGCCCAGGCGAACGAAGCTACCGTCCGACAGCAGAAACTTGTGTTCCTTGATCGCCGCTGCAATCACCAGAGAGGCGCGGACTGCGCGTTCAGGATCATTTTCATGGGCTTGCGGTAAGCCAAAAAATGCGAGCAACCCGTCACCAATCATTCTGGCGATATGACCGCCGTAGTGGCGAATCTGCTCGTCGCAGATATCACGGTAAGTTCTGATAACCGCGAAGAACTCCTCGGGATCGATCCGCTCACTCAGGGGTGTCGAGCCGACGACGTCGATAAATGCCACGGTGAGCTGCCGGCGTTCGGCATGCAGAGCTTCATTCTCGACATTCGGCAGCGCCTGCGTCCGCTGAAGTCCGCCCGAACGATCAGGCTTCGGCTGGCTGCTCATGACCCACCATCTTCGGTTTCCGCCGGACCTGCCGCGGGGCAAAATAGGCGGCGAGCCGCATCCGGTTGACTCTGCCGAGCGGCCTGTGCTCGGGCAGACAGTTTCAGGGATTGAACACCATGTGCTCGCAGTCGTATAGCGCATTCTGCGTCAAACTCTGCCTTGGAATGGCAATGCTTCCCAGCCGCACTATTCTCTCTTGAGGACGGGTCCACCGCCGAGAATCGTCCTCGACGTCATCCGACGTGGCGGCGTGTCGTACCCGCATGGAGAGGAAATCGAACATGACGTCATCGCCGCCTTGATGCGTACGCGGGTCCAGATCCCTCACAAGCGCTTCCTGGAGAAAGCTTTTCGAGGGGCCAAAACGCAAACGTCCACCATCTGGTGTCCTCATTCTGAACACCAAGAGGACCGACCAAATAGCGCACGACCTTGTGCTCGCCGATCTTCGGCTTTGAGTCAGATTCGGTCGTGTGTGGGTGTGCTCCATCTCGGCCGGTCTTCATTCAATACCCGACTTCCTGAGTGACACAACTTACACTCGAAGGGTACAATCCCCTAACAAGTCTTCGGTAAATGGAAGGAGCGACCGATGCGATTGGCGGTCATTTCAGACGTCCACGGAAATCTTCCTGCTTTGGAGGCCGTCCTCGCTGACGTAAAGTATCGTGGCGTTGATGCCACGGTTAATCTTGGAGATTGCGTCACTAGCCCCCTATGGCCTAGGGAGACCTTTGAGGTTCTCCAATCGCTTGCTCTACCGACTGTTCGGGGAAATCATGATCGGTGGATTGAGGAGCTTTCCGACGATGACCTTTCCGCTGCAGAAAAGTTCGCACGGAATGCGTTAAATTCTGAGCAGCGACAAGCCCTGCACAAATTGCCTCCACGTATCGACTTGGGTGATGGAATTTTGGCGTGCCATGGCACTCCCGATGACGATAGCACTTTCTTGCTGGAAGAGTTGCTCGATGACGGGCGCTTCGTTCCGGCGCGCCGCGACATTTTGGAGGCGCGCATGGAAAATCGCGGTGACGCGCGGGTGGTGCTATGCGGCCATAGCCACCGACAGAGCGTCGTTTCTGGGCCAAGGGGATGCCTTATCTTGAACCCGGGTAGCGTCGGATGCCCTGTCTTCGCAGACATCCCCATTGCTGTGAACCTTGAATATCGCTCTCCGCATGCCCGTTACGCTATCCTTACAAAGACCAACGGAAGTTGGCGAGTAGAACTGCTCGTGCTCGAATATGATTGGGCATCCGCATCGGCGCGCGCCCTGGCAAATGGACGGCCAGAGTGGGCGAGCGCCCTATCGACGGGAGCCGTCGGGTAGGAATCGATCAGCAACCTACTGCCGATGTTTTGACGGCTTTGGGTCACAAGGCGAAAGGCTCATCGCGAGCACATGTCCTCTGGTTTTTCCTCAACGACGGACATTGCAAGCGTCTCCTAGCGCGATCCAGCATGCTTCTCGTTTGCCCAAGTCAATCCGATTTCAGCACGCATGATCGCATGTAAAGAAAGCCTTACCATTTCGAACAGCTCCCTTTGCACTGTTTGTGGAACCTCGCGCGATGGCCGCAGATTATGCGCTAAAGCCTGAGACGTAGTGGTGAGTTTGTGGTGAGTTTTTTTCGCGCTGGTCACGGTCGTCACGGTCCTCGTAACCTATTGAAGTTATTGGCGCACCCGACACGATTCGAACGTGTGACCTTTGCCTTCGGAGGGCAATGATCGAACTCACGGAACATGGCTTGGGCCAATGATTGGCCATTGAAATGGGGCGCATCGAACGTAAACGAACGGCTTCTGACGCCGCCATTTAGTCCTAAACGCCGGGTACATTAATGGGTACACTGGAAAATCATCATTCGAAAAATGACGTAATTTCAATCCGATATGAGGCAGTTCGATTCCGCCCCTGGGGCACCAAATCTCACGCTTTTCCGCGCTTGACTGCGATTTTGCACGAAAACGCTCACGGATTTCTCTTCTACACTCCAAATTTGCAATACTTGATAGTGTGGCTCACGCAGCGCTTCGATAGGAAGCACAGAACTTCTTTCATGTTATCACCTGTGCGTCTTCCATTTCGCCCTTGCGGCACGCATCAGCAACTGACAAGTCTGTTTCCAATCGGGGCGCAAGCGGATTTTCGTGAGTGTTGTCCGTTGCGGGGTCCGGCTCCTTGATCCGGAACCACGCCACATAAAGCGCCGGCAAGAACAACAGCGTCAGCACCGTGCCTACGATGATGCCGCCCATCATCGCGTAGGCCATCGGCCCCCAGAAAATCTCGCGCGCGATCGGGATGAGGGCGAGACTTGCGGCAGCCGCGGTCAGCATGATCGGCCGCATGCGATGCTCGGTCGCTTCCACCACCGCGTCCCATGCAGGGCGTCCCGCCTTCCTCAGGTCCTCGATTTGCACGATCAGGATGACCGAGTTGCGGATCAGGATGCCGATCAGCGCCAGCACACCGAGGATCGCAACGAATCCGAGCGGCGCTCCGCTTGGCAGCAAGGCCATGACAACGCCGATCAAGGCTAGGGGGGCCACTGCGAACACCAGGAACAGCCGGTGGAAGCTTTGCAGCTGTATCATCAGGATCGTCGCCATGATGAAAAGCATCAGCGGAACGACTGCTTCGATCGGGGCCTGGCTCTTCGCGCTTTCCTCTACCGAGCCCCCGATCGCGACCGAGTATCCCGCCGGCAGTCCTTTTGCGAACTCGGTCACCTTCGGCGCGAGTTGATCCACGACCGTCTTCGGCTGCACGGTGTCGAGGATGCTTGCCTTGAGTGTGATAGTGGGAAGCCGCGATCGCCGCCAGATTGTCGGCTGCTCGATCTCGTAGCGCAGCGTGGCGACCGCTCCGAGCGGCACCGACTGGCCGCCAAGGCCGGTCAATTGCAGGTCGCGCAGCGTATCGATCGATGCGCGCTCGGGTGCGGTCGCGCGTCCCATCACATTCACGAGGTAGATGTTGTCTCGCACCTGGGTGATCGAGGAGCCGGCAAGGACGCCGTTCAACGTCGTCGCGATGTCCTCTGAACTCACGCCAAGCTGGCGCGCCTTGTCCTGCAGCACATCGACCTTGACGACGCGCGCCGGCTCCATCCAGTCGAACACGACATGATCGAGGTGCGGATTGGCGCGGACAATGCCGGCGAGCTTTTGGGAAAACTCCCTCACCTTGGCGATGTCGGGTCCGCTCAGCCGGTACTGCACGGGACGCCCGACCGGAGGCCCGACCTCGAGCAGTTTGACGAAGGTATCGGTGCCCGGAAAGGTCTTTCTCAGATAGGTTTCGAATTGCGCCTTGACGCGATCACGCGCGGCAATGCCTCCCTTGGTGACGACGACCATCTGGCCAAACCAGGCGTTCGCCGTCTGCACATCGAATGAGAGCACAAATCGCGGAGCGCCGGTTCCCACATAAGTCGACCAATGGTCGACACCAGGATTGCCCTGCAGCTGTTCACGCTCGAAGCGGGCGATCTGCGTATTGGTCTCGGTAATCGAGGCGTTTTGAGGCAGATTCCAGTCAATGACCAATTCGGCACGGTCCGACGACGGAAAGAACTGCTGCTGCACGAACCGCATGCCGAACAGAGCGAGCGCAAACGCCGCAACCGTCACCCCGACGGTGATCCAGCGATGACGCATGCAAACCAGAAGCAGGCGGGCGAACGTCTGCCCAGCCCGACCTTTGGATTCATGATGACCTTTGATCCTGGCGGGCAGGATCGTGACACCAAGCAAGGGCGTGAACAGGACTGCGACAATCCATGACACGAGCAACGAGACAGCAATGACCACGAACAATGTGTAGGTGAATTCACCGGCGTTGCTGGTGTTGAGGCCAATCGGGATGAAGCCGGCGACGGTGACCAGCGTGCCCGTCAGCATGGGAAAGGCCGTGGAGGTGTAAACGTGCGTTGCGGCCTTCTCCAGGGGGTCGCCAACTTCCAGTCGCGCCACCATCATTTCAACGGCAATCATGGCGTCGTCAACCAGAAGGCCGAGCGCGATAATCAGGGCGCCGAGCGAAATGCGCTGCAGCGAGATTCCTGCATATGCCATCACCACGAACGTGATCGCCAGAACCAAGGGAATCGCGATCGCAACGACCAGACCGGCGCGAACGCCGAGGCTCAAGAAGCTGATCCCGAGCACGATGACTACCGCTTCGAACAGGGCTTCCGTGAAGCCGGACACGGCGTGCTCAACAACGACCGGCTGGTCAGCGACGAGATGAACTCCCAGGCCGATCGGCTGCTCGGCTAAAATCTTGGACATTTCCTCCTTCAGCGCCTCGCCGAATTTCAGCAAGTTCGCGCCCGATTTCATCCCGATCGCGAGTGCGATGGCAGGCTGGCCGTTGAAGCGAAACAGCGTCGTCGGCGGATCGGCATAGCCGCGCGTGATGGTTGCCACATCCGTCAACGGGAAGAACCTGTCGTTGACCCTGAGATTGATCGCCCTCAGGCTTTCCTCGGATGCGAACTGACCGTTGACCCGCACGCTGATGCGCTCCGATCCCTCCTGGAATACGCCCGAGGGCGCGACGGCATTTTGCGCCTGCAGCGAGGAGACGATGGAACGGGTGTCGAGGCCGAGCGCCGCGATCTTCCGGGTCGAAATTTCCAAGAAGATCATTTCATCCTGCGCGCCGAGAATGTCGACCTTGCCGACATTCGGGACGGTCAGGACTTTTGCGCGAATGTCTTCGACGCGATCGCGCAATTGCCGCTGGCTCAAGCCGTCGCTGGTGAAAGCGTAGATGTTGCCGAAGACGTCGCCGAAGCGGTCGTTGAAGCCCGGCCCGATCACGCCTTGCGGAAAATCGCCCTTGATGTCCGCGATCATGTTGCGGACGCGCGCCCAGGTCGGGGCGACGTCGGCAGCCTTCGTCGTGTCGCGCAGATAGACGAAGACGGTGGTTTGGCCGGCAACGGTGACGCTCTTGGTATAGTCGAGCGACTCCAGCTCTTCGAGCTTCTTCTCGATCCTGTCGGTGACCTGGCGCGTCATTTCCTCGGGCGAAGCGCCCGGCCACTGCGCCCCGATCACCATGGTCTTGATGGTGAAATCCGGATCTTCCTGCCGGCCCAGCTGCAGGTATGCGAAGAGACCGGCCGCCATGAAGGCGAGCATGAAATACCAGACAAGCGAACGATGTCCGAGTGCCCAGTTGGAGAGGTTGAAGGTTTTCATGGCGTAGAATCCTGTTCGATGCGGACTTGCTGTCCTTGTTTGAGGCTGTGGATCCCGGCAGTCACGATGCGCGCTCCAACGGCGAGACCGCCGGTTAAGCGAATGCCGCCTTCGTCCTCTGAAAGCTCGACCTTGCGGAGCGAAACCGTGCTTGTGGGAGCGTCGATGACCCAGACGAAAGTCTCAGCGTCCTCTTTGAGCACGGCGGACGCGGGCACTCGGAGAACTGAGCTGTGACCGTCGCTTAGCCTTACCGTGATGGTGCTTCCGAGCCGGAAGCTTTCAGGCGGATCATTCAAGGCGATACGAACGCGGCGCATGCGCGTCACGGAATCAGCTTGCGGCGCAATCTCGCGAATTTGGCCTTGGACTTGAACAGCGGGAAGCAGCTGCAAGCTGACGGTGAACGGCAAACCGACGGTCAAGGGCGCAGGGAAGTCCGCGCCGATATCGACCACAGCCTCGCGGACGTCCGGCCGCGCAATGGTCACGACGCTCTGACCCGGCGAGACGACTTGTCCCACCTCGGCGCTCACGGCCGTGACGACACCCGCGAAATCGGCCTTCACCTCTGCATAACCCAGCTGCTCGATAGCCTTCGTCAAATTCGCGCGGGCGCGAGTGGTCGATGCTTGTGCGCCCGCGCGCACCTGCTCTGCGTCGTCGAGCGTCTGCTTCGTCGTGGCGTCGGTCTTGATCAGGATCTGTTTCCGCTCCTCGGTCCCGATTGCGTTTTCAAGGAGAGCCTGGGCTTTCGAAAGCTCCGCTTTCGCTGACCGCACCGCGAGCTCAAGGGCAGTGGGATCGATTGCCGCAACCGTCTGCCCCTCGGCCACCAGATCTCCGACGTTGACTGGACGCGCGATCAGGCGCCCCAGCACGCGGAAGCCGAGATTGGTCTCGTAGCGCGGCTGCACGGTTCCGACCGCCACCGTGCTGTCGGATGCGGCCGGTTGAGGGATGGCCGACAGCACCGGCCGGATGGGCTCCGGCGCCTTCGCCTCCTGTTGGCATCCGGCCATCGCCAACGCGGAGGCGATGGTGCTTGCGATGACAAAGGTTCGCGTTTTCATGACCGATCCTCCCCATATGTCACGGGCTGGCCGGAGCTCAGCAGCTTGCCTCCGTCAATGACGACGCGGTCTCCAGCCTCAAGCCCTTCCTTGATCAGCACCGCTCCGGCTTCGTAAGCGCCGACAGTCACTGGCTTCAGCGACGCTGTCTTTGCCTTGGGGTCGACGATCCAGACCGCGGGCTTTGACCCCACTGCCGTCAGTGCGGTCCACGGCAACGCGATCTCCATCGCAGGTTTGGTCCCGGCTGTCCCTGCGATGGCGCTTCCGAGCGTCATTGCAGGGGGCGGGTTTTGGATCGCGACTTTCACGCGAACCGTGGAGCTTTTGGGATCGACGGCAGGCGATATCTCTCTGACGTAGCCGACGCCGGAGACGTCAGGACCCGAGACCAGCGCCAGCGAAACGCGGCCTCCGTCCATATCGCCCAAGAACATGGATTCAGGGACATCGAAGACGGCGTCACGCTCGCCATCTTGCGCCAGCGTGAAAACCGATTGGGCCGCCTGCACGACTTGCCCGACCTCAAGGCTTCGCGCGGTAATCACACCCGCAGCGCGGGCGTGCAGTTCGGTATCGCCAAGTGCTTCGCAGGCTGTCCCCAGCTGTGCTTTCGCCGATTCAAGCATACTTTCCGCGCTTCGCAATTGCTCCTGCGCCTGGTCGTAGGCGACGCGAGTGGTGAAGCCGCTCGACAGGAGATTGCTCTGCCGGTCAAAGGTCGCTTGGGCCACGCGCAACTGGGCTTCCGCCGCGGCCACAGCTGCGGTCGCGGCGTCAAAATCGGCCTGCTGCTCGGCCGGATCGAGCCGGGCCAGGAGGTCGCCGGCATTGACGTGGGCGCCGACATCCACCAGCCGCGCGAGCACGCGCCCACTGACCCGAAACGAGAGGTCGGCGCGGAAACGCGCCTGGACCTCGCCAGTGAGCGTGAGGGAAGCCTGTCCATCCTGCGGCTGCACGATTTCGGTGTGCACGAACGCGGCGCGCTCGACGGGGGTGCCGACGCGGTCAATGCAGGCACTCAACGGCGCCGCCAGCAGCACGAGCGCGAGGGCGGCACTCATGGGCCTCGGGGGGGCCCACGCGGGCGGAGAGGGGACAAAATGGTGCACGACGGTCTCCTTGTTCGAATTAAACTAAACCGTATAGTTTATTTATGGGATTGTCAAGGGCCGAAAATGGGCCGTTACAGGCAAATTGCGCTCGGCCAGAAGGCCGGCGCCCCGGGGCAAGACCGTGGCGCCAAAGGGCCGTCCGCCTCAATCAGTTTCCGTGACAGACCAGAGCGCGTCTGGTGCCGTATCGCCCATAGGTGGATACGTGGTAGCAGCTGCCGTCGGAGGACGCATAAGATCCGCCATAGGCGTAAGCCGCAGCCGCCGCGTAGGGCCAGTGCCGGTAGCCACGGCCATAGCCATAGCTGGTGTAACTATTTCGGGTGTAGCTGTTGGCGCTGTAGGCCGCGGCGCGACCCTCGACGCCGCGAAAATTGGCCTGGCCGCCACGCTCGAGACCATGCAATCCGCCAGCACCATCGAAACGAGGCGGACCACCGGCGATCTCTCGCGGAGGTGCGCCCGCGCCGCCACGGGGCGGAAGGCCAGCGACAGGTCCGGCCGGGGGACCGCCGAGGGGAGGACCGCCGACGCCTAGCTCCGGAGGAGGGCCACCGGCACCGAGGCCCGGAGGAGGACCAGCGAGCACAGGCGGAGGCCCCGGAGGAGGGCTGAACTGCGCCAGTGCAGCATTGGGCGCTGCGATGGCGGCACCGAGCAATACGCTCGCGGACAGGGTGAAAAAGTCTTTATCGACATTGTGTAAATCCTTCGGTCTAGAGCTGTGGCTGCACGGTGAGGGGATTTGCCCGCTCGCCGACGACTGGCGCGGAAGGCAGAGAAGGCATTTCCTTTGATCGACGGCCGGTTCTGGTACGGCGCGCGGCAACCGCGCGGTTGGCGTGCTGCTCGCCCTGCGTCAAAGGGAAGTCCAGGACGAACGAGGTCGATGTCGTGCCGAAGGTGTGACCCATCCGGCCACCCATGCTTTTTGCCAGATCGCCGACGATCCGAAGGCCGCGACCAGGCTTGATCCTTCCGAGGCCCGATCCGTTATCGGTCACTCGACAATTCACCCAGGAACCGGCACGCATTAGCTTGATTTTGATTTCGCCGTCGCGGCCGTCGAAGCAGGCATGGCGGACCGCGTTCGCCACCAGCTCGTAGACGACGAGCGCCAGACGCCAGCACCGCTCCGATTCCAGCGGCAACGTGTCGATCGACAACAGAAGGTGGATGTCCATGCGGTCCAGCTTGCACCGGCTCATCGCCAGGCCAAGCTTGCGAAGCTGGTCGCCGGCGTCGACGAACGCATCGCGATCCGGCATGGTCAGAATGCTGTGGACCTCGACATGCTGATGGAGCAAGTCGACGACACTACTCAGTTCTTCCTTGGCATCGACGTTGTCCGTCCAAATCGCCTTGAAGGAAACGAGGTTGATGACCGAGGCGAGCTCGTTCTTGATGCGGTGATTCAGCTCGTCCAGCAGGGTTCTTCCCTCCAGGGCGGGCGGATGGGAGATGGAATGGGGCATAGTGGTCTCTCCTGATATAAACTATACCGTATAGTTTATTTTACTTGCACTTGGATCGCGAACGTGTCAAGCCGTGATTATTGGCGCGCTGGGGCGCTCGCGGCATCGTGAATGCAGGGGTGAAGCTGATGGTGAGCAAGCACAACGATTTGAAACGGCCGCGTCTCGGAAGACCGCCCAAAGACCTGGCGGGCGACGTGAAAGCGCGGATCCTCGATGCGGCCCAGCGGGTGTTCCTCAAGAGAGGATATCAAAGCGCGAGCCTCGACGAGATCGCCGAGACGGCGCCGGCGAGCAAGCCGACGATCTATGCCCACTTCCCCGGGAAGGAGGCGCTCTTCGAGGCCGTTGTGGCCCGCGTCGTCGACGGATTGACGAATTTCGAGGGTTTCGAGCCCAGGGGGCGCACGGTGCAGGACAAGCTCGCGAGTCTTGGCGTCGAGGTTGTGGAACGATTCATCGAGGAGACACTCGGCATCACGCGCGCCACTATTGCCGAGGCCGACAGATTCCCGGCGTTGAGCCGCCATGTCCATGAGGCCGGGCGCGATCAGGCAGCGGCTGCTGTTTCCCATGTCCTGAACGACGCCACCCACACACTTTCGCGCGGCTCCAAGGGACCCTTCAGCGGCAAACGAAGCCTCACCACCGCGCAAATTTTCATGGATCTCATCCTGCTTCCGATGCTGATGCGGGCTCTGATGGGGGAGGGCGCGAAGGACCTGCGCAGCGAATTGCCCACTTTCGTGCGCGAACGCGTCAGCTTCTTCCTGGCGGCTTGTGAAGCGGATTGGGGAAAGTGAGGCCCTTGCGCGCTGTTATCGACAAGCGCGAGCGATTTTGAGATGGCGCGCCTTTCTCGATCGGCGACGCCTCCCGCTCCGCAGCCTGGCCGGCGGAGCAAGACGGTCGAAAACACGGCCTGGTGGGGATAGCCGCCATCTGGGCGTACGCGTCGAAAGGTTGGCGTTCCGCCTGGGCGATAGTCTTGCTCGGCCCGACGTCAGCCTCGGGTCCGACTTTTGCTTCAAGCGCCAACGGCGAACGAGTGGTGTCGAACACAACGCGATCGGGCCATCTATGATCGGTATGGATCCGGATGTTGATCCTCTGGTTCAGCGGGACGTCAGACGCTGGCGTGGGGGCGGTCGGCGCGGGAAACCACCCGTTCGCGGCAAGCAGCGCCGCGAGAAGGAAGCTTCCCACCCACCCAAAATACTGAAACAGCGGCATGGTTAAGACAGCCTCAGCGCGCCTGAGCCGATTGCAATTCGCGGCGGCAGGCCTCACTGAAATCGCGCAAAGGATCCATCTCGTTGATCAGCTCGGGCAGGTCGAGGAATGTCCTGTTCGGGGAAAGATAGGTTTCAAGGATCAAGCGACCCGCCTTCTCGGCCGCTTCGATCACAGCATCGCTCGAAAGGATTTTCATTCGGGCGATGAGAGCATAGAGGTCGACGAGTTTCGAAACCTCGGACTTGTCGTTCACGAGTGCATCGGCGTACAGCCGCGATGCTTCTTCGATGAAGTGCTTGTAGAGCTCTTCGCGCTGCGACGTGGCCCGCAAGGTATGACGGACGCGGTCCTTGCGGCGCTGGGTCACCCAGCCGGTGACAATCGACGCCAGCGTTCCGGAAGCGGATCCCGAAAACGACGCAAGCGCGGGAATGTAGAACATATCCATCTTGGTAACTCCTTGTTGCTGCTCACGCGGCGTTTCTGCCGCGTTTGCGCAAGATTCTGGTCGTGCTCCTATGGGCAGCCCGATTCACTTATTTGCTTCTGCTGGCCACTGGGCCAGCGCTCTGCTCGAACACCAAACGACACGCGTCGCTAAGGTCGAGCTTGCTCTGCCTCAGGCACTGCTCGACCCTGGCAGGGTCGGGAATGGAGCCAGCGCAGAGCCTGAAGGCGTCGGGCGCACACGCGGCCCTCTGCTCGGGAGTACCGCGGTTCTCCTGCGCTAAGGCAGTTGTCGCGCAAAGCAACGCTGCCACCACTGCGATAGAGGGACGTCCGGTTTTCGATGTCATCTCGGATGACTCCTCTGATTGATCTGGGGTTTGGTTCCGAAGCGGGCCTGCGTAAGCAGCCGGGATTTCAGCGACTTGCCGCACTCACAAAAAGCTGAGCGGGTCGCGTGCGCCCTTCTCCTTGACAGGCCCGCTCGTTGGCGATTTATATAAACTATACGGTTTAGTTTAATTCGTCAACCCGGAATGTCAACCCGCCTTCTCACACCGAGCAGAGCACGCGAGCACGATCAGAATCGACAAAGCTCGAGAATGGTCCGAACTCATCAGAAAGAGAGCACGCAATGAATTTCCAGCATCGACCACACCTCACGACCGCGGAACGGCGGCTGCCGTTTGAGTGCGTTACCTTGCTGTTGCAAGGCGGCGGTGCGCTTGGCGCATATCAAGGAGGCGTCTACGAGGCGCTTGCGGAAGCCAATATCCATCCTGACTGGATCGCCGGCATATCGATCGGTGCGATCAATGCCGCCATCATCGCTGGCAACCCGCCGAATTCCCGCATCGATCGGCTGCGGGAATTTTGGACGCATGTGATTTCGAGCGCCCCCTGGGATTGGCTAGGTAACCCCTTCGATGATTTGGCCCGGAGCGACGACACGCGCAATCTCCTCAACCAAATGAGCGCCAATTTCGCCGTCGCGTGCGGCGCCACGGGATTCTTCTCTGCGCGAGCCGTGATGCCGTGGCTCCAACCGGGCGGAGCGCTCGGGGCAACCAGCTTCTACGACACCAGCGACCTCAAGCACACGCTTGAGCGCCTCGTGGATTTTGATCACCTCAATGCTGGAATGACCCGTTTCAGCGCGGGCGCTGTCAATGTCAGGACCGGCAACTTCGTCTATTTCGACACCGGCACTCACAAGATCGCTCCGGAGCACGTCATGGCGAGCGGGCACTGCCACCGGGCTTTCCAGCGGTCGAAATCGATGGCGAGCACTACTGGGATGGCGGCCTCGTGTCCAACACGCCGCTGCAATGGGTAATCGAGAGTAACCCCCGTCGCGAGGACACGCTCGCATTTCAGGTCGACCTCTGGAGTTCGGAAGGCGCGCTTCCGCGCAACCTGGCGGAAGTTGCCACGCGTCACAAAGAGATTCAGTTTTCAAGCCGCACGCGAGCAAGCACCGGCCAATTTAAGAACGTGCATCGGGTCCAGCGTGCCCTTGATGCCCTGCTGCGCAGGCTTCCTGCTGATTTTGAGGAGAACGATGATTTGAAGATCCTGAAGTCGGTCGCCAGTGACAAGGTCTACAACATCATTCACCTGATTTACCAGGCTCAGAATTACGAAGGTCACTCCAAGGCCTACGAGTTTTCGCGCCTGTCGATGCAGGACCATGGCGCGCGGGTTACCACGACGCAGTACGCACGCTGCGCCATCCCGAGGTTCTTGCTCGCCCCACGAGCCTGGACGGCTCGATCTCGAGCGCGACGGTCGCGAGTAGAACAAACTGAATTCAACACAAGGAGTACCCACAATGCAGGAGAAACAAGTGCTGGAGCGCGCCTTCGCGATGCCGCTGACCAGCCCTACCTATCCGCCCGGACCGTACCGGTTCGTCAACCGCGAATACCTGATCATCACCTATCGCACCGATCCCGCGAAGCTGCGCGCGGTGGTGCCCGAGCCGCTCGAACTCGATAAGGGCGAAGCGCTCGTGAAATACGAATTCATCCGCATGCCGGATTCGAATGGCTTCGGCGATTACACCGAGAGCGGGCAGGTGATCCCCGTCTCGTTCCGTGGCCGTAAGGGCAGCTACACTCACTGCATGTTCCTCAACGATGAGGGGCCGATCGCCGGCGGCCGCGAACTCTGGGGCTTTCCGAAGAAACTGGCGCAACCGACGCTGCGAACCGAAATCGACACGGTGATCGGAACCCTGGATTACGGGCCGTTACGAGTGGCGACCGGTACGATGGGCTACAAGCACCGGCAAGCCGAACTGGCACACGTCCAGGCTTCGCTAGAGGCGCCGAACTTCCTGCTCAAGATCATTCCGCACGTCGACGGCAGCCCGCGTATCTGCGAGCTCGTCGAATATCACCTGGAGGATGTCACGATAAAGGGCGCCTGGACTGGGCCTGCGGCGCTCCATCTGTCACCTCACGCTTTGGCGCCGGTCGCCGATCTGCCCGTCCTCGAGATCGTGTCGGCGATCCACATCGTTGCGGACTTGACGCTCGGCCTCGGCAACGTCGTTCACAATTATTTGCGACAACCAAGCCGACAAGCGCCGCGCGTCAACGAGATGGCTTTGGCAACTTGATGCCAACCTCGGCACCAGGCGGCTTGCGACACGGCGCAAATTGGATCGGTTAGGCAACGAGCTTCGGAATTTCAATCAATCGCAAGAATGGGGTCCTGCGAGCCCAGGATTTGAACTAGCCAGGGGTTCGAACAAGTGGCGGCTTCCGGCAGGCCATAAAGATGCTTCCCTGCGAGCGGCTGCCCGCCAATAACAAAAACAGGGCTCGCGCCATAGTGGGTTTCGCGATGTAGCGAACCTCCGCCACCGTGCCAAGCGCTCACGCCACCATACTAGGGACAAACAGCGGTTCGTCGTGTCGGTGGTTGCGTATGATTCCTTCCCTGGGCACCAAAGCTACGATATTCCGCGATGTTCTACGACATTGTACGATGCAACTCCGGTTCGGGAGCGCAATGTTGTTCGACAACTGATTGATCGCAGCACGCTGCATTGGCGGAGCTTGGTCACTTGGCGAGGGCTCATTTCGTAGAATGAGCGGCTATGGAAGCAATCCCCCAACCAGAATAGACGCCCATCTTGGACGTCATCAATTGATCGGCTCCCTCGGCGCGCCGCTACCGCCGCAGCAATTTTGCCGTTCGCGGCTATCTGAATGAAAAGCAGATTCCGCAGCTCTTTCTTGCATCCGGCGATCAAGCCTGGAACGCCCCGAAGACCTTTCCATGGACAATGGGCTGGCAACCGCAATTTCGTACCGAAGGTCGCATTTACGCAAACTATCTCGTTCGACCGGAGCGCTTGGCTTAGTCGTGAATTCCAAGAAATGTCGTTGTTTCAATAACTTAGCCAAAGGACGTCTCCGATCGCGTCACCGTCGATAGACGATCATTGAAACGCGCCTGTTGTTTGTGTTATTCTAGTCAGCATGACCAGAATCGTAAAATCATCAAAAACGAAGGCGACAAAGACCCGTCGGCGCACGCGTATCGTAAAGTCGGGGCGGTGGCTGTTGCAGGATGCAAAAGCCCGGTTTAGCGAACTGGTGCGCCGTGTTCACAGCGAAGGACCACAACGTGTAACTGTGCATGGGCGCGATGAAGTCGTCATCATTTCGGCCGATGAGTTTCGCCGCCTCAAGGGGGATCTTACCGGCAAGGTCTTGATCGCCGCTATGCAGGCCGGACCGCATCCCGATATCGAGATCGAACCGAGGCGCACGCCGATGCCTGTGCGCGAGGTTCCTTTGTGACTGGTTGGCTGCTCGACACCAATATACTCTCCGAACTGCGCCGCCCTAAGCCAGAACGCAAAGTCCTCGCCTTCGTTGCCGCCCAACCGCTTGATCTTCTCTACATTAGTTCGGTGACGTTCGCCGAAATCCGGTTCGGCATCGAACTTAACATGGATGCCAGTCGCCGCGCTGAACTCAACGATTGGCTGACGCACAAGGTGCGGCCCATGTTCGAGCAACGTGTGCTCGCGATCACTGAGGACATTATGTTCAAGTGGCGGCTCCTGGTCGAGGACGGCCGTAAGGTCGGTCATACTTTCTCGCAACCTGATCTCATCATCGCGGCGACGGCGTTGCACCACGGACTGACAGTCGTGTCTCGGGATGTCAGCGATTATCAAAAGGCGCACGCGCCGGTGTTCAATCCGTGGACCAATTCTGCGAGCGATATCTCCGAATAGCCGCTGCCTGGCATCTATACTGACGTTTTCAACTACTCCATTCTCGCGTGACATTCGATCTGCTACATTCCTCGCCCGCGTCAGAAATTTATAAAAAATGCTCCTGGATCATGCGTCCGCAACCACGGCAAGGTCTCCGCTCAAGAGATCACGGCGGGCCATGAGGCTCGCGAGTCGCAGCCTGGGCCTGCTCCGCGCGGCGAAGATGACTCGGAAAAATTTCGCGCCGGTCAAAGCTCTCCATCGGCAAACCGTGCGATACGGGGGCAGTGGCGGCGCGTCTACGTTCGGGCTGGAGCGACCGTCTTTAAAATCAGCAATGAAACAACCGCCGCGCCTGCGACGTTCGTAAGCAATATTGATAACGTCGAAACGAGCCGCGACAACGGCATATCCGATAAGGGCCTTTGGAATTTCCAGGGACTGCTGCCGATTGGCCGCGATGCCCATGCACCATTCATCATATGCGCGATGCTCGGAAACATCCCGCAAGACGCACGCGGCCCCATCGGACGCGGAACGTAACTGCCAAACAATGCCGGGGCGTTCGGGACAAGTCGCGAAAAGAAGCCCGCTCTCGCAATGCAGATACGTGGCGTCGTTGTAGCTGCGAATATCGACATGCCATCGCGAGATAATCGCAAGCGCGTGGCGGTGCAGGATATTGCCAACCGTTTGATCGGAAATCACATACCCAAGATTGGCCAAAGCGCCCACAATCCGGTCATAGCCCCAGTCGCGGTTCTCGCTGGCCATGCGAACGATCAACTGCTCGACTTCTCGGGTGACCCGCGGTCTGCCCGGACCTCGACGTGCTTTAGAGCCATCGAACTTACCGGCGACAAGCTTGCGGTACCCGGCAAGGATGGTGTCCGGCCTCGCCACAGTCGCGACCTCGGCAAGGGCTTGGCGGCCCAGGCGATGACCGATCTTCCCGAGCATGGCTCGCTCGGCGGATCGCCGAATCCTACCAGAGGCTTAGTCCCCGGACCCCGACGGGCGACCCCGCGCAACGCCTTGAGGCTCGCCAGCGCTGGCAGCACGCTCACGGCCTGACGCTTGATGAGCCAGGCGGCGTCCCGGTAGGCGCCGATGTCCTTGAGCTCGGGAATCGCCGCTGATGGCTTCTCGTCACGAGTAGGTGAAACGGCAGCGCGGTCAGCGGGCCGGACGGCACCACCAGCACATGACGCGCGTCCTTGGTCACCGCCTCGACCGGTCCAATCAGCGCCGCATAGAGATCGTTGGCTAGCCCTAGGTCGAACAGCAGCGACTTGCCGCCCTCCGCCGACTGCCGCGGCGCCTCGACATCGAGGCCGCGGCGGAACGCGACAACTTTCTCCAACAGCGCCGCCGTCCCGAGCGCAATTGGTTTCCATGCGGCGTTCGTGCGGGTCACCGCGAAGACGTAGCTCCCCTTGTCGCAGGTTGCATACACGAGCAGCGCCTCGCCGTCCGACAGCAGGGCCTGGATGCCCTTGATGGTGAGCGGCTGCGGGTTCGACAGCCCTGCATAGTCCGGGGAACTCGATGGCGAACACGCCTTGCATCGCCCTGCGCTGCTTAACTATCTCAGCCAGCCGGTCCCTCATCCGCTGCTCGGCGGCAGCATCGCGCTTGCCCGGCTCATTGGCAACAGCCGCAAGGATCGGCTTATCGAGGGCTTCCCCCTCGGCAGCCAGGTCCTGGTCGTTACGCACCAGGCCTGCCAACCGGTCGCTTCCGGCGGCTAGTCGCCCCCGTCATTGAAAATGACGGCAACTTCTGAATCTCCGTCGCCGCAAGCCAGCGATGGAGGTGATTGGTGGCCGGGAAAGAGATCGCCGTCAAGAAATACGTAGTGCGGTTGACCGCGGAGGAACGTGGCCAACTCGATGAGTTGATCAGCAAAGGTAAGCGTTCTGCGCAGCTGCTGACGAAGGCGCGCATTCTCTTGAAGGCGGACGTGTCGGATGCGGGCGAAGGCTGGAGCGACAGCCGGATTGCCGCGGCGCTGGACACCAGCATCGCCAATATCGAGCGGACCAGGCGCCATCTGGTCGAGGAAGGGTTCGAGGCGGTGTTGACCCGTAAATACAATCCCAATTCCGCCCGTCCACGCATTTTCGACGGCGCGGCGGAAGCAAAGCTGATCGCACTGACACTCTCTCCGGCCCCGGAGGGTTTCGCCCGTTGGAGCCTGCGCCTGCTCGAGGAGAAGGTCGTCGAACTGCACATTGTCGAGCGCGCCAGCGACAACACGATCGGGCGAACGCTAAAAAAAACATTCTCAAACCGCACCTCAAGCAGCAATGGGTGATTCCACCGGACGCCAGCGCGGCCTTTGTCGCCAACATGGAAGACGTGCTGGAGGTCTATCAGAGGCCGCACGATCCGCAGCGTCCGCTCGTGTGTCTCGACGAGACCTCCAAGCAGCTGATCGTTGAGACGCGCGCGCCGATCCCTGCGAAGCAGGGACGCAAGGCGCGGCACGATTACGAATACCAACGCAATGGCGTCGCCAACTTATTCATGGTGTTTGCGCCACTGGAAGGCTGGCGGCATGTGAAAGTGAGCGACCGGCACACCGCCATCGATTATGCTCATACGCTCAGGGATCTGTCGGACGTGCATTTTCCCGACGCGGCGAAGATCGTGCTGGTGCAGGACAATCTCAACACCCACAAGCCAGCCTCGCTCTACGAAGCCTTCCCCGCTCCTGAGGCCCGCCGGCTCGTCGAGCGCTTCGAATGGCATTACACGCCCAAGCACGGCAGCTGGCTCGATATGGCCGAATCCGAGCTCGGCGTTCTCGCGTCCCAATGTCTGAACCGCCGCATCGCCGACAAGAAAATCCTCGCCCGCGAAGTCAACGCATGGCAGGACCACCGAAACAGGCACCATGCCAAGGCCAACTGGCAATTCAAAACCGCCGACGCCCGCGTCAAGCTGAAGAGACTGTACCCTCAGTTCGAATGACTCGGGCGACTAGCCGTGTGGCGAGGTTGTTGACGGCGGCGGCTGCCGCCGACTGTGAGGCGCGCTGCACAACGTTGAGGGCGTCATCCCGCGCCTCGCCGGCGGGTATCAGGCCGTTGCTCTGCGCCGCAAAAAGCACGGGAAGGGTGATGGATGGTGTCGCGCGGCCATGCGCGATCGTAGTCTGCACCAGAGGCAACGCGTCGGCGTAGCGGTCTTGGACGTAGTAGAGCTCAGCCAAGTGGTTGAGCGATACTGCGACCTCGGGATGGTCCGGACCGAGCGCTTTCTCGCGGATTGCCAGTGCTCGCCTGTAGAGCGGCTCGGCGTTGGCGTAGCGACCTTGTTTAGCGTATAGCTCGGCTAGGTTGTGTACTTGGTTTGCGAAACGGGGATGGTCGGGACCGAGCGTTTTCTCCATGATCTCCAAGGCTCGCCTTTGGAATGGCTCAGCATCGGCATAGCGACCTTGCGCCCGGCGGAGAACAGCCAGATTGTTGAATGATTGCGCGACATCAGGATGGTCGGGACCGAGTGCTTTCTCGCGGATTGCCAACGCTCGTTCATAGAGTGGCTCGGCATCGGCGTAGCGGCCTTGGTTCTGGTAGAGCAAAGCGAGATTGTTGCGCGAGTTCGCGACAGCAGGATGATCGGAACCGAACGCTTTTTCAAAGATCGCTAGCGCTCGCTTGTAGAGCGATTCGGCATCGGCGTAGCGACCTTGCTTGTAATAGAGCATCGCCAACCGGTTGAGCGCTGTCGCGACATCGGGGTGGTCGAGGCCGAGCGCCTTCTCGCTGATCGCCAACGATCGTTTAAAGAGCGGCTCGGCCTCAGTGTAGCAACCTCGCTCAAGGTAAAACGAAGCCAGGCTGTTGAGCGAGGTCGCGACATTGGGATGATCGGAACCGAGCGCCTTCTCGTTGATCTCCAACGCTCGTTTATAGAGTGGCTCGGCCTCGGTGTAGCGGCCTTGGTTGTGGTAGAGAGCAGCCAGGTTGAGAAACGATTGTGCGACATCACGATGGTCGGGACCGAGCGCTTTCTCGCGAATCGCCAGCGCTCGCTTATCGAGCGGCTCCGCATCGACGTAGCGGCCTTGCGCCAGGTAGAGCGAAGCGAGTTCGTTGAGCGCTGCCGCGACATCGGGATGATCGGGGCCGAGTGCTTTCTCGTTGATTGCCAACGCTCGTCTGGCGAACGGCTCGGCATCAGCGTAGTGACCTTGCGCTTGATAGAGGAAAGCCAGATTGCTAAGCGTTCGTGCGACATCGGGATGGTCGGGACCGAGCGCTTTCTCATAGATCGCCAACGATCGTTCATAGAGCGGCCCAGCGTCGACGTAGCGCCCCTGTAGTTTGTAGAGCAAAGCCAAAGTGCCGAGCGATGCCGCAACTTCGCGACGATCAGAACCGAGCGCTTTCTCTCGGATGGCCAACGATCGCTGTGCCAACGGCACGCCGTCGGCGTAGCGACCTTGCTGTAAGCAGAGGTTAGCCAAGTCGTTGAGCGATGTCGCGACATCGGGATGGTCTGGACCGAGCGCTTTCTCGCGGATTGCCAGCGCCTGCTGCGCCAGCGGCACGGCTTCGGAGAATTTACCGGCTCGGTACAGCTCCATGTATCTTTTATCGAGCGCGGCCGCCTGGTCCTCCTGTGCAACCGCGGGCGCACTGATGAAAGAGGTGACCAGCATGGCCGCCAGGATGAAGCCAAAGCAGCGGACGGGCTTCATGAATAGCCTCCGGCTATTTTGGAATGACAGCGACATTGACACTGTGCCGAGCAAATCGAGGTACTACATCGACGCCAAGAGGCTTTTTCGTGATCAAACGTCTCTTACTTCCTTCCTTTCGTTCAAGAGGCTCGCGCAAGCGCGAGTTTGCATCGATGGCAGGGGCGGCCCCTTTGCTCGTGTCGGTGGTTGCGTATGATTCCCTCCCCGGGCACCAAAGCTACGCTGTTGTGCGCTAAGCTACGATTTTCTGCGATGTCTGGCGGGTCAGGGCGCCGATCAGTTCCAACTCCCTGCCTTAGTTCACAGCCAGCCCAAGCGCGCTGCCGATGCGACCCGTTCCATTTCGCCGCAGGCCAGAAGATCGATCAGCATGCCGCGTATCAGGGCAAGAACGCGGGTAGCGTGAGCCTCAGCGACCGCTCGCGGGACGTCAGCTTGTGCATCGATCAGCAAATTCAGCCAGTCCCGGGCGGATTCTGCGGCGAAACCCGACCACGGACCGGGCTCACGATTGAGAGAAAGCAAAAACGCTTCGTATGTCAGTCGAACCATCGCCTGCTGCTCCGGTGCAGAGAGCCAAATCCATAAGCGGCTAGCCAATGCCTCGAACTCACCTTCCCCACGGACGGTGGATTTGAGTGCGGACGTCACCTGCGCGATGTGCTCTTTTCGCGCCCGCGCCAATAGTTCGCGGAGCAGATTCTCCTTGCTGCCGAACAAATAGAGAAGGACCCGAGGGCTGCTGCCGATCGCCGCGGCCAGGGGGCGCAGCGACAATCCATTCAGCCCGTGATTGAGAACGTAGCCGTAACTGGCGTCGAGCAATTCCGCGCGCCGAGGCGACAACTCCAACATCGTTGTGTCCGCTTCCGATGACCTTGCGCCATAGCTGCGCATGGTATAAAAGTAACTGAAACAACTGTTTCAGTCCAGGTAAAGGAATGGTTTACAGCATTGGCTTCTCGCTCGCTGGTCGCACGGCGTTAGTAACAGGTTCTGTACGAGGGCTCGGACTGGAGATGGCCCGCGGCTTAGCCAAGGCTGGCGCTCGCGTGATTCTAAACGGACGTCAAGCCGTCGTACTCGAGGCAGCCGTCCATAAGCTTCGTGCTGAGGGATTGGATATTCACGGCGCGCCGTTTGATGTTACGCAGCAAGACGCGACGCGGCTGGCAATTTCCGCGCTTGGAGACATCGATGTGCTCGTCAACAATGTCGGCCAGCGCGACCGTCGCGGGGTCGACGAGATGTCGCCGGTTGAGTTCGGGCGCATGCTCGACAGCCACCTGATTTCCGCATATGCGATCAGTCAGACGATTGCCTGTGATTTGATTAGGCGGCGAGCACAAGGTCGAATCATTAATGTTTCCTCGGTGATCGGACGCCTCGGTCGGATCGGCGACGTGGGCTATACAACGGCCAAAGCAGGAATCGACGGCCTTACCCGCGCACTCGCTGCCGATCTTGGCAGCTATGGAATAACCGTCAACTCGATTGCACCTGGAACATTTGCCACGGAGACCAATGCCAAGCTCGCTGAAGACCCAGAGTGGACGCGCTGGCTCAGACGTCGCACCGCACTGGGTCGATGGGGGCGCCCGGAAGAGATCGCCGGCGCGGTGGTCTTCCTTGCCAGCGACGCAGCCTCGTTCGTAACAGGCCAAAGCCTCGCAGTAGATGGCGGTATCACGACCACGTTCTGACATCACGTACCCCTAGTTACCGCGCAAACCGTAGCTTCTGAGAGTGGGGTCGGAAGACGGATTTCGCGCTGAAGAACACTTGGCGGGCAAGGCTTAAGCCACTCGAAGTCGAACCCGAAAATTCGGGACGATCTCTACCTCATCGCCTTCAGCGTACACATCGAAGAACTGGAGCTACCGGTACTGGAAGGATGGCAGCAGTGCTGGCTACGCCTAGCTTAGCTAGGCTCGGTTAGTATGGGGATGCGGCGCGGCTCCTCACGCAAAAGCTGTACAAACTAATCGACACAGGCGTTACATCGAAGGCAAACCGCGACGCATCACCGTCAAGTCGATGGACGTTTACATCGAGCGCCGAGTGGTAACGGAGGCAGTTCGCGATGATCGAGCGGCTTCGGAGCAGATGGGCCGGCTCATCTATGTCGATGTCGCGCCTACAAGAACTTCTCGAAGATCCATCGAGTTTACGGGCGAACAGAAGATTGGCCGCCGCCAGCCTTTTTCCGCCACAGCGTCAAATACTCATAAGCGCACCGATCGATCCTTGATGCGGCGAAGGCCGCCAGTTCGGCATGACTTAGAAATTTGGCGCGCCCGACACGATTCGAACGTGTGACCTCCACCTTCGGAGGGTGGCGCTCTATCCAGCTGAGCTATGGGTGCTTACGCGGATTTCTTGCAAGTGGGAAGCGGTGAACGGCACTCTCGCAAGTCTCTGAATGTCTAACCTCTTTTCAGCTACCTTTTTGCAGTAACCGGCTTGACACATGCCTTCGGAGGGCAACGATCGAGCTCACGGAACATGGCTTGGGCCAATGATTGGCCATTGAAATGGGCGCATCGAACGTAAACGAACCGCTTCTGACGCTGCCATATAGTCCTAAACGCCGGGGTACATTAATGGGTACACTGGAAAATCAACATTCGAAAAATAACGAAATTTCAATCCGATAGGAGACAATTCGAATCCGCCCCTGGGCACCATCAGTCTGTTCTTCCCCGTTCTTATCCGTCCGCGCGCGTCCGCCGAAGCTCCATAACCCTCGCAAAATAAAATAAAGCATTTCGGCCTACATTTCCGCCCGGCGCGGTTCGCACCCCTCCGTGCCCATCCGGCCTCTCCGGGTACATCGCGGGTACACTGGAAGGGCCGGGTACATTAGTGGTTCGTTTCCGTAAGGCAATCGGACAACCGCCGAACCGCAACCAAGCCGAAAGGGGCTCACAGAGAGCACGCGGGACGTCACCATCGTGCATGAGTTGAGCGACACCAAAATCCGCAACGCCAAGCCGGCGGACAAGGAATACTCGCTGGCCGACGGCCAAGGGTTGAGCGTGCGGGTCCAGACCAACGGCACCAAGATATGGCTTTACCGCGAGCGCGTAGCGCACCAGCCCGCCGTTCTTGGCATCATAGACCTCGATCCGCCGCATCAACTCGCCAACGTCGTCCGGGTCGGTCAGCGCCGGGCGCGGATTGCCCTTGGGCGCCTTGGTCAGCGCTTCTTTCAGGTCGCGAGTTGGGTCGCTGGTGCAGTATGCGGCACCGATGCCGAACTGGAAGACGCGAGAGGCGGTCGAGCGCAGCCGACCGACCGTATAATATCGGCCGCGGGCCTCGACGCGCCGCAGCGCTTTAAGCAGCTCGGGCGGCTCGATCTCGCACAGCGTGCGCGCACGGCTTCCGATCGACCGCGTCGACCCTGCTCAACGAGGAGGGCGCGTTCGACGGCGATGTAGTGGAAGCCCAGCTCGCCCATGACACGGAGGAAAAAAGCGCCGGCGGCGCGACGAGGTGGTGCGGCGCCAGCTTGGCAAGGGCGACAAGAACAAGATCCGCGGCATCTATAACCGTGCGGCCTATTGGGCCGAGCGCGTGCGTTTAATGCAGCATTGGTCCGATCGCCTCGACAGCCCACGCGACGGTGCGCCCGCCGTCTCGCTGCGCAGATCGGCGGCCTAGCTTGCTCTCGATTCGACCCTCGGCAGCGAAGCGTGATATTCGTCCACGCTGTCGAGGTCGATCATGGTCTTGCCTCCCATCTTGTAGGCCCTGATTCTCTCCTGGGCGATCAGCTCATAAGCCTTAGTCTTTCCGAATTTGCCTTAGCGGCAACCGTCCTTGAGCTCGACGAGCCGGCGCTGCTTGTTGTTGTCATTGTCAACCATGGTTCGTGCAACGGCTTCGATGATATCCGCCACAACCGGATCAAGGCCCGCTGGGCGAGCTGGCATTTCCCCGCGACCCGGTGTCGACGCGCGGTTACCCAGAGGCTGCTGCCGCGGTGGCTTGCAGCGCTTCTCCTGATCTTGTTTCGATGCCATCGGCGCGTAGCCCATTGCCCGGGGTGCGTTGATCTACATCGCCAAAGGTGCCGACCAAAAAGGCTCTCTGATGCGGCGGCTATCTCCTGCGCGCTGTAGAGTACAAATCGGACGGGCTGGAAGCGCTGTCGGCGGACTCGCGGCTTGCTGTCGCTGCGCTCACTTGGCCACGTTGGGCAACTTCGGGTGCACGTGTGCTCAGACTACGAATTTGCGGGTCGGACGTTCGAATCGTTCCGGGCGATGCGCTCGATCCGATAGCCGTGCCGCGCGAACAGCTCGCGCACGCGGCGTTCACTCAGGTGCATTTCCGATCTCTACCTCTCTCTCGAAACGCCCGATCAGCGCCTTCATGAAATCGGCAGCGTTGCCCACCCAGTGATGAGCGACATCGCGGTCCATTCGAACGCGTCGACACAACGGAGAACAGTTGCGCCTTCGATCGCCGCAGCGTAGTCGCCATCAACCTTCGAGGCTTGCGCGATCACATCTCAGGCGATCTACAAACCTATGGCGCGTAAGCCCTCAGGGCGAAAGCGTAAACGTCGTTGAGGTGTCTCACAGCCCTATCATGCGGAAGATCATGCCGCCGACACTGTAGCCATGACGGTGGTGATGACGCCGCGGGGATTCGTCTCTGTCGGCGGCTAACGCAGTTGTGGCTCCGTTCCGCTCGGGGCCGATGGCATCGAATGCCACCTTCTGCTCGTCGGTTAGCGAGCTGTAGAAGGTATCGAGCGCCGGGCGCACTGTCGCGATCGCCTGGAGCATGGAATCAAGCCGTGTTCCAACCGCGGCTAGCCGCGCGGGCGGCGTGCGCGCGTCCGCAGGTGGACACGATGATTTCAGAATGTCCGCTGCCTTGGACGCGGCATCCTGCAATGCCGTGAGGCTCGCGCGCTGCGCATCGGTGGGCTTCACGTTGCGCTCGATCAGCTCGCTCGGCCAGTCCGTCGCGCCGGGCTGCGCGGCGTTGCAGTTGCCGTTGCTCGGAATATCCTCGCGCCGCGCGGGCTGCTGATCCGCCGCCAGCGCTGTGATCTTGGCTTTCTGCTCGTCGCTCAGGAGCCCATAGAACCTGTCGAGCGCCGGCTTCACAATGCTGACGGCGGTGCGCATCGCATCAACACGCTCCTGCATGGCAGCGAGACGGTTCGGCGCGGTCAGCGCCACGTCCTTTGGACATGAATTGCGAATGGTATCAGCCGCGAGGTGGGAGGCATTGGCGAGATCGTCGAGCACGGCGTTCTGCTCGTTATTGGGCTGGATCGCGTCGCGGAACCGCTCGATCGGAAAGCCGCCGATATCGCGGCTGTCGCTGCCGCACATGTCGGCAAGGCTTGTTTCCGCCTCCGAGCCTCTGGAAGCGCGCGCCCACCGCGCCGGTCCGGCATAGCCCGGGAGATAGCCCGCATACCCGTTCAAGGCGCCATAGTCGTAGAGGCCAAACAGGCCGGCATAGAGATCGCCATAGCCGTAGTCCCAGAAGAATGGGTCATAGCCCCAGCCCCACCAAGCGTAGTCATAGAAATCGTAATAGGCATAGGGCCAGAACACTGGGCCGACCCAGCCGAAGCCGCCATGGGCGTGGCGCCACCACAAGCCACCATTGTTGTGATGACTCCAGGCGGCACCCGCGACGCCTGCCGTGATGGCCGCGCGCGTCATCGGATTGCGCAGCCCGCCGGGTGTGTGGAGAGCGCTCCTGATCTGACGTGAGGATAGCGCATGGCCTACCGCACTGGCGTTGCGCTGCATCATGCGGTTCGACACGGTGCGGTTGCCTGCGACGAAGCTGTGCGAAACGCCGGACTGACCATGATAGCTGTAGGGCGCGTTGCGTCCGGCGAAGGAGTGGGCGGAATGGGACTGGAAGCCGCCCGCGCTGTAACTGCGTCCCCCGCTCGGCGCGGCGTGGAAGGTATGAAAGCCGCCGCCACGAAAACCGCCAGCGGAATGAAAACCACCGCCACCGTGGAAACCACCACCACCGCCACCGTGGAAACCACCACCGCCACCGTGGAAACCACCCCCGCCACCACCGTGGAAACCACCGCCACCGCCGCCACCGCCATGGCCCGCTTGGGCTACGCCTGTGAACGCGAGCCCCACCACTGCGCCCGCCAGAATTCCAGCAAGCCCTAAAATCGGTTTGCACCCAGCTCTCAGCATATTTTCCTCCACCTTAATTGACGGCGGTTGGGAAGGCCGGCAGCGCCAGAGGTTCCTTAGCAACACTCTAGGTCGTCAATAAGTTCCGCGAGCGAGATTAGCGCGCACACCAATGTCAATTTTGGGTCAATCTCGACCGAATTGAGCTCTCTGGATCATGTCCGGTTCGCCCCCGATAGCGACGTAGAGCTGACGTCCAGGTTCGGCAGCTTCGGGCCAATTGCCGATATACCAAGGCTCATCCATCCTCCACCACATGCCGGCGTCGCCGCAGCCGCATCGTGAACTCGGTGAAGTCGCGGACTTCGCTATCGACAGTGATCCTGCCCGCGGTGCTGTTGAGCTACGAGCTCGCAGTTTATCGACGGGCCAAGGCCCATACCCTCGGCCGAACTTGCGCGTTGCAATCTTCAGTGCCGGGCGAAAAACAGCCTCCCCCTCGCGGCCACACCTAATCGCAAATTACTCGTAAGTTAGTTTCTGACAGATAAGTCAGCTGCTGTTGTGGCGTCGCGATAAAATGTGGCCTTTCTGCCGTCGACCGTGGCGCAGGTGCGATCGCTGGAGGGAGAGCGGTTCAAAAAATTGGGATAGCCCGGGGATACTTTGCACCGTTCCGGAGTTTTATTGGCAGCGATCAGGCCTCATCGCCTGGACGAGGACGGCTGTGGTCTGCATGGTGTCGGTGGGAGCCGGGGCACAAGCGGAAGTTTCCGAGAAGATCCGCACGCTTGGAGCCAACCTCCTGCTCGTCATGCCTGGAGCCAGAAATTCCGGCGGAGCGAGGCTTGAATCGGGAACACAGCCCACGCTGACGGAAGAGGACGCCGCGGCTATCCGCCGCGAGCTGGTGGACGTGCGGGTCGCGGCTCCGCTGTTGTCGCGTTCCATCCCGCTCGTGGCCGCAAACAAGAATTGGGTGACGGTGGTGGCCGGAATTAATGCCGACTATCTAGTGGCCCGCGAATGGCAAGTTGCCAGCGGCCGATCCTTTACGAGCGACGAGATCGCGTCCGGAACCAAAGTTGCCATCGTGGGGTCGCTTATCGTCGAGGAGCTTTTCAACGGGCGCGCGGGAATCGGAGAGACGTTTCGGATTGGCAACGTCCCCTTCACCGTGATTGGCGTGCTAGACAAAAAAGGGTTGGGTGCAGCTGGCCGTAGCCAAGACGACGTCGTGTTCATCCCGCTGTCAGCTGCGAAAAGCCGCGTGCTGGGAGCTGTGCGCGGCGTGACCCGCGAAGCATTGGATTTCATATCGATCAAGGTATCGGATGCGACTGCGATGTCGGAGGTTGAGCGTGAGACTGAGGCGCTACTTCGGCAGCGGCACCGCATTCGCGGGGATGCCCCCAGCGATTTCGGGATCGAGAATCCAGCGGAGATTCTGTTTGCACGCGGGGCCGCGGTGCGGCTACTCGGCAGTCTGTTAATTGCGGTGGCAGCGGTTTCGCTGGTCGTTGGCGGCATCAGCATCATGAACATCATGCTGGTTTCGGTGACCGAGCGTACCCGCGAAATCGGTTTGCGCATGGCCGTCGGGGCCAGCCGCCGCGAAATACGATGGCAATTTCTAATCGAAGCAGTGATCCTGGCGTTGATGGGAGGGCTCGTGGGCGCGATTTTGGGGGTCGCCGTCGCCGTCGCAATCGCATGGAAGGCGGGTTGGCCTATCCTGATCAGCCCCTTGACAATCATTTTGGCCTGCGGATTTGCGGGGTTCGTCGGAATTTCGTTTGGCCTCTATCCGGCCCATCGGGCCGCGCGACTTGATCCGATTGTGGCGCTACGCTTCGAATAGAAAAGACCGAGGCTCGCAGTTTCCGTCCTCGCGATCCAGAACGCTGCCTCCGTGGCCGCGCTCCTGATCACCACGGAAGCCATGGTTGCCGAGCTGCCGAAGAAGCCGGCCGCCGGCCCCGCAATGCCTCCGGTACGGTGCATCGCTGATCCGGGACCCCGCTCAGCAGCGAAAAAACACGTATGGCGCGGTGCAAAGCGCGCCCTTCTTGTTTTTGGCGCGATTTTTCCACTCGTCATTCCGTGGCGAGGCGAAGCGTCGAGCCCGGAATCCATAACCGCGGGCTGTCGGTCGGAAATATCAGGATAGCGATCAACCCACTGCGGATTGTTCTCTTCGATCAGACGATTCTTCGAGTTACGCCGCCACTTCAAGGCGCTCCGGCCAATCCGATGCACCCAATGCGAAGGGTCAAAAGCGCCGCTTTTGAGCGTTCGCTAGTCGCTTCCGGTATACATCGACCAGCAGAAGCAGACCTTCGGGGTGTCCGTCGGCGATCTATGCGCGATCTCCTGAATCTGCTCGGGACAATCGGGGAAAAAGAGGCAGGCTTCAAAATCGCTGACAGACACCCGGGCGGACACCACGACGGCGCATGGTCGCTTGATGCTGACCGTTTTGGGGTCTCGCCGAGTTCGAACGCGAACGGATCCGGACACAGACCGGCGAAGGACGTGAGCGTGCCAGGGCCCGTGGGGTCGTCCTTGTCGAATAGCCGAAACTATCACCCCATCAGCGGAGGGAGGCTTTGACTCGGCGAGCGGCGGGAGAGGTCCTGACCGATATCGCACGGACATATAATGTTAGCCATTCTACGATTTCGCGCCTCTAAACTAGGCGCCGAAGGCTTTCGAACGCGCCTAGCGGCCCGCTTACGTCATAGGTCACAACCCCACTCATTGGAGTATTATTCACTGCCCCTTGCCAGCTTAGCTTGCTGGCGGGGCAGGAGCACGGCCGGACCAGTGCAGCGAGGCTAGCTGCCATTCCTGCGGGTGAAAGTCCCGCCAACAGAGGAGTCCGGACGCTGTTGTAGTTATATCCAGCAGCGGGGAGGGCGACCGACCCGCTGAAAGCCTGGAAGTAAAAGCCCCCGTTGGCCGGGAGACCGGTCAGGTCCGTACTGGGGGGCGAGCAACCTGACAGGCCGTAACAGTTGCGAACCAGAGTAGCCCCGAAAACGTGCCCCGCGCGAAACGGATTGCGGGAATATCGGGAGTGCCGAGCCCTTTGGTCCATGGCGAAGGCCAATGTCGACGTCGGTGTTCTGGACTGAGACGACGATCGAACTCCCCGGGGTCAGAGAGGGCGGCATGTCAGGACGGAATGGGTAGCGAAAGCCCGGAACCACTCGGGGGTCGCTTCGGCGCTCCCGCACAGCGAAGGCATCGCGTATAAGCCGCCATGCGGTGAAATCGCGATGTGCCCGCGAGTGGGACGGAGGCCGAATAAGTGATGACGGTTCGGGACACTATAACCCGGACTTGAGCGGAGGGCCCCTGGGGCGGAGGAGTAATGACCTCCACGGCGGTGCGCAATCGAGTTGGCGACCCGACACCGAGCGGGACAATCGTTGAGACCACGAGGCGCACGAAGGGCGGAAGCAAACTGGATGTCGGACGGCGCACGCCGAGAGCAGGCTTAAGCCGCTGATCATCCAGGAAGGCACCGCTTGGAAAGCCAGCCTTCCAGCCGTATAGCGTCAGGATAAATCCAGGAATGGGGAAAGAGATGTAGCAGCTCGGAAACCTCTCATAGTAGTTCAGAGGGTTCAACTCCCTCCCGGCAAAGGCCAGCCAGGCAGCCGGAAGCGAGTCTTGCATGACGGTGGCAACACCGTTCGTGAAGCGTAGACAGCAGGTGCCAAAGCCCCGCGGTAGCCCCGATATGAAGGTCACGCTGAAGCCTTTGCTGTTACGGCAGCAGGGGCAGCATCGACGAGACCGTCAGTGGCGAGGCAGCGTCGATTCAGCCGGGGTCTTGGACCGGGGCAAAGGCATAGGACGGACTGCCTGGGAACCTGAGAGATCCCACTCACGCCCACGCGAGAGTACGCCGGCAATTTGAGATCACCGGCTGAACAATGATCTTGGCCTGTGGCGGGACCTCCACCCGCCTGGGAGCGCTGGCAACGGCGAGCACGAACCGAGGAGAAATCGCGTGGGCCGCGGAAGCGAAACAAATAAGTGACCGGGGATGCGTGAGTGGGAAGTCGTAGCGCCCTCATAGTACTGACGACGTCGGGGAACTGGTCTCGCTGGGACCCGATCGAGGAAAGGGGGGCGTCGTGAGGAGAGAACCGCTGACGGGCAACATGGGAGAGAACTTTGGGTCTTACAAACCTGTCCACGAAACGGCAGCGGATAGCTGAACTGGCAAGAGCAAAAAGCGGGGGGTGGCATTGTCCACGCTGCACCACGTCCTCGATCTGGAGTGGATGAGGGAAGCCTACCGGCTCACCCGCAAGGATGGTGCCCCCGGTATCGACGGTGTGACGGCGGCAGAGTATGCGCAAAACCTGGAGACCAATCTTTCGGATCTCCTGGAACGCATCAAGTCAGGCCGCTATTACGCGCCGCCGGTACGGCGGGTATACATCCCCAAGGGCGATGGAGCCGGATCCCTTCGGCCCCTTGGCCTTCCGACCTTCGAGGACAAGGTCGCACAAAGGGCGGTTGTCATGGTGCTGGAGGCCATCTATGAGCAGGACTTTCTTCCCTGCTCATACGGCTTCAGGCCGGGTCGCTCTGCTCATCAAGCCTTGCAATCGTTGCGTACTGGCTTCATGAGCCACGGGCTGCGTCGGGTGATAGATCTCGATATCGAAAAATATTTCGATTCGATTTCGCACTCCCACCTGCGTGCGTTTCTTGACAGACGAGTTACGGATGGTGTCATCCGTAGGATGATCGATAAATGGCTGAAGGCGGGAGTGCTGGAAGACGGGCTCCTGCGCCATGCGACCGAAGGCTCCCCGCAGGGTGGGGTGATCGATCACGCCCTGCCTATCGAACATCTTCCTGCATCATGTGCTGGATGAGTGGTTCGAGAACGAGGTGAAACCTCGGCTCAAGGGGAACAGTACCCTTGTCCGTTTTGCTGATGACGCCGTGATGGCGTTCGCAGACTTTCAGGATGCCAAGCGGGTTCTGGATGTATTGGGCAAGCGTCTTGCGCGGTACGAGCTCACGCTCCATCCCGACAAGACACGCTTTGTCGACTTCCGTAGCAACCGACCAGATGGCAAGGACCACCCGGACACGGATGGGACAACGTTCACCTTTCTCGGCTTCTGCCACGTTTGGGGAAAGTCGCGGAAGGGTAAGAACGTGGTGAGGCAGGTAACGGCAAAGAAGCGTTACGCCCGCGCGCTGGCGGCGGTCAGCGATTGGTGTCGGACAAACCGACATCTGTCGATCCCCGAGCAGCATGCCCAACTGGTTGCGAAGATGCGGGGCCACTATGCCTACTACGGCATATCGGGCAACTTTCGACGATTAAGCTGGTACGCCCACAAGGTTGCGAGGATCTGGCACAAATGGCTGTCGCGACGAGGGAGCCGGTTCCCATGGGATCGGTTCAACGACCTCCTAACGCGGCACCCTCTGCCAGCAGCTCGGATCGTCCACCGCCACACCGCTGTGAGCGAATCTCTCCCGTGAAGAACCGGATGCTAGAAATCGGCACGTCCGGGACTGTGAGGGGTGAGGATGGCAACATCCTCACCTACTCGGCCTGGGGAAAACCCGCCGTACGGATGATAGGGGGGATCGAGGAAACGTCGGCATCATTCGAAGCCCGATCCGCGCCTCGATCCTACCCGACTCCCATTAACGGACATCCGCTGGAGGTCTGTTGCACGCCATTTCTCATTCGCCGGTTGGTGGCGGGAACCGATCGGGCGGGGGTTGCACAACTGGCGCCGATGCGTCGAGAATCTCGCGGCGATTGCGTGAGCGTGGCGGATAGATGCGCTGGCGATTGATGATTTCTTTGGTTCTCTTGGCTGCGGAACCCTTCGTTTCCACCCGCCGGCTCCAACCTTCCGTATATACAGCGCCCCAAGGACCAAGATCGAGGATCGTGACGTAGCTATCGATTTGCAGCGGAAGCATCCTCTTACCGAGAAGATCGCCCACGACATTATAGCCGGCGAAGCGGCCCATCGGACGGGCGTGCTGGCATGACATCACAGACGCATGGGAGTTATCTATTGGCAGCCAAGCGACATCTCCAGCTGCGAATTCGGCCTGCATGCCCTTGATCTTGAGGCAAGAATTGACGGGCAGACGACCAAGTCGGTCGCGCTCGACCGGAAAGCGCATCGTCAGAGGGTCGGCTCGCATACCGGCGCACCAAACAACGGTGGCCGCCGCAATTCGCTCTCCCGTATCAAGAGTGACGCCTTGCGCGTCAATGGAGGTCACCGAAATGCCGTTGCGCGTCTCAATGCGAAGCGACTGGAGAGCCTCGGCGATCACCGACCGCGCGCCTTCGCCCATATCCGCACCGATCCAAGCGTTACGATCGGCGAGAATGACGCGGAGTGAAGGAACAAGATCAGAGGTCGGCGCTTGGCTGATCGCCGCGCGGAGCCTGCCAAACATCTCAGTTGCGACCTCAATGCCTGTGAGGCCGCCGCCCACTACGAGTACGTGATATTGGCCTGCCTCGACCGGGCGAGATGGCAACCTAGAGATATGATCGTTGAGCCGCGTGGCGCCCTCGAACGTGTCGACGTCGAAAGCTTGTGTCGCAAGTCCCGGAATTGCGGGCCGAGCCAGGCAGCTGCCAAGAGCGAAGACGAGCCGATCATAAGCCAAGGCCTGAAGCGCGCCCCCAATTTCGCAAGTGACCTTTCGACCGGGGATGTCAATGTCGGTGACCTTCGCTACGACGAGCTTAACGCCAATCGGGCCTAACACATCGGCGAGCGGAACCCGCGTCCCATTGAGATTGGCTTCGTAGTTGCGAACTCGGATGGAATGCCACGGAGTGCGATTTACGACGAGGACCTCGACCTCGCCCGGGTCGACACCAAGCTCATCAAGCCTTCGCGCGGCGCCAACGGCGCCCCAAAGACCGGCGAATCCGGCACCAAGCACGAGAATCCGCTGCATTGTGCCAAGACCCCCTTCGTCGGGATTCGGATGAGTTCAAACAAGATAGCACGTGCGACAACAGGTCGTAGGTGCCGACCGTGCGAACATCCGTCCGTTATCGTTATGATGTCTCCAAAGCTAAAACAAAGCTATCCCAACATCCGCGCCGCTGATAGAGGCCACGATGGCGGGTTATGACCCATCCCGGACGTGCGAGCGGCTGCAGAGCGTAAATCACTGGGCGTGGCAACACTCGTCGCAGGAATGAAGATGTTGACACAAGCGTCTGGAATACGAATTCTCAAGACATGGGTCATCCCAAATATAGCCAGGAAGATTTCCTCGGAGCGGCTTTGGCGATCATCGCCGAGCGAGGCGTATCGGAGGTGACGGTTGCGGCCGTCAGCGAACGCCTCGGATCGCCGACCGGTTCCTTCTATCATCGCTTCGCCTCGCGGGATGTTTTGCTTGGGTCGGGCTGCGCGCCAGCAAAGCCTTAGTGCGCGCCAGCATGGTGATTGCTCAACCGCTGATGATTGTCGCGAGATCGTTCCGGTCACAAAGGGGTCTGCTCTAGGTGAAACTGGAAATGACAGAAGCGCCGCGACTGCGCTTACCGATCTCCCCGCGGACAGCGCGCTTCAGCCCGGCCGGCCCTATTTTGTCTCCCGTCCGACTTCCCGGCGTAGCTCAAGCAAGCTTGCATTGATGGCGACGATGATCGTGCTCAGCGACATCAGAGCTGCGCCGATGGCCGGGCTGAGGAGGATACCCCAGGGATAGGCGACACCGGCGGCCGGCGGAATGGCGATGACGTTATAGCCCGTCGCCCAGAGAAGATTCTGGACTATCTTCCTGTACGTTGCCCGCGAAAGCTCCAGGATTGCAAGTACGTCCCGAGGGTCGCTGCGCACGGGGACTACGTCCGCCGACTCGATCGCTACGTCCGTCCCCGCGCCAATCGCGATGCCAAGGTCGGACTCGACCAGCGCCGGCGCGTCATTGACGCCATCACCGACCATGGCCACAGCGAGACCGTTCGCTTTGGTCTCCCGTATCCTTTGCACTTTCTGATGCGGCAAAGTTTCGGCAAAATACTCGTCGAGTCCAAGTCGCGCGGCGACAGACCTGGCGACCTCTTTCGCATCGCCAGTGACCATCATGCACCGTATACCCGCCTCCTTCAAACGTGAGACCGCATGGAAGGACTCTTGTCGGATGACATCGGCTAGAGCGATGGCACCCACAAGCCTGTCGTCGATGAGCACGTAAACCACCGTATTTCCGTCATGGCCGAGTTGCTCAATCCGCTCGCTTCTGACGGTAAACCCATGCTCTCGAATACAGCCGGGGCTCACAACCTTGACGCTGCGCCCGTCGACTACGCCCTGGGCACCGCGTCCCGGCAGACTCATGAACGCCTGGCTGGGTTTCGGCTCGATGCGACGTTCCTCGGCAGCGCGCACCACGGCTCGGGCAATCGGATGTTCCGATTGAGTTTCGACACCGATGGCCCAAGCAAG
Source organism: uncultured Alphaproteobacteria bacterium (assembly GCA_963822795.1). Lineage (GTDB taxonomy): Bacteria > Pseudomonadota > Alphaproteobacteria > Rhizobiales > Xanthobacteraceae > Bradyrhizobium. The sequence goes on from CAWGJM010000036.1 coordinate 184,679, forward strand.
GACTTCATCTTCGCGCAGGTCAGCCAATGCAACCACCTCCGACACGCCGAAGCGACCCTCGGTTAAGGTTCCGGTCTTATCAAACAACACAGCGCCCAGAGTACGCGCGCGCTCCGATACCGGCGACGATGCACCTATATTTGCCAACATCGACATTTCATAGATTAGCTGCTGACTTTAACCTGCCCATAGCGCCGGCTCGTTGATCCAGATGTTGAGGACCTGGCGCCCACACATCCGACTCTGACCCCTTATGATGAGGAGCATCTGGTGACGAACCCGCGCCTGTTGGATGCCGATGCCGAGGGCGCAGATTGGAAGGAAGTTGCGCGGATAGTAGCGGCCTGTCAGGGCCTTTTGCACAATGAGATCGGGTGCGCGCGGATATCCATAATGGCCAGGAGCACAAACGCTCCATCCAAGGGCCGGATACAGATACGCAAGGCCACCCCTCCATTTGTTCACATCCGGCTTGCAACGCACGGCCGGTCCATACAAAAGTGCCAGAACCGGAAATCGCAGATTTATTTGCGCCCAAATGCCCCAATCAGAGCGACATAGGAAGCAAAGGAATTTTCCTTGTCTAGCTCCTGATCGAGTTGATCCTTCAAAGTATTCAAGTCGCCCAAATGACCAATAGCCAGACCCTTCGAGATGATATTGGGCATCAGGGCTGCAAGGAGATCTGGAAGTAGGCTCCTAAACTCGGGGTTATTCCCTAGCGGTACCTCGACACGCAACTGCGGTGCACGCAATCCAGAAGCAATGAAGCCTTGGTAAAGTTGCTGCTCCATTTCAGTGCTGGCACCACCCGCTTGGAAAGCATCACGCGCTGCTTTTGTCACAGCCAGCCGCAAAGGTAAGTGCGCAGTATACGTCAGCCACAATTTCCATGTCGGTTCCTGTAGCGCCAAGATGCCGCCCGGCCGCAGTATGCCATAAAGGTGCTTGATGATCGCTATCGGATCAGGAACAAACTGCAGGACGAGCCTCCCAATAATCGCGTCGAACGAATGGTGAGGCACGAATGCAGCAATGTCGGCACGTTTGAAAGATGTGTTTTCGAAGCCGAAAGCAGCGGCGCGTCTTTGTGCAGTTTCAATTGAAGCCTGATCGAGATCAATGGATGTGACTTGGCCGGCGGATCCAACAAGTTGAGCGGCAATTATGGTGACGTCGCCCATACCGCAACCGATATCCAGCACGCGCATTCCTGAAGAGATGCCCGCATCGCGCAAGAAGCGTTCTGTCAGTGGAGCCAATACGCGAGCTTGGCGGATCAGCCGCTGTTGCTCCACGCTCGTATGTCCAAGAATATAATCTGCTTGTTGCAATGCCATTAACAGATCGCCCCATTAGCATTAGCGTCGGATCCCGCGAGGGATTAGCCTGCAATATGTTTCTCGAACCGAGTTTAGGTCAGCGGACACAAGCGAACGTCGTCCGTCGGCACCGTTATCGACGTTTGGCAACATGGGTAAGTCCGGGCCAACCCTCGACCGCTTCTGCAATATCGTGCTTGTCAGCTATCCTACCAACGAGCTTTCGATCAGCAAAGCGGCACCCCAAGGCTGTGGACAGAAATAGCAGCCGGTGGCCATGTGCACCGAAAACCTCATTCAAGTGTGATGCCGCGTTGGAATCGCCTGAGCTGGCGGAGATGATCGGGTTGTTCTGCTTCGCTCTGGCCGTCCTGGCCTCGCCATTCAGGTCGAAGTTACGGCTTGAAGTGACTGGCTGATTGGAGCCGTGACCAAGCGACTCCGGGAGGAGTTTGCCAAGCTGCAGGTGGAAATCAATGATGAAAAGAGCCGAACAGTAGACCTGGAACGCGGCGAGAGCTTCAGTTTCGTGGGGTTCGACTTCCGCTACCTCCGCAGTTTACGCGGAGTGATGCGGCCGCATTACACGCCCAAGCTCAAAAAGCGGACGGCGCTTTTGCTCGAGCTCAAAGAGGTGTTTCGCCGATACCGGTCGCAACCGATTGACAGGGTGATAAGCCTGATCAATCCGAAGCTCCAGGGGTGGGTGAACTACTTCGCGGTTGGACACTCCAGTGAGTGCTTCAGCTACATCAAAGATTGGGTGGAAAAGAAGGCCAGGCGCCATCTGGCGCAGGCTCGGAAACGGAAGGGCTTCTGCTGGAAGCGGTGGAATAGGTCGTGGCTGTACGAGCACTCTCAGGCTGTTCAACGGCTATCGAGTGCGACGCGACGGACTGAAAGCTGCCCCAGCCGGATAGGTCCCATAAGCCTTGGCGTGAAGCAAATGGGAGCGCGCAGTGCGGGAAATCCGCACGCTGCGTGCGACGTGGAGGGGACTGGAGACGTGGCACGGTCGAGGGAGGCGGCCGACAAGGCTGAGAATCTAGCGGGGTGCAAGTCCCCGTACCGCCAATTACCTGTATTCGGGCGGTTAGCATACCCGGAGCGTGCGGAGGTAACGAAGCACGATGTGCCCGGACGTAGAAGCCCCGGCTGCCCTGCGGCAGTATTCGCAGCGGTAGGAACGATCTGGGGGGCGAGCAAACTTGGAGGCCGGAACATAACGAAATACCTGCAGCCCCGAAATGCTACACCGCGAGAAGTCGTCATTCGCGGACAGACGCGGAAAGCCGACCCAACTCTCGACATGGGGAAGGCCGATGGCGCCGTGGAAGAAACAGGTGCAAGCACACGGAGCACCGCCGGGGTATGGGGTCCAGCATCCAAGAAAAGATTCTTAGAACTAACGTCGGGAAGCTGCCGTGGGCAGCAGGGACTGGTTACAACCTGCAAGGACTCTTCGAACGAGGCTAGAAACCGAAGGAGGAGAGAGCCCAACGGGAGCGGCGCATGAGCCCGTACGAGCGACGACGGAGAGGTAATGCTCTCCCAGGAGATGGTGCACATCTCCCCAACGAAGGTAACACCCGAGTTGGGCAAAGGGGCTCTGGGCACTTGGCGGCCTTCGCAGTGAGACGCGGACGCACCTGGCCTTGGACAAGGATGCGCCCGTTTCTCGCCCGGTTCAGCGGACCGGTGTGGTCAGGTCGCTTGCCATCCTGGGTGGACTTCATCACTACTGTCTCAGGGTTTAGGTTTTCGGTACACACACCCTCGTCACCTTGGCGAAACGCCGAGACATCGCAGCCGATTGTTTCGACGACGCCGGCGAGATCGCTGCCAAGGATCGCCGGCAGGGGATGACGAGCGTGAGCGGCTTGGCCCGCCCGGTTCTTGAGATCGAGCGGATTGACGCCGCTTGCCTTGATCCTGACCAGCACCTGCCCGGAAGCAGGCGTTGGCCGGATGTGATCCTGAATGGGAGCTTTGGGCTGTCGAGAAGGGCAGCTCGTATCGTCTCCATATCTGCCATAGCTACCGCCCGCCTCCCGAAGCTTCCACAATAGGGCCCGCAATTTCACCAGGATGGGAGATCAGCGAGACATGGCTGGCCTTCAGTTCGATGGTCTTGGTCGCATCCGCTTGGCCCTGAAGCGCTCGAGGTCAAGCTTGCTGCATAGCCGGATAGTAGCGGCAATCCCGTCGTCCTGCGCGCGGGTTTCTCCCTCAAAGATATCTCGGGTGCAGGCCAAAATCGGGCTCATATATCGCGACTCAGTCCACAAACCGCATGAGCGCGGGTCTGCTTGCCGGGAACGATCTTCAAACGATTGCCCGATGGCCTGGATCGAGATCGGCGAGCGGGTCAGCAACGATATGGGCAGCGGCGAGCGCGATACGGTCGAACTTGCGCGCGCCGCTGCTATTCCAGGCGCGCGGCTCCTTCAGCCGGTATTCTGCTGTCCGGCCCTCCGGTTGGTAGATTCACGACGAGCATTGCACGACCATTCTAGCGGCCAGACGGTGACGCTAGCGATTGAGCCAGCGCCGGGCAAAGCCGAGCAGGCCCTGCGGCAGAAAGATAATCATGACGATGAAGATCACGCCGAGCGGGATGAGATAGGGGAACTGATCGCCCAAAATGCGCGACAGCAACTCGCGAATGAGTTGGAAGAAGCCGGCGCCGACGATGGGGCCGACCAGCGTGCCGATGCCGCCCATAACGTTGAAGATGACCGTGTCGCCCGAGGTGGCGAAGAATACGAATTCTGCCGCGGCGAACTGGTTCTGCACGGCGTAGAGCACGCCGGCAAGCCCAGCGAACAGGCCGGACAGCATCACCGCCACGATCTTGTAGCGCTCGACCGGATAGCCGATCGCCCTCGTGCGCGCCTCGTTCTCACGGATCGACTGCAGCACCATGCCGAAAGGCGACTGCATGATGCGGCGCAGAAGCACATAGGAGCCGGCGACTACTGACAGCACGAACCAGTGCAGCGTCACGGTCGAGAAACGCGTGTCATAAAGGAACGGGATCGTGAAATGCGGGCGCGAGAAGATCAGCCCGTTCTCGCCGCCGGTCACCTGGGTCCACGTGAAGATTATCACATAGAAGATCTGCGAGAAGATCAGCGTGGTGATGGCGAAGTAGATGTCACGCAGGCGCGTGGAGAAAAAGGCAACGAACAACGCAGCGCCCGCCGCCCCGCCGAGCCCGAACAGAATGGCGAGCCACAGATTGGGCGGACTGACGATCAGGAGCGCCGCCGCCGCGCCATACATGCCGAGTCCGAAGAAGGCCGAATGCCCAAAGGAGACCATGCCGGTATAGCCGATAAGGATATCGGACGACATCGCGAGCAGGCCCCAGATCAGGATTTCGGTGAGGAAGCGCCGCCAATATTCGGGCAGCACCAGCGGCGCGACAGTCAGCAGCGCCATGACCACGCAGAAGCCGAGCCAGAAAACGGCGGTGTGGCTCAATTTCGTTTTGAGCGACATCGATTTGCTGAGCGGGGCGGTTGTCATTTGGGCGTCGGAACGAAGAGGCCGGTCGGCCGGAACAGGAGCGTGAGGATCAGCACCACGAAGGAGACGATCACCGCTTGCGAGGGATCGACCCAGATCGCCGCATAGGCTTCGAGCAGGCTGATGAAGATCGCCGCCGCGATCGAGCCACCGAGATTGCCCATGCCGCCGATCACCACGACGATGAAGGCCTTGAGCACCCAGTCGAGGCCCATTGTGTGGTTGACGCCGACCAGCGGGGCAAACAGCACGCCGCTCGCCGCCGCCATCGCCGCGCCGATCGCGAACACCGCGGTGTGCACCATCGGAACCGGGATGCCCATGGCTTGCGCCATCACCCGGTCCTGCGTGGTGGCACGGATCCAGACGCCGTATTTGCCGTATTTGAGGAACAGCCAGAAGCCGCCGATGATCGCCGCCGACAATACCGCGATCAGAATGCGGTACCAGGGATAGGTGAGATAGAACAGGTCGAAGTGACTAGTGATCGGCTCGCCGATCTTGCGCGCCACCGGGCCGAATTGCCACAATGCGTAGTTCTGCAGGATCAACGATATGCCGAAGGTGACGAGAATCGTGTTGAGCGGATCGCGCCCGAGCAGCGGACGCAAGGTGACGATCTGGATGGCCGCGCCGAGGAGCGCGACGATCAAGGCGGACAGCACGAGCGCCATCCAGAAGCTCCCCGTCACGGTCAAGACCAGCACGCCGACATAGGCGCCGAGCATGAACAATTCGCCATGCGCGAAGTTGACCACGTCCATGATGCCGAAGATGAGCGTCAGACCCGAGGCGACCAGCGCCAGGATCATGCCGGTGACCACGCCGTTCACCGTCTGGATGATCAGCAAGTCGACCGGAATGCTCTGGAAGAAATGCGCGACCGCTTCCATCCCTAGACCCCCAGATACTGCTTGATGACCGGATCGTCGACATTGATCTCGGACGCCGAGCAATGGTGACGCACGAGGCCCTTCTCCATGATGTAGACGCGCTCGCTTGCCTCGAGCGTCAGCGGCACGTTCTGCTCGACCAGAAGGATGGCGACGCCCTCGCGATGCAGCACGTCGATGATCTGGCGGATTTGCGACACCATCCGCGGCATCAGCCCTTCAGTCGGCTCGTCGAGCAGGATGATCTTGGGCTCCAGCATCATGGCGCGCGCGATCGCCAACATCTGCTGCTCGCCGCCCGAAAGCGTGCCGCCGGCCTGGTTGCGCCGCTCGGCGAGCACGGGGAAGTAGGTGAACACCTTGTCGAGCAGCGCCGCCTTCCGCTTTTCGGTGACGCCGTTGCGGTCGAGCCCGGTGCGCAGGTTCTCCATCACCGTGAGCAAGCGAAAGATGCGCCGGTCCTCCGGCACATAGCCGATGCCGAGGCGGGCAAGCTTGTGCGCGGGCAAGCCGGTGATGGCATTGCCGTCAAGCAGCACACTGCCGTGGCTCGGCTGCACCAGGCCCATGATGGTCTTGAGGGTGGTCGACTTGCCGACGCCGTTGCGGCCAAGCAGGCCCACCACTTCGCCCGGCTGCACGTGCAGCGTGACGCCGTGCAGGATGTGGCTCTTGCCGTAATAGGTGTGCACGTCCTCGACCAGGACGATCGGCTCGGTGCGGGGCGCGGTCTCGCTCATGTCTTGAGATAGACCTCCTGCACCCTGGAGTTGCGCTGGATCTCCTCCGGCGTGCCGTCGGCGAGGATTTCGCCGTAATGCAGCACGGTGATGCGATGGCACAGTTCCATCACCACCTGCATGTCGTGCTCGACGATCAGGATCGTCAAATTCTTGGCGATGCGGCGCACGAGCTGCATGGTGTCTTGCGTCTCCGCTGCGCTCATGCCGGCGGTCGGCTCGTCGAGACACAACAAGGTCGGCTCGGTCGCAAGCGCAATGCCGATCTCCAGATTGCGCTGTTCGCCGTGCGACAGATTGGCGGCAAGCTGGTTCGCCTTCTCGAGCAAGCCCACCGATTGAAGCGCGGCCTCCGCCTTCTCGTTGATGTCGGGGAAGGCGGAGTGATGCGAGATCATGTTCCAGGCATGCCGGCGCGACTGCGCGGCGATGCGCACATTTTCCAGCGCTGAGGCGTTGGGCATGATGTTGGTGATCTGGTAGGAGCGCGCGACGCCCTTCTGCGAGATGGCGTTGGAGGGCAGCCCGGTGATGTCCTCGCCGTTGAACAGGATGCGGCCGGAGGTGGGCTTGAGCACGCCGGTCAAGCAATTGAAGAAGGTGCTCTTGCCGGCCCCGTTCGGACCGATGATGGCGCACACCTCGTCGCGCTTAACCTCGAAATTGACCCTGGAAAGCGCGGCCAGGCCGCCGAATCGGACGGTCAACAGTTCGGTCTTGAGTACAGGAGCCGGCGCCGCTGCCTGGCCATTCGCCGGGGAGCGCACGTCGTTGACCGTTTCCACGCTCACTTACGCAGCGTTCAACTTGCAGGCCGGCGATACGATCGTCTTCTCCTTCGGCACCATTTCGAGCAGCTGGAACTGACCGCCATTGACGGTATAGAGGAACTCGTTGAGGAAGGCCTGGTGATCGGCCTTGCGCAGCGTCTTGTCCCCCTGCGGGAAGTCGTCGCTGAGCTTCATCTCGAGCCCTTCCAATGCGTCGATCAGGTTCATCGTGTCCTCGCGCGTCTCGAACTTCGACATCTCCATGCCGTGCTTGAGCGCGTTCATGGCCTCATAGTTCGACTGCACGTAACGGTCGGGCAGCGGGCCGGACCGATCGATCTCGGCCAGCCGCTTCTTGGCCTCGTCGAAGAAGCGGTGGTGATAGGGCGTATCCAGCGCGCCCTGGAAGATCGGGATGTAGCGGTTGATGGCGACGAAGCCGTCGATCTTGTTGCCGAGCGCCGGCAGATTGACGGATTCGCAGATGGCGCCGTCACCGGCCCATTTGTACTTCTTGGTGAGGCCGAGATCATAGGCCTGGTTGCCGATGGTCACGCCGTCCTTGCCGAAGAAGATGCCGAACAATCCGTCGAAGTTGCCGGAAATCTTCGACAGGAACGGCGTCATGTCGGCGGTACCGAGCGGGATGCCGGTCGTGCCGACGACCTCGCCGCCGTTCTTCTTGATCTCGTCCGCGTAAGCGTCGCGCGTCGACTGGCCCCACGAATAGTCGGCATAAGCGATATGCCACTTCTTGCCCATCTTGGCGAGCATCGGGCCGAAGGCAACCGCCTGCGCCGGAGCGTAGTCGTGGACACGGAAGCTGTAGCGGTTGCACTTGGTGGTGGTGAGCGTGGTGTCGAGGCACACGCTAATCATGTTGACGATCTTGGCTTCTTCCCAGACCGGCATGCAAGCAAGACAGATATTCGAAAGGAAGCCGCCGACATGGATGTCGATATTGTCCTCTTCCACCATTTTCTGCGTCTTGCGGCGGGCAACGTCGGGCTTGGACTCGTCGTCCGCAATCACCAGCTCGATCGGCCGGCCCATGATGCCGCCCACATGGTTGATGCGGTCGACCGCCATCTGCAGGCCGACCAGCGCGGTCTTGCCGCCGGCGGCGCCGGCGCCGGACAAGGGCTGCTCGGAGCCGATCTTGTACGGCTTGGCGGCGCCGAAGGCGGCGCGCCAGGGCGCCGGCACCAGCATCATCGCGCCGATCGCCCCGCCGCCCCAACCGACGATGCGACGACGCGTGACCTTGCCGCGGTACCAGATGTCCTGCGCCCACTCTTCCTCTTTCCACTTCTCCGTCATAATCCGTTCCTCCCATGCGTTCCGATCAGGTCGGTCGACAAAATTTCGCCCGCACTATTGTGCGGGCGGCAATGTGGAAGAGCCAAGTGTGTAGTCGGTCGGTCGATGTCGTCATCCGCACGTGCCGTGCAATGCAAAGCATAGCTGCGGACCTTGGAACTCCGTGCACGCAGGCGGCATGAGCCAGCATCGACCATCCTCCCTCTGCGGCCCTTGGCGGGCTCTTGCTGAGTAATCTGCTCTCTTTAGCAAAGGCGATCTAGGGCTAGTTTCAACCCATAGACGTACGCACTTGGTCGCATATGTGCTCGCGAAATGAGCAGGCGCCGCTCGCGCAACCGGCGGCGGATGCTACTAGACTTGCTACGCGCGATTTGCACGGATCGGAGCCCGCCCATGAATGTAACTACCCTTCGCCGCGACGATGCCCCAGCAGCGGGCATGCAGCGCGGCTCGCGATACGGGCGGGCGGCCATCGCGGGCCGGCCGCGGGGCTCGCGCCCGGCTTGTGCAGGGTAATCTCGCACCGCTGGCGAGCGATTTTTTTGCGGTTCTGCCACCTCAATCCGAAGCCTGTCCGCTGATCGGCACCTCGGCTCCGGGCGATCCGCGCGTGCCCGGCGCGACAATTCTAGTCCGGTCACCGCGGCCTGCAGCACCTGGATCAGCCCTTGATCGAACAGTGAGACGCTGGTCTGTGCCTTCTCGGCGCTGTGAACTGCCTTGCCGGCTCTCGGCGCGCTGGGCCCAAGATGAGTGACCTGCCCGGCGAGGGCGAGTGGTTGCAGATTTTGCGTGCCGTCGCCAACTTAAGAGGTTGGCGTTCAACGCCCAAAACGGCGCTGCACCAGCCACTTCGTTTGGCTAATCTCGATCACGGCGATGATTGTGCCATCCTGCTCGAGAGCGGTGAGGGACCTCCTGCTCGCATCAAAACGAAAATGTTGCGACACCCGGAGCTCCATCGCTCGCGCCGGCCATCTCACTTCGGAGCTATTAGCTCAAGGATCAGGAGCCCCATCCGCTATGGGCCACCTTTTCGTGAGTGCTCGAAGTCGAACGACGATTTCAGCTGCTCTCTTACCATCGCTAGCGATATCATTGAGCGCCTGCCGGACTTCTTCCAGATCTGGCGGTTCGGCGCGCAGCCAGTTTAACCCGGCCTGTGCAAGACTGACCGTGGCCGTGATCGCGTCGACGAGCTCATGGGCTTGCGCATTATAGGTGTGCACGAATTCCACCGAGGCCTGCAATGGCACTTGGCCCTTCGTGTCGCGCACAACTCCCTCCGGCCGCAACAAGCATTGACCCGCTAGCATGACAAATCTCCTCAACCGTGGAGGTGCTGAATGTACGGAGATGCCGTGCAATCCACTCGCGCAACGAAGCAGTAGCCTCGTCCGGCGACGTTCGTGATATAGCGCTTACCTTCCCGACCGTCACCCAGGGTGCGCCGCAGATGAGCGATGTGGAATTGCAGGCTGCTCTCCTCGACCGTTAGGTCGGGCCAAACTCTGGCCATGAGCTCGCTCTTGCTGACGACTTCGCCAGGGCAACTGACCAAAACACAGAGAAGATCGAAAGCACGACTGCCAACGCGCGTTCGTGAGCCATCGCGTTCCAGCAGGCGAGCTCGCGGAACAATGCGGAAGGGCCCGAAGGAGAACGCTTGCGGGACGACTTCGGCTTGAACAAGTGGGCTTCGTCCGTTGTTGCCCGCCTCGGGAATATAGACGGACGGGTCGCTGATCGAAACGCTCCTGTAGACGGAGCTCGACTGATCGATCGAATGCCGGCGGAGCTGAAGGCTCTGGTCACCCATCTTGGACTGCTGCTCGCTGTGGCCTTTCGTCGCCAGACCGGGAATGCCGTCACCTCTCGCGCGGACCATGGGCGTTATCGTAGTCATCGGCGTGCTCCAAAGTTCGGCGTTGGTTCGGTGAGCAGAACTGTGCTCATGGTGGCGTTGTTACCTTGCTTGCAATCGCTTCCAATGCGGCTGCCATAGCGTTGATTATCGTGTTGTCCACGCCGTCTAGGCCGTGGCGGCGCGCAAGAAATGCAGGATCGTTGTAAGACAGCCACGCGGTGCCGGACGCGTCCTGCCAGACCAAGGCCTTGAGTGGTAGATCGATGCCCAACATCTGAGTCGACTGCATCAGAGGTGTGCCGGTCTTTGCATTGCCAAAGATCAGGAGTTCTGTTGGCCGCAGCGGTAGCCCGACGGCGGCCGCGCCCGCGGCGTGATCAATATGGGCAAAGACCGTCATTCCTCTTGCCCTGACCTCGGCCTCGAACCGGTTCATCGTTTCCTCCGGTCCATAGCGGCTTTCGATCGTAATCAGTCCATCTGCGGCCATTGCTTGGTGTCCCAAAGCATTTGCGACGGGCTGACCCTACCCTCAGCGGGCGCATCCATCCTTGAGGCAGTTCTGAAAAGTCCTGAAAAAGCGTCGCCCAACGAACACAGATTTCTTGCGCGAAACTGTCCAAATGGCCTTAAAATGTCCGAAGGGAGCACCGATGCCAGGCCATGATCGACGGCCCGTCTACAAGTTCGGCGTGTGGGAAATCGATCTTGCGCGCCGTGAGATGCGGTTGAACGGGATTCCGACTGACGTTGGCAGCCGAGCGTTCGAAATCATCGAGACGCTGGTCCAGTCGGCCGGCGAGCTGATCGACAAGTATGATTTGATGAACCGTGTATGGCCGGGTGCAGCGGTTGAGGAAAATACCCTTCAGGCTCAAATCTCCGCGATACGCAAGGCGTTGGGTCCCGATCGAGGGCTATTGAAGACGATCGCGGGTCGTGGCTATCGATTGCTGGGAGACTGGGTCATTCAGCAGGAGGATTTCGCCGCGGCCGGCATGCCGACTGCGGAACCCGCTCGAAGTCATGTCAGCAATCTTACGGCGGCACCCAGCGCACTGATCGGCAGAAAGGCTGCCGAGGCGCAATTATTAGAGCTGCTTTCGACCTATCGAATGGTCACCATGACGGGGCCCGGCGGTATCGGGAAGACCGTACTTGCGCAGGCAGTTGCCCGCAATCTGCTCGCGACCTTCGGAGGTGACGGCTTGCTCGTCGAACTGGCCTCGCTGTCGGATCCAGCGCTGGTGCCATTTGCGGTCGCGAGTGTACTCAGCCTTAAACACGGCGGCGAGATTTCCTTCGAATCCATTGCGCGGGAAATCGGAGCAAGAAAACTCCTGCTCGTGCTGGATAATTGCGAGCATCTCATTGAAGGGGCCGCGAGGTTGGCAGAGACGCTCGTACGATCCTGTCCAAATACGACGATTCTGGCGACGAGCCGCGAGGTGCTTCGCATCGACGGCGAGTATGTCTATCGCGTTCCCCCGCTCGATGTTCCGGGACAGGGCGGGGATGGAGATCACGATATCCTCGGACGCAGCGCAGTGCAGCTTCTGATTGCCAGGACAAAGGCATTGAACGCCGACTTCTCGCCGCGCGGGGAAGACCTTCAGCTGGTCGCTACGATTTCGCGTCAGCTCGACGGCATCCCGCTGGCCATCGAATTCGCGGCGGCTCGCATCGCAACGCTTGGATTGCAACAGGTTGCCGCGCGCTTGCACGATCGCTTCAACCTGCTGACGCGCGGCCTCCGAACGGCGTTACCGCGGCACCAGACCCTGCTTGCGACCCTCGATTGGAGTTATGAACTGCTGTCTGAGACGGAGGCGCGGGCGCTGCGCCACCTTGCGGTGTTCAACGGCGATTTCTCTCTCGATGCCGCTGCCGCTGTGATGGGAAATCTCGACACTGTCACGGTCGCGGATAGCCTGGCAGGCCTGGTCGTCAAGTCGCTCGTCGCCGCCGACATTCAAGCCGGGGACGATCACTATCGTCTGCTGGACACCACACGCGCCTACGCCCTCGAAAAGCTGCGCCGTGCGGGAGAGCACTTGGAAGGCGTACGTCGGCATGCGGAATACTTCCGGGAAGCCCTCATTCAGGCTGAGGCAGAGAGCAATTCCTTGCCGCAAGCCGATTGGCACAGACGCTATGGACGACACCTCGGCAATGTCCGCGCCGCCCTCGAATGGGCATTCTCCGCGGACGGTGACTCGCAGGTCGGCGCGGCGTTGACTGCCGCTGCCGTGCCGCTCTGGGTGCACCTGTCGCTGTTCGGCGAATGTCGCGAGCGCACCGAATTGGCGCTCGCGAAGCTGGACGATGGCGCTATGGGTCCAACACGCTTGCGCATGCAGCTCTCGGCGGCCGTCGGCTGGTCGCTGACATATAGCCAAGGTCGTGCGCGGGATGCGGGCCCGGCGCTCGCGATCACCCTCGAATTGGCGGAGCGGCTCGATGACAAGGATTATCGCCTGCGAGCCCTCTGGGGGCTGTGCATCGACCAGTTCAACAATGGCGAATTTCTCAAAGCACTCGAGTTCGCTCAGCGTTTCACCAGGGCGGCGGAGAGCTCCGCCGATCCAACCGACTTGATGCTGGCGGATCGCCTTCTCGCCGTATCACTTCACTTTCTCGGCGACCAACACGGCGCACGTCGCCACATCGATCAAGTGGACGCGTCTCTCGATCTCCTGGTCGAAAAGCCCAAGATTTTCCCGCTCGATCTGCGGATCTCGACGCACTATTTCCGCGCTCGCATCCTTTGGCTGCAAGGTCTCGCCGATGAGGCGCTGCGCCTGGTCGAGCACAACATCGAGGAAGGACGCGCGAATGGTCACGCCTTGACCTTCTGCAGTGTGCTGGGGCAGGCCGCGTGCCCGATCGCTTTCCTGGCCGGCGATCTCGACGCGGCGGAGCGCTATGGTGAAGTGCTGTTCGAGCACACTGAGCGTCACGCGATACGGCTTTGGCGGCTTTGGGCGGGTTGTTTCAAGGGCATCGTCATGGCCAAACGCGGCGACATCGACGCTGGGCTGGCTCTCTTGCGCGGTGAAATCGATCGCGCAGGCGACGCCAGGTTCTTGCCGCGCTTCCTCCTTCCGCTGGGCGAGCTCGCGGCCTGTCTCGGCGAAGCAAATGAAATCGAAAAGGGGCTCGTGGCGGTCGACGAGACCTTGGAGCGCTGCAAAGCCAGGCATGAACAGTGGTACGTTCCGGAGCTATTGCGCGTTAGGGGCGAATTGATGTTGAAGGATACGCAGCATCAATCCGTCTCGTCGGCCGAGCAATGCTTCTCGGAGGCCTTGAAGCTGGCAAAGCAACAGGGCGCGCTCTTCTGGGAGTTGAGAAACGCGCTAAGCCTCGCGCGGCTCCGCGTCGAGCAGGGTCGGAAGACCGAGGCAAGCCAAATCCTTGCTCCGGCATATGGCGCATTCGAGGGAATTGAGATTGCCGACGCTCGCGAGGCAAAAGCGCTGCTTGATGGGTTTGGCGCTGACTAAGGGCAAGACATCAATCCACTCGCTCAACCCGACCATGGCCAGTAAAGGCGAGTTTACGATCCTGGCCGTTCTTGGGCCCGAGCGAGGGGTGAAGGAGCGGCTGGTGGCGAATTTGTGCAACAAGCTGTTGCGCGTTCCTATTTGCATTAGGCTTAGGCTAGGATCATGGGTCATCGAGGAGACTCCAATATGTGCAGACCATGCTCTGCAAGCCGCGCATTGACCGGCGCGGCTTCGAGAACGCGTCAACGAAATGCGGACTGTCCCGACTTGACAGTCTGTGTGCTTGCTCTTCAGTGTTAACCGAGACGCGCGTTAGCATAGTACCCGAAGCAAACGCATGCGAGAATCGCGAAATGGGCGGTTATGGAATGACTGCTGGCGGGTGCAAAGCGGTCGTCCGTCGTTTCGTCTTTTTGCGCCTCTGCATCGTTCGGCCTCATTATGCGTCTTAGATAAGGCTTCGGGAACGACGCCCGCAGCGAACCGAAGGAGGACAGACATGACAGTTTCGGCGGAACGCGCAGTCCTTGCCGGCGGCTGCTTTTGGGGTGTGCAGGATCTGCTGCGCCGGTATCCTGGCGTGATTTCAACCAGGGTGGGCTACACCGGCGGCGAGGTGCCAAACGCGACGTATCGCAACCACGGCAACCACGCGGAAGCCATTGAGATTACCTTTGATCCGCAGACCATCAGCTATCGAAAGCTGTTGGAATTCTTTTTCCAGATCCATGATCCCTCGACGTTGAACCGCCAGGGCAACGACCGGGGAGCGAGCTACCGGTCGGCCATCTTCTATACCAGCGACGAGCAGCAGCGGATCGCGAAAGACACCATAGCTGATGTCGATGCTTCCGGCCTTTGGCCGGGCAAGGTTGTCACCGAGGTGGCACACGCCGGATCGTTCTGGGCGGCCGAGCCCGAGCATCAGGATTATCTGGAGAAATATCCGGACGGCTACACCTGTCACTTCATTCGGCCGAACTGGACGCTGCCGCATCGGGCGGAGAAGGCTGAATCAAGCGGGACCGGAATTCCGGCAGCGTGACAAAAGGCTCCGATCTGCAGGTGGCGGCACTCGAGAACGAGGGTGTCGCGTGCATGTTCGCCGTTCCGGGAGAGGAGACAATTTTTTGAATTTTTCCGCCTGGCCGTCTTCATCCATGTATCGTCGCGCGACTTCGCACACAAACACAGTTCTCCTTCAGAAACGAACGCGCTCTTCTGCGACAGCTTTTGGCGCAAAGCAGCGTTCATACGCAAACAACGTCAACGCACATAGCTACGTGAGCGATAATCGAACCTTCAATCAGCTCAGAATATTTGGTGTCCCGTTGGCGCGGTTAGTCAGGTACCAGAACATCAAACGTATTCAGCGTCACTAAGACAAGACAATAAAGTCCTGCGAAATAGGAAAGCTCGGCCGCGCCCGTGCTTGCCGAATTGCTCGATGGCCGCGCGATAGGTCGGTTCGGATAGAACGCCGCCGCTTGCAAGCGCCGATGCAAAGTGCACCCGACACGATTCGAACGTGTGACCTTTGCCTTCGGAGCGAGGCGCCTCCGCGCCAATGGCCAAACGGACGGATGGCCGGCGCTCCAATCGACAAATCTACGACGGCCTGCGATCTTGCACTACGCTTCTTGGGCGGCGGTCGGCGCCTCGAGGCGCGCGGCTCGGTTGGGCGATCGTGGGGCATGGTGAGAAGTACCTGTAGGGGCTATGCTCGGACCGTTCGACGACACACAAGGATGAGGTCGGCCTATGCGTATCGCTTTGATTTCGGACGTCCACGGCAACATGATCGCCTTGGAGGCCGTTCTCGAGGAACTCCATCGAAGCGAACCGGATCATATTATTTGTTTGGGCGATGCTGCCACGCTTGGCCCCAATCCACGCGATGCGATCGATGCTATGCAAAAACTTGGTTGTTGATGTATCATGGGAAATCACGACGAATTTCTCATCGATCCTCAACTGGTTCATAGGTACGACACGATGCCAATCGTTGTTAAGTCTATTGAGTGGTGCCGAAATCAATTGTCAGAATCGGAACTGAGATTTCTTTCTACATTCACGCCTATACTCGAATGTCCAAATTGAATTCCAGCGCGAATCTCCTTCTGTTTCATTGTTCTCCTCGATCACACATGGAAGTACTATTGGCGACCACGCCTGCTGACCAAGTGGACGTGCTTCTCGCTGGACACGGCGCCGATATCATGGCCGGCGGGCATACTCATATTCAAATGATCCGTCAGCATCGCGGGAGGATTTTGCTAAATCCAGGAAGCGTCGGATTGCCGTTTAAGGAGCATGTAACAGGACAACCTGCGACATTCATGGCGCATGCTGAATACGCGACGATTGATGTTGTCGGGGACAAGATAAGTCTTGCGACGCACCGTATCGCCTTGGACAAGGATCTGTTGCTGGAGACGATCGCAAGGACCGATAACCCGTTGCGCGAAGTCCTCCTGGGCCATTATGACTGATCGCATGCCCTCGACCACAGCCCCCGCATCATTCGATTGCAGCGGACAGACCTCGGGAGGTCGCCCCGACTAGCGGCAGCACTTGGACAAAATATTGTCCGGCGTGCTCCGCCGGCGGGAAGAGCGGGCGGGATGCCGAATGGGTCACATCGCCGAACCGCGCAAGCGGGCTGCCGAAGCGGACGCAAGACTGTACGACGCCATCGAGAACGGCGTGGCCGATCTCGCCGTTCCGGATGATAGCTGCTCCGAGGCGACAAACAGCTCGCTGCGGACGCGGGGCAAGGGTTGCGAAGCGCAGAATACAATCATAAAGTGTTACGGTAGATCGCGCCCGCGTCGCGCCTTTTCGCCGGAGCGGTGGTCGCCGGCACCTATGCGCCGATCGGCAACCACACCTTCCGGGCGAGCGGGATCACGGCGTATCTTTTCAACGGCGGGCGCACTACAGCGCGTCCCAACCGGAGTGAATCGGGATTCCCAAGACGCGCCGGCGGAGCAAGTCTGACGCATTGATTCGCCGGAGGGCTGACCGATGCGGGGACCGTATCCTGGGGACTTGAGAGTTCGCGTGATCGAGTTCGTCGAGGCAGGGGGATCCCGACGTGATGCTGCCGAACACTTCCAGGTCAGCGCGAGTTCCGCAATCCGCTGGCTGCAACGCTTTCGCGAAGATGGGACGTCCGAACCGATGCCCCGTGGAGGGGGCGCGTCCCCGTTGGAGAAGTATTCGCAGCAAATTCTCGACCTTATCGGCGAGCAACGAGACCTTACGTTGAATGAGCTCGTTTCGATGCTACGTAAGCGACGTATCTCAGCGAGCCGCAGCGCACTGTCGCAATTCTTCGCTCGCCATGGCATCACCTTCAAAAAAAAGCCTGCGGGCGGAGGAGCGCAAGCGCGCTGACGTGGCTCGCGCGCGCCGACGCTGGATCCGTGAGCAAGGCTGGCTTGATACCACCCGCCTCGTATTTATCGACGAGACGGCAATCACCACAAATATGGTGCGCCTGAACGGCTGGAGCCCCCGCGGAGAACGCCTGGTCGCGGACGCGCCCATGGGCACTGGGAGACGGTAACTTGCATCGCTGGCTTGCGTCAAACTGGCATCGTGGCTCCGATGGTCATTAAAGGGGCCATGAATGGCGAGGCATTCCTGGCTTACATAGAGCAATGTCTAGCGCCGACGCTCAAGCGTGGAGACATTGTGGTGGCTAGCAATGTGTCCTTCCACAAGGTCGCCGGTGTGGAGGAGCTGCTCCGGGGTGTTGGCGCAAGCCTCAGATACCTGCCGCAGTATTCTCCGGACCTTAACCCCATCGAGTTGGTGTTTCATCCCCTGAAGACTCGCTTGCGTAAGGCTGCCGAGCGCACAATCGAAGGATTGCACCGATGTGCCCGATCCTTCATCCGGAGTCTCGATCCCTCTGAATGCGAGAGGTATTTTAGGCACGCAGGCTATGACCCACTATGACTGGGACGCGCTGTAGACCGCCAAATCCATGGCAGCCCACGAGAGACCTCGAACAACCAAGTTATATGACCGCACCAAGGAGCGGCTCACTTAGGACGGGGCGGAGCGGATTGCAATGTGATCGGATTGCGTTTCGCGATCCAATGAATTCAGGACGACTGATGTTGCGAGCAATTGTGCGGCGAACAGTGTTGTGGGTGGTGCTGCCGCTGGTGTTGTTCATGGCGATCACACCGACAGAAACACGATCAGCGAGTTGTTTGGTTCCGATCGGGAAAGACCAGAAACTCGGCCGAGTTGACGCATTTCATGTGGACCGTGATGGCACGCTACTGATCGGCGCTTTTAAAGGTTTGTTTCGCCGGGATGGCGACAATCTCGTTCCGATCGGAAAGGACCAGGACAGCGGCCCGATTTGGGTATTTCATAGGGCGATTGACGGTACGCTGCTGATCGGCGCAACCAATGGTCTGTTTCGCCGGGATGGCGACAATCTCGTTTCGATCGGAAAGGATCAGGACAGCGGCCGGATTTGGGTATTTCATAGGGCGATTGACGGCACGCTCCTGATTGGCGCTAGCAAAGGTCTGTTCCGCCGTGCCGGTGACAATCTCGTTCCGGTCGGGAAGGATCAGACAATCGACGTAGTTCAAGCATTTCATGAGCACCGGGACGGCACGTTGATCGTCACTCATAAAGGTGTGTGTTTCGCCGCTATGGCGACAACCTTGTTCTGATCCCAATGGACCAACAGGGCTCCATTAGCAAATCTCATGTGGATCGCGACGGTACACTGCTGATCAGCACTAAGGAAGGTCTGTTTCGCGAAACACAGTTTAGGTGGGCTGAAGCAATTGTTAGGTCGGAGAATCCACCTGATGTCAACCGCGGGGTGCGGACACAGTTCAAATGGACTGTGACTCATAGGCCTTGCCGCACGGCGATGCCCCGCTCTAGCAGGAACGCACGGATCTGATTGATGACGCCGGTGCCTTGTGACACCAGCCGCTCGCGCACCCGGTGCA
This sequence comes from uncultured Alphaproteobacteria bacterium, assembly GCA_963822795.1. Lineage (GTDB taxonomy): Bacteria > Pseudomonadota > Alphaproteobacteria > Rhizobiales > Xanthobacteraceae > Bradyrhizobium. Next base: position 203,625 of record CAWGJM010000036.1, read on the forward strand.
GCGCCTGCAGATCCAGTTGCTCCGCGGTCTTGGTCGCCACAAACTTCATCGTCGGGCGCTGCACGGCTTCGGCAATCGCTTCGGCATCATTGAAGTCGTTCTTCGCCCCTGCTATAGGGGCGGACATATTTGGCCGGCATCAACCTGGCATCGTGACCAAGCGATGCGAGATTGCGGCTCAGGTGATGTGCGCCGACGCAAGCTTCCATGCCGATCAGGCAAGGCGGTATATTGGCGAGCCGCGCACTCCCATTAGCGGACGTTAGGCGCGACTTACCTTGTCACGAATCGCAGGACCTCGGGCTCCCCAATACCGTCACCGTGATCATTCCTGCAATTGAATCAACACCAAATCCGGCCACACCAAACCAAGTAGCGCTAATGCAATGACTGCCGTAACCCCGCCGATTGATGAGTAATACGGCCTAGTCATCGAATCAGCGCTTGATGAACGGATGTTTGCAATGCGGTTTTTCTTTTATGAAATCGTCGCTCGTATCGTCGCGATCTATTTGTGCGTCGATTGCAGCCGCAAACTGTGGCATGGCCTTCGAGAGAAAAATCGCGTACTTCAATGGTGATTTTCTAGACTGGTCGAATTTGGTTGCTCATAGAGATGCCGCGCCGATCCGGTACTGGATACAAATCGGCCTCCAGATAATCTTCTTGGTTGCAAGCCTCTTTGTTGCGATATTTGGGTGGTGGCAGCCAAACACCTGAGCATCCGCTGATGGCCCTTCGCGACATATTGCGCCGCCGCGCGAGCTTGATCGCTAACGAGGCAAAGCGGACCTAGCTTTCGTCGCCTCGCGCCAACGGGTTTATGAGTACACGGCCTAGCGAGAGCGCGGCTCGACGGCGCGCTCTCTCGATAAAGTCTTCACTGCTGCCGCGCGAAGTAACACCTGTAACAGACACACTATCGGGTCCAGTAAAAGCCACCGAGGTCGACGCACCATCTTTTCCAACAACTTCTTTCATTGGCGCGCCTGACGGCGCCAGAGAGTTGGAAGAAGATCGGAGTCCAATCGAAACACCTGCCGAGCCGCTGTCATTAACGGGGTTGCCCCGCGTAACGCGCGTAACGGGCGCGCCCGATCTTGATCACGGCGCCGCCGACGCGCATCTGACGGGCAACGACAATTCGGAGGACACCACGTTCGTTGACGCCACCAATCATTTCCCGCAAGCCGGCCGCAAGCCGCGCGAAGTAAGTCCCGCGCAGATCGAGGAGTGCCGCAAATGGTTCGGCAAGGTGCTCGCCGAATATCCCATTCAACCCGCGCATGAGGCCGATGACGTCGACGCGCCGCTCGCGCGCATGCTTCCTGATCGATTATGCTTCAGACCGTTCATCGAAATGATCAACGCTCTTGATCGCGACGTCCTCGCCGGAAGGACCACTGCCGAGACTCTGCCGTCGTTGAAAAACCGCATGCTGCGCAATAGGCGCGCGGTGCATGGTGTTGGCGCGCCGGTCCGGATGGCCGCGTGAAATCACCGTCATGTTTTGGCCAGCGCGATGGCACGCATCACGCCCTCGCTTGTCGAGCTTCCCCATTCAACCAAGATGACAAGGTGAGATGGACGGTCACCACTTAGTGTTCGACATGTTCGTTATTTCCGCTGTCGTATTCCTAATACTTCGTCTTTTTGTGCGGCCGATCAGGCTCATGCGTATCATGGTCGCGGTCGTCTTCATTGTGATCTTGGTCCTTCCGCCCGTTGCTCCGTATCTAGGGATAACGGGGTTGCCGTTCGACGAATATCCAATGCTGCTAGGGCTTCCAATAGTGTGGTGGTTGGCTGCTTTCACGGTCGTCATAGGTGGGGTGGCGACGCTGTATGAGTGGCTGAACGGCCAATGGTCTTGACGGCACGGGTCTCGGCCTTCCGCGCGTCATAGATTTTGTGCATGTAGGCGATGGCGCCGACAATCGCCGGCAGGCCGTAAAGCAATGAGGTCGTGTCGGTGTTGCTCGAGCCCTTGCGAAAGTTGGTCGACGGCGGCGGCGATCCGGATCATGGCTTCCCCCTTTCGAGGCGATTCGGGCTTTAGCCCTTGATGCGGTGGTGAAGGTGCCAGCTAGCCACGCCGGCTGGGGCCGGGGAAGAATTGTCACCGCGCGGCAACATTTGGAAAATTTCAGTGCGCAGTGAAAATTGGAACTTGCGCAATTATCCAACCGGTTGGACAGTTACGACTGCGCAGGTCCAAGGAGCAAAGCCATGACGGAGCAAGAATTGAGGCGGCGCGCAGCTATCGCCGCCATCGCGGCGCTGACGTTGCCGCCGTTGAGGCGACCTGCCGAGCTTGATCTGTCGCCCGATGAAGCCGAGGCCGCTCGGGTGAACGGAGAGCGCGAGAGCCTTCCGGCCGTATCCCACGCGTCGCACTTTTCCTGACCCAATGCTTTCCGGCAATTGAACCCTTGCCAAAGTAGGCCTTTCGCCCAAATCGCGCATCCGTGACTTTCCCGCGGGCGCTGGCGCCGGTCCTGATGGCGACCGTCGAGCAAGGTGATCGGCGACGTCTTGTCCCAGAAAACCTAGTACGCGGCGTATCTGCTTTCTCTCGACCTCGATGTCGGGCAAATGCTGCACATGTGCAGCATCGCGACGCAGACGAATTGCGGCGGTCGGCGCAACGGCAAGCTTCACAAGTTCCTTGTCGCTCATTTTTAGAAGAGCTTCTACGTCCTGATCGTTGAGCGGGATCATCCCCGTCTCCGGCCCCGGTGATGGCTAATCGATGCCCAACAGCCCTTGACGCTCACGCGAATGGACCCAGGGTGTGCTCATTTTTCGGACCCACCAACCTGGTGCGCTCTGGCGTGTCTCCCTTGGGCATCCTCGCGCTGGACACACTCCAACGTGGCCGTCGGTTGGCCGAGCGTGGCTGGGTGATAGTCCCTTGTAAAGACTGGCCTTCGGCCACCGCCTACGGCGGCTGCGGTCTTGACAAAGGACTATCACCCAGCCTCGTTTGCCACCAAGAGATCGACGGCAGGGGACCGTTGGCGCGCGCCAACGGTGGGTCCGCTAATTTGAGCACACCTGGGTCCATTCTCGTGAGCGTCGAGGAACAGCCAGTCTTTGAAGTTGGCGAGCGACGCCTTAATCATCTTTCCGCCGTTCGCAAGTGTGACATTGACCACGTTTGCAACGCCGACGTCGGCTGCGACCACAACGATCTGCCGAGCGTTGATGATCACTGATCCGCCCTCGACCGCTGCATCCAGCGACGATCTCTGGCGGAAGATCCGGCGCGAGGCCGAAATGGCCGCGGTGATCGACCCGATTTTTGGCGGCTTGCTGTCAGCCGCGATTCTCGATCATGCCGATCTCGGCTGCGTGGTAGCTTACCAGATCGGCGAACGACTCGGGAAAACTTCCGCGCAGCGGCGGCAGTTTGCCCAGATCGCGCGCGAGGCATTCCTGGCCGCGCCTGAACTCGTCGAGGCGGCGAGCCGCGACCTGCGCGGGATTGCAGTTCATGATCCTGCGGTGAGGGGGCTACTGGCGCCGCTTCTCAATTTCAAGGGCTACATCGCGCTGCAGGCCTTCCGCGTGTCGAACTGGCTCTGGAGCAGCAACCGGACCGATCTCGCGCTGTTGCTGCAAAGTGAATCCTCCGATTCGCTTCAGGTGAGCATCCATCCATCTGCGAAGATCGGAACGTCGGTGTTTCTTGATCACGCGACCGGAATCGTCGTGGGGGCCTTCGTCGAGATCGGGGACGAGGTGACGATTCTGCAGAACGTCACGATCGGCCGGAAGGGGACGCCCGCCGTGCGCGCGCCGAGGATCGGCCGCGGCGTGTACCTCTCCACCGGAGCGACGATCCTGGGCGACATCAGCATCGGCGATTTCGCCAAGATCGGAGCCGGGGCGGTAGTCACGACGAATGTGCCGGCCGGCTGCACTGCCGTCGGCGTGCCGGCGCGCCTGACCAACTGTCCGGAAGAAAGGATTCCGGCATAGGAACTATCCCCTGTTGCGAAAAGCGAGGTCGTTTTCATGGAAGGTCTGAAGCTGATCGAGCAAAGGCCCGCGCCAGCAGAGTATGCAGAGCTACGGCGATTGATGGGATGGGGAGAAATTGACGATGAGACAGCACGTGCGTCAGTTGATGCGGACATTGATCGGATAGCACTGCGCCTGCCAGATCATGCCGTGCTCGCGTAGGAAAGAGGTGACCTGCGCAGCGAAGGCCGGGTCGATGAAGCGGACGTCGGCGCCATCGAAGCCGGCGTCGCGGATCATGTTGAGCTGGGTTTCGAGTGACCCCTCCGCTTCATCGGCCCGCCGCCGCCCATCGCCCAGAGCGACTGTAGGATGCGAAGTTGCTGCGCCATAAGCTCAGGCTCGCTGTGGCACCACAGCGGCGTGCAACGCACCGTCAGTGGTGTTGTCGAGCCTGATATTCTCCTCATAGGTCTCGGGGCCGCACCAGATGGCGATCGCTGTCAATACGGAAAGCAACGCGGCATAGCACGCGACCGGCCACCACGTTCCGGCCCATGCCACGAGCGCTGTTGCGACGAACGGCGCCGGGCCCCCGGCCAGGATCGAGCCCAGTTCGCGCGCGAAGGCAAAGCCCGCGAAGCGGCGCTGCGGTGGAAACAGCTCGGCGAAATAGGCCGCCTGCGGCCCGAACATCGCCGCCGTCACTACGGCGCGTGCGAGGATGAAGGCAGTCGCGATCCAGATCCATTCCTTGGTTCCGACCATCCAGAAAAATGGAAACGCCAGGGCGACGCCGGCAAGGGCCCCGAACATGTAGACGGGCCGCCGGCCGATACGATCGGAAAGCGCTGCGAAGCCCAGGATGGCGAACAGTTCGATGACGAAAGCGAGCATCAGCGCACTCAGCGCCTCGGCCTTCGGCACCCCCAGCGTATTGATCACATAGCTCAAACCGAACACCGGGAAGAAATAGCCGAGGCCGTTTTCAGCCAGCCGCGCGCCAAGCACCACCATGAAATTGCGCGGTTGCCGGCGCAGCGCCTCCATGGCGGGGTTACGCTCGATCTTGCCGCGCGCGACCACGGCTTCGGTAAACACCGGCGTTTCCGATACCCGCAGACGAACGAAAATGCCCACCAGAATCAGCAGGAAGCTGGCGAGGAACGGCAAACGCCAACCCCACGACATCAGCTCTTCATGCGGCAGCAGAGTGACCAGCGCGAAGGCGCCGGCGGCGAGCAGATTGCCGACGGAAACGCCAAGCGGCGCAAAACCGCCCCAGAAACCGCGATGGCGGGGCGGTGCATTTTCAACCAGGAAGATGACAGCGCCGCCATATTCCGCGCCGGCCCCCAGGCCTTGCACGACACGCATTGCGACCAGCAGTAACGGAGCCCAAAAGCCGATCTGGGCATAGGTCGGCAGCAGGCCGATCGCTGTGGTGCCGATGCCGATCATCAAAAGCGTCGCCACCAGCACGGGTTTGCGGCCGAAGCGGTCGCCCATGATGCCGAAGATGATGCCGCCCAGCGGCCGCACCACGAAGCCGACGCCGAAGGTCAGGAACGCCAGCAGCGTGCCGACCACCGGCTCGCTCTTCGGAAAGAACAGTTCGCCGAACACCAGCGCCGCAGCGGTGCCGTAAAGGAAGAAGTCATACCATTCGAGCGCGGACCCAATGCTGGCCGCGAGGATTACACGCAAGCGCGAACGCCACGCGCTATCGGCTGTCATCTCCGTCATCGTTTCCCCCGTTTTGCTTTTTTGTCATTGATTGATTTGTCGCTGGTTCGTCGCAGCAGTGCGCGCCCGCGTTCGACGCGGGCGCATTCGAGAAATTCAGGCCGCGCGGGTGAAGTAGGATTTCTTCGCCGCGGATTGGGTTTCGTAGATCGATCCCTGCCGCTTGGCGGGGGGCAGGGGAACGCGCACGGGAACGTCTGTCATCCGAGGTGCCAGCACGGGATCGCCGGACAATAAGCGGCTGTTGAATTCGTCGAAATCCTTCACCCCCATCAGCGGCCAGGCGTCGCTGGCTGCGACTTCATACAGCAGCAGATTGCGAGGACGATCGGAGGTGTTCATCGCCGATCCGTGCAGCGCCCGGACATGGTGGAACGACATGCTGCCGGCGCGTCCCATGCACGGCACCGCACGTTCGATTTCGTTCTTGATGATGTCGGGATCGATCAGGCCCGCGAAGCAACCGTCGTCGCCATGATGACTCCAGACCTCGCCGGTATGCGTGCCTGGCGTCACCAGCATCGGTCCGTTGACGAGGTCGCAATCGTCCAGCAACACGCCGATCGCGAGTACGTCGTCATTGGTGTGCGGATAGAATGCCCAGTCCTGATGCCACTCCACCGGCGAGCCGTATTGTGCCGACTTCATGTTGAGCTTGGAGCCGTGAAGTCTGAGGCCCGGACCGATCAGCTTCTTGAGGATGTCGAGCACAGGTTCGCTGCGCACGATGTCGCTGAATAGCGCATGCACCTTGTGCGGCGTCTTGATCCGGCGGACCCGCGGACTTTCTGCGGTGTGGCCGGGTTCGAGATCATAGACATCGGTATGGTCCGTTGTTTTGGCCGATCCCGCGACCAGTTCCGCGATCACCGCCCGCAACTTTGCCAGCGTGTCCGCCCCCAACACCTCGGGCACCACGATCACGCCATCCCGTTTGTAGGCCTGCACATCCTGCTCTGAAATCATTCGTCCATTCCTATGTTTGCGCTATCATTGTGGATGTTAGCGCTGTCATTTGGTATATTCAAGTCGAATCATGCATCCCTTTCTGCATTGGTAATGGCCGCGAAAGTGAGCACCCTGGAACCAGATCCGCCGCATACCGCTCCAACGCTCTCGGCCGTGGCCAAATTGGCGGGCGTATCCTCGATCACCGTGAGCCGCGTCGTACGCTTGCCCGACATCGTGGCGCCGGAGACCCGGGAACGGGTCGAGGCAGCGATGCGGGAGTTGGGTTACGTGCCGAACCAGTTGGCCGGCGCATTGGCAAGTGGTGCCCGTACCCGTTCGGTCGGCGTGCTGGTGCCGACGATTGCGAATTCGATCTTCGCCGATACGGTGCAGGGCCTGTCGGACGAACTAGAGCCGCTCGGCTACGCCGTGATCCTGGCGCAGTCGCGTTATGACGCCGCGCGCGAGGACCACATGCTCGCGGCACTGTTGTCGCGGCGCCCGGAGGCGATCATCATGGTCGGCTCGCCCGCGACCGATAATGGCGCGCGGCTGCTGCGGCGCGCCGGCATCCCGATCGTCGAGACCTGGGAAATTCCGCCGGCGCCAATCGACGCGGTGGCCGGATTCAACAATTACGAAGCCGGTTGCACGGTCGCCCGCCACCTCGTTGCGCAAGGCCGCCAAAACCTCGCTTTCATCGGCGGCGACGACCCGCGCGCGACGCAACGCTGGAACGGCTTCAAGGACACCGCGCTGCAAGCGGGCGTCAAAACACCTCGCCGGCTGGTCCTTGATCGCAACGCCTCCGGCAGCGTGGTCGCGCTGGCGGAACTGCCGGGCGTTGACGCGGTGTTCGCCGCCAACGATGCGCATGCTATCGGTTTTATGTCCGGCCTGCGAAAGGCCGGCTTGTTGCGCAACGGCCCGGCGGCGGAGCAGCCGGTCGCGCTGATCGGCCTCGGCGATCTCGAAATGGGCCGGCTGATCGCGCCTTCTCTGAGCACCATCCGCGTGCACGGCGACGCCATCGGCCGAACGGCAGCAAAACTGGTGCTGACGCGAGAAGGGCCGCGCCATGTCGATCTCGGCTTCGAGCTTGTCCTGCGGGATAGTGGCTGACATCGTCATTCTAGGGCGACGCGTCGAACCCGGAATCTCGAGATTACGGGTCTGCGCCAAAAAGGCCGGCGTTGCACTATCTATTCGTGGTCAACCCTAAAATCGCAAAGGCCACCGGAATTGGGCTGCCGTGGGATCTGGCGTTCGCTGACGAAATAATCGAGTGACTCTGCACCGACTTCCGCTAATGGCACGAAGCTGCCGAACCGGAATGTCGCCTCTTCCATCGCTATCGGGGGTAAACCGGACATGGGGCGACAGCCCAATTCGGTCGACAATGACCCACATGTATGGTCCGGCCGCGCGTTGCAAGAGGTTTTGATGGGCGCCGACGCAAGCTTCCATGCCGATCAGGCAAGGCGGTAGATTGGCGAGCCGGGCTTCCATTTGGCCACGCGACCACTTTTGCCGCAGCACGATGGCGCCGCGCGCATCGTGGCCCACGACGTGGAACGAGTTCTTGCCGATATCGATGCCGATCACGGCGACCGCGGTATTGGGTGTCTGAGACATGGCGTGCTCCTCGTCTTTGGCGCCCCTTCCCAGCTTCGCTCGCTGGGCGGGGCAGGAGCAACGGCCGGACCATCCCATTAACGGACTCCGGCCGACTGAACGCATGAGACGTTGCGAGTTCCGGGGTGATGGTGTCGGCCAGCACTCGGAGGACCGGCCGAGTCAGAAGGTCCGGTCCCAGTTCTTCTCCCTCAACTGAAATTCCAACCGGCTGCCCATGAACAATGAGAGGAAGGCCTAAGATGAGGGGTAGCCTAGAGGACAGGTCCGAACTGGTTCGCTGATGCGAGAGCCGCCGCTGGGCGCGTCTCCGGTCATGACCGCGCGCGACGATCGCTGAAGCCGAGCCGGGCGAGGTCGCTTTACGGGCGAGGATGCTCCCAGTCGAGAAACTCGATTTGATCGAAGGCCCGTCGCGGCGTGCCGAGGAATACAACGAGCCGAAGGCCATCGGTCAGATATGGGTCTCGACCGAGATTGACGCGCGGATCGGGCATGGACGATACACCAACGCCCTGCACAAAGCCGAAGCGCGAAACGGCCCCGGACATGATCAGGTCCTGCAGCAGATAGAAGCGGTCCTGGTCGACGGCCGGGCTAATTCGATGCGTGGTCAGATACCAGACTTGCGTGGTCAACTTGATGCCGATATCGCGGCTGATTTGGCCCACCCAGACCTGCTGCCCATCGACCGTGAACGGAGCGAGCCACAGTCGTAGATGATTGCGAAGGCTCACGGTGTTGCGCGCCTTTTGCAATGCGACGTCCTGCTGCCGTCCGAAAACATGCAGCGGGCTGACTGGTGCGTTGAGATATTCGCTGCGGAACAGGAAAGCTTGAATCGTTCGATATACGCTGTGAAGATCGAACGGCTCGTCGAGCCTCCATCCGCGCCCGATGAATGAGAAAAGTGCGTCGAGCCCGTGCCCGACGACGACGATATTGAGCGGATCACCGTTATCCGTGCCACTCTTGTTGGTGGTGCAGCACGGTAGCTTCGCCAGCCTTTCGCGCAGCGTCGCCAGATCGATATCCTCAACCGATCCGGGCGGATAGATGTTGCTGAAATCAACCTTCTCGATCGCATAGGACCCGCCGCGGACCGGGACGGCGAACCTGAACAGCAGTTCCTCACTGCCGGTTTCGAACCCCACGCCAAACAATTTCAAGCCACCTTCACGGTGCGTAAAGACGAAGCCCGCCGCGGCTTGCCTCTGCGGGATGATATCCGGCATGGGAGCCTCGGCGACGGCAGCCTTGATGGACGCATTGGCGCTGCCGCGCCACCATGCGTGAAGAAGCTGCTCCACCTCTGCTTCCGAAAAGTATTCTGGGTCGGTGACGATCGGCAGAAACTCCAACGGGGGTTCACCGGCGTTGTCCACGCCCAGCCAGATGGCCTGAATGCCATGATCGGCCAGAGACGCACCGAAGTAGCGTTGGCTTTCGTCGTCAGTCAAAACCGCCGCGCGAACGGTTACCGCGCCCTGATGGCGAGCTTCGGCGCGGGACATGAATGACTGCTCTGCTGTCCGATCGGGGGTGGTGACGCCGAACCAGCCAAACACGGCGATTGCCAAAAGCATCGCCACCGCCAAACCCAGTGCCTGCCAGCGCCATCGCTTTATGGCTTGCCAGATTCGTCGCAGAATCGCTCCAGACATCGTCAGCCTCAGGCCTGACAAAAAGCCCCTATTCAGTCTATCGAAGTGGCGATAGACCTGTCGAGCATTGCTCAAGCAGTTGCCTTTGACGGGTTGCGGCGCTGACGAATCAAGTGAGCCATGTCGGCTTGTGGCACGTTTGCGACATGCCGGCGGAATCTGAGTATGTCTGTTTATCGGGGTAGACCGGAGTGCGCCGGGAGACCGGCAAGGAGTAGATGGTGCAAGTCCATCACGATGAAGGAGTAGCGAACCGCATCGACCCCGAGTCATGCGCCAATACCCGTGAGGATATTGGCGAAGCGTTGACAGGGGAGCGCATAGGCCAGCCATTGAGCCGCGGTGCGCCGGGAAGACCGGCAGGAGATAGATGGTGAAAGTCCGTTACAGTGAAGGAGTAGCGATCCACACTGACCCCGAGTCATGCGCAGATGCCCGCGAGGGCATCGGCGAAGCGTTGACAGGGGGGCGTGCAGGCGAGGTATTGAGCGGCGAAAGCAATGTAGTCCGGGGTGCCGATGCCGTCGTGGCATGCAGAAGGCAACAGGCACGGGTCCGTCATCGCAAGGACCTTGGCCACCCTGCGTCGTCTTTAGACCCTGAGCATGTACGTACATCTCTTGTGCGGGAACCGGGAGATCTTCGTTTCGCCCTGGGGAAACCGTCCCCAGGGCCGCATCGGGAAGGCCGGAGGCCGTAGCCGATGATGAACGGGACGAAGAAGTCTGACACCGCCATAGTAGCTATGAAACCGATGAACAATGCCGGGCAACCGGCGGCGGAGCCGGTGGAGCCAAGGGCGGGGACCGAGAGGAACGCAGGCGAGCAAAGCACACACCGGACACAGGGCCGGACTCGTGTGACCCAGGCGCTCGCTCGCGTACGGAAAGCAGCTCAGCAAAGGACGAGGAGAAATAAATTCTTCATCCATGGCCGCAGCCGCGCTTTGCCGTCAGCCACTCGAGGTAGGAGCCGAGTGCGTTAGCAGCGCACGCTCGGATCTGTGCGGGGGGCGGCCAGTAATGGCCGTCCCTACCGCGAAAAAGTACCCTCATCCTGGGCCGACGTCGTTCCGGTGACGGAAGGCAATACGGATGGGCGCGATAACGCGAGCGACGGCCCGGCGTGGTCTTAGACACTGGCATGTGCGCACGCTCTTTGCTCGGGAACCGGGAGGTCTCATGGTCGGCCAGCGCCAGCATGCTTGCTGCACTGGCCCGCGTCGGGAAGGCGAGGAGCCGTAGCCGATGATGTACGATCATGAGAAGTCTGACCTCGCCATAGTAGCTGTGAAGCCGACGAACAAAGCCGGGCAACCGGCTGCGGAGTTGGCGGAGCCAAGGGCGGGGAATGCGAGTCAGCAAAGCACGGGCCGGGCACAGTACCGCGGAACCGTGTCACAGGCGCTGAAACGCATGCGGAATTTCGTGAGAATATCATGACGCGCCGTTACACACCCGAGGTGGGAGAAGCTATGGGGCGGGCGGCGGAGGTTGTGGCACCTTCATCGTCCATACAAACCGATGGAGGTTGCCCCCGTGGCTCAAGTCAATGATCTCAGCCGAAGCCTGAACGCGTTTGATCCGATCTCGACCTTGGTGGTGGTTGTCGAGATGAGCAAGGCGAGCTGGCTGGTGAGCGGTGTTGTTCCTGGCGTCGAGCGCCAGCCGTTGAAGAAACTGGAGCCGGATGCGACGGTGCTGTTACGATTGATCGAGCGGTGGCGGAACGAGGCGTTGCGATCGCAGGTCAGGATTGGCGCAGGGATCGCGATCCGGCGAGGTCAAGTCGCACGGTGAAGGAGTATCTTGCAACCCTCGACGATACGGCATGGGGCGCCGCCAGCGACGTTGTCCCGAAGTTCGTGTCGCCATCCGATCCTGCTGCCCAGTGGACCGGAGCTCACAAGGGACCGGCATTTTTTGCTTACTCCGACAATTATCTCATCGACGTGAAGTTCGGTGTCATCGTTGACGTCTAGGCCTCCCGAGGTATCGCGCCACATATCCCTGTGTTCGACAAGTCCAAACGAGATGATGGCACCTTCTCGCGCAGCGACTTTCGATATGATCCGACAAGCGACATCTATCAGGGCAAGACGCTTCTGTATCGCGCAAGTAAGCTCGACTGCGATGTATGCCCGCTCAAACCGCAGTGCTGCCCAAAGGAACCACAGCGCAAGATCCCGCGCGACATCCATGAGCATGCCCGAGACGTTGCCCGGTCAATCGCTGGCACCGAGGGCTTTGAGCAGTCGCGGCGTGAGCGCAAGAAGATCGAGATGCGGTCCGCACACTTGAAGCGCATCCTCAGGCTCGGTCGGCTTCGACTTCGTGGCCCACGAGGCGCCCAGGATGAGTTCGTTCTGGCGGCCATCGCCCAGAACCTACGGCGACTTGCATCGCTGGTCGCTCGGCCGCCACCTGCTCAGGCTCTGTGCATCGCGTAGCGTTGGAGTTGCGTAGAGGGCGTCAGCGCCGGCGATCAAAGCCGGCCGTTCATAACGAAATGGCCGACCGTCCATCGGCAGTAACCGACTTTTGCAACAAAATCGGCGCGAAGCGGACATTCGCAAATTGCCAATGCGCGGCTTAGGCATCCGCGGTCGGATCTCGCCTGATTGACGCAGCAGGAAAGCGCGGGAGGTTCGGCTCCACCTCGAGGAAGGCGAATAGGATGTCCTGAGGCGCGAGGTGGAGGCGCTCGCCGAACAGTCTGACCGCTTCGTCCGCAACGATGGCGGCGGTTCCTGTCGGCCTCCCGCTGGAGATGATTACCTCAACGACCATCAACCGATCGGTTCTATCTGTTGCGTAGTCGGGGAAGCGGGGATCTACCAGAAGGTCATTCCGGTCGACCTCGAGAAAGCGGTGAAAGCGGTCGGCGCGGTGATAGCCGGCGGCCACCTGGGCTTCTAACATTGCCTCGGATAAGTGGGACTTTTCGGCGGCGCTGAGGCAACCGCGCCGGACGGTGAAGGTGACAAACGGCATCTCCAGTCTCCACGGTTTAGGATGTCGCCAAAGCGGCCACTCACACAGCATCGCGTTCAATGGCGCACCATCCGCTTCCGCTAGAGCTTCGGCTGACAAGACCTCCGCGCAGGTACCCGAAAAGGAATGGATTGATGATAGCAATAGATGCGGTTCGCTCTCTTGGTGAGGTAACAATGGACGCAATCCGACTTCCTTTCTCCTATCTTAGTTCAGTTGACGACGCGCGCGAGCCACGCACGCGCGCCTTGTAGCGTTCTGAAGTCTTCCAGGCTACGAGCCGAGATATCGGGATAAGCGCCGGCGGCCATTTCGTTGAGTGCCCGGCCAGGGCCGAGTTCGAAGAAAACGCTCGCTCCTGCTTCCACGCAGCCTTCCAGGCAGTGCGCCCACTGGACCGTGTGGGAGATCTGTTTGGCCAGCTTGTTCAAGCCGGCTGAGATGTTGACAACAGGAGAACCATCGATCCCGCTGAAGAGACGCACATTCGAGTCCGGCGCAAGTTTCGTCGGAGTTTGGTCTAAAATTTTGCGGAACTCCGACGAGGCCGCAGCCAGGCGCGGGGTGTGAGTGGCCAAGAAGATCGTGGATCTTGGACAACCCAAGGCTTCACGAGGCCCGCAAGAACGCCGTGGGCGCCGTCAAAGCCGAGGCGGATCGCTACGCGGCCAACGTGCTTCCGATCATTCGCGAGGCCCAGAAGGCCGGCGCGCGCACCCTGGGGGAAATCGCGGAAGCCCTAAACGCGCGGGGGATCGCCACGGCGCGCGGTGGGCAATGGTATGCGCAGTCGGTCGCAAACATCCTTGAGAGAGCATAGGGGGACCCATGAGCACCATCGGACTTCTATTCGGAGCATTGGCCGTCGTCGCGACATTGCTGAGGTCCCCCGGTGTCGCGCTGGGCTTAGGAGGTTTTGCGTACTGGATCATTGTCCACAGCGCCTAGACGCGCTCCATATTTTGGGTCCCATCTTGAGCAGACCTACGGTTTTGAAAAGTTCGGCCGGGGCGATTTCAAAAATTCGGTGTAAAGACCGCCGCCGCCGCCCAGGTTCAGAGGGACGCGTGCTCGCCACAGGGAATGAGGCGGCACACCGGGCTCATTCGGGTAACCCCGCTTTACGCAGACCCTCAATCAGCAGCTTCGAGTTTGATTGCCACCCACCCCGAGCGATCCACGCCGATATTGTAAAGGCGGGATCGAGCTCAAGCAGACGAGCCGCCGCCTCACGGGCCTCAGCATCACGCCCGAGATGGGCGAAAGCGGACGCGAGACAGCGGTAAGCTGGCGAATAGGAGGGGTTCTGGCGCTGGGCTTTCCTTGCTACGATGGCTGCCTCTTCAAAGCGGCGAAGCTCGATAAAGGATATCCCCATCCCGGCCAACGATTGGTGTAGCTGCGGGCCTACCGGGCTCATGCGAATGGCGCGTTCAAAGCTCCGCACCGCTTCCTCAGGTAGCCCGGCAGCTCTATTGACATAGCCTCTGCAGTTCCATGTGAGAAATGAATTTGGGTTGAGAGCGACCGCCCGGTCAGCCATTTCGATCCCACTTTCATAATCGCCGACCATAAGAGCCGAGATTAGAGCGGCCCGTGCTAACGTGTCCGCATCACCATCGTCGACACTCAATGCCAGGCGAAGAAGCCGAACTGCTTCCTTGCGCTCGAATTGAGGATCGATAGCGTAGTCCTCAAGAACACGATGCATGTGACAGAGACCTGCCAGAGCCGCAACAAGGCCGAACTGAGGGTCCAGCTCCAAAGCGCGATGAGCCAGCCTCATCGCCTCGGCGAACCCTTCGCGGGTCGTTAAGTAAAACTGGGGCAAAGCTCGAAGATAAAAATCATAGGCGGTGAGGTTCTCTGATCGCCGCCGCGCCGCCATTGCAATTTCCGTTTGAAGCAGCTTTGGCTGAATGGCCGAGACAACGGCAACCGTCACTTCGTCCTGAAGGGCGAAGATGTCCGTCAGGTCACGCTCGAACCTGTCCGCCCACATGTGTGCGCCCGTCACCGCGTCAATCAACTGCCCTGTGATGCGGACTTTCCCCGACGCCTTGCGCACGGAACCCTCGAGGACATAGCGCGCACCAAGCCTGCGTCCGACTTCCTTGATGTCGACCGCTTTGCCCTTGAAGGTAAAGCTCGAATTGCGGGCGATCACGAACAACCATTTGAACCGCGAAAGCGCGGTGATGATCTCCTCAACCATCCCGTCCGCAAAGTAATCTTGTTCGGGATCACCGGACATGTTCTGAAACGGGAGAACCGCGATGGAGGGCTTATCGGGGAGCGCGAGGGGTTTACCATCACCGAGAGACGAAGCCTCTCCCAACGCTGAAGATACCGCCTCACCTTGGGCCTTAACCTCGTAGGCGCGTATGGGCTCTTCGATGTTCTTGACGGTCTGCGCACCGAGGTCCGTGAAGCTCAGCGGCAGGATTTTCCGCACCTGATCATAGGTCACACCGGAGATGCAGACGCCACCAGCTCTCGCGAGCACCTGCAATCGCGCAGTGATGTTCACCCCATCACCAAACAGATCACCGGCGCGGACCATGACGTCACCAACATGCACTCCTATACGGAAATTGATGTGACGGCTCTCAGGGAGCGTTGAGTTGGCTGTAGCCAATGCACCCTGAGCCTCCATGGCACAGCGGACGGCATCCACCGCGCTGCCAAACTCGGCCAGCACACTATCGCCAGCCGTGTTGGCGATGCGGCCGCCGTGTGTGGCGATTAGCCCATCGAGGATTTCCCGGCGCGCGGTAAGGGCGTTTAGAGTGGCGACCTCGTCGGCTCCCATGAGGCGGCTATAGCCCTCAACGTCAGCCGCAAAGATGGCCGCTAAGCGTCGCTTCGTTTCCATAGGCTCGGCCAAGGGTAACCCCCGGTACAAGCGGTTTCCGTGGGGGCATTTGATACGTCGATGCTAACCGGGTCAACTGCGCGAAGCGGGCGTGCCCACGCAGCAAGGGGAGACGCGAGTGGCGGCGATGGGGGTGTTGCTTCAAGCGGCGTACCTATCCTTCCGGTAGGCCCGAGGTTCGCAGAGAGGCACAGGGTCCACCCGTATAACCGGGAACGGAGGGCCTCCGCAGGAAATGAGCCTCTCCGATGACACCGGACCCTATTGCAGTCGCCAATGGCCGACCGACTTCAAAAATCAGGGGCTAAAGTCGCAGCCGCCGCCGAGGTTCACAGGGACGCGTGCTCACCACAGGGAACGAGGTGGCACACCGGGCTCGTTCGGGCAACCCCGCCCCGCGCGACCCACGACCAATGATGACGCTAAGGCAATCAGCTCGGAATGCCTAAACCCAAAAGGGCCTGACAGAATTTTCTCTTTGGCACGACCGGACGAATTGGTTCGGTAGGAAGAGAGCTGAGCGAGATTGTCGGAAAGATTTGAAGCAAAGCCTGCGCAGAATTAGTTGCTTGTTCGGGCCTTCCGAGAATACTCTGCGACGCGGCCATTATCGCGTGCGGCACCCAGTACGTTGGCTTGTTTTCAGCGGCTTGTTTCGCCCATTTTAGGGATTGTTCGTAGTCCTCCAACGTGAAGTATGCGATTGAAAGAACTGTGTACCGGAAGAAGATGCTGGGGTCCTTCGGATTTAGCCGGATTGCGTACTCGGTTTTGGCAATGCTTTCCCTTGCTCGTCCGGCGTAGGCCAACACCGTGCCGTAGGTTCCGTAACCGAGCGAAAAGTTAGGATTGATTTCAGTCGAGCGACGAATTGCGGCTTCCGCTTCGTCAAACCTATTCTGGAAAAATCCTAAGACAATCGCCAGCGCCCAATAAATGTGCTCGTCGTTTGTGGCAAGGCTCAGAGCCACTCGAACGGACTTTTCCGCTTCGTCTTTCATAGCGCTAGGATCCGATGCAAAACCCATGTGCACATGGTGGCTCGCAAGCAACGACACCAACTTGTGCCCTTCCGCACTCTCGGGATAATCTCTGGCCATCCCTCTAGCCGCTTCTAGACCCTCGGCGAGGCTCTTTCTGCTCAAAAGGTAAAACTGTTTCCAAACGCGCTTCCCTGTACTCCAAATCTCAAAGCTCGGCGATGCCGTCCTGTCAACCAAGCTCCCCTCCAAGAAGAGAAACTCGGTCTGCAGCGTAGCCACCAAGCTCTTTGTTATCTGGTCTTGTAGTTCAAAAATGTCCGTTAAATCTGCATCGTACTTCTCGGCCCAAAGATGGCCGCCCGTCTCGGTGTCAATTAATTGAGCAGTGATGCGGACACGTTGTCCCGCACGACGAACGCTGCCTTCAAGGACGTATTTAACGGCAAGTTCTGTGCCGATCGTCTTAACGTCAACTGGCTTGCCCTTGTAAGTGAAGGTGGAATTGCGCGCGATGACGAGCAAGCCCTTGAAGTGGGAGAGTTCTGTGATGATGTCCTCAGTTATACCATCTGCAAAATACTCCTGCTCTGGGTCGCTACTCATGTTCTGAAACGGAAGTACCGCAATGGATGGTTTGTCAGCTAAGAGCGGGCTTGATTTATTACCAACCTGTGCTGGTGCTGACTGATAGGCCCTAACCGGCTCTTGAATGTTCTTGACGTGTTGAACACCAAGGTCCGTGAATGTGATCGGCAAGACCTTGCGTACCTGATCGTACGTGGCCCCGGAGATACACACGGTTCCGGGGTTCGCTATTGTTTGTAGCCGCGCTGCTATGTTCACTCCGTCGCCAAACAGGTCCCCAGCGCGCACCATCACGTCGCCGATGTGGATACCAATGCGGAAGCTAATGCGGCAATCTGGTGCGAGACTGACGTTCGCTTCCGCCAAGGCAGTCTGCGCCTCCACAGCGCACTGCACGGCCTCTACGGCGCTACCAAATTCAGCAAGAACACTGTCGCCCGCCGTGTTTGCTATCCGGCCCCTGTGGTCGTTAATGAGCCTATCGAGGATCGCGCGACGTTCGGTCAGCCCTTTGAGCGTGCCGACTTCATCAGCGCCCATGAGGCGGCTATAGCCTTCGACATCCGCTACGAAGACTGCGACGAGGCGTCGGCTGACTGCCATAGGGTCTGACATGTGTGCCCTAATCCCTAAGCCTCACCCTTCCGGCACCCCGGCCAACCGCAGGGCCTCATAAACGCGCTCGCGTCCCGCGAGATACGCCGGATGGTTGCTTGGGGTGTTAGTGCGATGGCGGCGAATAGTGAAACTCGGATTGAGCGCAAGGCCCGCCTGCACTGTAGCCTGTGCCTCATCCAGCTCACCGACGAGCGCCAAGGCGGCCGCGAGATTGAAATGCGCACCGGGGTGATTTCGGTTGGCCTCAAGGCTCCGGCGCAACCAAACAATCGCTTCGGCGTCGGCGCCCTGCCAAAGTTTGGCGAGACCGACAAACATAGTCCAGATATAGACGAGTGTATCGCGGGGAGAGAGGCGGAGTGCGTGCTCCATATGAGCTTCCGTTTCCCCGCCCCGACCCAGATAAAACTTCGCAATCCCGATGCTCCCGTGTGCCACGGCCAAATTCCGATCCAGCGTCAATGCCCGCTCGCATTCTGCGATGCCTTGAGCGGCGCGGTTCGTAAAAATTTTCACGAGGCCCAGGACGCAATGAGCCATGGGATGGTTCGGTGCTAAGGACAGCGCCTTTGTGACGGCCGCTTCGGCTGCAGTGAGACGTTCTATTCGATCGTCGGGCAACAAGTTGGTGCCAATTCCAAAATCGACCAACGCTGTGCCGACCAACGCCTCAACATTTCCTGGTTCGAGTGCCAAGGCCCGTTCATAGAAACCGCGCGCTTGTGCCATGTTTTCGGGTGTTCGGCCTATGTTGAACCAAGCGGCGCCTTGGAAACACAAGTCAATCGCATCGGGGTGAGGCGCGCGCTCCGCTCGTCGCGCTTCCACCGCAATCAATTGCGCGTTTAGCGTATTGGAGAGACGCCATACAATTTCGTCCTGCATATCGAAGAGATCGGCAACTGGTTTGTCGAAGCGCTCCGCCCACAGGTGATTGCCGGTTTCAGTGTCGATCAGCTGCACATTCACCCGGATGCGGTTGCTGCCACGCGGCACCGAGCCTTCAAGCACATACCGGACATTCAGCTCGCGTCCCAGCTTCTTTACGTCTACGGCCTTGCCCTTGAACGTGAATGCGGTGTTGCGCGCAATGACGAACGCGCCACTGATGCGCGACAAGTCTGTGGTCAGGCTCTCGGTCACACCGTCCACGAAGTACTCTTGCTCGGGATCGCCCCCGATGTTTGCGAAGGGCAGCACCACGATGGACAGACGCGGGGCTGAAGCTGGTAGGGAGGCAGCTGGATGTGCATTCGCGCTTAGGCCGACCTTGTAGACGCGGATGGGACGCGCGATGTTCTTGAGCATCTGCTCGCCGATGTCGATGAACTCGACTGGGACCTTCCCGCGAACCTGTTCGTAAGTTGACGAAGAGATGCAGATGCCACCCGGTTCAGCAATCCCTTCAAGCCGAGCCGCGACGTTTACGCCATCTCCAAGAATGTCATCGCCCTCGATAAGGATGTCGCCGAGATTGACCCCGACCCGAAACAGCATACGCCCGTCCTGCGGGACACCTTCGTTCCTCTGGGCCATCACCGCCTGCACAGCGACCGCGCACTCGACCGCATCGACCACTGAGGGAAACTCAAGCAACATGCCGTCCCCCGTGCTCTTCACGAGCCTCCCACCGTGTTTCGCTACGAGGGCGTCGGTAACCTTGCGGTGTTCGCGGAGGGCGTGAGCAGTGCCGACCTCGTCGAGCCCCATGAGGCGCGAGTAACCAGCCACGTCAGCAGCGACTATGGCCGCCAACCTGCGTCCAACGCGACCTGGTTGCTTTTGCTTCATGGCCAAGCTGCCCAAGCGGCACCATCAGTGCCCGGATGCCATCTGCCGCCAGTCTGAGCTTGGGGGCGGGCCTAGTCAACAAATGGAACCATTGGCTCTCGGGGAATAAGCACATGGGTGCCTGCTGGCGCGGAGTGTGCTCTCGTACTGAAACTCGACTTCCGCTATGCGCCAAAACCAACAAAATTCCGCACCCCACCGAAGTGACGCGATGGGCCAATTGCAGACAAACTTTGCTGAAGCGCCTTCAGGAGAAGCTCATCAAAAATCAGCGCCGAGGTCATACGCTTCGGCCGCTACCGACCGCCTCGCCACGCGGTGAGGCGCGGGATCCAACGCGGCACATTGATGCGGAACGCTTCGTATTCCGCCCCGAATGACTCTTTTAGCGTCGGCTCTTCGTAACCCACGACAAACAGGTGACAGAGGAGGCAGAAGAGCGCGCCGTAGGCGAACAGCCGCCAATCGCCGAACAGGACCGCCTGGCCGAAAATGACGGCGGCGACCGCTAAGTAGATTGGATTGCGCACATAGCGATAGAGGCCGGTAACGACGAGGTGTTGGGTCGGGGCGATCGGCGCCGGCGTGCCGAGCCCCTGCAGCGCGAAACGCACGAATGAATCCACTAGCCCGGCCACGCCGGCAAGAATTAGCGCGGCGCCGACGAAGCGCGTGAGCTCGACGCCGAGAAACGACAACCTGAACTCCCAGCGCGAAATCCACCACGGGACCACCCCGGCCACCACGCAGGGCACGAACACGAAGAAGATGGCGGTGCCGATGACGGCGGCGGTTCTTCGCATGGACACGATCCGTTCCTTGCTATTCTTGCGCTCCCCACCGGGCGCGCGTCAGGTCGGCCTTGGTCAGGAGCGTCGTCTCGACGGTCGAGCGGTCGCTTCTGATTTACGCCCGTCATCGGGCGTCGTCGGCGCCACCGCGCATCGCACCGCAGCCGACGGACTTGCGAACTCGGCCAGTGCGCCGTCACCCGTAGTCTTGATCAGTCGCCCGTCGTGGCGGGAGAGGCCAGGCTCGATTACTTCGCCCTTCAGCCGCTCGAACTCGGCGTAGGTGGCTTCCTCGGCGCGTTGCATCAACGCAGAGTAACCGACCACGTCGGCAGCCAAGATCGCCGCCAATCGCCTTTGAACCCGCTGCTCTGTCACAGCGCACTCCGAACGACCAAACTAGCCGCGGCGGGGGACAGGGGAAAGTCTAGCACTTTGCTGCGGACCTGTGGGCGGTAATCGCGGGAGAGCCCTATTGCCCCAAGCGGCATTTGCTGGGCCCGTGGCACGGCGGCAATAAGCTTGCGTCAACTCGCGAGGTCCGAGTTGGGTCATTCGCGACCGAGCCGCGCCGGCAGCAATTCCGCTCAAGTCCGCTAGGCCCCGAAAGCGGAAGTAAATTCGTCGCCAGCCCTGTTTGCCACGCGGTCTCCAAAGGTCCGCACTGAGGCCATCGAGGATCGCTCGGCGCCTCGGTGACCCGGATTGAGCACAGAGCTTCACCGTTCTCCCGGCCACCACGTCGAAGGCGGGGCGCTCACGGAAATCTTCAGTTGCCGCAGGGCGACCAATTGGCTCCTCTTGTGCGCATAGCCCCGCACCTGCGAACAATCCTTGCAGCGCATGTACCGCTCCAACTCGTAGATCGGTGTTGTCTTCGGTCTGCGGACTACATCGAGCGCAGCGGTCTGGTACGTATCGCAACCACGAACGGATGCACCGTAAATCGAATGTCGAGACTTCGTGGTCATCCGCCATGATCGCCCCGAAGGCGTTCAATGGGAAGCCGCTAGGGTTCGCGAGGGAGACCTGTGGGCCTGCAGAGCGTCGTGGGTGCGGATTGGTTGCGTGGTCATCCATCGCGCTGGCTCCCCCGATGGTAATGCCTCCAGAAGACTCTGCGGAGTCCTCTGGCAGCCGTTTGGTCCGGCCGCTACCCTGGTAGCCAAACGAGCCGCAAATGAATCCTGAGTCACCGCTGGGCCCTATAGGCCTATTTTAGCCAATTTCGGAGAACCGCTAGGGGTCGTCAGCCGGCGGTCATAGACGAGAGCGCGCGCCAACCTGGAGTCACTTCTGGCCCCATCGGCGGGCAGCCACTGCGACCGGATGACTCATGCCGCTTAAATGACTTTGGAGAGTCACTGGTGCGCGTGTTTCTGAGGGCCACAAAGGGTAGCCGAGGGGCACGCGCGCGAACCTGGAGTCAATCCTCGGCCACGGGAACCATCGCCGCCGCAAAAGCTCGTGGGGTCGCCTCAGGCAGTCTCCAAGCTCCACGGGACCCGTAGGGGCGCGGTGGCATCCATCAAGGCCGAGGCCGACCGACGCGCAGCCAACGTCCTGCCAATCATCGGGGAAGCTCAGAAGGCTGGCGCGACGACGCTCAGGCAGATTGCTGAGGCGCTCAACGCGCGTGGTGTAGCGACGGCGCGCGGGGGGGCAGTGGCACGCAATGTCAGTCAGCAACGTGCTCTGCCGGGCCTGAGTTGGTACGACAAACATGCTGGTCACAGTAGGAACATTGGTTGTTGGGTTCGCGGTGGTGGCGGTAGCCCTCGAAGCCCCGGGTCAGTGCGTACTGGTTACTCGCACATTCCGTTTGAGGGTTTGTGGGCCGCTCAGGGTCGCGTGCAGAAGCAGGCCCGCCCCCAGCTTTCCCGGTCGGCCAGTGAGATTATATTGAGCGCGTTATCGCCCAAGCCGCGCAACTGACCCGCAAGACGCCACACGCAAAGGCGTTCCCCCAAAAGCTATCATCAGCGAGGAAGCCACAGTGATTAAGATCGTCGTCGACAACACGTCGCCTGAAGCGCGCCAGCGTCAGTTAGAGGCGCAGGTGCAAGTGGCTTTTGCCAAAGCAGCCAGCCGCGTGTTGACGTTTTTAGCCGGAAAGCCCGAAGGGAACATGATCAAGGCGATGCAGGAGTTTATCACGCTGCATGAGGCCGCCGAGCAGGAGAGCGTTGACCCAAAAGGCATCGTGATCCGTGTGCCGAAACTCGACCGTGCCAACAATTACGAGAACGAACACATCAACGCAATCCTGCGCGGCTCGCTGGCCATGGTTGCCGCGCTGCTCAAGATGCACGCCAAAGCCCCGAAGGCAGGACGCAAGACTTTTACCAAAGCCGAAAAACGCGACTACGACAGGGCGCTAGAGGAAATTGGAATGGGGATTGAGCTGCAGTTGGAGCGGATACCCCGATGAGCACGTTCAGTCGCCAATCCGAATGGCGCACGAGCCCTCAGAGGCAAACAGGTCGGCAACGCCGAGCCGTAGCGAAAATCAGTGCCGACGCAGCCCAGCGTACGGACCTGCGAGGCATCGTCGCTGACATTAAGCGATCCGGCGTCACTAGCGTGCGCGGCATTGCCGCTGAGCTTAACACGCGGGGCATCAGGGCACCCCGAGGGGACAGGTGGCACCCTACCGCTGTCGCACGGTTACTGAACCGCTTGGGGGACACCGCGGCTCCTCGTGGAAGCACGCAGGCCAAGGCCTGACACGAAACTAGCCAACACGGAGGGGCAAAAATCATGCTGGTCACAGTGGGGACGTTGGTAGCTGGGTTCGCGGTGGTGGCAGTTGCCTTCGAGGCACCCTTCGTCGCAATGGTAGCAGGCGGGCTTGCGTTTTGGATGTTTGCGATGGCGGTTCACTGATGGCGTTCGGCCAATGCCGATCTGAACGTTCTGGTGGCCGCGTGGAAAATAGGGGCCTCCCTTCGGCCCTAGGATTTCTGGCGCGATCCACCCCGGCGATTTCAAAAATTGTCCAGTAAAGCCGCCGCCGCTGCCTAGAACTGCTGCGCGTGAGCCCCAGCGTCTCCTAGTTTCTGCTTGCGGCCAATGAGCTATCCAGGTTCAGATGAGCGCCATGAAGGTCTTAGGGATCGACTTCACAAGTGCGCCGAAGGGCAACAAGTACATCACTTGCTTGACCTGCACCCTCGAAGACGGCGTTCTCTCGGCGTCAGCGGGTGACCTGCAAGAACTACGGTTCGACGGCTTCGAGAGCACACTGCTACAGCCCGGCCCGTGGATAGCAGGCATTGATTTTCCCTTTGGCCAATCGCGCACCTTCATCCAGAACATAGGCTGGCCCGCGACGTGGGCTGGTTACGTGGAACATGCCCGACGATTGGGAAAAGCCGGCTTCTGCGAAGCGTTGACCGTGTACAGTAACGGGCGACCAAAGGGATCGAAAGAGCACCAACGCGCAACTGACAAGGTGGCGCGCGCACTTAGTCCACAGAAGCTCTACGGCATCCCTGTGGGCAAGATGTTCTTTGAAGGGGCTCCTCGTTTGATAGACGCTAACGTGACCATTCCCGGTTTGTGGGCAGGTGATCCGCACAGGATTGTTGTCGAGGCATACCCGGCTGTTCTCGCGAGAAAATTTGTCGGAAAAGCCTCGTACAAGAACGATGAGAAGAGAAAGCAGACCGAAGGTCATCGGGTGACAAGGCAGACGTTGCTGCAACGAATTGTAGAGAAGCCATTAGCCGACTACGGCTTGAGAGTTGTTGCAGATCCGTCGCTGGCAGATGACCCAAGTGGTGATCAACTCGATGCACTCCTGTGTGCAATCCAGGCTGCGTGGGGGTGGACGCAGCGAGGAAACAGGTTTGGGGTACCGTTGAACATAGACACGTTAGAGGGCTGGATCGCCGACCCTGCGTGCAGGGGTTCGATTTGCGAAGGCACGTAGCAGCCCCTGAGAGCCGACGTGACGCTCGTGTGGGGGAAATGGTTCCCCTCCTTGACCGTCCAGTTCGGAAAAGGTCGGCCGGGCGTTTTCAAAAATCGCCAGTAAACGCCGCCGCTGCCCGCCCATAACACTGGCGTGCGCAGAAACTGTTGAGGCCTTTGGCAACTTCCGCTTTGGCGCGCATAACGGACTCAAGTCGGACATCGCGCCATGTCCGAAAAGTGCCAATTGCGGACATCTAAAGTTTTGAACGCGCGATCCGAAGCCCCGCGGCTTCGCTCGAAAACGCCAAAACCGTCACCAATCCTTGAATGTCGGTTCGGTGCACCCGCCGCAGACCCAAGGAAAGGTCCAGTCAGCGGTACGCTTGGCACTGTCGGGGATGTACCTGCTCCAGGCATCGGCTCGGACCGGATTGATCGACTGCCAAATGACATCAAAGGTCCCGGAAGAATTTATCTTGCCTATCATGACAGGCTTGGAAAGATGGTGGTTGGTGTTCATCACAACCTCGAAGCCGCTCGGTGCCTTGATTCTTTGGCCGTACATGGCTTGCCGGACTGCATCTACGTCGGTGGTGCCCGCTTGGACAACGGCTTGCGCCCACATCCTGAAGCCAATGAAGGTGGCTTCCATCGGGTCATTTGTGATTTTGTCTCGTTGCTCGTTGAAGTCCGACCACATTTTCACGAACGCTTCGTTTTCTGCTGACTTGATAGATTGGAAGTAATTCCAGGCCGCCATGTGCCCGATGAGGGGAGTGGTGTCCACGCCGAACAATTCGCGCTCGCCAACGGAAAAAGCCATGACTGGAATGACGCTAGCGTCGACCTTTTGGGCTACAAGTTCCTTGTAGAAGTACGTGTTTGCATCTCCGTTAATGGTTGAAATCACCGCAGTTTTTTTTCCCTCCGAACCGAAGGCCTTGATCCTCTCGATGATCTCTCGCCAGTCGGAATAACCGAACGGCGTATAGATTGTCATAATATCCTCTGACGATACCCCCTCTGCGGCGAGATACGCACTCAAGATCCGGTTGGTCGTACGCGGATAGACGTAGTCGGTGCCGAGCAGAACCCATCTGCGAACCTCGCCTCCTTCCTTGCTCATCAGATATCGAACCGCCGGAATTGCCTGCTGGTTCGGCGCGGCTCCCGTATAGAAAATGTTGCGCGAGCTTTCTTCACCCTCGTATTGCACCGGATAGAACAGCAGGCCGTTCAGCTGCTCGAAGACCGGCAGCACGGA
Source organism: uncultured Alphaproteobacteria bacterium (assembly GCA_963822795.1). Classification (GTDB taxonomy): domain Bacteria; phylum Pseudomonadota; class Alphaproteobacteria; order Rhizobiales; family Xanthobacteraceae; genus Bradyrhizobium. The sequence goes on from CAWGJM010000036.1 coordinate 229,405, forward strand.
TTTGCGGGAGGCGGAGGTCCAGCAGCCGAACACGACCGCGACCTTTTCCTTGGTGAGTAATTCCCGGGCTTTTTCGGCAAAGGCGTCCCAATCGGACGCCGGATCAACGATGATCGGTTCCAGTTTCCGTCCGAGCAGCCCACCTTTCTTGTTTTGGTCTGCTATCAGCATGAGAACCGTGTCCTTAAGTACCGATTCGCTGATGGCCATGGTGCCGGACAGAGAATGCAGAATACCGATTTTGACGGTATCTTCGCCTGCGCGAGCCGCTGGAACGACGAGCGCGAGCGGCAAAATAAGCAACCCCAGCGCGATACCTCGCAGGACCGAACCTGACTTCATGTCGATGCCCTCACGAGCTCGAAAATGCGGGTTTCTTTTGTCATGCCCTTGGCAATGACCGACTCGAAGGCTCTGAACTGGAAGCAGTGCTGAACCCGCAAATAGACCACTTCGCTGACAAGGATAGCGGTCCCGAACTGCTTGTTCAGGCCTTCGAGGCGCGCTGCGAGATTCACCGTATTGCCAAGGGCCGTGTAGTTCATGCGCTCCGTCGACCCAAGGTTGCCGACGACGGCCTCCCCGACATGAATGCCAAACCGCGTGAAGAACGGCTTCAGACCCTCAGTTTCAAACTGAGAGTTGAGCTTTTCGCACGCCATTCTGCCCGCAAGAGCTGCCCGGCAGGCCCGTTCGACGTGGTCAGGCTGTGGATTGGGTGCGTTCCAGAACACCATCACGGCATCACCAATGAACTTGTCGACTGTTCCGCCTTCGGCGAGGAAAGCCTCTGTAAGCACCGAAAAATAGCGCGAGGTTTGGTGCATGAGAATGTCGGGGTCGGCGGACTCCGCGATAGTGGTAAAATCCCGGACGTCGGTGAAAACGACGGTAATCTCCTCGCGGACTCCGCCAAGCTCGGTGGAGATGGAATTATCAACAATCCGCTGGACGATTTCCTTAGGGACAAAATGCGCGAACGACCATATGGCGCGTTGCGCGAGCTCCATTGCACCGCCAAGTTCGTGAATTTCCTTAATGCGTGATGTGACTGGCGAGGGGTCGGGCGCAGCCAGCATCTGGAGTTTGACTGCCTGAGAGGTTATTCTTTTCAAGGATCGAGACATTCCGCTACCAAATATCCAAATGACCGGAATGAAAGCAGCGCCAGCGATAATTGCGAGGACAAGTCCGGTGACTTGGAGCCTCCGAACGTCCTGGGCAAAGTCCTCCTGGGCCGCCAGCAACATGATGTTGGCGTGGTACTGCTCGCCCAGATCGAATTTCGCCACCCTGAACAGATAGTCCCGCCCTTGCTCGTCACGGATACTTCCGTCGTATTGGTCGCGACCATCCGATCTTCGCAAGACTGCCGCAACGACCCCGGAACTGATGTCCTTGATGTTTGGCAATTGCGGTTGGGATGGATGTGTCATCGCCTGGACAACGAATTGAGCAAAATCGGGATGGGCTATAAGCGAGCCGGCCGAGTCGAAGATCAGGACGATGCCGTGCTCTCCAGGCCGTTGCGCTTGGACGAAATCGCTGAAGGTGTCGAGCTTGAGATCGGCGGCAAGGACGCCGGGCACTTTGCCCCGCAACGGCGCGCTAACCGTGATCACCGGTGCGCCGATGCTAAACGCAAGATAAGTCGATGAGACCAGCGATCGGTCGGCCTTCATCGTCTCGCGATACCAGGGCCGCTTGCGCGCGTCGTATCCGTATTTCCATAGATCAAGTTGTCCGACTTCGTTGCCCTGCTGATCTTCAAAAATTCGTCGCATGGGCAGTTCGCCACTGGGGGTGGGGCGGACCAAATTAATCGCAACGGTGGCACCAGGCGTCGCACGTAATCTCCCGCGCTGTTCATCGTTGAGCTCGCCAATGCGCCGCACCTGCAACCAAGCGCCATTTTCGAAACCGACATAGACACTGTCCACTTGGGGTAGTTCCTGCAGTGCGGCTTTGAACAGCGGGATCGCAGGGCCGGTCTCGGTTCTCTCATTTGAATCGGCCACACTGGAACTGGTCGCCAGCACATGCACCAACGAAGCTACAGCGGTTATCTCGGTCTGAAGACGGCCGAAGGCCTTTGTGCTGGTCGCGTCCATATAGGCAGACGCAGCTTCCTGCGTGGCCCAACGAAGAGCCCGGACCTGAATAGCGATCAGCAGCGCGGCTAGAGCGACGATAAACGCGATCACCGCGAAGGTGATTGAGGTTCGAAATGTCAACATCCCGCGTGCGCTTCTCGATCGTAAAGGATGCAGCAGGTAGCCTTCGCGCCAACACGGAACATGAACCGCGACATGCGTATTCAGCTCACCCGGCTGTGACTTTTATCAATTTGGAGAAGTATCGCAGACCATTTTGCGCGCGCTATGCGATTTCGGCCGAAATGTATATTTGCGTTCCAATGTCCGAGTCGGGTCATTCGCGTCGGTTTGACGCTCAGCCGGCTACTTCCGGTCTACCCCAATGAACGGACTTCGCGAGACCGGCCCGGCTGGTCCGTTTTGTGCCAAGCGGGTTTGAGTGCGTTATCAATTCACCATCTCTACATCGGGCATCTCGAACGATTTCCTCCAGAAGGCCTCGTCCGGCCCGTATAGGCGCAGCCACACGTAAGGCTCCTTGCCCATCGTCGGAATCCAGTTGGATTCCAGACCAGCAGGTGCTCTCGGTCCGAAATACAGATCGACACTGCCATCAGCATTCATCTTCATCTTATCCTTGTGGAGGGAATTTAGCCCCGCTCGGTCCAACGGGTTGTTGATGAACGCCCACGTTGCACGCTCGTAGACTGTCAGCGACCAGAACTCCTTGGCCGGTACGTCCTTCGGGACGCTGAGCTTATACGTCTTGCCAGCCTCCAACGGCCGCCCCATGGTGTCAGCAATCGGAGCAAGATAGACAGTCCCAGCGACCTCGGTCAGTTCTTTCGGATAGAACGTAAAGAAAAACCACGCCGCCGCACGCTTGTCGATTTCGACCGCGTCCTTGCCGACGAATCCGAATCCGCGCTGGGATCGGGGACCATCACGAAGCTCCAGTGGCGATCCGGCCAGTAGAGGCTGGACGCGAACAGCTTCGTATCGAGATGCTGCATGTAGTAGTACGCGTCGGCTACGCCCTTCGCCATCTCATTCTTTAGCTTCTCCGGAGGATTGAACGGCTTGCCGGGCTCGATCCCGATGGTGGCCAACATGCCCATCATCACCTTGTCGCGCGGTTGCACCGGCTCGACGCTGACGATGTCGTGGATGTCAGACAATGCGCGGATGTCATAGAACGGCAACGTTTGCATAGCGTACGGTCGAAGATCGACAAAGCGGGTAGGCTTTGGATTAGCAGCCTCTGACAAGGGATACATCTTGAGCAATCTAGTATAGGCATCCGCATCGGCGGCCGTCGCGCCTTCGAGTTGAACCGACCGAAATGCGAAAACGATGCGGTAGGTTGTCGAACGGATTGCGAAGTACCCGTCCGGTACGGGCCCGTCATAACCGGGCGGCAGATACAGATACTTGCCGCCCGCGCCCCTGTCTTCGCCTACGGGCCCGACCCCGGCAATCGTCGTCTGCCATGCATCGACGACTTGTCCGTATAGGACGACCTTTTCGGTTTTGGCGGGAACCTCCAACACGACCGGGCCATTTCGCAGGTCGGAGACCGCAGCGGTATACGGGGTAGTCTGGTTTGGCGTAATGAATGCTTGCTTGGTCGCCAACGGTGTGACCGTGGTGGTGATGACGTTGTCGGCCACCCCAGGCACCTGCAACAACCCGACGCGGAAACGATAGATCGCCGACGCGGGCATTGCCCATAGGACCGCTTCGAACGCGCGATGGTATGCGACCTGCGCCTCTAGATCACTCACGGACTGTCTTTATGCCGGGAGGCGGCTGACCGCCGACGACTTCGGCTTGCGCGCTGGCAATCGAGCCGCTGCACAGAGCCGTTACGCCAGCGGCGAGGATCAGAATCTTCATTCTCAGGATGGTGCTCCGAAAAACTCCAGACATCTCGTCCTCCCACATGCCAACACGGTCCGGCAGAATTGTAGGGGGATCACTTCTCCGCGCTATGCATTTTCGGCAGGACGAATGAGCAAGCAGCGACGCGCGATCACGGCACTTATGTCCGTTGTGGGTCATTCGCATCGTTCTAGCCATGAGCCGAACACTTCCGGTCTTCCCCGAATAGCGGACAATCTCAGTGCGGTGGGCATGTGTGCGCTGAAGTTCGCAAGCTGGGCCAACCAGCGCTATCCCACGGAAAACCGCGATTGACAGTCCGAAGTTGATCGAGCCCAGCAGCGAAGTCTCGGTGTCAAGCTGCAGTTTGCGCGCCGCCTACGAGGGCTGGGACAAGATGGAGCAGCGTCCTACCTCGACCCGGATGGAGTTCTCTCGCGGGATTGACCGCTTCATCGAGTTGCACGGTGACCTCGATGTAGGCCAAATCAACAAACGGCACGTCCGTGAGTTTCGTGAGGCGGCTCAGCTCGTTCCAAAGCATCGACCCGGAAAGCTCAGGAAGGCGCGGCTGCCAGAGCTTGTAGAATGGACACGAAAGAATCCCGGTGCGGTGTGCATTGCTGCGGCCACCATCAACAAGTGGCTGACATGTCTTCAGGGCGTGCTGAACTGGGCGCGCAGGAACGGTGTCATCCCCGATGAGGTCCCTTGGGCCGACCCTGTAGCGGGAATGCGCTTGAAGGAACCTCGATCCAAACGGCGACCTTGGGAACCGGAAGAACTCTCGTTGCTGTTCGGCTCGTCTATCTATCGTCTTGGAGAGCGACCCCTCGGAGGTAAGGGAGAGGCCGCATACTGGCTACCACTGCTGGCACTTTTTAGTGGCGCTCGATTGAGTGAACTGGCTCCAATGTGCGCGAACGACGTAAAGCTCGATCCTTCTTCAGGCGTGCAATTCATGACCGTCGTCGAAGATGATGAAACAGGTCGCAGTGTGAAGACTGAGAACTCAGTGCGTGCCGTTCCTATTCATCCTGAGCTGCTACGGATTGGCTTTTTGACATTCGTGGATCACCGGCAGAAAGCCGATGGCCAGAAGGCCCGTCTGTTTCCCGAAATCCAGCAGAACTCTAAGGGAAACTACGGGGCCGCATTTTCTCAGTGGTTCGGCCGTCATAAACGCTCGCTCGGCATCGACAACGCAAGCAGCGTATTTCATTCGTTCCGGCATGGCTTCAAGGACGCATTGCGCGCTGCGGGCGTGAATGAAGATGTCAATGATGCACTAACGGGCCATAGCGGCTAGAGTCGTTTAAACGGCATAAGTCATCCGGTCGCAGTGCATGCCCGCCGACGGGCCCGAATTGACTCCAGATTGGCGCTCGCAGGTCGATGGATGGCTCTGGGAGACTCACGGATGCCGCATTTTCTCGAGGGGCACCCAAGTTGCGCGGTCAAGAGTCACTGGTGCGCGTTTTTCTGAGGGCCACCAAGGTAGCTGAGGGACACGCGCGCGAATTTGGAGTCGTTTCTCGCCCACCGGCGGGGCCTGCTCTCGGTGGAGGGCACTTCCCCACAAGCGATGAACTTTTCTGCCACACCGGGAACTCGGCATCATCGCAGACCCCGACAGCGCCCAACATTCGTTCCACGTTATGGACTGGGTGCTGCGCCGGAATACTGAGGGTGAGATACCCATAGATACCATCCCCCCATTTCCTAAGGTTTACTTCTCTGGCGGTGTCCATCGCAACTGCGACAGGTCGAGTCCGAGGTACTGTGCCTTCTCGACAGCGGCATTGAGCGCGGAGAAACCGAACCGGCGGACCATGTCGTCCGAGCCATAACCGCGCGCGGCGCGCACGAACATCCTCTAGGGCACGGACCTCGGCTTTGATTACGGCGATTGCGACCTTGCGGTAGTCTTGGCAATTGGGGTCCAGGTTGATCCGAAATAACTGAAGCAGCTCGTTCAACTCGTAACGGATGAAGTTGATATTGCCGCGTGCCAACGCCTCTTTGGCTGCAGGCAGGACGACCGAGACATCCACTTCAACCTTGTGCATCATGCGGTCTGACAAGCCCGAGCCTGTCTGTTCAGTAACCTTGAAGGGGGTCTCAAACTCGATCCCCGCCTCGGTGAGCTGACGATGGACGCTCGCAAAAACGGGATCAGAGCCGATGCCTTCTTCGCGCAGTTCCTCGTCCGCATTGAGTTGATGCGCATAGAAGTAATCGGCGATCTGTTTGATTTCGGCGTCGGTCAACTCTGTCCGAACCGGATGCTCGACAAGGAGCGCCTCCGCTTGCGCAAGGATGCGGTCGAACTCCATCATGATGGGTTTCGCAAGGACCTTCGCCCGCTTCTCGTCCTTGGTGGCCAGCGTTTGCTTGAGCCACGAAATGCGCTGCTTGGGGACGCCCATCACCCTTGCAGTCGCGACCTCCAGCGCCTTGGGCACCTTTCTACGCACATGAAAGACGCCGTGTTCGTTCTTGATCAGACCCATTCCAAAACGCATCGTTTATCCCACCGTTTGATACCAGTGCGGCAGGACGAAGCCATTGAACTAATGGATTATTCACAAGAAATGAGGGTTTTCTAGATGTTTGGCGCACCCGACACGATTCGAACGTGTGACCTTTGCCTTCGGAGGGCAACGCATCTAACGCCTGAATGCATCCTCATGGGAGTCGTCGATGGTTGATGGGCCAATGGCTGGCCATGAATGATGGGGCCAACCGAGACAACAAACGTCGTCAGTCGCAAACCGATGGGCTTACGAGAATTTTCAGGTTAGCAGTCCGTCGCCGCACCCACGCGCCTCATGGGAGTCGCCGCCAGCGACCTCGATTCGCAGATCATCATTCGCGTCATCCCCGCTTTGAGATGTACCAAGCGCAAGAGCGGTCGTGCGTCCCGGTGCGAAAGGCCCCGCCGAGTTGGCGTGGGGCCAGAGACGATTGCGCATGGCTGTTAAGCGCTGGGTACATTGATGGGTAAACTAGAAAAATAACCATTCGAAGAATCGTTTTAAATCAATAGGCATCGTAGACAATTCGATTCCGCCCCTGGGCACCAATGCTACGATATTCCAGCGATTTTCTACGACATTTTACGATGCAGCTCCGGGTTCGGGAGGGCAATGCCGTTCGACAACTGATTGATTGCAGCACGCTGCATTGGCGGAGCTTGGTCACTTGGCGAGGGCTCATTCGCAGAATGAGCGATATGGAACGACCGCATTGTGGACATTCCTGCCCCCGGTTCACTTCGAGCGGCGTACGCCTCAATTCAAACCGCAGCCACAAAGACCTCGATTGGCAGGGTGTGGTCGATCACATAGCTGCCGACATTTGGATCGTGAGCGTCTGGCTGGCCACGTTGGTCTGCTCCCACCGCGCGCGCCAACAGCGTACAGCGGCCCGGTTGTGCCGGCGTGATCCAATCGTATTTCCAGCGGCGCCATGCGTGCCGGTTTATCGGGTCGAGGAAATCGCCCTGAACCCACGATGCGCCGCCGTCCAGGCTAATCCAGATTTCGGTGACATCGGTGTCCCCCGCCCAGGCGGCACCGAAAATGGTGTAGGGACGATTGGGTTCGAGCCTTTCGTACACACGGGGGCGCGCGATCTGCGACTTCGTGGGGAGGTCGGGTTTCGGGGGTGGCTTACTAGGCGCGTAAACTCCGAGTTGGATGTCTTTCAAAACCAGTCTTGCCGCCTCACGAGCCTCGCTTAGCGTGACGATAGGATACGTTCCCAGGGTATGCCTGACCTGTCGTCCATCGACGCGCGCGACAACGAACCAAGATTTGCCGCCGCTGACGGACACTCGAATGCCGAAGCCCGGCAACAGTGCGTCACGAACTTCGTAGCGCCGGTCGGTAGCGGGTTTGAGATTTTCGATCAGCTTCGCTGTTAAGTTTCTGCGCATTCGTCATGCATGACATGCGCGCGCAGAAATCAGGCTCTTACATCTCGTTACATGTTGCAACATGCAGCGCCGCCATGGGGCGCCGAAGTGTCTTAAGGAACAGCGGGGGCGCGCCCCGCCGTTCTTCTCGTCATGCCGCTTTCGCGCACTCGTCACGAGTGTACTCCGGCGGGTCCTTGAGCTCGAACTCTAAAATCAGGCAGTCATGGATTTCACACCAATCGCCAATTGTTTGTCGCTGGTGTAGCCGATGCTCTTGTCGCCGGAATACTGGCACTCTTCTTCACAGCATTGTTCGCAATGGAAGAAGAGTACGATCGGGTTAGCTGTTTTGGGCTTGCGGGTTTTGGTCCGTTTAGACTTGCTCCTCGACATGGGATGCTCCTTACAAGCGCGTTATCGCGCAGGCGCACCGGAGCATGAGTACCCGCAGAAATCAGGCCCTTACATCTCGATACATCTTGTAACATCTAGCGCAGAACGGTCGCATCAGCTCTTTCCTTGAAAGCAGACCAATGTAGACGCCGCCGTCCTATCTGAGATAGAACCGGAAGTCGCAATGTGGCGAATGGTTAGTGTGGATGCGCTCGCCCACCGGGCCAACGCAATGGTGCCTGACAGCGCGGATTGATCGCAACTTGAAAGAATCACGTCGCGACAATCCACTCCTGCTCCGCGAGGAACTTCCAAGGCTGACTACACTTTCCTTCAGAAATGGGAGCGTGACAGTCCGTGGATCGCAACACTGAGCTTCAGCGGCTGGCAGAAGGTGACCGTCAGGGGCGCGGACCCGGGTAGGTTTCCACAACGGTCGATATCCTGTATCTTTCATGCGTCAATCAACGCTGATGCGTCTCAAAAAGGAAGCTGCGGTTAAACATGCATGCCATGAAAGCGATCGCAATCATACTGCTCCTGCTCCTGGTCGTGGTGAACGCTCTGGAATTGCTGCCGGCAGCGAGCGCATTCCAAATGTATCTATCGGGTGGGGCGGTGGCGCTGAGCCTTGTCGCGCTGATAGCGATCCTGGTCGGGCGCGGCCCGTCACGGGATAGCCGAAGTGCTGGCGCTGAGGCGGCCCGACCGATGCCTATTACGACTCGCGCAAATCAGGCAGACGCCGAGATCGTCAGCTTTTTGGCGATGCTGCAGGCAAGGGGCCGGCTGGTCGACTTCCTGATGGACGACATCAACGGGCATGATGATGCACAGGTTGGGGCAGCCGCGCGCGTGGTCCACGCCGGATGCAGGACCGCCCTGCTGGAGCATTTCCGAATCTCCCCCGTGTGCGCAGCGAGCGAGGGATCGACAGTGCAGGTCGCCACTGGCTATTCGCCGGACGAGTACCGACTGCTGGGCAAGATCAGCGGCCCGGCGCCGTTCTCGGGAGTGCTTGTCCATCACGGCTGGAAAACGGATGCGGTGAAACTACCGCGCGTTTTGCGGAGCTCGAGCGGTCGACTTCCAGCAATCGCCCCGGCGGAGGTGGAACTGAGATAAGCGGGCTCGCATCGGCCGGCTGCCGGACGCCCGAGCCGGATCACGTACAACCGGTGCTTTCCCTCACGCGCGGCTATTGAGGCGAATTGACAGCACGACAACCAGGACAACCCTCCCCCATGAGCGCTCGTTTCAGTCTTGCTATCGACCTCGGCACTAGCAACAGCGCAATCGCGATCGGCGATCTCGAGAGCGGTGAGACCAGGATTATCGAAATCGCGCAAACCTTAGGACCAAATCAGATCGGCGAGATGCCGACACTGCCGTCAGCCGTCTATATTCCGCACTCCCAGGAGTTCCCGCAGAGTTCGTTTCCTCTGCCCTGGAACGATGCCGGAGAACGCGCGATCATTGGTCAGTTCGCGCGCGAGCGGGGGGCGCTCGTGCCTGATCGCCTCGCGATCTCTGCCAAATCCTGGCTGTCCAACCCGCATATCGACCCGAAACAGCGGATCCTGCCCTGGCGATCCGACATCGCGGAAGAGAAGCTCTCGCCATTCGAATGCTCATGCCTTTACCTCCGATATCTCAGGGACGCGTTCCTGCATTCCGAACGGACGCAGGGGCGGGATTGGGACCTCTCGGAAGGCGAGATCGTTGTTACCGTTCCTGCCTCGTTCGATGAGGTCGCAAGAAGCCTCACCGCCGAGGCCGCCAAGACTGCGGGGCTTGAGGACGTCACATTGCTGGAGGAGCCGCAGGCTGCATTCTACGCCTGGATGGTTCAGACCCACAGAGAATGGCGAAACCTGATTGCTGATGGCGATATCGTGCTGGTCTGCGATGTCGGTGGCGGGACAGCCGATTTCAGCTTGATCGCGGTCACAGATGTCGAAGGTCACCTCGAACTTGAGCGTGTCAGCGTCGGCGAGCACATTCTACTAGGTGGCGACAATATGGATTTGGCGCTCGCATATGCGTTGAACGCCAAGTTTGAGGCCGCGGGCAAACAGCTGGATTCCTGGCAATTCCTGGCGCTCGTGCATGCCGCCTCCAAAGCCAAGATCGTCCTTTTTGATAATAGCGGGCTGGCGCAGGCGCCCATCGCGGTCCCCTCGCGCGGCTCCAGCCTGCTTGCCAAGACTGTCTCAACGACCCTCGATCGCGAGACGCTGGAGCAAGTTGTTCTCGACGGTTTTTTCTCCAGGACCAGCGTTGACGACCTGCCGCGCGAGAGCCGTGGGGCAGGGCTGCAGGAATTCGGTCTGCCCTATGCTTCCGATCCGGTCGTCAGCAAGCATATCGCCCGGTTTCTCGCCCAAAGCCTGCAGAACGTGAAGGCAAGCGAAAAGCTTACCACTCTGGTGGGAGCATCGGCTGGAACGCAGGTGCTGATGCCGACCGCGGTCTTGTTCAATGGGGGTGTCTTCAAGGCCGCGTCAATCCGGACGCGGGTGCTTGATCTGCTGGCGTCCTGGAATGGGGGCCAGCCAGTGCGCGAATTGCAGGGTTTCGAACCAGATCTCGCCGTCGCGCGCGGCGGCGCGATCTACGGACGTCTCCGCGCCACTGGCAAGGGCATGCGCATCAAGGCCGGCGCAGCGCGCTCCTATTACATCGGCCTGGAAACGTCGATGCCCGCCATTCCGGGCTACAAGCCGCCGCTGAAAGCATTGTGTGTTGTCCCGCAGGGGATGCAGGAAGGCACGGAACTACTGATCGAAGGACGCGAGTTCGGCCTTGCCACCGGCGGCACGGCGGAGTTTCGGTTTTTCTCCTCCTCGGTACGAAGCGGCGATACGCCGGGACAGATACTCCCCGACGCTGAGCGTGAGCTTGATGACGCTGGCCTGCTCGAAGTCGCGATCCCGGCACTGGACGTCCCGGTGGGGCAGGTGGTGCCGGTCCGCGTCAGCCCCGTCGTCACCGAACTTGGCGTCCTTGAGCTTTGGATGAGGCACACGAACTCCGATCGCCGATGGAAGGTTGAGTTCCAAGTCCGCACGGAATAGGGGCCGGACCGCCTCTGGAGGTAATTCTTGACGAAAGACCGCGCCCGCTTCGCTATTGGTATTGATCTCGGCACGACCAACTCCGCACTCGCATTCGCCCCACTGGTCGGCGAGGGGACGCCAGAGGTCCTCCTCGTCCCGCAATGGGAAGCCCTGGCGAGTCTGACCGAGAAGCCGACGTTACCTTCTTTCCTGTACCTGCCAGAGGAAGCGGTCGCAGCACACTTGTGCGGTGAGGAGGTCGGAGCCGGGCAATGGATCGTTGGCCTTTTTGCACGCGTGAAGGCAAGTGAAGCGCCCGGACGGGTCGTCCATTCCGCGAAGTCGTGGCTTTGCCATCACGCTGCCGACCGGTCGGAGCCCTTTCTGCCGTGGGGATCGACGGTTCTGGCACGTGAGCAGAAAATCTCACCGGTCCGCGCCTCGGCACTGATTCTGAACTATCTGCGGGGGATCTGGAACAGCCGATTTGCCCAGGCCGGGTTTGCGTTCGATGATCAAGACATCACGGTCACTGTCCCGGCCTCCTTCGATGCCGCGGCGCAGCGGCTGACGATTACCGCCGCCGAGGAAGCGGGCTTCCCCGGCGATGTGCGACTGCTCGAAGAGCCGCAGGCTGCGTTCTATTGCTGGCTGGAAAGCCACGATCCAGCGCGCGAATTATGGCAGCGGACCGACATCGGCGATGTCGGACTGCGACACGTGTTGGTCATCGATATTGGCGGCGGTACCTCGGATTTCAGCATTTTTGAAGTTCGCCTGAACGAGCAAACGCCGGAACCTGACATCAGGCGTATCGCGGTGAGCGATCATACGCTGCTCGGCGGCGACAATATCGACCTTGCCATGGCCCATTTCCTGGAGCCGCGGCTTGGGGGGGCGGCCGGTCAGCTTTCTGGCCCGCAATGGGATCAGCTCGTCGCCGCCTGCCGCCATTTGAAAGAGCGCGCTTTGGCGGCTACGGGGCCGCCGGATGAGCGGTTCGTTGTTGCGCTGGCCGGTCGCGGGTCGGGGATGGTCGGCGGCTCGCAGGCGGCCACGGTGATGCGGGCGGAAATTGAGAGCCTATTGCTGGACGGATTTTTTCCTTTCTGCGACGCGGCGGCGCGGCCGTACCGGACGCACGCGGCATTGAGGGAATGGGGACTTCCTTATCCTTCCGACAGCGGGATAACCCGACACCTTGCCGAATTCCTCAACGATTGCCCGCGCGTTGATGCCGTCCTGTTCAACGGCGGATCCGTCCGACCACCGCTCCTGCGCCAAAGACTCCGCGAGCAAATCGGAGGTTGGCAGGACGGCTTCGTACCGCAGGTTCTGGAGAACGAGGAGCCGGATCTAGCTGTGGCGCGCGGAGCCGCGCGATTTGGTGCCCTTCTCCATCACCGCTCGGCTCGCATCGCTGCTGGGGCCGCCGCTGCGATCTTTCTCGAAGTGGAGGGGATACAGGCAACGAATCGCCAGACTGTGCGTCCTCCCCTCGTATGCGTTCTTCCTCAGGGTGCAGCGCCCTCGCAGCTTTTTGAGATCACTGATCTTGGGCTGAAGCTCCGCACCGATCGCCTGGTCCGCTTCCAGGCTTATTCCTCAACCCGGAAGAGCGTCAGCCGTGCCGGCGAAATTGTTTCGTGGTCCGAAGGCGAATTTCACCCGTTGCCCCCGCTTCAGACCATCGTCAAGACGGCTGAGCTTTCCGGTCCAGAAGCGGGCGGGATGTTGCCCGTCGGTCTGACGGCGCGGATGAGCGCATTGGGGCTGCTCCACATCTCGTGCGTCAGCGCCGACCCCGCCGTCCAGCGGTCTTGGCCGCTGGAATTCAACATGCGCGAGCACGTCCAAGGCGTCGCGCGCGCGCCCGGTGCGGGGCGGGTGCGGGAAACAATCGCTCCGATTGAACCGAACGCTTCAGCGGACGCGCTGGAAACGGCACGCAAGCAGATCGGGATCGTGTTCACCCAGCCTGCCAATGACAGCAAAAAGAACAAGATTACTGCTGCCACGATCCTCAAGGGTGTGGAGCGCATCGTCGCGTCTGCCAGAAGTGAATGGAACGGACCCCTGCTGCGCGCCCTTTGGCCCGCGCTCGAGGAGCGGCGGGACAACAGACGACGTTCGGCGGACCACGAAGAGGCATGGCTCATCATGGCTGGATACCTGCTGCGCCCGGGCTTCGGCGTTGTCCGGGACGACCTTCGTATCGATGCCCTGTGGCGGGTGCACGACGATGGCCCGTGTTTTCCCGGTCGGCGCATCAAGAGCCAGGAATACATCCTCTGGCGCAGGGTGGCGGGCGGGCTCACGCGCGAACGCCAGACCAGGCTTATGGCCGGAGAGATCGATAGGATCCGCAGCGGCAGGGCGCCCGACGAACTCGTGCGCCTGGCTGGATCCCTGGAATTGATCCACCACGACACCAAGGCGGAACTGGTGCGTTGCTTCTGCGACATCGCGGTGACGCTTGCAGAGGCCAAGCGGCACTGCGCACCTTATCTTGCGGCGCTCGGGCTCCTGCTCAACCGAACTCCGCTCTACGCAGGGCCGGAGACTGTCGTCTCGCCCGATCTCGTCGAGCACGCGTATGAGGCTTTCCAGCGCTTCGATTGGACTACGCCGGAGTTGCTCGACTTGCAGATTCTGTTCCTCCGGGCCGCGCGCGCCGTCGACGATCGGAGCCTGGATCTACCCATGCCTTTGCGCGGCCTGATTGCCAGCAAGCTGGAGAAATCCGGCGTCCCTACGCTGCAGACCGCAAAAATCAAAGGATTCGTTCCGATCGGACGATCCGACCGGGCCAGTCTATACGACGAGTCACTCCCTCCCGGTCTGATTCTGATCGAATAAACATGTGCGAGAGGTCCGCGCTGTTAGTGGCCATGCCGCCGCCGCGCCGAGGTGATGAAGTCGCAAGCAGTGTCGCCGCAATTAGACACATCCGCTCTAGTTTGACGCGCCGCGCATCGGACATCCCGTGTTTGTTGCGGTGGTTCGGCTTCGGGTATAAATCAGGCCCTTACATCTCGTTAGATGCAGCGACTTCTAATTCCGGTCATGTCCGCTTTAGCCCCGAAGGCGGACTCAAGTCTGAGGTCGCGCCAAGTCCGAGATGTGCCAATGGACTAGACCGCTCGCGCGGTAGGTCGCCGCGGCGGGTGACACGGTCAACAGGATAGTGTGACGGGGCGTCCTGTCTTGAGATTGAGGGGTTTCGACAACCTCACTCAAGACAGGAGCATCCCCAATGACCGATCAGGCCATCAGCCCGTTGCGTCGGCGCATGATTGAAGACATGGCGATAGCTAAGTTAGCGCTCTCCCGACACGGCTAAATCGGAGGAGGTACGCGGCTTTCGACTGCATCTCGCGTCGAGCGGCGCAGGCACACCAAAAATCAATGCCACGGTCTCAGCGCTGCGGTTCTTTTTCAATGTGACGCTTGATCGTTTCGACCTCGCCAAGCACCTGTCATTCATGCACGAGCCGGGCAAGGTGCCAATCGTTTTAAGCCCCGAGGAGGTTGCGCGCTTTCTGGAGGCAGCGCCGAGCATCAAATACAAGGCGGCGCTCAGTGTCGCCTACGGGGCGGGACTGCGCGTCTCCGAGGTCGTCTCGCTAAAGGTGTCCGATATCGACTCCGAACGCATGATGCTGCGCGTTGAGCAGGGCAAAGGCCGCAAGGATCGCCACGCGATGCTTTCCCCCGTGCTGCTCGCACTTCTGCGCGACTGGTATCGCATTGCGCGGCCGCAGGGCTGGCTATTCCCGGGCCAAAATACTGCCAACCCGATGACGACGCGCCAGCTCGCGCGTGCCTGCCACGCCGCGCCGCAGTCGTGAACGCAGCGATAATATTACTAATCAGCGTGAAAAGAATGAGCCTTTTGTTCTCCAGGATATCCGTCAACGGCACCAGCAGAAACAGGCCAGACGCGTATCCCAGAAAGGTAATACTGCTGATAATGCCCGCCTGCTGCTCAGTCATGCCCAGCGACGAACCGATCGGGCCTACAAGAATTTGGGGGGCGAAAAGAAAGATTGCTTGCCACAACACCTGTAATTGCGGCCGCCAGTAACACAAACGTTCGGTCAGAAGGGGTTCTCTCCAGACCGGAGTCAGATGTTTCACATGTCGCCATTGCACCAAACACTCTGAGCATTGCGCATCTGAGTCTCCCGTCTGTTGGCCGAAAGACATATTCAGGTGCGGGCCGCCTTCGAGACGTCGAAGCTATCCTCCAGCATCTGGTAGCGCGTTACGACATCGCCGGTGATCGTCAGGATGATGGCAAACTGCGTCGCAATCATCTTGCCGGTCGCCTTGATCCGGGTTTGAAGCGCCCCGATGATTGCGGCGCGGTTGTCGCTGGCGAGGATGTCCTCGACTTCGAAGCTGACGGATTCGGTCAGCGTGCGGATATCGCGGACGAAATCGGCGATTGCCTGGCGACCGGTCTTGCGGCCGATCCAGGGAAGCACGCCGTCATCGCCCTGGATCTCGAATATGAGATCGGCGTCGAACAGGGCTGCGATCTCGGCCGGATTCCGTCCACTGCCGATTCCTTCCAGAAGCTTCTGCGCAATAGCGATATTTTGTTGATGGCTCATTTTTTGTCTCCGTGATCGGTAGGTCGGGCGTTTCGACGCGCGCGCGTCACGTGCCCGTTGCGTCGAGAAAGGTGTAAAGCGCCGAGATCCGTCCCGCGTTTACGACGGCAACGTCCAGTCCGGCGATCCGGCGCGGTTCGTGCGGCGGGCCGAACGCCCAGGCCAGCCGTCCGCTATCCTGCAGGGCATCGATGTTGCCGATCTGCGAAAAGACATGATCCGGGAACTGCGCCTGGAAGGTGACAACCGCATCTTCCAACGCGCGATGCCCGACGTGCCGGCCGCGCGGATCGGAAAAGAGGCAATCGCGATCGAAGATCGCCTCGATCGCAGTTAAGCGCCGTGCCGGGTCGCGCTCCCCGAAGACCTCGTGAAGGTTGCGAGCCAGCAGATTCTCGATGTTGTCCGACATGCTCTTTTCTCCCATGTATGCGCTCAGACCTGCGCCTGGCCGCCAGCGGGTGAGACAAACATGTGGCGAGGCGCATTATTTCAAAATAGAAGAGCCTGAAAACCATCGTTGCAGAATTGCAGATGCCGAAGTTGCCGGATTTCGAAGGGCTGTCGCTGCCTACCGGCAGGCGTTCAAGTCGTGTCCCGGCCTCATGGCCGTCCGTGCCTACGACGGAATGCACCTCATCTAAGAGGCCCCTGTAGAGAATCGGCGGCCTGAGCGGCGGCACCCTGGTTGCGGTGATGAAGGAAATGGCCTGAAAAAGCCCGCGCGGGCCGGTCTCGATCGATCCGGATACGCGCGATATCGTACAGGGCGTGTAAGGCCCGGAAGGTCGAGAAGGTTAGGAGAGCCCCACAACGTGGAATTTGACTCGGCACGGGCCGTCAAGGATACCGTTAGAAATAAGGACTGACGCGCGGCGCGCGAGGAACGCCAAAGGACAACGTCGCGAGCGACAGTCAGGGAGGGTGAATCGATGAACAATCCCGGCGAACCACACCGAAACTCCGGCTCCCCCCATCCCTCGACAGGCCTTGACCGCCTCCAGATCGGCCATCTCCGGCATTTCGCGAATCTGTCCCGTCAACCGCCGAACCAATGGGACCTGATGAAGGGGAAGGGATACGGGCAGGAGGATTTCGGCGGTTACCGATTCCAGCTGGCTTACATGGCTTATGCGCTCGCTCTCACCCACCGGCACAGACTGCCCGCCGCCCCGGGTGTGTTCAAGCCGATCTTCGAGCGGTTGATCGGCAAGATGCTGCTTCCCGAAGTGTGGATGTATTGGCGCGACGTCAGCCGAGGCGGTAGCATCTTCAACGCGCATCTCAGCTCGGGATATGTCGAGCAGTGGGACCCCGTTATCCGAGACAACATCATGTACAGCGCATACCTCCAGTCGATGGCGCTGATGTATCACTATCTGTTCGACGACGACCGCTATGCGCAGCCTGGCGCGCTCACACTCCGGTTCTGGTCCTATTTCTGGGGCGGCGAGGAAAAGCGTTTCGTGTATGACGAGAAGTCGCTCAACGCGCATCTCTACTGGCAGATGGTCGAAAGCGGATATTTGGGCGTCGCCTGCGAACCGAACTGCACGTTCCAGATCTGCAATCAGCCGGCGATCCTCGGCTTCCGGCTCCACGACCTCGTCTACGGCGGATCGATCGCCGCCGACGTCGTCAGCGGGTACGAACAGGCCTGGAAGGATTTCGGGAGGATCGGAGACAACGGCCACTACAACATCATGCTCGCTCAGGACACCAAGGCCGTGCGGCCGAACATTGGCAAGGCCGTGTGGGTCGACGCATGGTGCGGAGCACTGATGAACATGTGGAACCGCGATTTCGTGCACGCGCACTACGCCGTCCAAGCGAAAGATTTCCTCAAGTCAGGACCGGACGGCGAATTCTCGGTGATCGCCGGCGAGCGCCCCCTCGTCATGGGACAGACTATCGTCAGCGACAGTTGCGATTTCGGATGGATGGCCGCATGGGCTTCCGAGATGGGCGACGACACGACGCTGCGCGGCCTGCTCAGGCACGCCGATCGGCACATGTCGCCGCGTTGGAGCGATGGCGGTCTGTATTACCCGCGCAACGACGCCGCGACCGACGCGGACGGAAACGCCACCATGATCGAACCGATGTCCGGCAACGTGCTGGTGGGATACGCAAGGCTGAACGTTCCCGACGGCCTATGGCGGTTCTACAACGAGCCTTGGGACGCGGCGCGCTTTGCGGAGCCAGCCTTAACGCGCGTGTCCGACGATCTCGATGTGTCGAAGGCATGGTTCGATGTGGTCGCTAACCGGCTGGAATTCTCTCTTGACGGACGGGGCGTTGCTTCCGACGGTGCGGTGATGCTCGGCAATTTGCGGTCGCGCGGCCGTTGGAGCCTGCATCGGAACGGCACGGAGATCGCCCGCGGAGAATCGGACTTGCCAGGTAAAACGAGCGGCCACGTCGATTTGCAGCCATGCAAAGACGGTCTCTTGCTCAGGCATCTCGATGCGGGTCCCGGAGCCTACGTCATGACGTTTGAAGAGTGAACGCATGCACGTCCCGCCTTCCTCCGAACCGCCGACGATCCGCGATACATTCCATTTGACGGACCATAACGGCCGCGATGTCGACGCCGAGAGCTTCCGCGGCAGCTTCGTGCTCGTTTTCTTCGGCTTCACACATTGCCGGGTCGTATGCCCGCGGGCACTGACGAAACTCTCCGCCGCGTTGGATGCACTCGGCGAAACCCCTGTCCGGGTTTCGGTGTTGTACATCACGGTCGATCCGGATCGCGACACTCCGCAGGTGATGCGCAACTACCTGCGGGCCTATCCGTCAATTCTCGGATTGACGGGGTCGCGGGCACAGATCGACGATGCCAAGCGCAATTTCCGCGTCTTCGCCAGGCGCAGCTCCCCGTCGTCTGATGACGGCGGCTACGACGTGCCGCACACCGCGATCACCTATCTTTTGGATCCCGAAGGCCGGCTCGTCGCGCATTTCAACGACGCGATCGAGGTGAGCGACTTTATCGAGCGTCTCGGGAGCCATCTCAAGCATTATTCGCCAGACGGGCCGGAACAGGCCCCGTCCACTCATCGTGCTGCGCCACCGTGTTAACCGATGCGATCCCTCGCACTCAACACTTTGCGAATAGGGCGAAATGGATTCTATCGTTCCAACACCCAAGACGGGCTCGGCAAGCGATCAGACAGAAAACCCGCCAAGGCTTCGACCTTAGCCGGCCGTGCGCGCGCAGAGGGAGTGACGAAGTAGAGCCCACCCTTAGGAAGGGTCCAGTCCTTCAGGATGCCTCCAGGCGGCCATCAGCCAGATAATCGCTCGCGATGAACTCTGGCAATTCCGCGATGGCGATGCCGTCCAGC